>DVJE01000043.1 GCA_018716975.1 Candidatus Gallacutalibacter stercoravium | reverse complement strand
GCCCGCCGGGATGAAAACGGCAACTATAAAATTACCGGGCGTATTAAAGATATGATCATCCGCGGCGGCGAAAATATCTACCCCAAAGAGATTGAAGACTTTATTTATACCCATCCCAAGGTTTCGGATGTGCAGGTAATCGGCGTGCCCGACAAGGATTACGGTGAAGAAATCATGGCCTGCGTTATCCTCAAGGAAGGAGAAACCTCTACCGAAGAAGAAATCAAAGAGTTTGTTTCCTCCCACATGGCCAAGCACAAAACCCCCCGCTATGTGGACTTTGTGGATGCCTTCCCCATGAATGCCGCCGGTAAAATTCTGAAATACAAAATGCGCGAAGATGCGGTGAAAAAGCTGGGCTTGCAGCAGGCTGCCAGTATTGAAACCGCCTGATTGCCCTTCTCTTCGCCTGCTTGGCAGGCGTGCCGCGTAAATCAGAAATTTGCTTTTGCCCGAAAAGGTCCCATCCTGGATAAATATCCAGGATGGGGCCTTTGTATGTTTCTGCTTGCCTTTCCAGGCCAACGAATACTAGCACTGTATCCATCTGCCCGCCTTCGCTCTTTATTTGCTGGTTCCTTGTTTCTTGCGGCGAAAACCGAAAATACGATATGCCGCTAATCCGGCCGCTGCCAACAGAAAAGCTACCGCTGTACAAGTAAGCCCTATACGAAGGGGAGACATACCGGTTTGCCCTTCGGCTTGCTGCTCGCCGCCCATGCCGCCGGGTTTGGTTTGGGTTGCTATGCTGCTGTCACAGTAAACAAGCGGCATTTCTTTTGCCTCTTCTATTATCCTATTATCCAAAAGAAAAAGCGCCGCCCGGCTCATACAGCGCAGGCAGCGTTTTATCCAACACTTACTGATACAATGGTACCCGGAACAGTCCCCGCTTCGGTAACACCTATCGACGATTACGCTCTGGCACGCAAGCGGCGCCAAGCGAAAGCAACAAAGAACAAAGCCGCGGCCACCAGCACAATGGTGCCGCCTGCCGCTGTGCCCATATAATAGGAAAGAATTAAGCCGCTGACGCCGGAAAAAAGCGAAATCAGTACCGATAGGCCGTGATAAGAGCGCATACTGCGGGCCAGATTGCGGGCAGCTGCCGCAGGCAACACCAACAGGGAATTGATGATTAGAATGCCCACCCATTTAATGGATACCGCCACAATCAGGGCAATTAGTATGACAAATAGGTTCTTATACAGCCGGGCGTTCACCTGTTTGCTAGCGGCTAAATCGGCATTCAGGCTGGCTATCATCAACCGGTTGAAGCAAAGCACCCAAACCGCCAGAACAACAACAAAAATGCACAACAAAAGCAACAGCTCATTGGGGCGTACCGATAAAATATCCCCAATCAGATAATTGGAATATTTTGAAAAACCTCCGTTGGCCGAAAGCAGCACAATCCCCAAGGCCATGCCGGCTGAAGAAAACACCCCAATCACCGTATCCGCCGATGTGGTGCCCGATTCAATCACCGCCGAAATAGCCAAGGCAAACAACAGCGCAAAGCCTATCATAGAAAACATATAATTATCAATGCCCAGCAGTACGCCGATAGCGATACCCGTTAAAGCAGAGTGACCCAGCGCATCCGAAAAGAAAGACATCCGATTATTGACAATCATCGTGCCGGTTAAGCCAAACAGCGGGGTAATAATCAACACCGCCAGCAGGGCGTTTTTCATAAAGTCAAACTGCGCCCATTCAAACGGGAGCAGCTGGTTAAGAAAATGATAAATTACTTGCATACAGACATCCCCTCCATTGTTGCAGCAGCCAAACAAACATGGTTTTACAGCCCCTCTAAACCAAAGGTCTGGCGCACTTGCGAAGAAGCCAGCACATCAGCTACCGGTCCTTGCAGCAGCACCGTGCGATCCAGCAGAGCCGCCTTTGTGGCATACTTGCGCACATGCCCCAAATCATGGGATATGAGGATAATAGGCATATGATACTCTTGCCGCATAGAGGTAACCAATTCATAAAAAATGCCCGTACCCTTGCGGTCCACTGCCGAAACAGGTTCGTCCAGCAACAGCATATCCGGCATGGGCTCCAGGGCAAAAGCCAGCAACACCCGTTGCAACTCGCCGCCGGATAGCGCCCCCAGTGTTTTGTCAAGCAGGCCGGCGGCCCCTACTTTGCTTAGCACCTGCCGGGCTTTTTCACGCTGCGCTTTGCGGTGCCCCAGCCAAACCGGCAAACGGCTGCTGTTAGCACTAAACAGATCAGCCACGGTGACCGGCGTGCTGGGATCAAAAGCCAAGCTCTGGGGCACATAACCGATGCGAGGCCTACGTATCGGCTGCCCGTCGGCATTAAAAAAGGTAATGGCGCCCGTATGGGGCAACCGGCCCATTATCGCCTTTAGCAAAGTGGTTTTACCTGCACCGTTGCGCCCTATCAATGCCAGGATCTCTCCATGATTGGCAGTGAGCGACACATCGTGCAAAATAATGTTCCCACCTTTTTTCACGCCCACCTTTTTCAGCTGCACACTGCAATGGCATACCTTTCCTTTATCGGTTGCCTGTGTGGGGCGCACGCTGTTTAACTTGTTTGCCTGCTCGGGTTGCATAATTCTTCTCCTTTTCGTCCTGCCGGCGCGGCAAGGCTGATAACGGCACGTAAACAAAACGGTTTTAGGCCAGCGCCTGGCGCAGCACCTGCAAGTTTTGTTCCATAGTGTGTAAATAGGCGTCTTTGTCCATATCGCCGGAAACCGCCGGATCCAGCACATAAACCGCCGCGCTTGTTTCGTTTGCTACGATCTCCGCCGACGTTGTGGGATATTGCGGTTCCACAAACAAGGCTTTCACATTGGTTGATCGCACCAACAGAATGGTATCTGCCAATTCTTTAGCGCTGGGCTCGCTATCCGGTTCACGGTTCACAACCGCGGCGATGTTCAGGTCAAATTCTTCTGCAAAATAGGGGAATGCCTCGTGAAACGTAATAATATCCCGATTGGGCAAGCCGTCCAGCTGGGCATGCATCTCATCCCGCAGGGAAGAAAGCTTATCGGTATATGCCTGTGCATTGGCCCGATAAGAGTCAGCATAAGCGGGATCCAATTGGCAAATCCCTTCGGTAAGATTATTTACCTGTTGGATACAGTTGGAGATAGACACCCATAAATGAGGGTTCACTTCTTCCTCTTCTTCGCTCTGTTCATGAGATTCGTGATCGTGAGAATGGGTTTCTCCCGCCGCAATCAAGGGGATACCCGTGCTGGAATCCACCACGGTTAACTCGGGGAGCTCCTGTGTCACCTTATCCAAAAAAGATTCCATCCCAGCGCCGTTTATCAAAAAACCATCGGCAGACTCTAAGTTTTTCATATCCTCAGTTTGCAGCTGATAATCGTGTAAGCAGCCCGTTTGATTGGGCGCCATCACATCCAATTGCACGCCGTCTACCCCGTCGGTAATATTCAAGGCCATAATATAAATAGGATAAAAAGAGCAAAGCAAACGCACCCGGGCGGAATCGGCTTTTTGCGTTGTGGAACAGCCTACAAGATGGACAGAACCCACCACACAGATCACAAGCGACAATAAAACGGCAACCGGCTTACAAACTCGCCGTATAAAAGGAACCAAACGCATAAAGCAGCCTCCCGATATGAGGAAATCCTTGTAAAGAACAGTAGTTGCAAATGATTTGCAACTACGCATTAATAATCATAAGCCATGCATTCTTCCTTGTCAAGAAAATTTTGCATGCCTGCCCACTCTTTCGCAAACACAGCAGGCGGTTGAAATTCGCCGCCGTATGCGTTACAATGAGCCTAGAAATTCAACAGGATAGGAGGACTGCGCCATGTCTCAATCTCTTCACGGCTTAAAGAGTACCCGTCAAAGAGAGGCGATATTGGGCGTATTTCGCCCGGGGTTGGCGCCAATGTCGGCCGAAGAGGTGGCGGCTCAAGTGGCCGATCAATATCCGCAGTTGGCGCTTTCCACTGTTTACCGAAACTTAGAACGCTTTGTTGAGGCTGGGCTGCTGGAACGTTCCCAGCTGGGGGATGGCGTAACGCGCTATGCCTTACATCAAGAAAAACACGGCCATTATTTGGTGTGCACCTGTTGTGATGCCAAAATACGCATTGAAGGCTGCCCGCTTCGCACTGTGGAAGAAAAGTTGGAGCAGGACACGGGCTATGCCATATCCGGCCACAATTTAACCTTATACGGTATATGCCCCCACTGCCGTGCGCAACAGAACAAAAACAGTAAAGGTCAATAAAGTGATTGCAACTGTTGGGTAATCAAAATATTGTAATAAATATTATTCATTAATTTATATTAAGTAAAGCCGGCGTTATATAACGCCGGCTTTACTTAATATAAATAGCAGGCGGCGCCGGTACCCATTGGGGGGGCACCAAACGCCGCCTGCTAAAACCTTTGCTTTCCTTCGCTTAATAAACCGTTGTAATTTCTTCGCCGTTTAACAAACGTTGAATATCAGCAATTGCCTTATCCACATAGCTTTGGTAGCAATACGTGCCGCCATCGCCGTTTAACTTGATCAATGCCCTGAGGTTGCTCGTGGAATAAAACTCCACAACATCTTCATCCCGGCCCTCGGTATATTCAAACCGATAGGTAAGAACCGGCTCGCCCTCAACCTCTTCATCAAGCATACCCTCGTTGCTGGCGGCGATAACCACTTGGTAGAAGTCTTTAAAGATATCAATATCCAATTCTTCCCCTTGATATTTCGCCGTGGTCACATCCGTATCGTTTTCATCCTTTACGGTGGACAAATCAAAGGTATAGGACTGATCCGCCGTCGATACCGTTAAGCTCTTCAGATCGCCAATATAAGGCGTCGTCACCAAGTGAGAAAGCAAATCGCTATACTGGGCGTTAATCCAAGAAAGGCTGCTGAAACGAGTTTCAGACGAGGTATCAATAATTTCATCCGCCATTCTATAAATCACGTTTTTGTCGCGATTCATAACGTATACATACCCATCCTGCGGTGCCGAGCAAATGAGAGAGATGGTTTCAGAGGGATAAATCGCCTCTGCTGTAGAATAAGGATCCGCTAAGCCGTATTGCTCCAGCTCCTCCTGGGTGGGGTTAACAGTTATCACTTCTTCCGCCGTAAGCCCAAACAAATTGGTCAGCAGCGGGCCGGTGGCGTCACTGTTGGTTACACGGTGGTTGGGGCTGGTAATGTCGTACAAGCTGTAAGAATTGGGGTGGGTAGAGGGTTCTACCACAATCGGTTCCTCGCGGGATGTTCCCCCCAACGTAAGCTTCACCAGTGTTGTAAGGTTGGCATTTTCATCATCACCACTGCTCGTGGTGCTTTCCTCCGGCTCTACCACGCCGGTATTGGTAATGGTTTTATCCACCATATCCAACGCGCCCAGCAGCAAATCATCCACTTTTGAGGTGAGGAAAAGGTAAACCTTGGGGTCGTCGTCTACCATGCAGTATACCCCTTCGCTGGCGGGGGCATCATTGCCAATTCTCACCTCGTTGGAAGACCCGTCGCTGTAAGTAACCGTAACGGTAGCGCGAGGCTGGCCCAACCCATATTGATTCAAATCGGTTCCTTCTTCGTCGATTAAAGCCTTGGCGTTAATGGAGCCGATATCGGATAGGAAGGATTGCATGGAAGTATCAGACAGCGGCGCGTTATCCAGCCCGTCAATTGTATACTCGCTTTCCTCCGTTACGTTTACCACGTAACTTCCCGTTTCATTGGTCACTTCCACTTTGCGCACATTGGCGGCCTGCTTATCGTTTAAATAAATGGCCGCAGTAGAGGCGGCGGCATCTTCGCTCGCCGTCTCGCTGCTGTCTGCCGGCAAATTGCTAAGGACGATAAGAGCGGCGACCAAAACAACAACCGCGACGCAGCCAATGATAATACCTCTTAGTTTTTTATTCATGATTAGCGGTTCCTCCTGCGGATCCAGATGACCAACCCAACAATCAATATAACTGCGGGCAACGCAATCGTAAACACAACACCCAGGGTCAAACTGGTACCCACGGTAATGCCAAGCTCATTGACGGAAAGGCTCTTAGACTCAATGGTGATGGAGTTATCCTCCCGTTCGGCGATATGGTCAAACAAATTTAAGAAATACGCCGAGTTATTAAAGGAGTTCATGCTGAGCACGTCTTCTGCCAAAGCGTCGGGCGAACCCACAACCACCAGGTTAGAGATAAGCGGCGTGGTGCCGTCAAATCTTGTTTTAATACAGATTGCAGCAGTATTAACCGGCCCTTTGACTTCGGCATTTTCATAGGTCCAATCATCCCCAGCATCGCTAGGCACCACGCCTGAAGTCTCCTCTGAAGAGGTTAACAACGGCTTGGCAATTTCGGAGTTAAGCACCTCAATGGGCTTACTGAAGGGCACAATAACCGGCTTGCTGGGATCCTTCAAGTCTTCAATATAAGTGGTGTCTTCGTCGCCTGAATAGTACTCGCTCAGGCCATAATAGGGGTTATTCACAACTGCCAAATTGTTGTTATCGGTTTCAAATACAATACCGTCGCCAACTTGCAGCGCCCACTCTTCCAACAGCGTATTTAGGTTCGGCGTATCCGGCTGCTCGAAATTGGCCACATAAAACAGCGACTTGCCCATCTGGTTTCCGTTTTCCAAAAAGGCTCCCAGCTTTTGCACCGCTTCCTCGTCGTAATCGTAAGCAGGAGCAAAAACAATAACCACTTTAGATTCCGGGTCAATCTCTTCGGTAACAATATTTTGGGTAATGACATTATAGTTGTTTTTGCGCAGTAACTCTACAAAAGCGTCATAGCCGCTTTCACCATAGCCGGTAAGCAGCGATACCTGAATTTGCGTGTCGCTAATTACGTTAACCATGGCTGAAGTAATGGCTTCTTCCGCCCGAGAAGAAGTAATACGGTAAGAATAGGTGCTGGTATCGAGCTGTTGGTTAAACAGATCGGAAGAAGACACCACAATATGCCTATCACCGCACCGAACGATAATATCGTTTGTCGCGGGGTTATCCTCTGAAAAATCTGCCATAAAGGTGGGGTTTTGCGCGGGGTTGACATAGCTGACGCTCACCCTATTGCTATATTGGGCATACTGCCGGATGACCTCGTTGGCCTGCACATAGTACTGGCCGTTGTAAGTAAATTCGGATTCGTCGTTGAGCACGATAATTTCCACATCTTTTTCCAGCCCAGCCACAAAATCAATCGAATCTTGCGTTAAATTGTACGCCTGCTGCTGGGTGAGATCGACGCTCATCTTAACACGATCACTTAACACGTTCACAATGGCGTTTACCACAATCACAGCAACCAAAAACAATATCGTGATTACGGTAGCCATGCTGCCATGGCGAAACCGGCGGCTTTTTAGCAAGCTCCAAGAGAATTTTTTCTTTTGCTTTGCATCTTGAGCCGGCTGGGCGGCCTGCTGTTTCTTCTCTTTTTTCATTTTTGGCTCCTCCCTCAGCTCCATCTTTTCTTTTCAAACACGCGTACGGTTAGAAAAATAAACACAACAGAAACACTCAGGAAGAAGATCAGATCCACTGCATCCAAAATACCTGAGGTAAAGTTGGTGTAATGGCCGTTAAAGGACAGCCCCTCAATAATGGCGCTGATAAAGTCAACCCCCACCACACTGGCTAGGGTATCGGTCAACAAAATAAACAAGCTTACGGCAAAGCTGCCCACAGCTGCTACCACCTGGTTTTCTGTTAGGGACGAAATAAACATGCCGATGGCGATAAGCGCCGCCCCCAGCAGGAACAGGCCTATCATATTGCCCACAAACACAGCCCAATCCGGCGCAGCAAAGAAAGAAATAACAATGGCATAAACCAGATTAATGCACAGAGCCAACGTGTAAACAATCAGCGCTGCAAAATATTTGCCAAGGGTAACCGGCAACAGCCTAACCGGCGCCGTGAACAAAATCTGATCGGTCTTTTGCCTTTTGTCTTCACTCCACATACGCATGGTAAGAATCGGCATCAAAAACAGCACAATGGTAAACATACTGCTAAACACATAGTTTAGCGTGCTGATATTGCTCAGCAAGGTAACCAAAAAATAGTATCCGGAAAAGATATAAAATACCGCCAGCACAATATATCCTATCGGAGAGGAAAAATATCCGGATAACTCCCTTTTAATAACCGCTCCCATTAGTTCTCGCCTCCATCCTCATCGTTTGCCTCGGCTTCGCCCTTTTCTTTCTCAGGCGCATCGGCCTTGCTTTCCGGCTCGCTCGACTCTTTTTTGTTGTCGGCACCCTTTGACGCAGGCGCTGCCTTGGCTTTTTTAGAAAGAAGATTGGGCTGCGCTTTATCGTCGGTCAACTGCAGGAAGATATCCTCCAGGGTCAACTCGGCGTTATGCATCATCAGCAGCGGGCAATCGGCCTTGGCCAGCGCGCGGAACACCGGACGGCGAATATCCATATCGGGATCGGCCTCAATAATAAACTCGTAAACACCCGGTTCCTTTTCGCCCATTTTGGTAACGGCCAACATGCCGTCTATAGACTTTAAGGTGCTGTAAATCGCTTGCTCTTTGCCTTCGATACGGGCAACCAAGCGGTGTTCCCCGCTCAGCGATTTCGACAGATTTTCAGTGGTATCATCGGCTACCAACTTACCCTTGTTGATAACGATGATCCTATCGCATGTGGCTTGCACTTCGGGCAGCACATGGGAGGAGAGAATGACGGTGTGCCGCTTGCCCAAACTTTTAATCAGGTTGCGGATTTCAATAATCTGCTTGGGATCCAGGCCGACGGTGGGCTCGTCCAGAATCAGCAGCGGCGGATTGCCCAAAAGTGCCTGCGCTAAGCCGACGCGCTGGCGGTAGCCTTTAGAAAGGTTTTTAATGACCCGGTTGTACACATTAGAAATTTTAACCAGGTTGCACACCTCTTTGATGTGGGCCGCCTTGGGCAGGGTTACCTTTTTCAGATCAAACACAAAATCCAGATAAGCCTTTACGGTCATATCTAGGTACAGCGGCGGCTGTTCCGGCAGGTAACCGATTTTCTTTTTTGCCCCCATGGGATCTTCCAGTATTTCACAGCCATCCACCGTTACCGTACCCGCAGTAGACGACAGATATCCTGTGATGATATTCATGGTTGTGGTCTTACCGGCGCCGTTGGGGCCCAAAAAGCCCAAAATCTCGCCGTCTTGTACGGAAAAGCTGATATGATCCACCGCCAGCTTATCGCCGTACTGCTTTACGAGGTCCTTTACCTCTATCATCTGCTTCAACTCCTCACTTAAAAAACCGCCGTGCCTGCCGGTTGTTTTGCCATGGGCAAAACAAATCCTGCCGCTGCCCCGTGGGTAAGCAAGGCGGCGGCCGGTTCGGTTATTTCCTCTTTATTTTAGTAAAATAGTCCCCTTGTTTTGTTAAAAATATATTAATAATAAGAAAACAAACCGGCATTTTATTAATATTTTGATTGTAAATAGCGGCAATATTTATCATATCACATAAAAGCCGGTGCGCCAACCTCTTTTTATCAAATCGCCAAAATTTTCTTTATTTGGTTAGTCCTCACGCAGCATCAAGCCCACTGGGCAATGATCGCTGCCCAACACCTCGGCATAAATTTCGGCCTCTTCTATGCGCTGCGCCCAGCGGCGCGACACAATAAAATAATCTATTCGCCAACCCGCGTTGTTCTTACGGGCATTAAACCGGTAAGACCACCAAGAATACGCTCCCGTGCGCTGGGGGTAAAGCTGGCGGAAAGAATCCACAAACCCCGCATCCAGCAGCTGCCCCATCTTCTGCCGCTCTTGATCGCTAAAGCCGGCATTGCCCCGGTTGGTTTTGGGGTTCTTTAGGTCAATTTCTTCATGCGCCACATTCAGATCCCCACAAAGCACCACCGGTTTGCGTTCATCCAAACGTTGCAAATAAGCGCGCAGATCATCCTCCCACTGCATACGGTAATCGATGCGCGCCAGTTGCTCTTTGGAATTGGGGCTATACACGTTCACCAAATAAAATGTGGGGAATTCCAAAGTGATGGCCCGCCCCTCATTGTCGTGTATGTCAATTCCCAGCCCATAGGTTACCGAATCCGGTTCCCGCCGGGAAAAAACTGCCGTGCCGGAATACCCTTTGCGCTCTGCGCTGTTCCAAAACTGATAATAACCGGGCAACTCCAGCTCTACCTGGCCGGGCTGCATTTTGGTTTCTTGCAAACAAAAAATATCGGCGTTTGCCTGCTCAAAATAGGCCAGAAACCCTTTTCCCAAACAAGCGCGCAATCCGTTGACATTCCAGGAAATCAATTTCATCGGTATAACCTCCTTTTACATTGCCGAACACCGGCATGTCCGCACGCTAGCACGGCCCGGCGACTCGCCCAGATTATAGCATATTCCCTATAAAAGCAACAACCCGCACACATGTGCAAATTATCCTCAACCGGCTAAACCGGCTAAAAATGATACTTCGTTCTCGTTCGTCTGTTTTTAAGTCTTTGAAAAGCTCGCGTCTTCTCTTCTTTTTTGTTCTTTAATACTGCACAAAATATTATGTTGATAACCGGCGTTTTATACAATTGCAATTCACGCTTGCGTGTGCTATTATAGCCTTGAAAGCTTGATATAACTTTAACAATATTCTAACTTTTATATTATGCACAATTTATCATCCTATATATCAAGCATCATTAACAAATAGCTTTTACTGGCGCAAAACTAAAAATGCATCTTACAACGTGGCGCTTGTAATGGCTGCAATAGTGACTAAGCCATAAAGGAGGAAATCGTATGGCAAGATTTACATTACCGAGAGACATTTATTATGGATCCGGTGCAATTTCTGAATTAAAAAACTTGAAAGGCCATAAAAAGGCTATTGTTGTAACCGGCGGCCATTCTATGAAACGCGGTGGTTTTCTGCAAAAGACAGAAGATGCGTTAAAAGAAGCCGGTATGGAAGTAATGCTGTTTGAAGGCGTAGAGCCGGATCCTTCTATTGAAACGGTTTTCCGCGGCGCCAAAGCCATGCAGGAGTTTGAGCCGGATGTTATCGTCGCCATCGGCGGCGGTTCTCCCATTGACGCTGCCAAAGCTATGTGGGTATTTTATGAATATCCCGATAAAACCTTTGACGATATCAAAGATCCCTTTAGCATGCCCCAGCTGCGCAAAAAAGCTATCTTTGTGGCTATCCCTTCCACCAGCGGAACAGCCACCGAGGTAACTGCTTTTTCGGTCATTACCGATTATTCTACCAATATCAAGTATCCTTTGGCAGACTTTGAAATCACGCCGGATATCGCCATACTGGATACCGATATTCCCCAAAGCATGCCGCAGACCCTGACGGCCGATACCGGTATGGATGCCCTGACCCACGCTATCGAAGCCTATGTGGCCACTGCCCGCTCCGGTTTTTCCGATCCGCTGGCGCTACAGGCGATTTCTGATATCTCCGACAGCTTGGTTGCCTCTTATCACGGGGACAAAGATGCCCGCGCAAAAATGCACATTGCCCAGTGCCTGGCAGGTATGGCTTTCTCTAATGCGCTGTTGGGTATTGCCCATAGCTTGGCCCACAAAACCGGCGCTATGTTCCACATTGCGCATGGCCGTTGCAACGCTATTTTGCTGCCTGCTGTTATTCAATATAACGCTAAAGTGTGCGTAGATCGCTACGCCGATATCGCCCGGACTCTTGGCTTGGCAGGCTCTACCAACCAGCAACTTTGCAACTCTTTGGTGGAATTTGTGCGCGATATGAACAAGAAGTTGGATATCAAGCAAAGCTACCGTGAGAACGGCGTAACCGAAGAGCAACTGGCTGAGCATATTGATACCATTGCAGTCAATGCTGTGGCAGATCCTTGCACTGCCTCTAACCCCCGCCCCATCGACGTAGAAAATATGAAAAAGGTGTTAACCTGCGCCTTTAACGGTGAAGATGTTACCTTCTAAGCCGTAACGTTTTTTACGGATAAACCCATCATAGCCTTCTATATTACAACATAAACAACCGGCGCCCCCTAAAATTAGGAGGCGCCGGTTGTTATGGCGCTATTTTATTTTTCGCTGCAAAATCAACCGCCATCCTGCGCGCTAAAAGCACATCTAAGCCGCGTTTGCCGGCTTTGGGATGGTTGGGCTCTGCGTTTTTTTATGCTATACATAAAGAAACGCGGCCATACGGCCGCGTTTCTTAAAGAGAGGAGAAGAAGGATTCTGAAGCGAGGATTCAATATAGAAACCCCATCGTAATGGGAGGTGTTGTTTGGTCTGCCCTGCTGAGATACGGTATTCCGATATCCCAGCTGAGCAGTGTAGTTCATCTATCTGAGAACATCTTTAGTATACCGGTCAATTATGACCCGCTCTTGAACAAAACCCAGACATTCTGCAAAAATGTTGCAACCAAGTTGTAACAAGACCCGCCGGTATTTGCTTTTGCCTTATCTGGCAAATCCGCGTAAGAAATGCTGCTACAAATCCCTTGTTTGCTGTGCTATAATGGGGGCAGCAATAAGCTTTAAAACGCCTTGGGCGCCCGATGATAAAAGCGCGCTAAGGGCGCAAAAACACCGCACATGCAACACAAAAGAACAGAAGTGTATTAAAGGAAGGTGTATTGATGAAAAGCGCAGTTTTCTATGGTAAGCACGACGTGCGCATTCAAGATTCCCCTATGCCGGAAATGGGGCGGGGTGAGCTGCTGGTAAAGGTAATGGCCTGCGGCGTATGCGGTACCGACGTGCACATTTTTGAAGGTGATAAGGGCGCGGCCGATTGCACGCCTCCAGCCATTTTAGGGCACGAATTCTCCGGCGTGGTGGAACAGGTGGGAGAAGGCGTTAGCGAATTCCGTGTAGGAGATCGCGTTTGCGTGGATCCCAACGATGCCTGCGGCGCTTGCTACTACTGCCGTAACGGCATGGCTCACTACTGTGAGCACATGCGGGGCATTGGCACCACGGTAAGCGGCGGCTTTGCTCAGTATTGCGCGGTGCCCGCCAAACAGGCCTACCACCTTGCCGATAGCACCACCTTTGAGGCCGGCGCCATGGCTGAACCCGTTTCTTGCTGCTTACACGGTATCGATATGTGCGAGATTCAACCGGGCGCTTCGGTTTTAGTGATCGGCGGCGGCATGATTGGGTTGCTGATGATGCAGCTGGTGAAACTGGCCGGCGCCCGCTTGGTGGCGGTGTCGGAACCGGTTGCCGCCAAACGCGAGATGGCCTGCAAGCTAGGGGCCGATGTATGTATCGATCCCACCAGCCAGGATATCGCCTCTGTACTTTGTCAGTATGGTGTAAAACGGTTGGACACTGTGATTGAATGCGCCGGTTTGCCCGCTACGGTGAAACAGGCCATTGAGTTAGCCGGGAACAAAGCCACCGTCATGCTCTTCGGGTTAACCAAACCAGACGATGAAATCGCCGTCAAGCCCTTTATGCTCTTCCAAAAGGAGCTGACGATACGCGCCTCCTTCATCAATCCCTATACGCTGGATCGGGCCATTGGGCTTATCAATTCCGGCCGGCTGGACGTCAGCTCTATGGTGTGCCGCACAGCCCCGTTGGAAGAGCTGCCCAACATTTTGCAAAGCCCCGCCTTACGGGCCATGGGCAAATATATCATTTCTCCGCAAGCCTAATGTCAACCGGTGCGTTCCCTCTTATCTTGATGGGAAGCCCACATAGATTAGGCGTAGCAAATGCAGTCAACGATGACGCAATTGACAGCCAGTAATCAAAAGCGACCTGTAAATTTTTGTTCCCTTTAGAACACGCAGCTGCCCGGAACGTTATTGTTCCGGGCAGTTTTTTTTGACAGCATTTTATACTTTTCGCATAATCACATAATAAATATACAAAACACAAACTACTTCGACACCGCAGCCTTACGGTCAACTTCGCTTTTGGGTTGGGCCTGTGATTGCTTTAGCTTTTCTTGCAGGTTCTCTCTGGCCACCGCCAGCATCAGCTTAATGCGGTTTTCTTGGTTAACCCGGGTAGCGCCGGCGTCATAATCGATGGCCACAATATTGGCCCGCTCATTGATCTCTTTGATTTTACGAATCATGCCCTTGCCGCAAATATGGTTGGGCAGGCACCCAAAGGGCTGGGTGCACACAATATTTTCGTACCCCAGTTCGGTGAGCTCCAACATTTCGGCGGTCAGCAGCCAGCCCTCGCCCATTTTGTCGCCATAGCCGATAACGCCCTTAATGGCCGCCTTGGTGTGCGCGTAGCTGCCCGGCGGCGTAAATTCGGGATGGCGGCGCACTGCGGCAATTAGCAAGCCTTCCAGCTTGGTGCAGTACTTCATCAGCATGCTTACCACCATGAATTTTGCTTTGCTGCCGCCGTATAATTTAATGTCCTCCAGCCGGTTGTCGATTTTAAACTGGGCAAAGGCCAGTATACCGGGCACATTGACCTCGCAATCCTGTGAAGCCAAAAAGCTTTCCAGGTTATTGTTGCCCAAACTGGCGTATTTAACGTAGATTTCGCCAACCACGCCCACCTTTACCTTGGGAACGCGATTGACCGCAATGGCGGCAAAGTCGTCGGAGATGGCGTTTAAATTTTCCTCCAGTTGTTTAGCGGAGCAGCCCTTGCCGGCATTGAGCATCTTGGTGAGCCGATCGGTCCATTTGCGCACCAGACCGTCGCTTTCCCCCTGCACTATCTCATAGGGTCTAGTTTGATTGCTCAGCAGCATCAACAAATCGCCGTATACGATCGCAGCCACCGCCCGGCGGATCATGGGCAGGGTGATGGAAAAACCGCTGTTGCGCTCCATGCCCGACAGATTCACCGAAACCACCGGAATCTTTTCATACCCGGCTTTCTTTAAAGCTTTGCGCAGTAGATGAATGTAATTAGAGGCCCGGCATCCGCCGCCGGTTTGTGTAATCATCAGCGCCGTGCGGTTGAGATCGTATTTGCCGCTGTTCAGCGCGTCGATCAATTGGCCGATAACCAAAATAGCCGGATAGCAAGTATCGTTATGCACATATTTTAACCCGGTTTGCGCAATTTCCGGTCCCTGGGTGGTGAGCAGCTCGGCCCGGTATCCAAAATGGGTGAACACATTTTTCAATATGGTAAAGTGGATAGGCGCCATCATGGGAAAGAGCAGGGTATACTCCTTTTTCATCTCCCGGGTAAACAGCAGCCTGCCCGTTTTTTTATCGTATTTCAATTTAGCCAAGCAAAGCCTCTCCCTTCTTTTCCTGCGTGGCTTTCTGTTCCGCAATAGCGGCCAGCAGGCTGCGCAGACGGATCTTTACCGCCCCCAGATTGGTGATTTCGTCTATTTTTATCTGCGTGTAAATTTTGCCGCCTTGCTCCAAAATATCGCGCACCTCGTCGGTGGTAATGGCGTCCACCCCGCAGCCGAAAGAAACCAGCTGCACCAGGTTCATATCCGGTTGTGTGCGCACGTAACGGGCCGCAGCATACAGGCGGGAATGGTAGGTCCACTGGTTGAGCACATGGATTACGGCGCGCTTTTCCTTGGCGCTTACCACATCTTCCGACACAACCGCCACACCAAAGCTGCCGATGAGTTTATCAATACCATGGTTGATTTCAGGATCCACATGATAAGGCCGGCCCGCCAGCACAATAATCTGCCGGCCTTCTTGCCTGGCTTGGCGCACAATCTCCTGCCCGCGGCGGCGCACCTTCTCAAAATAATCGGCATAGGCCGCATAAGCAGCCTTAGCTGCTTTTTTGACCTCTTTTAAGGTGATGCCGTCAAAATACTGGCTGAGTACCCCGTGCATTTTAATGGGGAAGTCGTGAGGGCGGTGCAACCCCACATAATCTTTAATAAAGCGCACCTTATGAATATCACCCATATTGGCGGCGATTACCTCGGGATAATAGGCCACCACTGGGCAGTTGTAATGGTTGTCGCCCAAATGCTCATCCAAGTTATACGACATACAGGGATAAAAGATGGTGTCTACCCCTTCGTCTATTAAGCTTTGCACATGCCCGTGCATCAGTTTGGCCGGGAAGCATACCGTATCAGAGGGAATTGTGTGCTGGCCCTGTAAATATAGCTTGCGGGTAGAAAACGGCGACGTGCGCACTCCAAATCCCAAAGAGGTGAAAAAGGCGTGCCAGAAAGGCAACAACTCGTAAAAATTCAGCCCCAAGGGCAGGCCAATCACACCGCGGGGTCCATCCGCTGTGCGGTATTCCTCCAGCAAAGACTGCTTGTATTCATATATATTCAAACTGGGGCCGCCCTTTTTGCGGGTAATGGGCTTTTCGCACCGGTTGCCGCCTATGTATTTGCGCCCACCTTCAAAGGTGTTCACCGTTAGGCGGCAGTGGTTGCTGCAAAGGCCGCAACTTACCACGCTAATTTTGTGCACAAAGTGGGCCAATTTCTCCGGTGTAACAATGCCGCTTTCTTTCTTCCCTTCCAGTTGAGACTGCTGTTGCGCATACAGCGCCGCGCCATAAGCCCCCATCAAACCAGAAATATCTGGGCGCACAACTTCCACGCCCATTTCTTGCTCAAAGGCGCGCAGCACAGCGTCGTTTAAGAAAGTGCCGCCCTGCACCACAATGCGCTCGCCCAACTCCCCGGGCGAACCGGCACGAATAACCTTATACAAGGCATTTTTCACTACGCTCAGCGACAACCCCGCCGAAATATCTTCAATCGTGGCGCCGTCCTTTTGCGCCTGCTTTACCGAGGAATTCATAAACACCGTACAGCGGGAGCCCAGGTTCACCGGCTGTTTGGCAAACAGGCCCAGCTGTGCAAACTCTTCAATAGAGTAACCCAAGGCGTTGGCAAAGGTTTGCAAAAAGGATCCGCAGCCCGAAGAGCACGCCTCGTTTAAATAAATATTGTCAATGGCCCCGTTGTGGATTTGAAAACACTTAATATCCTGCCCGCCGATATCGATAACAAACTGCACGTCGGGCATAAAGCGTTTGGCGGCGGTAAGGTGGGCCACCGTTTCTACAATGCCGTAATCCACGCAAAAGGCGTTTTGAATAATCTCTTCCCCATAGCCGGTAACGGCGCTGGAAAGAACGTGCACCTCTGGATATTGGGCATAGAGCTTTTCTAAAAACTCTTTGATCAGCGGCACAGGATTGCCGCTATTGGGCAAGTATTCCGAAAGCAACAGTTGCCCCTGCTCGCCCACCACCACTGCCTTAACCGTGGTGGAGCCTGCGTCCATGCCCAGATACACGCCGCCGGTATAGCTCGCCATATCCCCGCGCGGCGCGCGGCAAGCGTTGTGGCGGGCGACAAAAGCGTCGTAATCCTCGCGGCTGGCGAACAGCGGGGGGTTAAACGCAAAGTTGCCCGACGCCTTATAGTTCTCCACAGCATGCAGCGCTTGCTCTAGGTTAACGGGGGTATCGGCGCAAAAGGCAGCGCCCAACGCTACATAATACAGGGAATTCTCCGGGCATATCCCCTCTACTTTTAAAGTTTCATCAAAGCTCTTGCGCAGCTGCGAAAGAAAGGTAAGCGGACCGCCCAAGTAAACCACCTTACCGGTAATATCCCGCCCCTGGGCCAAGCCGGCAATCGTTTGGTTGACCACTGCATAAAAGATGCTGGCCGAAATATCGCTTTTGCGGGCGCCCTGGTTGAGCAGAGGCTGAATATCCGACTTGGCGAACACGCCGCAGCGCGAAGCGATGGTATATATTTTTTCGTGTTCTTGGGCCAGCTGGTTCATCTCATCAGGCGTAATATCCAACAAGGTGGCCATTTGATCAATAAACGCCCCTGTGCCGCCTGCGCAGGAGCCGTTCATGCGCACCTCCATGCCGCCGGTTAAAAACAGGATCTTGGCGTCCTCGCCTCCCAGTTCCACAATCACGTCGGAGCCGGGCAACAGCCGGTTTGCCGCCACACGGGTGGCATACACCTCCTGCACAAAGGGCAGCTTGCAGTTTTCTGCTACACCCATACCGGCGGAACCGGAAATGGCCAGTTGCATTTCTTCCCCCTGGGGCAGCTCGTCTTTCAGGCGCCGCAAAATCTCGGCAATCTTTTGAATGATCTGCGAATAATGCCGCTCATACGCCTTATGTATGATTTGATTCTGATCGTCCAACACAACATACTTGATGGTGGTGGAGCCAACATCCAATCCGATTTTCACGCAAACAACTCCTTTGTACCGGGTTTTTCGCAGAAACGGTACGCCGCTTCTTTGTCGTTATTCTACATTTGTTATTGACAAATAATTTTGCTCTTATATAATAGTAGCTATACGAGAATAGTTAACCATCGTTTACAATTTGTGTTTTAGTATAACACCGGCCCTACGGGATGTCAATGTAAAATATCCCCGTCAAGGCCATAAAACGACATTTTGCTCAGCCTTTGGCAAAATGTTTGGGCCGGACAGAAAAACCACTTGATTTTATTCGTAAAAAGAAACGAGGAGATACCATGCCAACCCCCACGAGCGAGCAATTGGCTGGACGTTTTTACCAAATCATCCCTTTGCTGCACGATTACCTGATGAAGCCTTTTGAAAGCGTGCTGCGTGAAGAACTGAGCCCTATGCAGTTTTATACGTTGACGGCGCTAAAAAAATACCGTTGTATGACTATGACCGGCTTGGCAGCCCATTTTGGGGTATCTAAGCAGCAAATGACCAAAATTGTGGGCCGCTTAGTGGAACTGGATTTAGTGCAGCGAGAATTTGACGAAGCCGACCGGCGCATTATCCGTATCTGTATGGCCCCGGGGGCCGATGATTTTATCGACAGGTGCCGCGATGAGCTTTGCCTGCGGGTACAGCAGCGGCTGGGCGCGCTGGAGGAGGAAGACGCCCTGCAATTGTTGCAGGCGATGGATATCATACAACAAGTGTTGCCCAAGCTGGCCGCTCCTGCGGAGAACGGAAGCTGCGCTTGTTGCCGCGCAAGCCGGGCGGCTGAGTAACAAACGAGGGATGATAAAAAGCCTGAGTGAAACCTATGTTTTTTGGCTATTTGAAAAAGCGAGATCTTGCAATAAAAAGGCGTTGTTTTCCTGCGGTTGAAATGATATGATGTGCCTAATTCATGCTGGAAACAGCTTAGATAAAAAGCACGAAACGGGGGAACATCATGGCAAAAGACCGGCTACTGAAAGCGCTGAATTTGGAGTATACCGAGGCTATTCCGCAAACCGAAACGCTAGAGCATCCCGCCTATATCAAAAAAATCACCGGCATCGATCCCTTTGAGCAGCCTTGCGAGGCGCTTAAGGCTGCTGCGCAAAAGCTGGATCTGGACTGGATCTACAGCCTGCCCAAGCGCGCCTACAAATTTGAACCGGGCGAAACCAAAAAGCAGCTAGACAGCGACTCTTTTGTTTCTGAATGGGGTTTTACCGGCAGCACCTGGCATGTTGATACCCACTTTGAAGATGAAGAGCAGGTGTTAAGCTACGATCCCTTTGCCCAATATTCGTCTATGGATGAGTTGCGGCGTTCCATCCGCGCCGGGCTGCAGGCCACTTTGGACGATCAGGCAAGAATGGGCGACAGCGCCGTGGTCACCGGGCTATATTACACCACCTTGTTTCAATGGTTTATTCTCACCTTTGGCTGGGAGATGTTTCTCGTCACCGCCGGCAGCGAGCCCGAACGCTTTAAACACACCCTACAGTTGTTTGCCGATATGTCGGTAGAGCACGCCAAGGCCTGGGCAGAAAGCGATATCCCATTTTTCTTCTGCCACGACGACGTGGCCATCACCCGGGGACTGGTCTTTTCAAAGCAGTGGTATATTGAAAATCTCTTTCCTCACTACGAGCGCATTTTTGCCGAAATCAAAAAGGTAGGCAAAAAGATTATCTTTGTATCCGACGGCAACTACACAGAGCTGGTGGATGATATTTTTGCCGCGGGCGCCGACGGCATTTTGTTTGACTGGACCTTTGATCTCGACAGCACGCTGAAAAAATACGGCAAGAATAAGGTACTCATCGGCAATGCCGATACCCAGGTGCTTACCTTCGGCACCATGGAGGATGTAAAAAAAGAGGTTATGCGCTGTGTGAACGCCGGGCGGGAATACCCCGGCTACATCATGAAGTGCTCCAACGATCTGCCCCATAACATCCCCTTGGATAATATCGCCTGCTATTTTGATACCTTCCGCGAAAACCGTATCCGCAGGTAGCTTTTAACCGGTTGTAACACGGCAGAAAAAGTTTCTTGCTTTCACAACGCAAACGGCGGCAGGTGCAACAACCGGTAAACAATCATATTTACAAACTTACAAACAAACGCGCCCCGATGGCCAAAAAATCCATCAGGGCGCGTTTACTTTTGCTTGCATGTTCAACGGTTCCTTCGGCGGCGCGGCAATTAACCTTCGGACTGGGCTGCGAGGCACATAGTTTTTTCTAGAAAGGTTTGCAGGCGGTAACGAGTGCCGCTTTGCAGAGGAAGTTGCTCTAAAAACGTCTGGGGCAAATAGGGGGTAATAAACACTTCTCCCTCTCGCTCTTGATAAAGCAGTGAAACCGTAAAAAGCTCCCCCTTTTCCTGCACCTGGGCGCGCAACAACAAGCAGACGGATGCCTCTGCTTTTTCGGTTTCTTCTTGCCCGCCGCCGGGGGAAAGCGGGATATAAAGGCTGGTATCCCCCCGAGCGGGAAACGCTACCTCTTGCACCCTAAAAGGATCGGCGCCCTCGTAAACCCGGCGGGCTTCCAGCCAGCGCTGCCCTTGAGCCGAACGCCGCACCGGAAAAATCCACGTATAATCCCTCGCCGACCGGATATCCGCTAACAACCCGCCGCTTTGCAGCAGCTGTATCAGCCGGGGGCCTTGATAATCAAACACCTTCGCCCCGTCCTCTAACACTAGGTTGGCCAGCCGGCTGCCCCGCCGGGCAGGTAGAATGGCTGCGCACCCCTCTAAAGGCGCTAGATGCTCCAGCAGCTTGGGCTGGTTTTCGTTTAAGTAAACATAATCCGCCGAATCGGTGACCTTTGCCAGCCGGTAATTGTACTGGGTGGAAGAAGGCCGCAAAACTGGGAGAAAAAGGGCCGCCAACAGTATCAACCACCCTGTTGCCACCACCGCTAAACGGCGCGCACAATCGCCTTTTGCAAACGAACGGCTCTCTTCCACTTCCCCACACTCCTTTTTACATAAGCGGCTGCCTGCGGGTAATCTGCCGAGCCCCCTAGTCTTGCGCAGGCTGCTGCGCCATAGGCTCCACCACCGATAGAAATTCCTCCACAGTATATACCTGCGCCTCCTGCAGTTTATGCGGCAAGGAGTACGCCCCATAGGGCACCACATAATTTCCGGTGGAACTTTCCACATACACCACGTTCATTTCATAAGCGTAGCTGCCTTCGTAAAAGAAGGTATGCACCGGCAACAGCATTTGAATATCGCCTACTTGCCGCTCCTCCAATAGGCCAACCAGGCTTTCGGGATGGAACATGAAACCCAGAAACCCTCCCTCAGAATCATAACACAACGGGACGATCCGCCAAAAAGAATAGAGAATTTTTCCATCGGGCAAGGGCCGGCCCATATCGTCCAGCTCCGTTGAGCGGTAAAGGCATAGCGCCTGGGTGCCTTCGGCTGTCTCTTTTACCGGAAAGTACCAGAAATACCTCTGGTAGTTGGGCGCCACAGCGGCAAGCCGCCCGTTTTTCAGCAAACTGATAAAAGTAGAGTTTGGTATGCTTGCCACCCGAATCCCATCCTCCAGCACCAGGTTGGCCTGCTGGCTGTCTTGCCGGGTGGGCAGAACGGACACGCAGCCCTCCACCGGCTCTAACAACCGCTCCAGCTCTTTTTGGCTGTCTTGGATGTACGTATAATCCGCCGAATCATTCACTTTCACCTTGCGGTAATCGTAGCGGGCATCGGGGCTGATCACACCGGCCGCCCATAGGACTGCCAGTACGATGAGCGCCACCGGCAATCCCACACAAACCGCCAGTATAGCAATTTTTTTACGCCGTACCGGCTTCGCTTTGCCTATACGCATACCGCCACCCTCCTTATCTTTGTGCACAAACGCATATCAGCCGCACAAGCTAACAGCACACCCTGCCGCAAGGGGAATACAAAATATGCTTATTATCCATTGCTGCTATTATAATTTATTTTCTATTTTTTATCAATAATTATATTTATTTTAGTTGTTATCGACAGCTAATTATAGCGTTTTTTCACACACAAATTGCTATGCCTTTCTCTTCTTCTCATCCAAGGCAACACGCGCACCGCCGCCTGTGCTGCTATTACCACTGTTCAGGCTATTATTACAGCAAAAGCCCGAAATTTGCCGCTGGAGCTTTTCGGGCTATACACTTATTGTTTTGCTTGCTATCAGGCTGAGTCTGAACGCAAATTGCGTTCAGGGCTCGGTTTTTAAAATTTTGTTCCCGCGCTTGTGATGGATATCTATTTCGTAACGATCAGACACACCTGCGGTGAGCAAGTCGCGCACTGCAGGTTTTTCTTTTCTCTCCGAGAGGCCCGCGACGAAGTTGGGTATCTTTTTTGTAACCCAAACACAATCATTCTCATTGCAAAATAGAGGCATGTGGGGTACCATAATCCTAACTCTACAGCATATTCCATTATTCCTGGTAAGTGCGGAACTTGGGCGGCTCACTTGCATAAATGTTGTTGCCGCGGCAATCAACAGCTACCACCGCCGGAAAATTTTCCACCTCTAACAATCGAACGGCCTCGGTGCCCAGATCTTCATAGCAGAGCACCCGCTCGCTTTTGATGCTGCGGGCAATCAGAGCCGCCGCGCCGCCGATGGCGGCAAAATACACCGCGTGGTTGCGCACAATCGCCTCTATTACCTCGGGGGAACGGATCCCTTTGCCCACCATTCCCTTCATGCCCAAATCCAGCAACGCCGGTGTGTACACATCCATGCGGTAGCTGGAGGTGGGGCCGGCCGGGCCTACGGCGTAACCCGGGCGGGCCGGAGCTGGGCCCACATAATAAATGGTTTCCCCGCGCAGATCAACCGGCAGAGAGTCTCCCTTTTGCAGCAGAGCAAACAGGCGCTTGTGCGCGGCGTCCCGCCCGGTAAGCATGTGGCCGGTGAGCAGCACGCTATCGCCTGCGCGCAGGGTATCGATCGCATCCTCCTGCAAAGGGAGGGTCAACTTTATGGCCATACGGCAGCCTCCTTTATTTCCTTTTAATATTCCGCCCTGACGGGCTTGTGAGCCTTCACGGCGCTTGGGGTGCGCCGCTTTTAAATAACCACTGTGCCGTGGCGTGCGGCGTGGCAGCAAATATTCACTGCTACCGGCATACCGGCAATGTGGGTTGGAAAGGTTTCTACATTAACACCCAGGGCCGTTGTGGTGCCTCCCAGGCCTGCTGGGCCAAACCCCATGGTATTGATGGTTTGCAGCAGCTCCCGCTCCAGCGCAGCATAGCGGGGATCGGGATTGGGCTGCTCTATGGAACGAAAGGTTGCCTTTTTGGCCAGCTGCGCGGCCTTATCAAAGGTGCCCCCAATGCCTACCCCCACCACCATAGGCGGGCAGGGATTGGGGCCTGCGGCGAATACGGTATCCAGCACAAAACGGCGCACCCCTTCCAGCCCCGCAGCGGGCGCCAGCATTTTAATTGCCGACATATTCTCACTGCCAAAGCCTTTGCAGCCCGCCAGAATTCGGATGGTGTCCCCCGGTACAATTTCGGTATAGAGCACTGCCGGGCTGTTGTCGCCGGTGTTCACCCGATCGATAACGGGATCGCTCACCACCGACTTGCGCAAATACCCTTCCTGGTAGGCCCGGCGCACCCCCTCTTGGGCGGCTTGGGTAAAGCATCCGTCTTCGATTATGACCCGGTCGCCGTATTCCACAAACAGCACCGCCATGCCGGTATCCTGACAGATGGGGATTTGTTCTTCCTTCGCGATACGGTTGTTTTCCATCAGCTGTTGCAGCACCGATTTGCCCACTGGGGACTGCTCTTTTTGTGAAAAACATTCCAGCGCGCGGGAAATATCGTCCCCTATCTCATAATTGCAGGTCATAAACAGCCGCGCAACCGCTTCGGTTACCTGCTCGGCTTTTATCTTTCGTACTTCCATCTGTCTCCCTCTTTCCGGCTTCGTCGCTCTCTTTCATCTCTTTACACTTCTTTATACTTTTGCTATTACTCTTTTATTGTAGTCCTTTTGCCGGATAAAGTAAATATCGCTGCCGGATACCGCCCGGCAAAGTCAACAGAAGCCAACAAAAGGAGGAACTTAAATGCGCTTGTTTATTGACGCCGACGGCTGCCCTGTGGTAAATGAGGCTGTGTCCACCGCCCAACGCCACGGCGTGGAAGTCATTTTGCTGTGCGACACCGCCCACCTGCTGCAAAAGGAGGGGGCGCGCACCATAACGGTATCCAAAGGGGCCGATAGTGTGGATTTCGCCCTGGTCAACCTGTTGCAGCCGGGGGATATCGCCGTCACCCAAGATTACGGTTTGGCGGCCATGTGCCTGGCCCGGCAAGCCGTTGTGCTAAATCAAGACGGCTTGGTGTACAACAGCAGCAATATCGGCCCGCTGCTGCAATCGCGCCATATGGCCCAAAAGATCCGCCGCAGCGGTGGGCGGCTGCGGGGGCCGGCCAAACGCAAGCCCCAGCAAACCGCCGCCTTTGTGCAAACGTTGGAAAATTTGCTTAGCCAAAACACGTCGGGCTAGGCATAGGCCGCACGGCTTTACGAGCCGGTGGATTTGTAGCGGCGCACCCCAACGCGCCAAAAGAGCCATGCCGGCAGCCAAAATACAAAACCGGCCAAAGGGGCGGCGTAGTTCCAAAAGGAGGTATCCCGCCCCAAAAGATAAAGCAACGGGTAATACTGCACGCAGGCCAGCGGCACCACAAAGGTAAAAAAGCGCAACAGCTCCTTGCCGTAGATCGACATGGGGTAACTGCCGAACTCCCGGCCTCCGTCGGTAAAGATATTCATAAATTCCAAGCCTTCAATGGTAAAAAAACAAAAGCCCGCATACACCAAAAACAAACCAGAAAAAAGCGCCACACCGCCCAGTACCATCAGCACCAACAGCAACACCCTGTCTACCGTCCAGTAAACGCCGCTGGTCGGCAAGGCATAACAGAGCACAAGCACAGCTTGTACCAGGCGGCCCAGGCGGCTGAATTCTACGGTGTGGGTCAGCACTTGAAAAATCTCATTGCGGGGCCGGGTGAGGATTCTATCAAATTCGCCGTTGGAAATGATGACGGAGAAACGATCAAACCCGCGCGCGAAGCACTCCGCTAAAGAAAACGATAACAGCACCACTGAAAAACACAACAGTACTTCGCTAAAAGAAAAACCCTCCACGCCGTGAAAGCGATCAAATAAAAAATATACGCTTAGCAAGGCCGAAAAAGAAGTTAAAAATTGCCCCAGCATGGTGAGAGCAAAAGAAACCTTATATTGCATGGCGCAGCGCAGATGCATAGATACAAATTTGCCGTATAATCGTATCGCCCTGATTGCCTTCATGGTCTTTTGTCCGCCTTCCTTTCTCTATTCACAAAAAAGCGCCTAGTAGATTTGTTTTTGCCCGCTCCCTTTTCCGAGCATCTATAGAAGGGCCCTTCGTTAATTTTGTTAACCGCCCTGCACAACTACCCGGTGCAGAGCACGGCGTAACAGTAAATTGCCAAGCAACACCAGCGCCCCTATCCAAAACAGCTGCAAGCCAACGGCTTGCCAAGCGGCGGCGCCCGCCAACTGCCCACTGTAAACGCGCAGCGGCGTGTTGGCCGTGGCGGCAAAAGGTAGCAACTCTACAACGCCTCGCAGCCAATCGGGCAAAAAGGGCAGGGGGATTACCGAGCCGGATAAAAAGTCCCCCAGCGACACCGCCACCATGCGTATCCCCATAGGCGACATGGTGTAAAAGGTAAGCACATACACCAGCATCACCAGGCACACCGTTGTGGCCAGGGCCAACAGCAGGGCCAGTATAAACAGAACTCCCGCTTGCAAAGAGGGCGGCGGGGTTAATCCGTAGGGGGCGGGCAAAAACACCGCCACCACCAGCACCGGAATACAGCGCAGCAGAGCGGACGAACAACGCATGGCCGCATTTTTCACAAACCACATGGCATATAGCCCCGCAGGCCGCACCAGTTCATAAGCGATGTTGCCCTGGGTGATGGCCGAAAATATGTCGTTATCCATCCGCCAAAGGACGAAGAGAGCCAAAAATGCCTGTTGTAGCCATATGTAATTGGCAAGCTGAGAAAAGGTCATGGGAAAATTCTGCGGCGACCAGCGGTAAAAAGCGGCGAACATCAACAGCTCCATAATCCCCCAAAAGAATTGTGTGGCTATCCCGGCCAGAGCTGCCGCCCGGTATTGTAGCCCGGTGGAAAAACGGATGCGAAAAAACGACCAATACTTTTTCATGTGCCCCTCCTCCTTCATAACGGCCAATTATACGCAAGGAGATACGCCGCAAAGCGCAAATATTCCCGCAGTGCGGCCATTTTTGCCGTTTATTTTTCATATATGGTATTTTTGATACAGCGACACCACCAGGTCATCCACACTTCCGCCCGTCACCGATAGATCGGTAACGCCCACCTGCCGCGAAATGGCGGCGATTGCCTCTGGCACGGGCAACACGCCAACATCCAGGCGCAGTGTGGCGCGCCCCGGCCGGCTTTGCTGCACCGTGGCGCCCGCTAGCTGGGGCAGCTGCCCGCCGCTGTACTCCACCGTTAAGGTTTTGTAAACCGTATTTTCTTTTTTCAGTGTTTGTAAATCGCCGTCCATCAAAATGCGGCCCCGGCCAATCAATAAAATCCGGCTGGCCAGCGCTTCAATATCCTGCATATCGTGTGTGGTAAGGATAACGGTGGTTTTCTTCTCCCGGTTGAGTCTTTTGATAAACTCGCGCACCGCCAGCTTAGAAACCGCGTCCAGCCCAATGGTGGGTTCGTCTAAAAAAAGCACCTTGGGCCCGTGCAGCAGGGAAGCGGCGATCTCGCACCGCATGCGTTGCCCCAGCGACAGCTGGCGCGTAGGCGTGCGCAATAAGGTGGATAAATCCAAAAGCTCTGTGAGTTCCTCTACGTTGTGCCGGTAGGTTTGCTCCGGCACCTGATAGATGTCGCGCAGCAACTCAAAGGAATCGGCTACCGGCACATCCCACCACAGCTGGGAACGCTGACCGAACACTACGCCGATTTCGCGCACATGTTCCACCCGGTTTTTCCAAGGCACCCGGCCGTTGATGACACACTGGCCGCTATCCGGCGTCAGGATACCGCTCATAATTTTGATAGTGCTGCTCTTTCCCGCGCCGTTGGGGCCGATATACCCCACCATCTCACCGTCGCCAATGGTAAAGCTCACACGATCCAACGCCTGCACCACATCATATTCCTTGTGAAATAAGGCCTTGGCCGCAGCCGCAAAGCCCGCCTTGCGGCGGGACACCCGAAACGATTTGCTAATTTCACGCATGGTAATCATCCGCTTTCCCTCCTTTTTTCAGGCACGCAGTTTTGCCGGTCCTCCATGCAGGGGGACCGGTTCGCTTGGCCATATCGTGCCAATAAGAATACCATAATTCATCAAAACAAGCAAGCATTTTTATTTGATTCGTAGAATTTTTGCGGCATATTACCGCTTACCCTGGCCCTTTTGCGCATTAAACGCCCATTTCAGAAAGCAAACCGCCGTATAGTGCCCAACAATAGAGCGGGAGGAACGGGAGCATGCAGACCCAGGCAACCTATCACAAAAAAGTTTTTATTGTACCCGAAGATGGTAAGATATAATAACCCTTTATAGATCTGCCATTCTATAAAACATTTAAGTTAACAAAAGCAATTCTTTAACTTGTGCCGCAATAAGCGTTTTTCATACGCCTAAAAATTAGTTTGAGAAACTGCATAGAAACATGTAGTACCAGTGCCAGTGATGTTTTTATAAGAAAATTAGCACTATTAAGAATGTGCTATCATAGAGATCTTGCGACGTTTGCACAAAGAAATAACAAAACATAGAGAGAGGGTGCAATATGAAAAAAGTTGACGGCGAAATATCAGTGTTATTAAAATTGTGGGGTATTAACACAAAGAAAATCATTGCGTTAACGGAGGGTTCGGCAAAGTGTTTTATAATCGAGGACGGAAGTGATAGATATTTCTTTAAAATTTATCAAGAAAAATTCAATCCGCAAACGGTGGCCAACGAGATATCTGTATGTAATTATCTTACGAAAAAGGGATTTTTCGTATCCACTTTTATACCCACGAATCAAGGAACCTACATAGAAAAAATGAACGGCAAGTTATGTACTGTGCAAAAATATATAGATGGCACTACATTCCAAAAATTTGAAGTCCCCAAAGTTTTGCTTTTTGACTCTGCCAGAGTTTTAGCGAACATCAATATTGCCCTTGAAGAATTGCCGGTTCAACTTCCGTTGGGATTTGATCAACAGTGGCTTTCCGAATGGTCTAAGGAACCGGCAATCAACAAATATCACAATTTGCTGGCACAGTTAAATGCCGGCGATGAGAATTACAATAAAATTGCAATGGATTTCAAAAATAAATGCGAGATAATCAGCGCGTTTAATCCAGCCGCCTTTCCGTTTTCTTCTCTGACCGTTGAAAATACACATGGCGATTACAATGTGTTACAGCTCATTTTTTCAGAGGATAGAGTAAAAGCCGTAATCGATTTTTCTAGTTGTGCAAGACTGCCCATATGTTGGGAACTGATTCGTTCCTACTCGCTTTCAAGCGCAGAGTGTAGGAACGGAAGGATAGATATCGATAATTTTGTCGGCTATGTAAGAGAGTATATGAAGATTAAAAAACTGAAAAAAGAAGATTTAGAGCTAATGCCCTATTTTTATTTATTTTCACTGATTAGAAGTTCTTTTGGCTACAAAGGCTATATTGAAAAAAAGAGAAACGGGCTTTTGGTTGATCAAAAAGATACAAAAACCTTGGAATTCGCGTTTTGGAGAACCGCTATGGCCAAATGGTTGTTTGAACATGAAGATGTTTTATCTTCGGAATTAAAGAAATGTTGGTGAACCTAAAAAATTGCAACTATGTGGCAGTGAAGCGCTATAGGCAACCGAGCAGCATTAAGAAAACATGCAAGTATTTTTGCGGCATATTGCCGCTTCCCCCGGCCCTTCTGCGCATAAAAAGCCCGGTTGAGGAAAAGCTAACCGCTGTACAGTGGCCCAACAATACAGCGGGAGGAATGGGAAAATGCAGACAGAGGCAATCATCCGCAAACGGATAAGCCGGGGTATGATACGCGTTATCAGCTACCTAACGGCCGCTTGCGTCGCTTTGGGCGCCGTTGCCTACAACAACTATAGCCAGGCTAAACAATACCGCGCCAATTTGGAATACACCTATATGCGCTCTCTCAACGATTTAACCGATTATATGGCCAACATCCAAACGGCTTTGAGTAAGGGAACCTACGCCAACACGGCCCCGCAACAATATGGGCTTACCGCCAAGCTGACTGAAGAAGCCAGCCTGGCTAAAAGCGCTCTGGGGCAGCTGCCTTTGGCTGATGTGGAGTTAAACAACGTCAATCGTTTTCTCTCTCAGGTGGGGGATTACGCCTCCTATCTGTCCTCCAGCCTTTCCCGCGGGCAAGCGCTAAACGAGGAGGAAATTAGCAATCTTATCAGCCTAGGCGATTATGCCGGCACGTTGCTGCTGGATTTGCAAGATTTGCTGGCTCGTTTTGACGGCGGCGGACTGTATGAGGGGGAAGCCGCCCAGGTTTTTCAGGATCTTTCCAACCAAACCCAATCGCAGGAAGAGCCGTTGATCAGCAGCGGATTTCGGGAAATGAACGAGGGTTTTACCGATTATCCCACGCTTATCTACGACGGCCCCTTCTCCGATCACATTTTGCTGCGGACCTCTAAAATGTTGGAAGGGCAAGCGGAAGTGGATGCAGAAAGCGCCCGTATGCGGGCCGCCGACTTAACCGGCGCCGGTTATTCCGCGTTGCAGCTCAGCGGCGAAACGGGCGGCAATCTACCCTGCTATACCTTTAGTGGCGGCGGAACTACCGTTTCGGTTACCAAGGCGGGCGGTTATCCCAACGAAATGCTTTCCTCTCGCATGGTATCTACCGGCAGCGCGGCGCAGCTTTCTCCCCAAGAGGCGGTGGAAAAGGCCAAAAACTTTTTATCTCAACACGGCATGGAGGATATGAAAGAAAGCTATTATCAAACCTCCAACGGGGTGTGCACCATTAACTTTGCCGCCCAGCAAGAAGGCGCCGTATGCTATAGCGATTTGGTGAAAGTTGGGGTGGCGCTGGATAACGGCGACATCATCTCTTACAATGCCACCGGCTATTTAATGAACCATACCGGCCGTCAGATTCCCCAGCAGGTGATCCCCCAGGAGCAGGCCCAGCAAAACGTAAGCCCGCGCCTAACGGTGGAAAGAGTAGCCACCGCCTTTATTCCCACCCCGGGGCTGGATGAGGTGTATTGCTACGAGTTTACCTGTTCGGCAGAAAATGGCGACAGGGTGCTGGTTTATATCAACGCCCAAACCGGGCTGGAAGAGCAAATTTATATTTTGCTGCAATCCGATGGAGGAACCTTGGTGATGTAGCATAGAAACGCTATTTTTATTTACAGCGTAAAAACATTTGCTTTTAATAGCTATTTATCATGAAAGAGGTGCAAACTCTATTGTTTCCTGACGATCTAGCGCAGACGCCTAAATCTTTATGATGAAAAATAGAGGGGGAAAACAGATTACTGTTTTCCCCCTTACCTGTCATATCAATAGGCGGCATGCGCTGCAACTGTGTGCAAAAGAAAAGCTAAAACGGTTTTTTGAACACCTTTTATTGAATATCTGATGGCGGACCAGAAGCAGTTAAAAACACCTTATTTCAATCAGGAGTTTAACAGCTTATGATAGAGCGCTAATTGTTCTTCGGTTGGATGATAATCGGAATGAGAGCAGCAAGGAATATTGGGCGCGCTGCCGTTGGAGCCATAAAAAGGAGTCAATCGGTCTTCTTCATATTGCTTGCGGCATTCTTCTTTGTGAAAGTCCGGAATATCATAAGGCTTTCCGCCTTCCAGCATGGAACGGTGTGCTAGGATTGCCACAGAAGACATCGCCACAGCCGAATGAATATCAAAGGGATGCTCGGGCTGCTGGCCCTTCTTAATACAGTTGATGAAATTTCGGATCGTCAGATAATCTCCGCCGCCATGTCCACTTTTCTCGATGATATCCTCATCCGGATCATTCCAGGAAGGTTCATAAAGATTGATCTCTTCTGCGCCTTCGGGTACCGACCAGCTGTTGTACCGGAGCATGACCTTATTCCCCATACCGCGAAGGTTTTCTATCTGCCCATTGGTGCCGCAAATACGGTAAGCATTATTGTGTGCGCCAAAGGCGGCGCAACCGGTCACACGGAAAATCGAGCCGTTATTATTTTGGATGGTTATGATGGCGGCGCGATCCCCTACATAGCGCGGGCAAGCCGCATCATCGTCAAAAGGTGCAAAGGCAGCAAACGCAGTTACTTTAGCCGGCGTAGCGCCGGTTGCCCACATAATGGGCCCTAAAGAATGCGTAATATAATAAGTACGAGGAAGAAAATTGCGCCAATGATGAGGAAAATAGATGTTGCTTTTGTAAACTCCGGCATCGGCGGGTTTGGTGGGATGGTTGTATTCCCCTTCGGCATATACGATTTTGCCAAGGGTTCCGCCGTCGCAAACCCTTTTTATTTCGCGGTTAAATTTCATCTGGGGATAATTTTCTGCAAGCATATAAATGCTTTTGGTTTTTTCAAACGCGCGGATAAGCGCAACGCCTTCTGCCATGGTCCCGTTGCTGATACACTCAGAAAACACGTGGATGTTGCGCTCAAAGCATCGAATCGCATAGGGGGCATGTTCATGAAAGTAGTTGGCTAACACCACGATATCCAATCCGTGCTCAATAAACTCATCAAAGTTGTCGTAAACCGCTGCTGTGTCTCCCAGCGCCTTTGCTGCTTTTTCACGGCGCTCTTTATGAAAATCGCAAATGGCAACAACGTCGCAACCGTTAAGCATAAAATCTTTTGCCAGGGCCATTCCACGTCCCACGCCGAAGATACCGACTCTTAAATTCCCCATAACCATCCTCCTGATATTTATATCGGAATGACAAACAAGCTCAGCATCCCGATAAATGATAGCACAATTGATAACACCTCTTTTTTCGAGGGCTTATTCTTTCTAAAGAAGCAGATAACCGTAGACACGATCATAACGCCGCCCGTAACCAGCGGATACTGCGCCGATGCGTCAACATGCGCCAATGCAACGATTAGAATAAGATTGGCAATCCGGTTTACGATGCCTCCAAGCGCTGCCACCACTACAGAAGGCGGCGTACTTTTGGGAATATCATCCTTCTTACCAAAAAAGAAAACGAAAATTAAGCCTGCAAGGATTGCACTGCACAGCGCAGTCAGTATCGAATAGCTTGCCGCGTCTGTTTTGGGATAGGGAGCTGAAGCAAAAAATTTTGAAAGCACACCAGACATTCCGTTTAACACAAAGATACCGATATAGTAGATTGTACCTCGCTTTGTCTCACCTTTTTTCACCGTTAAAAGTAACGCGGCACAAATAAAACCAAGGCAAATGATTTTCGCTGTTGTAAAACTTTCTCCATAACATAAAATACCTTGAAGAAACGGCAGCATCATGCCGCCAAGCATGGAATACAGCGAATAAAGCGAGAGATTTATGATGCCCAGCGCCTTAAAGCCGCAAAAGGTAAATCCAATCGAATTAACAGCAGCAAGCAACGCTATTATCAGAGTAAACGGTGTGCAAGCAACTGAAAACCCATTCGCTGCAAGCAGAACCAGAAGCCCCGCCAGCGAGCTTATCAAGGTAAATTGCAGACTGATTTTCATGCTGCTGCCCCGCATGTTTCTGTAAACATCATTAAGCGCGAAACAGCCGCCAAACATAACAACCGCTAAAAAAATAAGGCCATAATACATACGCGTCACCCTCGCCAACTTTCAGCCCTATTATAGCAAACATTCCAAATCGTAAAATAGAAAAAATCCATAAATTCATTTAAAAAAGTTTGATTGCTTGCCCTTTAGATAAAATCAAAGTAAAGTATTGGTGGAGTGACGCTTATGAAATATAATAATATTTGTAAATTTATAATCCCCGCACAGCAAAAAACATTTTCTGTTTACTGTTTTGTCTTAGAAACAGATCCCAATGTGATGCGATGCCCCTCCTTGCTGAAGTCCAATCGGGTCATGTTGGTTTCAAGGGGAGAAGGGGTTTTTCATTTTGATGAAACCAAAATTCCTTTTTCCTCTGGCAGTTTAGTTTTTGGGTTTAAGGAAGAAACGTTTTGGGCGGAATTTGAAAGCGAATGCGAATATCTGTACATTCATTTTGAAGGCAACCGCGCCGATGATCTTTTTCGCCGTTTTCATATTCGAAAAAGCAACCGTTATTTCTCAAATTTTGACGGGCTCGTGCCGCTGTGGCGAGACAGCCTATCCAGAGCGGATCAGCAAACGGTGGATTTGGCGTCGGAGAGCATCTTGCTTTACACCTTTTCAAGATTAACCGGCAGTAGCGTTCGGCGGGATAGCCCTGTTAACAAATTAATTGAATTGCTGGAAACTAGGTTTAACGATCCCGAGGTTTCTATCGCTTCTATTTCCAAAGAACTCTGCTACAACCCCAAATATATTTCCCATTTGTTTAAAGAACAAATGGGAGTAGGAATTACGGAATATCTAAGAACACTACGAATCAAGTATGCGGTTTCACTGTTTGAACACGGCATTGATTCGGTCAAAAATGTGGCGCTGCTTTCTGGATTTACCGACCCGTTGTATTTTTCCACGGTATTCAAAAAAATCGTTGGCGTGTCTCCAAAAGAGTACATCAACTGTTTGCCCAACGGCTCAAATCCAAGCACAATTCCTCTCAAGGACGAAAAAACAGGCACCTAAACAGCGCTGCCTGATCAACAAACATCTGCGCAAGGGCAAGCAAATCTACATAACCGGCGCAAAAGAAAAAGATGGGCAAAGGAATCAATCCACTAGGGCGCGTTTATTTCAATAAACCCTTGCCGCATATTGCGCCCTTTCTGCCCGCCTCATTGCCTCAATTTTTGCAAAAACAAAAGGAGAAAACAAAATGGATATTGTTCCCTTTACTGCTGCATGTGCCGCGCCGGCGCTGCACATTGCCCGTCAATTATACGACCGAGAGCGCGAATTTGTTAAAGAACTACCGCCGGTAATGTCTACCGATCTCTTTCCTGATCTGGCCGGTATGGCGAAAAACGGGCTTGGTGTTGCCGCCTATAACGGTGATGAGATGGTGGGCTATTGGTGCGTGTTGGATCCCTTTGCAAACGCCTTTTGCTCCACCGACGCTGTGGGCGTCTTTTCCCCCATGGGGGCCAACGGCGCAATAGGGCCCGCCCGAGAAGAAACCTATGCAAAAATGTATCAGGCGGGGGCGCAAAAATGGGCCCAGGCCGGGGCCAGCAGCCACGCGGTTTGCCTGTATGCTCACGACGCTCCTATTCAACGGCTGCTTTTTTACAACGGCTTCGGCATGCGGTGCATGGATGCCATTCGCCCGGTGGATACCCCGCCCCCCACCGCCTGCCCCGGCTACCGCTTGCAAGAGCTAACCGGCAACGATAGGCTGGCGGTGCAGCCTTTCAGCCATCTGCTGGACGAGCATATGGCCGCCAGCCCCACCTTTCTTCGCCGTCCGGCAGAAAGCGCCGCCGCTTTCGCTGCGCGGGTGCTGCCTTCTTCCGTGCGTTATTTTGCCGCCTTTGTGCACCAGGCAACAGCGCCCCAAAAGCAAGAGCAAATCGCCGCCTTTTTGGGCTTGGAGGCAGGATCCGGTGAAACGTTTTTGACCAACCTGCCTCACACGCAGCATATCTGCGGCGCCTACTGCTTGCCAGGCCACCGGGGAAAGGGGCTTTATCAAAGTTTGCTGTATTACACGCTGCGCAAGCTGCGGCAAGAGGGGTATACTCACTTAGGTGTGGATTATGAGAGCATCAACCCCACGGCCCTCCACTTCTGGCCTAAGCACTTTGGCGTGTATACCCACAGCCTGGTGCGCCGTATTGACGAGCATAGCCTGGAGTAGCAAAGGCGCGCGCCGTACTCTACCGGCACAATGAAAGACAAGCTGCAAACGCATCGTGATACTTCGCCTTACCTAAAACCATAGTGGTGCCATTACTTTTTATAACTTTATAGTTTATCACTAAATAAATATATTTTTGTATAATTTAATCATTGAAATAGTAAATCAGTACGGTATAATCAAGTTATAATATTGTATAGGGGGCGACAGGTATGCGCGCAGAAAAAGCCGAACCGGTAAAGCGCAAAAAAATCGCTGTGTTGGCAGTTTGCGGGGGTTTTCTGGCAGCGCTTCTTTTGTTGGTAGCCTTGTGGGCCGCCGGGGTAATCTTCCCCACCGCCCGTTACGATTACCGCCAGGTAAAAATTACCGACACAGAGGATTATGCCTATGTTCAGGCCCACCAAGAGGAGCTAGAGCTGCTGTTGGCGCCGGTGGAAGGCTGCGTGCCGGTGCTCCCCACCCGGCAAGATGAGCAAAGCGGCCAGCAGGCCAACCTAGTGCTGGAGGACGGAGTTCGGTCGGCCAATCTGACGATCAGAACCTTTATCCAGCTGTTAAAAGACGGGCAGCTGGCTGCTGCAGCGCCCGAGTACCCGCGGTATATTTGGTTCTTCCCGGTGAAAGAGAACACCGAGGGCACCCAAGGGGTAAAGCTTTCCTGCGGCGTAGAGCTGGACGAAACAGGCCAACCCCTGTACGAGGGAGAGTTGCACTATTCTTGGCAAACCGTTCCCTGCCGTGAAGCCGAGGGCGGGCTGATGGGCTTTATCTTTCACCCGGAAGGGCTGATGCGCCTGCTGGAGGAGCAGCGGGTGGGTAGCGTGCGCGTGCTGCTGCCGGTGCACACCTATATTCGTGACGGCTGCTATTCCGATGAGCTGAACATTATCTACATAGAGAGCGCTACCGGGGCCTATGTGGTGCCCTATGGGGTGAACTCTGTGTCGCCGGATGAAATCAAAGATGCCCGGGTGTATACAGTAGAGGAATTCCTGGCGGCGGTAGAGCCTATGGCGCTGCCCCTTGAATGAAATGAAGGCGATTGCGCGCAACCACACGGCGTATTTTACCGTTATCGGCAGTTACCTTTAAAGCACTTCACCAAAGCGCAAGCGAGCGGTTGCTAGGAAGAACGGGACTGTGCATGTACTTGCAGTGCGTCATACTGCAAATAAAGTTTAGCAAAATAGCGGGTGGCATATTTTTCGTATTATGTTTCTAGGGTTGCGCACCCACAAACAACCCCATCGGCAAAGCATGCGTATACAGAAAAGGAGGAACCAACCGTTGCGGCTGGTTCCTCCCTTTGTATATAGGGTATTTATCTGTGGGCTGCACCGTTTGCCGACCATCAAAATTACCAGCGGCGCTTAATTCACCACATCATCTCTGGTTTTGGATTGCTCTGTGACATATTGCAGAAAATCTTCCATAATGCCGCCCTCGGCTGTGCGCAGGTACTCCTGGTAGCCTTCTAACATCGAGCGCGCCTCTTCTTCGGTAGAAGCAAAGTAGGCCTGCTGCTTGGTGTCGCTCTCTTTTGTGCCCTCGGTTAAGAAGGATTTCACCGTGTCGTACTCAGGATACTGCATAGCCAGCTTGTCGATGGGATAGCCTTCTACCTGCTCGATAGGACGCATCTCTTTATATGCCTCCACATCCGCGTCGGCGGCATCGGCGTCGCCGGGATTCAGTTCGCCGAACCAAGTAACACGCCTCACCAATACAGTGGCCGGAGCGCCGTACAAATTGATTCCTCTCTCTCTTAGCTCGTCGTCAACAGTGCTGTCGCCAGCCTGCTTGCGCTCCAAAATTTCGGGCATCAGGCGGGGCTGGCCGTCTACCATCTCATAGGTGTCGCCCTCAAAGCCATAGTAGGCCAACAGCTGGCCCTCTTCGCTGTTAAGGTAATTAAACCAGGTTAAAGCGGCCTCTAAATTTTCACAAGAGGTGGGAAAACAGTATACGCCGCTGCCGCCCGATCCTTTTTGCTCCAGCTGTACCAACGGTTCCCCAGAGGCATAGTTCAGCGGTCCAATGGGGATATAGCGCATTTCGGGATGGTTCTGATGCAGACCGGTTGCTTTCGTGGCGTTCACAATGGTGCCATATTGCAGCGAAAACACCGCAACGGTGCCGTTGCCGGCTTTTTGCTCGGCCATGGCGTCGGTGGTTTTAAAGCATTCCTTATCCAATATTCCCTCGTTCACCAGTTTCCAGATAAACAACTGCTCGTTTACCCAATCATCCGTGAGTTGATAATAGGTGTAAGTGCCGTCGTCTTGTTTTACATAGTTGGTGAGCTGCTTATTTTTAAAATTTAACGAATAGCCGCTCAAATCCCAGCCCTCATGAAAGGTAGATGCCGGGATAATGGCGTTGCCGTTTACATCTTGATAACCGCCATCGCGCACCTTCACCAGAAAATCATATAGATCATCTGTTGTTTTAATAGATTGGGGATCGACGCCGATATCTTCTACAATATCCTTGCGGGCAAAGATGCCGTAGCCCCAGTTGGTGATATTTTCAGCAGAGGCTGCGATACCGCTGGGAATAAAATAGTGATGGCCGTTAAACCTGGGATCCTCTAGGTCGTTCTCTAAGAAAGCTTCGGTTACATAACCCACTTGCCAGGAATCCTTTAGGTTTTCATAGTTGCCGATGCTGTCGTCCAAAGGCAGTAAGCGGCCTTCCGCCGCAGCCTTTTTGAACACCTGGGTTTCGCCGGAATCGCCGCCCCAATAGGGCCCGTTGATGATGTCGGGCATATCACCGGAGGCAAACACCATGTTGAGCTTTTCGGTTTCGCTCATCATGATGCCTTCGATCTCAACCGTTACGCCGATTTTATCGCGGATAGCGGCCGCTACCTCGTTATTATAGGTGTCGCTGGGGTTTTTGAAGCCGCCGTTCCAACAGTTGAGATATTTTAGCGTTACATTATCAAACTTTTGCTGGCCGCCCGGTGCGGTGCCCTCGCCGCTGCTTGCCTGAGACGTTTCCCCTTCGCCCGACGAACAGCCCGCCAGCCCGGCAGAGGCAACGATAGCCGCCGCCAGCATGGCGCTGAGCAATCTCTTTTTCATTTTCATCCTCCTTGTTCATCTCACTTCATGCAGGGCAAGCGCAACTGTTTTTTCAGCGCAACCGCTGCCCCGTCCTGTGAAAGCATTAGGCGCGGCTTTCACAAGTAATATAATTTGCCACAAAATACCCACCCTTTACACCTGGCAATCTTCACGAATTAATAGGATATTTTTTGTGCTTGTTTATATATTGCATTTCTCATGAAAAGCGAGTGAACAAGAAGAGGATTGATGAAACAGGCTATTCCATCATAATTCGATAAATTTCGCCTTTTTTGCAGCCAGTGGCTTTAGCCGCCTCGCGGGCCGCTTCAGAGGCCGTCATGCCCTGCTCCATCCATTCCCGCGCCAAACGAGCCGCTTCTTGGGGAGAGAACTCTTTTTTCTCTTGTGCGGCGCCTTCAATAACCAATACGATTTCGCCTCGAAAACCTTCATTTACACAGCGTTCCAACGCCTGAGACAGGGTTGCACGATATACCTCTTCATGTATTTTGGTCAGCTCCCGCACCACAGCCACCCGGCGATCGCCCCATGCGTGCAGCATGTCGCGCAAAGTGGCCTCCAGCTTATGGGGCGCTTCATAAAACACCATGGTGCGCCGCTCGTTCTTTACCTGTTCTAAATGTTCCCGGCGGCTTTTTTTATTCATGCTTAAAAAGCCCTCAAAGGTAAAACGCCCTGTGGGCAAACCGGATATTGCCAGTGCTGCTGTAACCGCGCTGGGGCCGGGCACGGCGACCACCTCAATCCCCCTTTGCGCACACTGGGCTACCAGCTCTTCGCCCGGATCCGAAATAGCGGGCATACCGGCGTCCGAAACCAGCACGCAGGTTTCGCCGTTTTGTATACGTTCACAAATAACCTCGCCCCGTTCCAACCGGTTGTGCTCATGGTAGCTTACCAAAGGCTTTTTGATCCCCAGATGGTTCAACAGTTTTACGGTAACGCGGGTATCTTCTGCGGCGATAAAATCCGCCTCTTCCATCGCTTTCGCCGCCCTGGGGGAGAGATCTCCCAGGTTGCCGATGGGCGTGCCCGTTACCATCAATTTTCCCATTTGTGCCATATAATCCCCTCCTTTACGGCAAACATCATTTGCATGTCTTATTAATAATATTAAAAACCATATTTTACCCTTTGCGCTTGTTTGGCTTACTCTTAAACCCATGCAACGGTAAAGCAGTTTTAAACAATTCGTTGGCGCGCCGGGGCTTTATTGCTCCCGCATGGCATACAATCGGTAAATGCGCCGCAGCTCGGCCGAATCCTGCCCATCCGCCACCTTTAGCAGCAAGGTGGGCAGCACTTGCAAACCCGGCCGTCCGCCTTTTCGCGCTTCCAGCAAAAACAAGAAAGGAGCTTTATCGGCCCTGGCCTGCACCAACCGTAGGCGCTTGGGCTCCAGTGACATAGCGCGCAACTTTTCCATAATTTCCGGCAGGCGAACCGGCCGGTGGCAAATGCACAGCCGCCCGCCAAAACGCAGCAATCCCGCCGACGTGCGAGCCACGTCCTCTATGGTGCAGCTTTCTTCCCGCCGTGCCAAACGCCGGGCCTCCCCTTTATCCGGCAAACCGGCATCTACCTCTTGGTAGGGCGGATTACTAACCACCAAATCTAGCCGCCCCCGAGGGATAGTGGTGCTGGGCAACTGCCGCAAATCGGCCTGAACCACTTCTAGTTTATCCTGCAAGCCGTTGTATGCCACGCTTTGGCGTATCAGAGCGCAGGCTTCTGCTTGCAGTTCCACCGCCCATATTTTTCGAGGCGGATTTTCCCGGCACCACAGCAGTGGGATAATCCCGCAGCCACTGCCCAAATCAGCTGCCAGGCAAGAAGGAGAAGGGGATGCAAAATCCGCCAGCAACAGTGCATCGGTGCCAAAGGTGTGGTTGGGTGATACGAAAGCAAAAACGCCGCCCCCCAAAAGCTCCATGCGGTTTTCGTTCCCCTGGCAGGCCGGCTGCCCAATCGCTTCTTTTTGCAACGCTTTTTTACGCTCCTTTTTGCATTCTTCTTTATTTCGTATTTCGGCCACAGCCGCCTGAGGCGCGCGCCAACAAACGGCGAAACAGCCGGATCATACAAATAAGGCGGGGCGCCTACACGCTCCGCCTTATTTGTTTAGAATGTATTTATTTATGCCTGTGCGGGGGCGCCCACCGGGCAAACACCAGCGCAAGCACCGCACTCGGTGCACAGCTCCGGATTGATCTCATATTTGCCGTCACCCTCAGAAATCGCGCCTACCGGGCATTCAGCCTCGCACGCGCCACAAGAAATACATTCGTCAGAAATTGCATATGCCATGGCGACACCTCCCTCATTAGATTTCCCTTTTATTATACCATGCCCGCCGCAAAAAGCAACCGTTATATCGCAAATAATCATTTCCTTTTTTGACAAGAATTGCAAAATCAACAGCATCAACAGCGGGCACGCCCGTATAAGTCCAGTTATTTCCCTTCCAGCTGCCGCAGCTGCTCGATTTCTTCCCGCGCTACACGGATTTGACCATCCCTAAGCAGACGCACCTGCTGGGTGGTAAAGGTTTGCGGTGCGGCGGCCGGATCTTTATCCATGCGCACTTTGAGCACACCGGTTAGCAAATTCTGCTCCACCACAACGCCGCGCCCTTCGGGTGTATTAACCAAAGCGCCAACTTTGGGGGTGGATTTGAGCAGATCGCTATAGGCCTCCTGCTCATATTTTAAGCAGCACATCAGCCGCCCGCAGGTGCCCGATATTTTTACGGGATTTAGCGATAAGCTTTGCTCTTTGGCCATCTTGATGGATACCGGCTGAAATTCCCCCAAAAAGGTAGAGCAGCAAAAGGGCCTGCCGCAAATACCCAAGCCCCCCAGCATTTTAGCCTCATCGCGCACGCCAATCTGCCTGAGCTCAATGCGGGTGCGAAATACCGAAGCCAAATCCTTTACCAGCTCACGAAAATCCACCCGGCCGTCGGCGGTAAAATAAAACAAAATCTTGTTATTGTCAAAGGTGTATTCCACCTCAACCAGCTTCATCTCTAATTTATGGTGCGCTATTTTCTTTAGGCAGATATCAAAGGCGGTTTTTTCCTTCTCCTTATTTTCCTCCACCCGTTTTAAATCCTCCGGCGTAGCCTTGCGGATCATCTTTTTTAAGGGGTGCACAATGCCCTCTTCGGCAATTTCGCGGTTTTCCATCGCCACATCGCCGCATTCCACGCCGCGGGCCGTTTCAACAATCACCTTGTCCCCTTTTTTTAACAACATCCCATCGGGATCAAAATAATAAACTTTTCCAACATCCTTAAAGCGGACGCCAATTACTTCCATATAACCTCCACTCCGGCGGGCGGTATCAGCGCCCAGCCGCTCTATAGCAATCGCCGCCCCGATTTGGGCCGGCTGTTGTGTTCCTGGTGCACTGTATCGTTTGATACTATTCACTTAGGTAACGGCAAATCTATTATATAATGCTATGCGCCGCTGCGCAAGCGCGCGCACAACCACGAAACCAACAATGCCTGATTGGCGTTTTGATCTACCATACGCCGGGCCTGCCGGGCTGTTTCCAGCAGTTGTTGCAGCCGGGCACGCGAAAAACGGCCCACCAAATCATCCGCGCCCTGCATCGTATCCCGGCGGCCGCCGGAGGCGCGCACGCACGCGCCGGCAAACAGCTCACATAAGCAATCTAGGGTGCTTCTTAGCAATTCCTTATCCTTTATCAGCCCCCCGGCTAACGCCAGAAGCTCATACTCCTTAGGGGCCATAATGGCCCGGCTAAAGCTCTGGGCCAATTCAAACGCTTTTTGTTCCTGCGGCCCTTCTTGCTGCGCACGGGGCTCCAGCGTTAATATTTGCGCCCGGGAGCGCACCGTATCCAGCAAAGAGGCGGACGAAAGGCAGGTTATCAAAAACAATACCGCCGCAGGCGGTTCCTCCAGCACCTTTAGCAAAGCGTTTTGCGCTTGATCGGTCATCCCATCGGCATTTGCCAAGATATACACTTTTCGCGGCGCCTCGTTGGGCATAATATAAGCGTCGCTGCGAATACGGCGCACCTCATCCACGTGAAAGGAGCGCGTCCCGCTCCCTCCCTGCGCCACAACAATATCGGGGTGCGCGCCGGCCTGCGCTTTTTTGCATGCCGAACACACCCCGCAAGGTTTTTCACCCTGCGCGGTGCACACCACCCAATTGGCTAACAAAGCAGCCAGGGTGCGCTTGCCGCACCCTGGCGGACCCTCTAAAATAATGGCATGCGGCAGCCTACCGCTGCCTTCCAGCGCGTTGAGCTGCCGCTTGACTGACTCATTGCCTTGAAAAGATGTAAATCGCATCAGACTTTCTCGTACCGCTCAATATTCAGCACAAATATGGTGGAACCGCCCACCGTTACTTCTACCGGGAAGGAGGAATACATCCCCATATCCACCGTAGTGGTGCTGGGCACAATTTGGGTGCGTTTGCTGCTCTGAGCAGAGATAATTTCAATGACGCGATCCACCTTATTGTCTTCTACACCGGTGAGAAAAGTTGTATTACCCGCCATCAAAAAACCGCCGGTGGTGGCCAGTTTCGTGACGTGGAATCCCTCACGTGTTAATGCTGTAGAGACCATCGAGCTGTCGTCGTTACTCACAATTGCCAATACTAGCTTCATGAAAAGCCCTCCTAACATGTGGATTGGAAATCCAGTTCCCTTAACATTTTACCACTTTTACACGATAAATGCCATAGTTTATTAAAAACTCCATGCAATTTTCCGTAATTACCTCCCCAGGCATCACCACAGGCACCCCCGGTGGACAAGGGCAGGCCGCTTGAGCCGCTACGCGGCCCTTTGCGCTTTGGGTGTCGATCTCTTCCCCCGGTGCCAGCACCGCCTGCCTAGGCGTCATAACCTTGGGGGGCAACGGCGGCAGGGGCAGCGCCTTACCGCCGGGCAATGGGGCCTCTACCGGCAGGCCGGCAATCGCCCGCTCCAAACGGGCAAAATCTTCATCGCTGTTAAATGGGGTTGGAATAAGCACCACATACCCGCCGTCGGCATACTCCGGTTCCACGCCGCTTTGACGCAACAACTGAGCGGCGCGCTGTCCCGATAGTCCAATGTCTGCCGTGTGCAGCGTAATGCGCACCGGGTCGCAAGGGCCTAAAGGTGCGGCCATGCCCTTGCGCGCCGCAACGCGCCGGATATCTTCCACCCTCTGCCGCAGGCGGGCAAAGGCTTTTTCACCATGCTCCTGTAACCAAGCGCGGCATAAATCCAACGACGCCATGATGGGATAAGAAGGGCTGGTAGAGGCAAACAAGGCCATGGCCTCTTTGGCCCCCTCTACAAAACGGTTGTCGCCGATGTGAAGCCAAGCGCCGCCGGTAAGCACCGGCAGCGTTTTGTGAGCCGAGCAAGCAGTCATAGCGGCCCCCTGGCGCAAAGGATGCAAATCCTTTCCCACCCACCACAAGTGGGCGCCGTGGGCATTATCCACCAACACCGGCACATGGTACGGGGCGCACACATCTGCAATACAACGAATGTCGGCCAAACCGCCGTAATAATCGGGGCTGGTTAAGTACACAGCTTTTGCGTCGGGGTTCTCTTGCAACGCCTGCTTTACATCCTGTGCATGAATGCGCCCCGGCAACCCTTCGCCCTCATCGGGCCGGGGCATAACCCAAACCGGCTGCAAATCCAACAGCGCGGCCGTATGTATGGCGCTGCGATGAATCACCCGCCCCATGATGATCTTTCCGCCTTGCGGAGCCGCCAAGCGCAACATCGCTTGTATGCACAACGTGCAGCCGCCGGCCGAAAACAAGGTGCGCTTGGTGCCCAGCAGCCGGGCTGTTTCTTCTTCGGCACGCAAAATTGGGCCGTCGGCTTCAAATAGGCTGTCGGTATCCGGCAGCTCTGTAAAATCCAACTGGTAAAAATCCGGTGGAAAGCACCCAGGCGCGCTTTTATGCCCCGGGGTGTGAAAAGAGCTTCGGTGCAGCGCTTGATGTTCACACAGCGCTTGGTATAAAGGCGCGTTGATATTCTCCATGATGAACCCTCGCTTTTCTAATGAACGATACGGCTTCACCCGGACTCCTGCCGCTTTTCCGCCAAGGCGGCCCAACTGTGCGCCTTTGTTTCATTCTTATGGCAGAAAAGAACTAATTATGTAGCGGCGCCGGAAAGACTCCGGCGGCTAAAATAACAGATTAAAAATTGGGAAAAAGCCGTTTGCATGAATTTTGTTCCAATACCAAAGACCCCGTTTATCGGGTGCGCACCGCCCCCGCCGGGCCAATATGGGTGGTGCTGATTTCGGAAATAGCGGCCGCAACCTCCGGCCCCGCATGGCGGCGCGCAATATCCGCCAGACTTATCATGCCGTCTACATAACCGTCACGCACCACCGGCAGCCGGCGTACCTGTTCGGCCGACATCATCCGCACCGCGTCTTGAACCGTCCGATCTGGCGTAACATAGGCGATATCCCGGCTCATGAGCTCACCGGCCCGGGTAGAGGCCGGATCTTTGCCCTCTGCAATGCAGCGCAGCACAATATCCCGATCGGTAAGCATACCTCTCAGCTCTCCGCCAGACACCACCGGCACCGCGCCGATGTTATGCTCTTTCATTAGGCGCGCTGCCTCTTGGGCCGTATCGCCCGGCAGCACAGCCACCAGCCTTTTACTCATGAGATCCTGCACGGTTTCTTGCATGGTCGCCCTCCTTGATTTGCTCCGCCGCGGGAGTTTCGGCCGCCCCCGCCGGCTGATTTTCTCCCTTAGCGTTCCCATCATCCGTGCACAATATGCGCAAATTCCGCTCAATCACCGCAGCCGGCCGCCAATGATAGGCCCGGTTTGGCAGGCTCCGGCTTTCCCCCGGCAGCAACACAGGGTGCAATTCCCGGCGAAACTGCGGCAAAGCTGTATCCGAAATTCCCCGGTTCATCGGGCAAACCTCTTGGCAAATATCGCAGCCCCACACGCTGCCTCCTTTTTGCAACAGCGCAGCCTGTTCCTGCGTAAGCTCTCCTTTTTTTTGGGTGAGCGCCGAAAGGCAACGCCCGGCATCCGGTCCTATCCGGCCGCCGGACTGTAGGGCGTTTGCAGGGCATCGCCGGGCGCAGGCCCCGCAGTGCAGGCAACCGGCGTTTTTCCCCTCGTTTACCGGCAAAGGGGCGTCGGTTACCAGCTCGCCGATAAACACCCAAGACCCGTATTGCGGGTGGATGAACAGCCCATTGTCTCCCTGCACACCCAGCCCGCAGGCCACCGCTGCGCGCACCTCAGGAATAGGCGAACTATCGGTAAAAGGCACAAATTGATATGTAGGGCAACTGTTTTGCAGCTTTTGGGCCGCTTGGGCGAGCAGCTCCCGCACAACGCTGTGATAATCCGGCCCAACCGCATAACGAGATAGGTTCCTACTTGCCAGCGGCACATGGTAAGGGAACAACACGCATATCACCGCCTGGGGACAGCTGGGCAAACGCGCGGCCGCACGGCAGGGGAGTAAAAAGGGACGCAACGGTTCAAAGCCGCAAATGCCCCAGGCATTCAGCCCCATCTCATCCATCACCTGGGCTATCCGGTTGTTTTCCTCCACTGTGGTTTCTCCCCTCTCTTTGGCCGTGCCCATATCGGCTTACCTTGGCCCACATTATAGCACAGCGCCGTATCCCGTGCAAGGAACCATCCCCGGCTGCAGCAAGCGGGCGGATTTCTATGCACCTTGAACGCTATAAAAAAATGTGTTAATATAAAATCAAGATAAGCCACTAACTGAATTTTCAAACATTGGATAGGGTTGGAGGGCGCTTTGTGAAAAGCGAAAAAAATTTGAAGAACGAAAAAAATGAAAAATCTAAGAGTGTAAAAAAGGATAAGAAAAAAGTAAAAAAGAGTGCGAAAGAACCGCCGGTTCAGCAAGGAGCCGCACCGCAAGCCACCCCAATAATCACACAAGCAGATTCTTTACAGGCCCCTTCGTTGCCTGAAGGAAAAAACGGCGAAGCGCCGCTCATTACTGCCGTTGATCCGTTGGCCTATGTGGTAAAAACTGTTGGTGGAAAATGGAAGATGCGCATTTTGTGGTGCCTGCGTGAACAAACGGAGCGCCGTTATGGGGATATCCGGCGGGAAATTCCCGGCATTACCGACATGATGCTAAGCCAAAGCCTACGGGAGCTGGCCGCCGATCAGTTGGTGGAACGCCGGCAATATCAAGAAATTCCGCCTCGGGTGGAATATATGCTAACCCCTAAGGGGGCCGGCATTTTGCCCGCTTTAGAACAGCTGGCCCTTTGGGCCGCTAAGGCGGAGCAGAATACCACGCATAAAGGTTAATTTTACCTGTTTTCCTCTTTGGTATAAAAGGAAGTCGTTTCAACATTGGCGGCATCGTCAACATCGTATAGAAAGGAAGATATTTCTTGGAAGAAAGCAAGCAAGAGCAAGCCCTTCGCCTACACGCTGAATGGAAAGGCAAATTAGAGGTTGTGTCCCGCGTGCCGGTGACCAACCGGGAAGAACTTTCTTTGGCCTATACGCCCGGCGTAGCCGAGCCCTGCCTGGCCATACAAAAGGATTATGAAAAGTCTTTCACCCTAACGCGCCGATGGAATCTGGTGGCGGTCATTACCGACGGCACCGCTGTGCTGGGCCTGGGGGACATTGGCCCTGAGGCCGGCATGCCGGTAATGGAGGGCAAATGTGTGCTCTTTAAAGAATTTGCGGGGGTAGACGCTTTTCCGCTGTGCATCCGTTCCAAAGACACCGACGAACTGGTGCGCACCATTTATTTGATTTCCGGCAGCTTTGGCGGCATTAACCTAGAGGATATTGCTGCGCCGCGCTGTTTTGAAATTGAGCGCAAGCTAAAAGAGTTGTGCGATATTCCTGTTTTTCACGACGATCAGCACGGCACCGCCGTGGTGGTTGGCGCCGCTGTGCTTAACGCCTTAAAGGTGACGGGCAAGGATATCACCGCTATCCGCGCTGTTATCAACGGGGCCGGTTCCGCCGGCATTGCCATTGCGAAACATCTAATGAACATGGGGCTGCGCCACTTGATTTTGGTTGACCGCTGCGGCGCGCTGTGGGACGGCATGCCCGGCCTTAACCCCGCCCAGCAGGAAATGGCCAGCGTAACCAACCCCGAGCATCTTAAGGGCTCGCTGGCCGACGCCATGAAGGGGGCCGATTTGTTCATCGGCGTTTCCGCCCCGGGCATTGTGAGCGAAGAAATGGTGCGTTCTATGGCTCCGGGCGCCATGGTGTTCCCCATGGCCAATCCCGTTCCCGAGATCGATCCCGCTTTGGCAAAAAAGGCCGGCGCCGCCGTGGTGGGCACCGGCCGCTCCGACTTCCCCAACCAAATCAATAATGTGCTGGCCTTCCCCGGTATTTTCCGCGGGGCGCTGGATGTGCGGGCCCGTTGCATCAATGAGGAAATGAAAGCGGCAGCCTCGCTGGCCATTGCTTCTTTGGTTTCTGACGAAGAGCGCAGCGCCGATTATATTTTGCCCCAGGCTTTTGATAAACGCATAGGGCATGCGGTGGCCAAAGCGGTAGCCCAAGCTGCCCGTGAAAGCGGCGCCGCCCGGCTGTAAGTTTGTATTAAGCCTTATGGCCTTTTCAAACGAGCCCATAAAGCTAACAGTATAAAAATAAAACGAACAGAATTATCACATAATAAAAGAAAAGGACAGGAGCAAAATTCAACCAGCTCTTGTCCTTTTTATTTTCGTTTTCATCCATTCACTTATGCCTGGCCTTACGGCCCAGAGTTAGCGCAAGCGCATTACATTGGTTACAATGCCCGCAGGCGTGAGATCGATGATACCGTAGGTGGCCACATAGCCCGACAGGCTACCGGGATTAATCGCATACAGGCCGCCGTCATAATCCTGCAACGGTTCATGGGTGTGCCCAAAAGCTACAATCCGCGCCTGCGCGCCGCGGGCCGCCTCGTATAAGTTGTATAGCCCCATCTTAGCGCCGTACAAATGCCCATGAGTTAAAAAAATACGCACGCCGCAAAAACTGGGGGTTTGCAGCGTCGGCAGACGGGATCCCCAATCGCAGTTCCCACGCACCCCCAACATCATTTTATCGGGGAACGAAGCCTTAACGCGCATAAAATCTTCTTCTCCATCCCCACAAAACAGCACCACTTCGGCCGTGGGCTGCTGCATCACCGCATTGCGCAGGGCATACTCGTCCCCATGGGTATCCGACGCCACTAAAATCCGCATAATATACGCCCACTGTCCTTTCCGCTACTTTTGCTTTACAGCCGCAACTGTTGGTTGCCCTTTATCCTAGCCTAATGCATCCCCCGGTCAATGTCAAGCCGGTCGGAAAAATATCTTTCACGTAGCGTTTCTCCTGTCGCAACAACATCCGGCACCGCAGGCTTAACCTGGTGGAATACACGATTGAAGGGGCATATGGCGGGCATTTTTTTCATATGATGAAACATAAGGCGGATTTCGCATATGATGTAAGAAGAAAAAACATCGGGCTGCTTTTTAGCGCCACCAGGCAGAAAGTGAGGAATCCACCATGGCCTTTAACGGTAAAACGAACTCCGGAACCGGCGGCAAGCCCCAGCAAACGCCGCAACAGGCGGCCGGGCAAGTATCCGGCCAACAGCTAAACATGCTGCTGGGTCAACTCTCGCAAAAGTTGGGCGCCAACCCAGACACATTGCGCCAACAAATACAAAATGGGAATATCAACCAAGCGTTGCACAACTTAAAGCCAGAGGATGCCCAGAAGGTGCAGAAGGTTCTTTCTGATAAGCAAGCCGCCCAAAAGTTGCTATCCAGCCCGCAGGCGCAGCAATTGCTGCAAAAACTGATGGGAAAGAAATAGACCAGTTGATATTTTGGCAAAAGGCAAAAAGGAGGGAGCTTCTTGGATGACATTGCCGGTAAGCTAAACGAGCTGTTAAGCGACCCACAAACCATGAGCCAAATACAAAACCTTGTGGGCTCACTGGGCCAAAACGGGCAAAACGGCAACTCCGCAAGCGGCCAGTCTAACCAGGTATCCCCTCCACAGCAGGATACAAACGGCGGGCTTTCCAGCGGCCTGGGCAACTTAAACCTAGGGGACTTAACCGCCGCATTGGGGGCTTTGACCGGCCAAAATAGTCAAAACACCCCAAACGCGCAAAGCGGCCAACAGCCCAACCAACCGTCTGGTCAGCCGTCCAGCCAGCCGGCGCAGGGGTTAATACCCGCCCTACCCGGCAACAGCTTGCAAACCATTCTGCGGCTCGCGCCGCTGTTTCAATCCATACAGCAGGAAGACAGCAGCACCCGCCTGCTGGGCGCGCTGCGCCCCATGTTGGGGGCGGCCCGGCAAAAAAAGTTGGATGAAGCAATACGTATGCTGCAAATGCTGCGCCTTATCCCCTTGTTAAAAAAGGGCGGCCTGTTTTAAACACTTTGGGCCGGTTTAAACGGCCAGCCGAACGGCGTAAACGGAGCAACGAAGCAACAGGGCAGCAGGACAGCAGGGCAGCCAAACCATAAAGCAATTAATAAAAGAAAGGCGGTGTACGCCGTGGCCCCTATGACGGTATCCGGCCAGCCGGAAAGCCCTAACGATATGCGGCGCATGCAGCAAGAGGCGGTGCGCCGCGTTCAGGATATGCAGGCCCGCGCCCGCAACGCCGCCCAGCAAAACCGCACCGCACAACCCGGCCAGCCGAACCGGCAAACCCCGGGTGAGAGACACCAACAATCGTCAAGCAGCCGGGAGGAACGGCGAACAGAAAGCGAAGCGCCAGCCCCGCTTGACGCCGCTGCTTCGAACACCGCCAATTTGCCGGCTTCCGACGGTAAGATCCCCAACTTGCTGGATTCCTTGCTGCAAGACAGCGAACGCACCCTCATCTTGCTGCTGATCCTGCTGCTGATGGAGGGGGAAGCCGAAACCGACACCGGGCTGTTGCTGGCCTTGATGTATTTAATTATTTAGCATTGAGCACCGGGCATTTGCCAGCAGCCAGCGCACAGCGTTATCATGCCGTTATTTTGATGCAAAAGGGATACGGTGCAAACACACCGTATCCCTTTCTACTTGCTTAAACGGCTAATAGGCCGGTTCGCCCGTCATTTGGTATTGAATCATCATGGAGTTGATGCTAACCCGAAACTGAGACGCCTCATCTTCCTGCTGCCACGGAAAGCGGTAAGAAAAATGCTCAACGGCGTTTTCATCCTCCAGCATAGATTCAAACATGTTTTTCTCTCGCCCCGGCTGAGCGGCGGCAAGCACATCCCGGTATTTCTCGGCGGCGGTAGCCAGCCATGCGTTTCGATCCTCCGCAAGGCCCCGGCGCACCTCTTGCTGGGTTTGATCGGGCAGCTTGGCGAAATCCTCGCCGCCGTCAACACGCACACCGTTTACTTCGCCGAAAAGTAAGACGTAATGGCACAGCAAAAGCCCCTCTTTTTCCGCAGTGGCGGGGTTATTCACGAAGGTAAGCCGCAGTTCCATGGGGTAGCGGTATTCCTTGAGTTTTACGTTGTAAAGAGACAAGTGCTTGGGGTAATCCCCCCACACTTTATAATCTTCCTCAGGCATATCCTCCAAATGCAAAATCTCCCCGGCTTCTTCAAAGGAGGTAAACCAAGGCAAAAAAGACAGCGCCCCCTGCTCGGGTACATAAGCCTCTTCTAACGAAAATTCCACATTATAATCGGAACCTTCCCCGCGAAACTGCAAAGCGGTTGACTCCCCGCCGCAGCCGGAGAAGGCGGCGCACCCTGCCAGCAGGCAAACGCATAAAAGCACGGCAAGCGTCCTCTTGCCTTTCGCAGGGGTTTTAAAAAAGGTGGTATATCGTGCGGGTTTCACTGCTTTTGCAATATGTGTGCTTTTCACGGTTATGCCTCCTTCCTTTTCCCCATTCAAAAAATGTCGCGCAAGAATCCTGTTTTTTACCGCTCTTATATCGCCAACAATGCAATCTATACGCAATAAAAGAAGCGAAAGGTTTAGGGGCGCCATGCGGCGCCCCCATCGTTTTTAGCATGAGACTAAATAAGCCAAAACACTGGCCCCGTTTGCGTAAGCTGGAATGATGCGAACACCCCAAACCTCTCATCGGGAATTGTCACTTTAGCGCCATAAGAAGTAATAAGGCCGTCAGAGGATATTCCATAAGAGAAATTTTCATGGCCCGGCATGTCTTCTATGGCGGCGGCTATATCCGGCCGCTGGGCCAGCGCCTGCACACAGGCTTGCATATCCGCCCCCAGTATTTGTTCCAGTTTTTCTTGGGTTTCCTCGGGCAGCATACGAAGTGGGAGGCTATCTTTTTCTAAAAGGGAATAGCCGTCTAGCTCAGGAACATTAAAGGTGTATGTTGTTAACAAGACTCCCTTTTTCCCTGTCATACCGGGGTTTTTTCGAAACTTTAGTGAAAGCTCCATGGGAAGCTGGAATTCCTTCAGCTTTACATTTTTAAGCACCATCGACAAGTCGCCGTATTTTCCCACCTCATAAGCGTCGGCGGGTAAATCGGCCAGGTGCAAAATCTCTTTGGCCTCATCCATGGTAATCAGCCAGGGCAGTTCTTTCAGGCAGCATTGCTCGGGATCAAAGGAATCTACAATCGATACCTCCCAGTTATACGGGGAGGGCTCTTCGCCGCAGCCGGAGAAGGCAGCGCACCCTGCCACCAGGCAAACGCAGGTAAGCAGGCTAATGAAGCGTTTGAACCTCCTTATCATAGAACGCACCCCCCTAAAAGGCTATGGGCTTTCCCGATTGGCCATTATTGTGAGTATAGTTTCCAATATACCCTGCTTGAACGAGTCCTTCGATGGTAAATCATCCGGGATCCGTATGATGACCATACGGATCCCGGATGAAAGGTTGATACGTGATTAGCCTACTGATTCAATTTGAAACAGCGTTTGAGGCAGCTGGCGAAAAAGGACGAACTTGATAAAACCGGAAGATAGTGCTTAACTCACTGAATAGCATAGTAATGCTAGTAGGTTGCTGCTGGCCTGGGAACTGGTAGTTGAAAGACTGGTATCCAGCGCTGTTTTCCTTCATAGACTCGAAGGGGTTATTGCCGTAATTTTTTTCTGCTATAGCAGCCCCATATTTGTCCGACAGCGACTGCAAGCAGGCCCTGCGATCTTCGTCGCAGATTTCGTAATACGCTTCCCGCTGTTCCTCGGGTAACTGTTCAAACGCACTGTGATTTTCCCCCTCATCGGGATACACAGCGTACCCGTCTATTTCAGAGATCCCGAAAATATAGCCGCACAACAGCATCCCCTCTTGGTTAGCCTCAGGCAAATCATTCTTAAAATACAGATGTATTTCCACCGGGTAACGGTATTCTTTGATTTTCAGGTTATATACAGCGATACCCACGCCTGAGCCGTCTTCATTTTCCCACTGCTCGAAATCACCCTCGGGCAAGTTTTCAACGCCCAGGATTTCTTTTACCTCCTCCAGCGGCGTCAGCCAGGGCAGTTCTTTCAGGCACCACTGCTCGGGATCAAAGGAATCTACAATCGATACCTCCCAGTTATACGGGGAGGGCTCTTCGCCGCAGCCGGAGAAGGCAGCGCACCCTGCCACCAGGCAAACGCATAAAAGCACGGCAAGCATTCTCTTGCCTTTCGCAGGGGTTTTGAAAACAGTCGTGTACCGAGAGCTTTTCACTCTTTTTGCAATATGCGAGCCTTTCACGGTTATGCCTCCTTTCTTTTCCCCATTCAAAAAATGTCGCGCAAGAATCCTATTTTTTACCGTTCCTATATCGCAAACGATGTAATCCACACGCAATAAAAGAAGCGAAAGGTTTAGGGGCGCCATGCGGCGCCTCCGAATGATATTACCGCCCCAATATAAAACCCAATCCTGTTTGCGTAAGATGAAATGATGCGGACACCCCAAACCTCTCATCGGGAATTGTTACTTGGGCGCTGTAAGAAAAAGAGGGGCCATCGGAGGTGGTTCCAGAAGAAAGGCCCCCATAAGCCGATACATCCGGCCTCTGAGCCAGCGCCTGCACACAGGTTTGCATATCCGCCCCTTGGATCTGTTCAAATTTTTCTTGGGTTTCCTCGGGCAGCATGCGGATGGGGAGGCTGTCTTCCTCTAAAAGCGAATAACCGTCTATTTCGGATACGTTAAACCCGTACCCTATTAACAAAATCCCCTTTTTCCCCGTCATGCCGGGGTTTTCCCGGAACATCAGTATAAGTTCCATGGGCAACTGGAACTCCTTCAGCTTTACATTTTTAAGCGCGATCGTCAAACCGTTGTATTTTCCTACCTCATAAGCGTCGGCTGGCAAATCGGCCAGGTGCAGGATCTCTTTGGCCTCATCCATGGTAATCAGCCAGGGCAGCTCTTTCAGGCAGCATTGCTCGGGATCAAAGGAATCTACAATCGATACCTCCCAGTTATAGGGGGAGGGCTCTTCGCCGCAGCCGGAGAAGGCAGCGCACCCTGCCACCAGGCAAACGCAGGTAAGCAGGCTAATCAAGCGTTTGAACCTCCTTGTCATAGAACGCACCCCCCTGATATTACACAGTTCTATTTTCGAACGAATGGAAATGCTGTTCCATGGTGACCGGTATTCCCGTTAGAATCGCGGTAATTGACGTTAAACCCTGTTGCAATATAATGAACAGGATATAGCTCTTCGCATGCGAACACATACCCTGAGGACGCCGTGTACATATTGCCGCTGGTATAATACGTATTGCTAACGGGGGAAAGATAGGTGTTTTCTTGTCTTTCATGCGTAATTTCAGGATACGCAGAGGACCCCATATTACCTGGAAGGGCGGCTCCCATGATTTGATTCGAATTGTCATAAAAATGTTTAACAGCATAAACGTCAAGAATAGGGGTAATGCTGGTAACAGTGCCGCTACCGCTAACACGCCGCCAGGATGCATGCGTATAATAGGGTTTATAACAGTAGAAAGATACAAACGCAGGTTCCTGTATAAAACGACCGGCATACCCAACCGCTGTCATAACAAAATTTGAGTAAGGATCTGAATCGCTTCCACTCCCGCTAACCACATCCCCATTGGCCGCCAAAGCAAAGGTGTTTTCTAAACCTTCTTCGGTTTCGGTATACGGCACATAAAACTCCGAACGAAGGGTGCCGTCGGGGAAGCTTTTATTGATCCGCACCGCTAGGTTTTGCTTATCTTCTTCCGGTTGGGCGCTGAAGGGGCTGACGCCGGAGGTATCCGGCTGGTTGCTTTCTTCCACCTGCACCAGGTCGTAATCCACCCCGGCCAGGCTGTCTATATCCAAAGCTTCCATGACGATTTGCTCTTGAACGGAATAGGTGGCCGCCTGGGCATGCACAGCGGGCTGTGACACTGCCAGGGGCGCCAACAGGGCCAGCGCCAGGGTTGCCGCTAGAATTTTAACGCCTTTGCTTTTTTTACGATAAATACGACCCGCCATTGTTTTCACTATCCTTTCTTAGCATCATGGGCTGATATTCTTTTTTATGTGTTGCTAAAAAGCTTGGCTTTTCTGGATGATGCTTAACCATCCAGAAAACGGTTTAAACCATTGGGTTCACCTTCTTTCGCTTGATGTTATCACAAGTATATCAAAATTCCGTCACGTTGTAAATAGTATTCACGAAAAATACCGGCGTTTTTTATAAAAATATTGCACAATCATTTTGATTTATTTTTGTATGTTTATCTAAACAGGAAAAGCGGAAGATACTTCGTATAACAAAAATTAAGGAACGCGCCTTTATGATATGCTTCTTCTATGAGATCAGTGATCAGGGGGATTCTCTGGAAAAAGCGTCCCATACCTGGCATTGCAGCATTCTAGATTCGCAGCAAATTCGTATTTTCGTTGCCTCCGCCTCACCCGGGAAACGATAATATATCGATTGTATGGAACCATCTTCCTCCATCATTTTCACAAACATATCCCGGTTGGCGTCATCCAACAAAGAGCGGTATTTTTCATCCGCCTGCTTGAGCCAGGCAAGCTGGTCTTCTTTGCAATTGGCTAAAATGAGCTGCTGCGTTGCGGCGGGCACCTTTAGCCAATCATCCCCCGTTTGCACCGGCAACCCCTCTGCGGTGGATATTTCAAAAACATATTTGCACAGCAGGTAGCCGCTTTCTTGGCAAACAGGCGGATCTTGAACGAAGGTTAGCCGCAGCTCCATAGGATAACGCCACTCCTGCAGCTTGACGTTATACAAAGACAAAAACCGAACGTTTCCCTCTCCCCACAGCTTATAATCTCCCTGTGCTAGGCTGTCAAGCTTTAGTATTTCTTTTGCTTCTTCCAAGCTGGTAAACCAAGGGAGGAAAGACAGGCCGCCCTGCTGCGGAACATAAGATTCATTTAACGAAAAGCAAAGAGGATCATCGGTCTGCTGCTCCTGTGCGCACCCATAAAAACACAACGCAAGAATGACAGCGCAAAAGCAAAGCAACAGCTTACTTTTCATGGCGCTCCCTCCTCTCAAATAGCTTGAAATCCCTTTATATTCTAAAGGAATAAGAAGACGCCCTATTTGGCCGCTATGCTGTTGAAACCCGCGCAACAGCTGCACGGGTTCCAGGCTAACGGTGTATTCATTTCCTCTCATAGCAGCAACCGCCGCCTAATTATTGCGCCGTATGATTAAGCCGCCGGCGATACCGGATCAACATCGTAAAAACGGAATTGGGTTTGCAGTATATTAAACGTCATGCGGATCTGCGTAGTTTGCTCTGAGCCCGGCAAACTACCATCTACAATTTCAATGGAAGAAGAATTTTCTTTCATAGACTCGAACGGATCGTTGCCGTAATTTTTATCAGCGAAAACGGCTCCGTATTTATCCGACAGCGCCTGTAAACAGGCCTGGCGATCCTCGTCATAAATTTCATAGTACGCTTCCCGCTGATCCCGAGGCAACTGATCAAATTCGCTGTAGTCTTCTCCTTCATCGGCAAACACATCATACCCATCTATTTCAGAGGTACCGAAAATGTAACCATACAGCAGCATACCTGTTTTATCGGCCTGCGGCAAATCGCTGCGGAAATATAAATATGCCTCTACTGGGTAACGGAACTCTTTGATTTTTAGGTTATGCACAGCAATGCCCACGCCCGAACCGTCTTTGTTTTCCCATTGCTCAAAATCGCCCTCCGGGTAATTTTCAACGCCTAAAATCTCTTTTACTTCCTCCAACGGCGTCAGCCAAGGCAAATCCGACAGGCAGCATTGCTCGGGATCAAAGGAATCCACCAGCGATACTTCCCAATTGTAAGAAGACTGTTCTTCGCCGTTGCAGCCCGGCAGGCATACCGCGACCAAAAAAGCGCATATTGCTGCAAGCATTCTCTTTGTAACGTTCACTTTTTTATGATTTTTCACGGTTATCCCTCCTCATAAAACAGCCGCATTGGCGCAGGCAGCCAATATCCAGTATCTTTTTCACCACCAGTATAACATACGCAACACTTTTCGTCAATATTTCTATATATTCACAAATATATTTTGTATTATTGTGATATATTTGTTTGTCTAGAGAAGCAAAACGGCTTTATCCCACCGCCTTATTGGTTGGTAAAAAAATACGCCCCCGGTTATGGGGACGCATTTTTCACCTAACAATATATTTTTCTTAGCATAAAGAAAAAATTTTTGGAGGAACAGAGCCCCTGTTTCATGTTCCCCCAGCAGAGGGTTGACGCAAAGCGGCCAGATAATAATTGCCTTGCCCATCGGGCTGCAGTACAAACTCCATATATTTTTCTGGCGTGGGCTGCTGCACCTGCCCGGTGGCATCGGTGCGGAAGGGATCCAACGCCGACACATAGCCCACACGTAGCACAATAGCGTCCTCTTCCTGCCAAGCGGCTTCCGTATAAGGGGAATAGCTATCTTGTACGCTATAAGGGCTTACATGATAGCAGGCGTCTTCCTCTTCAAAAGTAAAATAGGTTTCTTGCGCCGGGGCCTGCTGTGCCAAGGAGTAAGATGGGCCGAATAAGTCCCGCGCCGCTTGTTGCACATCCTGCAAAGGGATGACGCTTCTGCCGCTGCTGTCATAAGAGGTATAGCCCCCCTCTTTTACGGAAATGGCCCGCCACAGTGCGGCGGTCAGCGCGGCTTGGGGATCCATTTGCCCCGCCTCGCTAAAAGGCGCGGGATCCTGCATCACCACCGGGGCCAAAAAAGTGTCATAGTCCCGCAGCGTTTGTTCATCCACCTGGCCCGTTGCCGTAAAGAAGCCAGCCGCCAGGCAGACCAACGCCACCACGCCGGCCAAGGCCAGCAGCAGCACCGCGGCCCCTAAGGGCACGCCATACCTGCGCCGCCCATAATACCGCTGTTGCCGCACGACCACAGGGGCCTTCAGCGCATCATCTTGTAAAGGCTCTTCATGTTGTTGGGGCTCTTTTGTTTGATATTGCCGCTCCTCTTCTTGCACAAAAGAACCGGCGGTAAATTGCTCTTGTTCAGGGGTCTTCTCTTGGGCCGCTTGTTGTACCGGATCCAAAGGGGATTCTTCCCCTTTTACCGCAGCGTGCGTCTCATCTTGGCGGGGGCGCAAAACGCCGGATTTCTCCTCCGGCGAGGCCGGCTGCTGTGTGCGCTGCACCGGGGTATCGGTATCCTGCCGGTAATCCGCCCGGTATTCCTCAATGGCCCATGCTTGTTCCGTCTTTTGGCCGTTCGGGTTGATATCGGCAGCTCGGGTTTTACCGTTTTTTTGAGCCTGCCGCTCTTGCCTGTCTGTTTGGCGTTGCATCGCTTTCCCATCCTTCCAACAGGCCGGCCAAGCCGTGGCGTCAGCGGATCTGGCCGTCTCCCTGCACAATATATTTATATGAGGTCAACTCCCGCAAGCCCATCGGCCCTCTGGCATGAAGCTTTTGGGTAGAAATTCCAATTTCCGCCCCCAGGCCGAACTCTCCGCCGTCGGTAAACCGGGTAGAGGCGTTGACATACACCGCCGCTGCATCCACCTCTTGGGTGAACCGGCAGGCGTTGCGGTAATTTTCGGTAACAATACACTCGCTGTGGCCGCTGGAATAGGCCGCTATATGCGCGATCGCCTCATCCAGATCTTCCACCACCCGCACAGCCAGAATGTAATCCAGAAACTCAGTGGCCCAGTCCTCTTGAGTGGCGGGCTGCACCGCCTCACCCAAAATCTCCCGGGTTCGCTGGCAACCCCGCAGCTGCACCTGTTTTTCATCCAGCCTACGTTTCATCATAGGCAAAAACGTTTGCGCCACAGCGCTGTGCACCAGCACGGTTTCAATGGCGTTGCACACCGAAGGACGGGAAGTTTTGGCGTTGTAAATGATATCGGCGGCCATATCCAAGTCCGCCTGGGCGTCCACATACACATGGCAGTTGCCCACGCCGGTTTCTATCACCGGCACTTTGGCCTGCTCTACTACGGTGCGAATCAACCCTGCGCCCCCCCGGGGGATGAGCACATCCAGGTAACCGGTCAAATTCATCAACCCAACAGAAGACTCCCGGCTGGTGTCCTCCACCAGCTGAATACAGTCGGCGGGCAGACCTGCGCCCTCTACAGCGCCACGCAGCACCTGGGCAATGGCTTGATTGGAACGAATGGCCTCTTTGCCGCCCCGCAAAATCACTGCATTGCCCGACTTTAAGCACAAAGCGGCGGCGTCCGCCGTAACGTTGGGCCGGGCCTCATAAATAATGCCCGCCACGCCCAAAGGCACGCTGACCTTGGTAATGCGCAGGCCGTTGGGCCGCACGCTCCCTTCCAGCACCCGGCCTACCGGATCGGCCAAGGCGGCCACTTCCCGCAGTCCTGCGGCCATGGCGCCCACACGCTCTTGGGTAAGGGCCAGCCGATCCAGCATTGCGTCGCGCATACCGGCGTCGCGCCCAGCTTGAAGATCCTGCTCGTTAGCCGCCAGGATTTCACCGCAGGCGTCTTCTAGCGCCTGCGCCGCCGCCAGCAGCGCTTTGTCTTTGCGCGCGCCGGCCACCGCCAGTGCACGGGCAGCCTCTTTGGCCCGCGCCCCCATTTCTTGCAAGGTCATTTTTCATTCCTCCCTTTTGTTATCTTTGGCACTTTGCGCCGTCCTGCTTAGGGCATTCGCTTGGCCTGGAATACCGTTCCCACCTGTTTGCCCTCTAATAAATCATACAAAATAGCCGGATCGTTGCCGCTGACCACGCAACAATCAATGCCCGCGGCATTGGCCACCACGGCGGCGCTCACCTTGGTGCTCATGCCTCCGGTGCCCCGGTTGGAACCGCTGCCTCCGGCTATTTCACGGATATGTTCATCAATATGGCGCACCACGGGGATGCGCTTGGCGCCGGGGTTTTTGCGGGGATCCTCTTCGTATAATCCATCGATATCGGTAAGGATGACCAGCAAATCCCCTTGCACAATATCGGCCACAATGGCCGACAGAGTGTCGTTATCTCCAAAGTGAAAGCCCACCAATTCGTCGATAGCCACTGTATCGTTTTCATTTACCACCGGGATAATTCCCATGCGTAGCAATGTTTCTAAGGTATTCACCACGTTTTGTTTGGAATGATCGTTTTCCACAACATCGCGGGTTAAAAGCACCTGGGCCACCGTGTGGTTGTACTCGCCGAACAGCTTATCGTACATAAACATCAACTCGCATTGGCCCACAGCTGCCACGGCCTGCTTTTCTTCGGTGCTGACGGGGCGTTCCCTAAGCCCTAATTTACCCACGCCAACCCCAATGGCGCCGGAGCTTACCAACACAATCTCTTTACCGGAATTTTGCAGGTCGCTTAATACCTTGCACAGCTTATCCACCCGGCGTATATTTAACCTTCCGTTTTCATAGGTAAGGGTAGAGGTTCCCACCTTCACCACAATACGTGTATTTTCCATCCTTTTCCCCATTCCCTCCCGCCCGCAGGCGGACGTTAATTTTTCTCATTACGCTATTACTTGATTGGCTAGGCGAACATATTTTTCTTCTTGATCCGGCCCCACAATCGACAGGGCCACCCGCGAAGAGGAGAGTTCAAACACCTCCCGGGCCAAATCGTTCACCTGCGGCAGGGTAACCGCCTCCAAACGGGCCACCAGCTCATCCTCTGTAAGCACCTCGTTTTTCAGCAGCTCGCCGCGCCCCATACGGCCCGCGCGGGCCGCCACGCTCTCCATTCCCATCAGCAGCCCGGATTTGAGTTGTTCCTTGGCCCGGCTGAATTCCTCCGGCGTAACGCCGCCACGCAGCTCGTTTAACACGGCTAAAATCTCTTGCAGCGCCCGTTGTGTCACGCTGGGATTCACTGCGGTTTGCACCACCATCATGCCGCCCGCCGCATAAGAAACCGTGTCGCTGTCAACAGAATAGGCCAACCCCAGCTGCTCGCGGATGCGCTGAAACAACCGGGAGGATGCACTGCCGCCGGTTATCAAGTTGAGCAAGCTCATGGCGTTGCGCCTTTCGTCTGAAAAATCAAAACCGGGTATGGCCACACAAATATGAGTTTGTTCTTGCTCGCTGCTCTGCGCTGTGCAGCCGGGGCGAAAGGTAACCGCCCCCGGTTCGGCTATGGCGGGGCCGGGCTGTAAATCTCCAAAATAACGCGTTACGCAAGAAAGGAACCGCTCCCGGTCAAACTGCCCGCAGATGCTCACCACCAGCCGTTGGGGAGCGTAAGCCCGGCTCATATAGCTGCGCAAATCCGCCGCAGATAAGCCGGAAGGATCATCGCCTAAAATCGGCAACCCCAGCGTAGATCCGCCCCAAACCTGGCGATACAAATTTTCCAGCACCAAATCGTCGGGCATATCCTTGCTCATTCCGATCTCTTCGCGCACCACTGCCTGCTCTAAGCGCAGCTCTTTCTCACCAAAGCGGGGGTTTTTCACCATATCGGCCAAAATTTCAAAGGCCTGCTCCACGTGCTCGGCAAGCGATCGGGCATAAAAACAGGTATAATCCTTAGCTGTATAGGCGTTCATCTGCCCACCGATGGCATCCATCTGCTCGGCAATATCCTTAGCGCTGCGGGAACTCGTCCCCTTAAACACCATATGCTCAATTAGGTGAGATATTCCGTTAATTTCAGGCGTTTCATAAATTGGGCCGCTTTTTGCCCAAATACCAAAGCAGGCGGTGCGCACTTCTTGCCGGGGTTCCAATAAAATCCGCAACCCGTTGGGCAAGGTGATTTTCTCCATAGCCAATTGATGTTCCTCCTTTATGCAATAACAAGAAAAGGCCTTCTTTATTGGGTTAGGCGCCGAATCCATTTTCCGTAATTGACCTTAACAAACGCCACGGCGCACTTTAGGATCTGGTCGCACTTTAAGCAGCCAAACACCACCACCGGCGGGGCGTTAAAGACAAACGCCGCCAGCGCCGCCGACGGGATTACGATAAGCCACATAAAAATAGAATCGTTGAACAACACAAATTTGGTATCGCCGCCACCGCGCACCAAGCCGGTTAGCGCTGCTACCTGATAAGACGTGCCTATCACGGTGACCGACAGCACCAGCATAAACTGGATGGCCAGCTCTTTGGTCTCCCCCGAAATGCTGTAAAACTGAATGATAACATCTTTGAGCAAAAACAGAAGCAACCCGGTGCACAACCCGATAATCAGATAAAGCACCTGCAACACTTTGGAATAGTGGCGCAGCTTATCCATATGGCCTTCGCCAATGGTTTTGCCCGTTAGCACTGCCGTAGCGCTGGCCGCACCGTAGCTGATAACCGTTATAATTTGAAATACCGTGGTGGCAATGCTGTTTGCCGCAATGGCCGGCCCGCCCAAATGGCCCAAAATTCCCGTCTGCACCGCTTGGGCGATGCCCCAAATGCCGTTGGACAGAATAACTGGGCAGCCCACCCGCACATAACGGCGCAGCAACTCCCAATCCAGCACCAACAGATCGCGGGCGTGCAAATTTAACTTTTTATCTTTGAATTTAAGGTACCACAGCACAATAAAAAATTCCACAATGCGGGCTATCAAGGTAGCGATGGCCGCCCCTTGGGCGCCCAAACGCGGCGCCCCCAAATTGCCGTAAATCAGCAGGGAGTTGAGAAACACATTGATGCACAAGGTGGAGGCCGAAACGGCAAAAGCGATTTTAACCGTTTCTACGCTGCGCAAGGCAGACAGCAAAATATTCGTCATGGCAAAGAAAAGATAAGAAAAGCAAATAACACGAATGTAGCTTACCCCTTCTTCAATGACGGCGGCCTCATTTGTCAGCAGCCCCAGCACCTGATAGGGAAAGAAAAACATAATTACCGCAAGCAGCAACCCTGCCGCCAAGCCAAAACGAAAGCCGATGCTGATAATGCGGCGAATGGGCTCCACTTCTTTTTTTCCCCAGTACTGAGAGGCAAGCACAATCATACCTTCGCCCGCACCCATCACCAGCATTTGCAACAAAAATTGAATTTGATTCGCCAGGGCCACGCCAGAAAGCGCCTGCTCGCTGTAACCACCCAGCATTAGGTTATCCGCCAAGTTTACGCTAAATACAATCAGGTTTTGTAAGGCGATGGTAATGGTCAAAGAAAAAAAGCGTTTATAAAAAGCGCCGTCATTTTTAAGTTTTTCCACCTTATGTACCCCCATGATAGTTTGCCGTATATTTTTGCCGCATCGTAAAACCTTTGCCGCTGCCGTAACAATCCGACGCAAAAAAAGCGGCCGGTTCGCCGCGATTCCCAGATAGGAACCTCGCGGGAACCCGGCCGCCGTGTTCTTTTTTGCACTAGGTTTGCCCCTGGGCAGATGTACCATTATTGCCTGGGCTTATTGTTATTGGGCACAAAGCCGTTGGCGCCACGAGGCGCGTCGCGCCTGTCACGGCGGCGATCATCGTGCCGCGGGCCAGAACGGCGGGGCGGCTGATCCGAAATATCGTTTTCCGGCACCAGGCCCTCCACCTCAATCAGAGCGTCGCGGCGAGATAGGTTGAGTCTACCCTTGTCGTCGATCTCCAGCACTTTAACAATCACTTCGTCATCCACATTTACCACATCGGTCACCTTTTCGGTGCGCTTAACATCCAAGCGGGAAATGTGCACCAAGCCCTCTTTACCGGGGGCGATTTCTACAAAAGCGCCAATGTCTATAATACGGGTGACGCGGCCCTTATAGATAGCGCCCACCTCAGGATCCTTCACAATGGTGTCTACAATCGTCAGGGCACGGCGGCAGTTATCAATATCCAAGCCGGAAATAAACACATGCCCGTCCTCTTCTACATCCATCTTTACTTCGCACTCGGCGCAGATCTTTTGAATCACTTTGCCGCCGGAACCGATTACCTCGCGGATCTTATCCACCGGGATCACCGTAGACAGCATCTTGGGCGCGTATTTCGACAGCTCCGCACGCGGCGCGGGGATAGCCTTGAGCAGCACCTCGTCGATGATATAATCGCGGGCCTTATGGGTTTTTGCCAGCGCCTCTTTGATGATGGCGGGGGTCAAGCCGTCTATCTTTAAATCCATCTGAATAGCCGTAATACCGTCATGGGTGCCGGCCACCTTAAAGTCCATATCGCCGAAAAAGTCCTCTACACCCTGAATATCAACCATGGTCATCCAGCGCTCGCCCTCGGTGATCAAACCGCAAGAAATGCCTGCAACGGGTTTTTTGATGGGCACGCCCGCATCCATCAGGGCCAAAGTGGAGCCGCAAATAGAAGCTTGGGAGGTAGAGCCGTTGGAGGATACCACTTCGCTTACCAGGCGCAGCGCATAGGGGAACTCCTCCACAGGGGGGATAACCGGCACCAGCGCCCGCTCGGCCAAAGCGCCGTGGCCGATTTCGCGCCGGCCGGGGCCGCGGCTGGGCTTGGTTTCACCCACCGAATAAGAGGGGAAGTTATATTGATGCATATAACGCTTATATTCTTCATCGTCGATACCGTCTAAGATCTGCTGATCGCTAACCGGCCCCAAGGTTGCCACCGTGAACACCTGGGTTTGGCCTCTGGTAAACAAGCCGGATCCGTGCACCCGGGGCAGCAGGCCCACTTCGGCGGCCAAGGGACGCATTTCATCCATACCGCGGCCGTCTACACGCTTTTGCTCATCCAGCAGCCAGCGGCGCACCACTTTCTTTTGGGTTTTGTACAGGCACTCTTCTATTTTTGCAGCGCTGTCGGGATACACCTCGTCAAAGCGCTCGTGCACTTTTTCATAGATGGGCTTCAGCCGGGCGTCGCGCACCGTCTTATCGTCGGTATCCATCGCTTGACGGATATCGTCGATGGCAAAATCCATAATCTCTTGCAGCATTTGCTCATCCGGCTCATTGCTGGGATAAGCGAACTTCTCTTTGCCAATTTGCGCCTGAATGTCTTTAATAAAAGCAATGATCTTTTGGTTTGCCTCGTGGCCGGCCATAATGCCGTTAAACATTTCTTCGTCGGTCACTTCTTGGGCGCCTGCCTCGATCATAGCAATAAGCTTGTCCGTAGAAGCCACAGTTACCGCCATGCGGGAGCGCTCCCTTTGGGCAGCATCGGGGTTGATAACAAATTCGCCGTCCACCAAACCAACAGACACACCCGAGATGGGGCCGTTCCACGGAATATCAGAAATAGAAAGAGCAATGGATGTGCCCACCATGGCGGCAATTTCCGGCGAGCAATCGGGATCCACCGACATCACGGTGCACACCACCGAAACGTCATTGCGCATATCCTTGGGGAACAAGGGGCGAATCGGACGGTCGATCACGCGGGAAGTGAGGATAGCCTTATCAGAGGGGCGGCCTTCTCTTTTGAGGAAGGAGCCGGGGATACGGCCCACCGCGTAAAGTTTTTCTTCAAAATCCACCGACAAGGGGAAGAAATCCACCCCGTCGCGGGGCTTGGCCGATGCGGTAACAGCCACATTGACCACCGTATCACCATAGCGCACCAGGCAGGATCCGTTGGCTAGCTGGGCAATTTTGCCGGTTTCTACCACCAACGGGCGGCCGGCAAAGTCTGTTTCAAAAACCTTGTAATTTTCGAACATGTCGTTCCTCCTTAAACCATCATTTATTCATCTGGGGGAACCATGGGTTTAGCAATAAAACCAGCCGCAGCCTCTTCTGCGGCTCGTTTCACTGCTAAAGCCACGCGCATTCCCCCAAAATAGACCAATGCAAAGCAACCGGGAGCCGCCTAAACAGGCAAGCACCCGCGCACGCCTAAAAAGCCTAAAGGCAGGCGGCCAAAGCCGCCTGCCTTGCAACACACAATCTTATTTGCGGATGCCCAATTTGGCAATCAAAGCACGATACCGCTCAATGTCTACCTTGGTCAGATAGTTAAGCATGTTTCTTCTTTTACCGATCATCTTCAGCAAACCACGGCGGGAATGATGATCCTTCTTGTGGGTGCGCAGATGCTCGGTCAAATCGTTGATGCGCTTGGTCAGCAGGGCAATCTGCACCTCGGGGGAACCGGTATCGCCCTCATGCTGGGCATACTCCTTAATAATCGCGTCTTTTTCTTCTTTCAGCATTACTCTCACCTCATTGAAAAATATCGTCCGTTTCTGCGTAACAGGTAGGTGAACGCCCGTTTTTAGCAAGCAAAAAACTTGCTTTAGGGCCTGCGCCCGAAACCCGGAAAGGGACAGGGGTTATTATAACATAGCCCGCTTGCCTTGTAAATAGTCGCAAAGCCAAAAACAAAGCGAAAATAAGCAAAATCACTGCCCGGCTGTTACGGCGCCGAAGAAGCAGTTTCTTGTTTGACGAGCTCAATGTTGTTAATCGTCAGCTGCTCACCCTCTACTACATAAGGCAAAATTTCCTGTTCACGCTGATCCAAAACAGAATAGGTTGCATAAACGTTGCCGTCTCGCGCCTCATAAACACCGCGCATGGATACGCCGCCAATCACGCAGGTTATTGTGCCGTCTTCGCGGAAGGTATAGCTCATTTTGCCCGCTTCATCGCCCCAAGTTCCCACCAAATTGGCATCCACCACCGGTGTTTCGGGGGGCGTAATTGCGTTGAGATCTTGCTCGTTTTTCGTAAAGACTTCTTGCTGGCCGTTGACGTCGGTCAATATCAATGCGCCGTCGTTAAAGGCATAGGTAAAATCACCGTCTAGAATTTCCCTATTTTCCAGCGCATAGATATTGAGGTAAACCGTATTGTTTTCCTTTAACGTATAAGTTCCCTCCACGTGCATCACCTGCACGGTGACCTCCACTGTGCCGTCTTCGCGAAAGGTCATATAACTGTCGCCGGTCTGGCTTTCCCAACTGCCCAACAGGCTATCCTGCGGCCGCGTAAGAAAAACCACCAACGCCACCAAAACCACCACCACTACCAGTACCGCAGCCCCAATACGAATCGCCCGGCGGGATGGTTTCTTCCAAGAAGCAGCAAGGTGTGTTGCTTTTGCTTTTATATGGGCAGCCTTGCCCTTTTCTTGTGCTATCTTATCTTGGCTGGTTGTTTTATCGTTACGCGCAGAGCCGGCGTCCTTTTTTCCGCTATCTGTCTTGTCTTCCTGTATGGACTTTGGCGCATCATCGTTTTCTACCGGCATCTTGTCATTTTGCACTTGTTCTGGTTGCTCTTGTTTTTCTTCCATTTCATCCCGTTCGTTCATCGGAGCACCTCCCACCGTTTTGCCTTCGCCGCTTAACTGCCGCCTCTTCTGCGGCGCGTTGATTCTATCCTGCATACCGCAATTACCCTATTTTAATCTATTCTACATGATTTTGTCCCGACACACAAGCATATGTACAGAATTATCGAAATACTGTACTTTTTTATCCCGCCCATTGACCTGTTGCTGGTAAAAAAATATAATATTGGCAGAGCTTTATTGTCTATTATCTATCGGCCGCTCAACGGTCTAATTTTCAACTATAAACGGCACAGAAAGGTGGTGTGCCCCGGGCCTGAAAGGCTTGTTTGCCGCGGGGCAGCGGGGCAATAACATGGATTATTCTTTTTTGCATCCTGCTAAACTGTTTGATTTTAGCCAAACCCTGGCCGCCGCCCTCTTTGACGGTATTGCCTACCCATGGGAGGCGCTGGGCAAAATAAAAGATTTTCTCATCGCCTTGGGTGAAAGCTTGCCCAAAGAGGAATATGAGCAGCGGGGCGACGGTATCTGGATTGCCCGCAGTGCTAAGGTAGCCCCCACCGCCAGCATCAGCGGGCCGGTTATCATCGGCAAAGATGCCGAAATACGCCATTGCGCTTTTATTCGCGGCAGCGCATTGGTAGGAGAAGGGGCCGTTGTGGGCAACTCCACCGAGCTAAAGAATGTGGTGCTGTTTAACAAGGTGCAAGTGCCCCACTACAATTATGTAGGCGATTCTATTTTGGGCTTTCGCTCCCATATGGGGGCGGGTTCCATTACCTCCAATGTCAAATCGGATAAGACTCTGGTGTGCGTCCACACAGAGGAAGGCTCTTTAGAAACGGGGCTAAAAAAATTCGGCGCTATATTGGGCGACTGTGTTGAGGTGGGCTGCGGCTCGGTTTTAAACCCCGGCACCGTTGTGGGAAGAAACAGCAATATATATCCCTTATCCATGGTGCGCGGCTATGTGGCGGAAAACAGCATCTACAAGCGCCAAGGCGAAGTTGCTCAAAAGCGGTAACCGCGCAGCGCATTGCTGCCCTTTTAAAACACTGTACGCTGTGCATAATGTGAATAACATAAATTTAAGAACGGCGGGTATGTAAAGGCTGCGCCCTAAAGGGAGCCCGCTGTTGACCGTGAGGAATGAAGAATGATAGATATTAATTATGAAATAACCCGGCTGGTTGCCTATGGAGTGAACCGCGATCTGCTGCATTTAGAGGATCGCTGGTATGCGGTTAACCGTTTGCTGGCGGTGCTGGGGCTCACCGAATATCAGCCCACAGAAGTGCCGGTGGAACGCTTGCGCAGCCCGGCCCCCATCTTGGAAAACATATTGGATTGGGCCGCCCAGAACGGCGTGTTGGAGCAGAATTCCCCTGTGTATCGGGATCTGCTGGATACCGAGTTGATGAACTGCTTAATGCCGCGCCCGTCGGAAATTGTTTCTCAATTCCGCACCCTTTACAGTGTGGACGCCAAGGCGGCCACCGATTATTATTACCGCGTTAGCCGCGACTCCAATTACATACGCACCGATCGCATTGCCAAAAACGAGCAATGGACGACACCCACCCGCTACGGGGATTTGATTATTACCATCAATCTTTCTAAGCCGGAAAAGGATCCAAAGGCGATTGCCGCCGCACGCAAGCTGCCCGCTTCGGGCTACCCAAAGTGCCAGCTGTGCCGCGAAACCGAGGGATATCGGGGCACCGTGGCCCAGCCGCCCCGGGGTAACCACCGGCTTATCCCCTTCCCGCTGTGCGGGGAGCAATGGTATCTGCAATACTCCCCTTATGTGTATTACAACGAGCATTGCATTTTGCTAAACGAGCAGCACGTCCCCATGCGTATTACCAGCAAAACCTTTGAGCGCTTGCTGGAATTTGTGCGCCTGGTGCCCCACTATTTTCTAGGATCCAACGCCGATCTGCCCATTGTAGGCGGCTCCATTCTTTCGCACGACCATTTTCAGGGGGGCAATTTTGAATTTCCGATGGCCAAGGCCCCCGTTTATCAAAAGATCTGCTTTTCTGGCTACGAAGAGATTCAAGCGGGGCTGGTAGAATGGCCGTTGTCGGTCATACGGCTGCGCAGTTCAGATCAAGACCGTTTGGCGAAGCTAGCCAATCACATCTTAAACGCTTGGCGCGGGTATTCCGACCGGCAGGCTGAAATCCTCGCTTTTAGCGATCAAACGCCCCACAACACCATTACCCCCATCGCCCGCATGCGGGATGGGCAGTTTGAGCTGGATTTGGTGCTGCGCAACAATCGCACAAGCCCAGAGCACCCGCTGGGCATCTTCCACCCCCACGCCCAGTATCACCATATTAAAAAAGAAAACATCGGGCTGATTGAAGTTATGGGCCTTGCCATTTTGCCCGCCCGGCTTAAAGAGGAGCTGGGGCGGCTGGAATATTACCTGCTGCACCCAGAGCAGGAGCAGGCCATGCTGCAAGAGGAACCTTTGCGCAAGCATTTGCCCTGGTATCGGGAACTGTTGGCCAAGGAATACACAGAAGAAACCGTGCACGACTTGCTGTGCCGGGAGGTGGGGCAAATCTTTTGCCGTATTTTGGAAAACGCCGGTGTGTTTTCCAGCGACGCCGCAGGGAAAGAGGCGTTTTTGCGCTTTGTTCAATATGTTAACCAACAATAAACGTTTGCCCGTTGAGCGGCACAGCATCATCAAAAAAGGAGGGAGCCGTCATGCCTGACGCGTTCAGCACCCAAAAGCGGATCGCCGCCATTCACGATATCTCTGGGTTCGGCAAATGCTCCCTCACCGTGGTGTTGCCCATTCTTTCTGCAACGGGGGTGGAGGCCTGCGCGCTGCCCACAGCAGTGCTCTCTACCCATACCGGCGGTTTTACCGGCTACACCATGCGGGATTTAACCGAAGATTTGCTTCCCATCGCTAAGCATTGGCGATCCCTCAACCTGCATTTTGACGCTTTATACAGCGGTTTTTTGGCGTCTTATGAGCAAATTGATTTGGTTTCGCGTATCTTTGATCTGTTAAGTGATGCTGGCACGCTGTGCGTTGTAGATCCCTGTATGGCCGACAACGGCAAACTATATCGGGTCTATTCCCCCGATATGGTGCAGGGCATGAAACAACTGTGCGCCAAAGCGGGGTTGCTCATCCCCAACATAACCGAGGCCGCCATGTTGGCAGACATGCCCTATCGCCCCGATCTGGCCGGCGACCGGGTATATTTGCAACAGCTGTTGGAGGGCTTGGCCTCATTGGGCTGCCCTCGTGTGGTGCTTACCGGTGTGCGGCCCCAGCCGGGGCAAATTGGGGCGGCCTGCTATGAAAAGGGCGGTTTGATTACCTATGCTTCCGCCCAAGAGGTAGCAGGGCATTACCACGGCACCGGTGACGTTTTTGCCAGCGCTCTGTTGGGCGGAATGATGCGCGGCTTGGGCATACGGCAATCCGCCCAAGTTGCGGCTGATTTTACCGCGCGTTCTATTGCACGCTCTGCCGGCCGCCACACCGATGAGCGTTATGGCGTGGCTTTTGAAGAAGAGCTCCCCTTTTTAATAAACGCCCTGGGCTTGCACGAACGCGTTCTAAACAAAAAGAACAAAAGCGGCCCTCACGGGCCGCTGGTTGGACCATGAACCAATTGTCGACGAACAAAAGGAGGCAGCTTATGAACAGCGCTACACAAACGGCTACCCCGGCCGTTGACGCCGTTTTTTTCGATATGGGCGGCGTGCTGCTTAACTTTCATCCCGGCCGAATCGTTTCGGGTTTACTACAGGAACAAGAAAACCGGGAGCCCGGCATCGCCCAAACCGTTTGCCAAATCACACTGGGTGCACCTGAATGGCGCCTGCTGGACGCCGGCTGCATTACGCAAGAGGACGCCACAGAGGCTATGGCGGCCCGTTTTCCCCGATATCGAGAGGAGATCCAGCTGGTTATGCAGCATTGGCCCGATCAAATGCAGGTTGTAGACGGGATGTATGAGCTGGTATCCGACCTAAAAACGGCAGGCGTTCCCCTTTATTTGCTCTCTAATGCATCTGTGCGGTTTTATGAGTATTATCAGCGCTATCCGATATTCTCCTTATTCGACGGGCTGAATATCTCTGCTGAGATGAAGCTTATCAAGCCCTATCCCGAAATCTACCGCACGGCCCTAAAGCGCGCGGGGAAGTTGCCCGAGCGTAGCCTGTTTATCGATGATCTGGAAGAAAATGTGCGCGGCGCCCAATCAATTGGAATGCTGGGCTACCGCTTTCAGGGGCACCACCAGCTGCGCTGCTTTTTAACACAGCTGGGCCTTTTCAGATAATACTTGGTTTTGTAAAGGCTGTTGCAAACTGCTGAACCGGCACTCGTTAGCCTATCCCAAAAATTCTACCGGCGGCTGCGTTTCATGGGTCTGATCCATGGGGCGAGGCGCCGGTTTTTTATTGGCCGGTTCAACCGGCAAAAACAATTATAATCAATCTTCGTCATTGTAAGATTTTGATTATCGATTAAAATAAAAGAAGAGTTTCAGCACGTTATCAATTGAGAAAAGGGGTTAGAACATGCAGAACAAAGAGAATAAACTGCTCAACTGGGCGATTGACCGCATTCAAAAGGAATATAAAGACGACATTTGCCTGCTAATCGGCAACGCGCCGTTGCACCGCAACCCGGATCAAAACAATTGCTATATGGATTATTTTGTGCCCGCCACGGAACGGGGCAACCAGTTCGCCCAAACCTTTATCATAGAAGGCCTTGGCTATGATATTTATCCCCGCTCTTGGGAACGGCTGGAGCACATGGCCAATCTTGACGACTACAACACCACCTGCCTAGGCTACGGCGAAATTTTATACGCCCGCAGCGATGCCGACAAAGAGCGTTTTTTTGCTATTCAGCAAAAGCTAAAAGAAAATTTATCCAACACGTCTTTTATGTACCGCAAGGCGCTGGAAAAGCTGGATGTAGCCATGGAGATTTACCAAACCGTAGCCTTTGAAGAGCAGTTGGGCAGAGTGCGCACAGGGGCCGGCTTTATCGCCGATTATCTGTCTTGCGCCGTGGCCTTTATAAACCACACCTATTTTAAATACAGCCAAGTGGAGCAGCCAGCTGAGCTTTCGGCTATGAAAGAACTGCCGGATCGCTTCTTAGCGTATTACGACGCCATCATACAGGCGAAAACCGCCGATCAACTGCGTGAGCTAAGCCACAGTATGATCGCCGCCACCCGCCGCTTTTTAAAAAAGCACCGGCCCGCCGGCGCGCCAAAAGGGAACGCCGATTTTGCCCAGCTGGCCGATTGGTATCAGGAGCTCAGCTACACCTGGGCGCGCATTTATTTTTGGTGCGACAGGAACGACCGGCAAAAGGTGTTTGTATGGGGCTGTATGCTGCAACAAGAATTAAACACGGTAACAGAAGAGTTCGGCTTGCAGCCCATGGATTTGATGGGCGTTTACCAAGCCGGGGATTTAGAGCCCGTGCGCCGGCGCGCCCAGGAACTGGAGCGCTATATTGTGCAGCAAATCAAAAGCCACGGCGTCCAGCTGAAGACCTACGATACAGTGGAGGAATTCATTTCCCAAAACAGCTGATCCCTCACAAGAAATGAGGTTAGAAGTATACCATGAAATATAGAAATGCTTCCGACATCCTGCCCGATGATCTGTTGCATGAAATTCAAAAATATGTGCAAGGGCAGGCGATTTATATCCCCAGCGGATCGGCCCGTAAAAAATGGGGCAGTTCGGGCAGCCGGGTGTTTTATGAACAGCGCAATGCAGAAATCCGGTTTCGTTTTTTTCACGGAACCAGTATAGACGAATTGGCCGGCCAATACAGCCTCTCGCCTGAAACTATCCGCAAAATCATTTATAAATAGCCTGGCTATAGACCGGCTTTCTGCACAGATCCCAGTATAGCAAACAGCGGCACACCAAAAGGTGTGCCGCTGTTTGCTGCATAAAGATGTTACAGGACGAATCGTTTTTATTCGCCCGGTTTGTTTTCAGGCTCTGCTTTTTCTTGTTTTATCAAATGCCCGGCATGACCAGCCGCCTTGGGTGAAATCAACCGTTTTAAACGCACGCGCACGGCGTTGCCGGCGCCGCCCTGCAGGCTGACCACTCCGCCCAATAAAGAAAGAGCGTCTTTTACGCTGGGCAATTCGTCAAAACGCACCAGCAGATCGCTGCCGCCGGCGGCGCTTCGGTTCAAAAAAATGAACTTGATAATGCGGGTATCGGGCGTTTCTAAAAAGTCCAACAAAACCTTTAACACGTCGTGACCATCTTCATCAGTGGCCCATTGCGCCACCGCGCCCACCAGGTAATCCTCTCCGCCAATATTCAACCGGCAGTAAGCGGGTTTGCCCCCAGTGCCTGCCATAACCCGATGCAGCCGCCCGCCTTCGGTTACCTCTAATAGGCACCGGCCCGGCAAAAAGCGGAACCGCACCTGTCGCATCCCGCCGGTGAAATTACCATGCACCGCTTGCAGCACAAAGGGCAGCAGCGAACCAAAGCTTTTCTCCAAATCATACGTTTTGCCCTGGTAGCGGCTTTCCCTGCGGGTTAGGCGCGGCTTCTCTTTTTTGCCCACGGGTAGACGCAACACCCACCGCTTTTCTGTTCCGGATCCACTGCGGGGTGCAAGCACACCAGATAGGTGCCGCAGCGACGCCGTTGTTCTGGCAAGAGCCCTATCGGCTCTTTTATCCCGGCGTAAAGCAGAGGCGCTTAACTGCTCCCCATCAAAATAGCGTTGCACCAGATGAAGAATGCTTCCTTCTGGAAATAGGTTTTGGCTGCCCGCTGTTACCGCCACCACCATATCCTGCCGGGGCAACACAATGGCGTATTGCCCAAAGATGCCGTTAAAATCGTAGCCGCCCTTATCGCCGCACATCCATATATGATAGCCGTAACCCTCGTGCGGGGCCCCTTCGCCGGCGGCTTGGTTTTTCACTGCATCGTCTACCCAACTGCGGGGAAGAATCTGCCGCCATGCGCCCTGCACCAACCATTCGCCGCCCTGCAAATAAAGCAGCCCCAGCTTGGCGATATCCTCCGGCCGCAGCGACAGGCCCCATCCCCCCTTTTCAATGCCCAAGGGGCAGGTTTCCCAGTGGTAACAGCCAATGCCCAAGGGTTCATACAGGCGGGGGCGCAAAAATTCCGTTAGGCTCTGCCCGCTTTTACGCACCACCGCTGCGGCCAGCATATAGCTATTCATACTGTTATAGGAAAACACACGCCCGGGTTCCTGCACAATCTCCGACTGCATAAAGCCTTTGGCCCAGTCTTTGGTGAGCACAGAACCCAGCTCGTTAAATTTGATGCCCGACTGCATGGTGAGCAGATGACGCAGGGTGATCTGATTCAACCGCGGATTGTGGATAGGCGTCATTTTGTCGGCGAAAATATCCACCAGCCTGTCGTCTAAAGACAGCAACCCCTCGCGCACCGCCATGCCTACGGCGGTGGCGGTAACCGTTTTGCTCAGCGAATACAGCATGTGGGGGCATTGCGGGTTATAAGGGCGAAAATGCCCTTCGGCAATCACTTTGCCGTGGCGCAAAATCAGCACGCTGTGGGGGTTCGAACCCTCTAGGCCTGCCAGCTCTTGAAAAAAGCTTTCTAAATACCACGCGCTCACCCCCTGGGATTCCGGCGTAGCCCGCGGCAAAGGCACACTGGGCTTGCTGCCGGGAGAAAAGGGCGGCTTTTGCGGCACATGGGGATAAGCAGAAATCTTGTCAAGCTCGCCCCGGTACAGTTTGAGCAGAAAGTCCGCCATCTTGACCTGCCCTAAAATATCCATCCTTTCAGCCCCCTTCTCTTGCCGTATATGCTGCCTGCAGAAAAACTATGCCTTTTTGCCCGCTTGTGCGGCGGGCGGCGTGGAAAAATCGCGGGTAAAAATATCGCTGTGCTCCAACAGGCTTTCCACCGTATCTAAACCCAACCGGTGCAGCAGTTCTATCACATAGGGATTATCCGCCGGGGTGCGGCAGGGCGCTTCATCGCCGTATTCATTCACGTGCTTTCGCCCTTCCTCTCTATCCAGGATAGCGCGCGGGCCGCCTACGCAACCGCCCACGCAGCCCATCCCCTCCAAAAAGTTGGCAGTGCTTTTGCCTGCAACCAGGTCGTTTAGCATGGCGCGGCAAGCCGGAACCCCGTCGGCCTGCTGAGCCCGAACCGGAATGGGGCGCAACGGCGAAAGCTGCTGCACTGTTGCCTCCAGCGCTTCGCTAACCCCGCCCGTACGGGCATAGATGCGCCCGGCCCGGGAGGAATGATCCCGCATATCCTCCTCCATATTCTCCGGCTCAATGCCCGCAAAAGCAAAAATATCGGCCACTTCCTGAAAAGTAAGCACAAAATCCACCGCGTCGCTGATATCCGGTTCACGGGCTTCGGCCTTTTTGGCCATACAGGGCCCCACAAAAACCGTTACCGCATCCGGGTGCAGCAGTTTAATAGAACGCCCGCAGGCGACCATCGGCGAAACCGCCGCCGGCAAATGGGAAGATAGCTGGCTGTATACCTTGCGGATCATGGCAATCCAGATAGGGCAACAGCAGCTGGTAAGCAGAAAATCTTCATCGGTTTGAATGGTGCGGTCAAATTCCAATGCTTCCTTCAGCGTGAGGATATCGGCAAACAGCGCCACCTCCACCATACCGGCAAAGCCCAGTTTCTTAAAGGCAGAACGCAGTTTGCCGGGGGTCACCGCGCTGCTGAACTGGCTGATAAAAGCAGGCGCAACCAACACGTAAACCGGCGCCTTGGCCTCGCAAACCACCTTCATGCAGGGCAAAATATCTTTGCTCTCCACCAGCTTTTGGGCTTTGCAGGCGTCCACACAGGCGCCGCAGCCTACACAAGCGTTGGGATCAATCACCGCGTTGCCCTTTTCATCCTTCGACACCGCGCCAAACAGGCATGCCGCCGTGCAGCGCTCCTCCCCTTCCTTACAGGCGCAGGGGCCTCCGATATTCCATACCACAGGATGCTCCTGGGGGTTGAGCAGGCAATCCAGCTGGTGGGGATCCAGCGCCTCTTTCTTGAGTTTTTCCATTTCTTCCTCTGTGCGCCCTGCTACCGACGCGCCTGCCAAACGGCTGTACAGCTCCCAAAAAGTCATACCCGTCTCCTTTCTTGCATCGGGATTCTTCCGTGCCCGCTTTCGTATTTTTCTTTCATCTCCATCGTTTAGCGTAACCCGCTCCGGCCTGCGGCATACAAGCTACAGTTCCAAAATGGGTAAGCTTTTTATCCCTTGGCGTCATACCAAGTTTTTCCTATGGCGGCGTCTGCCGTCATGGGCACTTTAAGGGTCACGGCGTGTTCCATTTCTTCACGCAATAAAACCGCCACCTGTTGGGCCTCCTCTTGGGGCGCCTCTACAATTAACTCGTCGTGCACCTGTAAAATTAGCCGGGCCTTGAACCCTTCCCGCCTAAGCCGCTCTTCTACGCGGATCATGGCAATTTTAATGATGTCCGCCGCTGTGCCCTGAATGGGCATGTTGCGGGCCACCCGCTCGCCAAAAGCACGCAAATTAAAGTTAGAAGAGGTGAGCTCGGGCAAATAACGCCGGCGGCCAAACATGGTTTCTACATAGCCCTGCTCTTTTGCCTGCTCCACCACTTGCTTCATATAGCGGTCCACCCCCGCGTAATGGGCCAAATAATCCTTAATATACTGTTCAGCCTCTTTGCGGGTTACATTGATATCTTTAGAAAGAGAAAACGCCCCAATGCCGTACACAATGCCAAAATTCACCGCCTTGGCGCGGGAACGCATTAACGGCGTAACCATATCAGGCGGCATATGGAACACTTGGGCGGCCGTTTCGGCATGGATGTCCGCCCCCGTGCGGAATGCCTCTATCATGTTGGCGTCATCGGCCACATGGGCCAAAACGCGCAGCTCAATTTGCGAATAGTCTGCATCCACCAGCAGCCAACCTTCTCTGGCGCAGAAAAACCGGCGGAACTCCCGGCCCAGCTCAGTGCGCACCGGTATGTTCTGCAAATTGGGCTCTGTGGAGCTGATGCGCCCTGTGCGGGTTTCGGTTTGGTTAAAGTTGGAGTGGATGCGTCCATCCGGCCCGATTACTTTAAGCAGCCCGTCGCAATACGTAGATTTCAGCTTACTCAAGGCCCGGAATTGCAACACCAAATCCACCGCCGGATGGGCGTAGCGCAAATTTTCCAGCACCTCGGCGCTGGTGGAATAGCCGCTTTTATTTTTTTTGCCCGTGGGCAAACCCAGCTTATCGAACAAAGCAACGCCCAACTGCTTGGGAGAATTGATGTTAAAAGCGTAGCCCACCTCGTCGTAAACCTGCTGCTCAATTTGTTCCAGCTGTTGTTGCAGTGTTTCGCCATACCGGCGGATGCCCGCTTCGTCCACGGCGAAACCCTCATTTTCCATGCGGGCCAATACCCGAGAAAGGGGCTGCTCAATCTCCTTTAGCAGCTTTATCTGCCCCTTTTGCTCCAGCGAATCACGCAGGCATTCTTCTAAACCCGGCAATAGCACCGCGTTTTGGGCCAGCAGGGGCCATCCCTCCTGTTCCGCCTCAGTAGTTCCGCCGGCTGAAACGCCATACTCCGCCGCCATGCGCGCAATATCATAACCCGACGCTGAGGGATTGAGCAAATAACCCGCCAGCATCACATCAAAACGCAGGTTCTTCCAATCGATGCCCCTTTGTTCCAGTGCAGCATACACCGGTTTGCTGTCGTAGGTGCAAAACGACAGAGAAGGATCCTCCAGCATATTTTTGCAAAAGGCCCAAAATTCCTCTTCGCCATCCTCGCAAGCCGCCACCGTCACCTCGCCGGGCGCAGCAAAGGCCAAGGCCCGCAGCGCGCCGTTTTCCACATCCGCCAGAAAAACGCCGCCCCCCTGCGCGCTGAGCTGTTTTTGCAGCGCGGATAAATCCGTTTCTTTGCGCAGCGCAACCTTCGCTTTGGCCGCCTCTTCCTCCGGTTGCGGAGCCTCCTGCGCCGCCAGACCCATCTTGTCCATCAGCGAAAAAAATTCCAGCTTGGCCATCAACCGGGCTGCGGCTGCCTTGTCCCCCGGCTGCCGCAGGTAGTGATCCGGCTGGGCGTCTATGGGGGCTTGGGTAGAGATGGTGCCCAGCATACGGCTTAGATAGGCGCTATCCTTCCCTGCTTGTAGCTTGGCGCGCATTCCCGCTTTGATTTCAGGGGAATCCAAGTTGGCGTATACCCCGTCTAAATCATGGAATTTTTGAATCAGCTCCCCGGCCCCCTTGGGGCCGATGCCCGCCACCCCGGGGATATTGTCGGAATTATCGCCCTGAATGGCCTTGATATCGATAAGCTGAGGCGGCGTAACGCCGTACACCTCTTGTATCTTCGCCTCGTCGTACACCGTTACCTCGGGCCTGCCCATCTTGGTGGCGGTGATGCGCACCGTTACGCCCGGCCCAACCAGCTGTAAGCTGTCGCGATCCCCCGTGGCTATCACGCATTCATCCCCGTTTTTGCGGCAGCTGGCCGCAAAGGTGCCCAGAATATCGTCGGCCTCATAGCCCTCGCACTCCACAATGCGGTAGCCCAGCAATCCCAGCAGCTCTTTAAGCACCGGCAGCTGAGAAGCCAGCTCCTGAGGCATGCCCTTGCGCTGGGCTTTATAGCCGCTGTACGCCTTGTGGCGAAAGGTGGGGGCGCGCATGTCGAACGCCACCGCCACCCCGTCGGGAGAGGTTTCTTCCTCCAGCCGGTGCAGCGTGGTTAAAAAACCATAAATACCGTTGGTATACTGCCCGTCTTTGGTGGTGAGCAGCTTGATGCCGTAAAATGCCCGATTGAGAATGCTGTTGCCGTCCAGTACCAGTAATTTCATAAGCGCTTCCTTTCCCACCGCGTTCTTTCCAACCAGGGTACACCGCCCTGTTGGATTGTTATTGTATTATATCACTTTTCATTTCAAAAATTAAGTGTTATAATCGGAGCCGGACTTTTCTATCGTTTACCCTCCCCTTTGCGGCTATTTTGGCGTAAGGGGGAACAACAGAACAGGTTAACATGCCGGAAACGGCGACGCGTAAATGCAAAAAGGAGGAGCAGGTTTGCTCAAAATACTCTTTGTTTGTACGGGGAACACCTGCCGCAGCCCCATGGCGGCGGGCATCTTTCGTAAAATAGCCCAACAGGGCGGCACGTTGGACAAATTTTACTGCATGAGCGCCGGTTTGGCGGCGCAACCCGGCGCCCCTGCCACCGCGAATGCCGTTGCGGTCTGCCGGGAAATCGGGGTAGACATCAGCCGCCACCGTGCTCGCCGCATTGCCGATTTAGGGGGGATCGACGCTTTCGACGTCTTTGTGCCTATGACCTCCACCCAGGCTTATGTGTTGCAGCAGGCGGGCGTCGCGCCCGAAAAGCTTTATCACTTGGGCGAAATCCCTGATCCCTACGGTCAAAACGAACAGGTGTACCGGCAGTGCCGGGACAGTATAAGCCAGGCGCTTAACACTTTTTATCAGGAGGTAGTTACACATTATGGAGATGGAAAGTAATCAAAGCGTCCGGGTTATGGACGTGCCCAACAGCTACGCTTCTGACGAACTGTTTTCTACAAGCCCTATGTGTCAGGAGGATATTCCCGCTTTGGCCCGCTTAGAAGAAGAATGCTTTTCTGAGCCATGGTCGGAGCAAAGCCTAGCGGTGGAGCTGGATAACGACACAGCCCATTTTTTTGTGGCCAAAAGCAGCGACGGCACAGTTGTGGGGTATGCCGGCATGCACGACGTGTTTGGCGAAGGTTATATTGCCAACATCGCCGTATCCGCCCCCTGGCGTGGGCGCGGCGTAGGGCGCCTGCTGGTGGGCTCCCTTGTAGGCTATGCCCAAGAGAAAAAGCTTGATTTTCTCACACTAGAGGTGCGTGCTTCCAACGAGGCCGCTATCAGCTTATACCGCACAGAAGGGTTTGAATTGGTGGGCAAGCGCAAAGATTTTTACCGCAATCCCCAAGAGGACGCTTTGCTGATGACCCGGCGTTTTCTGGTGCGGGAATCTGAAAGCGAAATATAGCAGGTTTACATCTGCTGATCTGTCGATACAAAGCAGAAGGGGTGACCGGATGAAAATTTTAGCAATTGAAAGCTCCTGCGACGAAACAGCCGCGGCTGTTGTGGAAGACGGCCGGCGGGTGCTTTCCTCTGTGGTGGCGTCTCAGGTGGAAGAGCACCGTCGTTACGGCGGCGTGGTGCCCGAAATTGCTTCGCGTATGCACGCCGAGGCTATTGTGCCTGTAACGCAGCAGGCACTGCAACAAGCCGGTATGGATTTGCAAGAAGTAGACGCCATTGCCGTCACCTATGCGCCCGGGCTTATCGGTGCACTACTGGTGGGGGTCAACTTTGCCAAGGGCCTGTGCCTAGCCACCGGCAAACCCCTGATTCCGGTGCATCACCTGCGCTCTCATATTGCAGCCAACTATTTGGCCCACCCGCAGCTGAAGCCGCCCTTTTTGTGCCTGGTAGTTTCCGGCGGGCACAGCCACATTGTGCAGGTAACCGATTATACCCGGCTCAAAGTGGTTGGCCACACTCGCGACGACGCCGCCGGCGAAGCTTTTGATAAGGCCGCCCGGGCCATGGGTATGCCGTATCCCGGCGGAATCGATTTAGATAAGGCAGCAGAAGGTGGCGATGACAGCGCCTTTCGCCTGCCACATCCGCGGGTGGACGGCGCCCCCTACGATTTTAGCTTTTCCGGTTTAAAAACCGCAGTGGTTAATATCATCCACAACGCCGGGCAAAAAGGAGAAGAGGTCTCCACGGCGGATCTCAGCGCCTCTTTTCGCAAGGCGGTTGTAGATTGCCTAATCGATCGCTTCTGCCTAGCCGCCCGAGATACGGGCAGCTGCACCCTAGTAACCGCCGGGGGCGTTTCGGCTAACACGCTGCTGCGCCGCAGGCTGCAAGATATTTGCGCGCAAAACGGCTGGGGGCTTTATATGCCGCCCCTTTCTCTGTGCGGCGACAATGCCGCCATGGTTGGTGCGCAGGGATTTTACGAATACCAAAGCGGCCGCGTTGCCGGGTTGGATTTAAACGCATATGCCACCATGTCTATTGAGAAGTAAACGAGCCGTTTTGCAAGATAAAGCTATGCTTAATGCAAAAACGACGCCATATCACAGGATTCTGACAAGAAATTAACAAAATAGCCATTGATAATCCCAACAAAGTAGATTATAATAAGTTCAACATCGTATGTTTGCCCATTGGGGCGGAAAGGGGATAACAATATGACCACCAATAAGTCTGTACTTGCGTGGATCGACGAGATGAAAGCGCTCGTTACTCCCGATAAGTTGGTTTGGATTGACGGGTCGGAGGAGCAATTGGAAGCGCTGCGCGCTGAGGCTTGCTCTACCGGCGAAATGATTAAGCTGAATGAAGAAAAGCTGCCCGGCTGCTATTTGCACCGCACAGCTGTTAACGATGTTGCCCGCGTGGAGGATCGCACCTTCATCTGCTCTAGAAAAGAAGAAGATGCCGGCCCCACCAACCATTGGAAGGATCCGCAAGAAGCCTATAAGATGCTGTATGACATCGCTCGCGGCAGCTACAAGGGCCGCACCATGTATGTCATTCCTTACTCTATGGGCCCCATCGGTTCTCCTTTGGCCAAAATCGGCGTAGAGCTGACCGACTCCATCTATGTTGTGCTTAACATGGCCATCATGACTCGTGTAGGCGACAAGGTGTGGGACGTGCTGGGCGACAGCACCGACTGGGTCAAGGGCCTGCACTGCAAGTGCGACATTGACGCCGAAAAGAGATACATTTGCCACTTCCCCGAAGACAACACCATTATTTCGGTTAACTCCGGCTACGGCGGAAACGTGCTGCTGGGCAAAAAGTGCTTTGCGCTGCGCATTGCTTCCTACCTGGGCAAAAACGAAGGCTGGATGGCCGAGCATATGTTGATTTTGGGCGTTGAGAAGCCCGACGGCGAGGTTAAGTATATTGCCGCCGCCTTCCCCTCTGCTTGCGGTAAAACCAACCTGGCTATGCTGATTCCGCCCGAGGTTTACAAGAAGAAGGGCTATAAGGTATGGACAGTCGGTGACGACATCGCTTGGATGCGCAAAGGCCCCGACGGCCGCTTGTGGGCCATTAACCCCGAAAACGGCTTCTTCGGCGTGGCGCCCGGCACCAACGCAAAGTCCAACCCCAACGCGCTAGCCTCTACCCGTCAGGGTACCATCTTCACCAACGTTGCCCACAACCTAGATGACAACACCGTTTGGTGGGAAGGCTTGGATAAGAATCCCCCCGAGAATGCTGTTGACTGGAAGGGCAACCCCTGGAACGGCAAAACCAGCACCGAAAAGGGCGCGCATCCCAACAGCCGCTTTACCGCGCCTGCTAAGAACTGCCCCTGCATCAGCGACGAATTTGATAAGGGCCAGGGCGTGCCGATTTCTGCCATTATCTTCGGCGGCCGCCGCGCCAAGACCGCTCCGTTGGTGTATCAGTCTCGCGACTGGAACAACGGTGTGTTCGTAGGCTCTATCATGGCTTCTGAAACCACCGCAGCAGCTGCCGGCGCCGTAGGCGTTGTGCGCCGCGATCCGATGGCCATGCTGCCCTTCTGTGGTTACCATATGGGCGATTATTTTGCCCACTGGATCGAGATGGGCAAGGTTCTGGGCGACAAGGCTCCCAAGATCTTTAACACCAACTGGTTCCGTCTGGACGACGAAGGCCACTTCATTTGGCCGGGCTTCGGCGACAACCTGCGCGTGTTGGAGTGGATCCTCAACCGCTGCGAAGACAAGGTTGACGCTGAGGAAACCCCCATCGGCTATGTTCCCAAGCCCGAAGACATCAACCTGGAAGGCTTGGATATGGATATGGACGCCCTTAAGAGCATCCTCGAGGTTGACAAGGACGTTTGGAAGCAAGAAGCCGACGGTATCACCGAGTTCTACGGCAAGTTTGGCGACAAGCTGCCCCAAGAGCTCAAAGATCAGCTGGAGAACCTCAAGAGCCGCTTGAACTAATGCTTAAGCCCTAGCAGGCTAGCGGTTTTAGCACCTACTAGCAAAGAAATAATATAGTTTGCCAATACAACCGGTGGCGGGGTTATTCCCACCGCCGGTTGTTTTTTGTTCTTTGGCTTGCGCGCCGGGATGGTTTTGTGCTATCCTGTAAGCGATTCTACACGACAAACGAGGTGCCCGTGTTGCCAAAACAAACCGTAAAACATAGAGGCGAACCTGCTGTTCGCCCTTTATCCCAAAATTTTAAACTGCGTCAAGGGCCGCAAAAAGCGCAAAAGGATTCCCCGGTTCCCCACCCTTTCGCCGCTTTAAGCCCTTTTGCTACTTTGTTGACCGCCTGCTTATTTTTGGCGTTCGGCATTTATTTGGTGGCCTGTGGGCGGCCCGCTGCTTGGTCTATTCAGCTATCGGCCGCCATATTGCTAGCGGCAGAGGGCATAGCCCGTTGCTTCTATTACTGTAACCGGCGGCATTATATTTGGGCCGCCGTCACTGTGATAGGCTACCTTTTTCTTGGAGCTAGCTTTTATATTTTTCCCGGTTTCTATGCCGGATCCTTTCCGCTGTTGTTCGGCCTGTGGTTCTTATTGATGGGCGCTATGCGCGCCTTGGTGTGCGTGCAGTGTTTTGTGCAGAACCTGCAAGGCAAAACCCGCAACCTGCTGTTTGGCGTACTTTCACTGTTCTTCGGCACAATTTTAATCACCGGCTCCGCCCGGCCGGTGGATGCCCTCATTCGCATTGCGGGGATTTATCTTATCATTTATTCGGCCACCGAACTGATAGATTTTATCGTAGAGCTATTACGGTGGGACAAGGTGGGCAACCGCATTAAACGCCGGGTGCGCATTCCGATTCCTACCTTTTTGGCTGCGCTGCTGCCTGTTACTTTAGTAAACCGCTTTAATGCCTATTTTAAAGAAAAGCCGCCGGAAGAACGGGCCATCTTTAGCGTCAACGCTCCCGAAGGAATGAACCGGGTGGATTTAGAAATTTTTATTCATATGGCCAAAGGGGCAATCGGCCGGTTCGGCCACGTGGATATTGCCTACGGCGACACAGTTTATTCCTACGGCTGCTACGATCACCATTCCCACAAAATTGGCCGCTTAGTCAGCGACGGCTCCTTTGCGGTTATCCGGCGGGAGCCTTATGTGCATTATTGCCTCACCCACGACAAACAGTTGCTTATTAGCTTTGGCCTTTGCCTCACCCGGCGGCAAAAGGAGGCTGTAGAAAATAAGCTGCGAGAAATTGCCGGGCTGCTGATGGAGTGGAAACCCGACGCCCAGTGTAAACGCGAGGGTTTGCCTGTGCCCCCACCCCGAAAGGGCTACGATGAGGGCAGCGCTTTGTATGAAGCCACAGGCGCCAAGTTGTATAAAGTGAAAAAGGGGCCGTTTAAAACCTTTTTTGCCCTTAACACCAACTGTGTACAATTGGCGGATACCATTGCCGGCGCAACCGGTATCGACGATTTGCGTCTCAACGGCATCAGTACCCCCGGCGCTTATTATGCTATGCTCAACGATCTATTTGCGCAAAAGAACAGCTTTGTGGTTAGCCGCACCATTCTCAAGGCTTAACCCCCTATGCGGCGCGCTCCTTTCTAAGGCGCACACGCTGATAAGGCCATGTCAACTTGCCAAAAAGCAGCAATCCGTTCTTGCTGCAGTAAAATAAATTATTTTTAAGGAGGAACCACTATGGAATATAAAGTATTTGGCAACACCCTGGCCCTTCGCCTGGATAAGGGTGAAGAAATCGTTTCTTCTCTAAAAAAGGTATGCGAGCAAGAAAAGATCCGTTTGGGCGTTGTTTCCGCCATAGGGGCGGTCAACCACGTAGTGGTGGGCCTTTACAATGTAGCCCAGCAACAGTATCATTCCAACACCTTTGACCGGCCCTTTGAGCTTACTGCGCTCACGGGTAGCGTCACCACCAAAGAGGGCGAAGTTTATCTGCATTTGCACGCCACTTTGGCAGATGAAACCGGCGCGGCCTTTGGCGGGCATTTAAACGAAGCGGTGGTATCGGCCACCTGCGAACTGTTTGTACAGATTGTGTCCGGCTCTATTGAACGCCGGGTAGACCCCGACGTAGGGCTCAATGTTTTCGTTTTCTAATTGTTACCTAAGCCACCAATTAGCAACGGAGAAAGGGAGTAAAATCAATCCTATGGAACAAGCATATGAACGTTTTTTACGATATATCGCTATAGACACCACTTCTGACGAACAATTCCCCAGTTGCCCCAGCACGCCGGGCCAGTTGGAATTAGCCCGGCTGTTGGCCGATGAAATGCGCCAGATGGGCGTTTCTAACGTACGGTTAGATGAATTTGGTTATGTATACGGCTTTGTGCCCGCTTCCCCAGGCCGGGAAGACGATCCCGTTATCGGCCTTATCTCCCATATGGATACTTCTAACGCCATGCCGGGTGCAAACATCAAGCCCCGCATTGTCAAAAATTACGATGGCGGCGTTATCGTTCTCAACGAAGAAAAGGGAGTGGCTCTATCCCCAGCAGAATTTGACTTTCTGCCCCAATACGCAGGCAAAGATCTGATTGTTACCGACGGCACAACGCTGCTGGGCGCCGACGATAAGGCGGGCATCGCCGAAATATTAACCGCCGCCCAGCAATTGCTGGCCCCCGGCGCGCCCAGCCACGGCCCCTTCGCCATCGCCTTTACCCCCGATGAAGAAATCGGCCGGGGGGCCGATCATTTTGACGTGGCCGGTTTTGGCGCAGCTTACGCTTATACGCTGGACGGCGGCGCTGTGGGCGAAATTGAGTATGAAACCTTTAACGCCGCGGCAGGCCGGGTGGTTGTGCACGGGGTAAGCATTCATCCCGGATCAGCCCGCGGCAAAATGAAAAACTCCATCCTCATGGGGATGGAATTCCAGCAGTTGCTGCCGGTGTTCGAAAATCCCGCCTGCACCGACGGCTATGAGGGCTTTTTCCATTTGACGGGGATGTCGGGCAATGAGGAACGCACCGAGCTGCACTATATCATTCGCGACCACGATCGCGAGAAATTCAACCGGCGCAAAGCGCTGTTTGAAGCCGCCGGCCGTTTTATGAATGAAAAGTACGGTTTGGGCACAGTGGAGTTAACCGTTACCGACACCTATTATAATATGCAGGAAGTATTAAAAGACCGCATGGATGTGGTAGACAGGGCTCGCCGGGCGATGGAAGCCTGCGGCATTACCCCTGTAAGCATGCCGGTGCGTGGCGGCACCGACGGATCCCGCCTGTCGTTTATGGGTCTGCCTTGCCCCAACCTATTTACCGGCGGCCATAACGGTCACGGCCGTCATGAGCTGGTGTGCATGCAATCCATGGATACCGCCGTGCAGGTTATCAAACAGCTGCTCACCATGCCGCACGAGGAATAACCTTTTAACACATCCGCCCTATAAAAATACCGGAACGGTTAGAGAAAACATTCTCTTTCACCGTTCCGGTATTTTTTAAGCCATGAAAAAGATAAACCGCAATGCAGCAATCTTCTAAAACGCCTTAGTCAAAAATAATCAACGCCATAAACACCAAATCTGTATCGCCGGTGTTCTCCAGCCCATGGCCGCAGCCGTCTGGGGTAAAGGTAACATCGCCTGCTTTCACGGGAACAATCGCGCCGTTATCGTTGTAATCCCCCTGCCCCTGCAGGATATAATAGGTTTCGCTTTCATTGTGGTGCTCATGGTAACCCAAAGAACATCCCGGCTCAATGGTCACCTTAGCATACAGGCCGCATTTGCCGTTGAGCTCCTTTTCCCCCAGCAGCCGCTCAATCAGCACGTGCCCTTTGCCGCCGCACATGGCTTCATTGCGTTCTACCGGACGCCCCTGTGAAGAGATCATAATCAAAACCATCCTTTCCATTTGTCAAAAACCCGGCGTTCTGCCCGTTCCAAAGCCGGCAACATAAATGCCGGGTTTATGTTCAGTATAGGAGTGCGGGCAAAAAATGTCAACCGCAGGCATAACGGGCCGTTTTTGCGCCGTTGCAAAGATTGCGGGGTTATGTTATGATTCCCATATAGTATGTTATGATTGCCCACGTGTCTGCTGCCTGCGCAGAACCGTGCATAACGGAGGGCCGGCATTGAGAAAGGAGCCAGCAATAATGACAGTAAACAACGAAGATATTAAGCGAGTAAAGGCCATGGGCTTTTTGTTTAACCGAGAGAGTGAGGACGAGTTTTCCGCCCGTGTTATCACAGAAAACGGCACCTTAACCGGCGACCAGCTGCACAACATTGCCGACGCCGCCCAGCGCTTTGGCAACGGCACAGCGGCCTTCACGGCGCGGTTGACGGTGGAGCTGCCCGGAATCTCTTATGGCGATATTCCCGCATTGCAAGAGCACCTTGCCCAAGCCGGGTTGGAAACCGGCGGCACCGGCGCCAAAGTGCGCCCCGTTGTGGCCTGCAAAGGCACCACTTGTGTGTTCGGCCAAATTGACACCCAGGCTATCGCCAAACAGATTCACGACCGGTTTTACAAAGGGTACGGCAATGTAGCCCTGCCCCATAAGTTTAAAATTGCGGTGGGGGGATGTCCCAACAACTGCATGAAGCCCGATTTAAACGATTTTGGCTTGATTGGCCAAACTTTGCCGCAAATTGACAAAGACAAATGCCGCGGTTGCAAAAAGTGTGCGGTGGAATCGGTATGTTTAATGCACGCCGGCCGGGTGGTGGATGGTAAAATTCAAATTGATCCCGAGCGCTGCAACGGTTGCGGTAAGTGTGTAAAGGCCTGCTATTTTGGCAGTATCAGCCCCCGCGCTCACGGCGTAAAAATTGTTCTCGGCGGACGGTGGGGCCGCGAGGGTCATGTGGCTACGGCTCTTTCAGGCGTTTATTCGGTGGAAGACAGCCTAGATCTATTAGAAAAAGCCATTTTGTTGTACCGTAAATACGGCTACGCCAAAGAACGTTTTGGCAACATGGTGGAACGTTTGGGTGCGCAAGAGGTGGAACGCCTGCTCACCCAAGAGGATCTGCTGGGGCAAAAAGAAGAAATTCTTGCTGCTCCCATCCGCACCCGAGGCTAAACCGCACATCTTCCTTTTACGGCGCATGTATATCCGGCGGGCACCGGGCGCATACCAGGGTTAGGCTGCGGGTTACAAGCCCGTAAAACGGCATAAAAGGATGTGGATTACCATGTGTGATAGCACTCTGTTTTTTGGCGGCAATATTATCACGATGGAAGGGGATTGCCCCGAATCTGTGTTGGTAGAAGATGGCGTTGTGCGGCGCACAGGCCGCTCCTGCGGGCAAAAAGGCGCGCGGCCCTTCGACCTAAAGGGCGCCACACTACTGCCGGCTTTTATCGATTCTCACAGCCACATAACCGCTTTGGCCCAAACCCTGGGTTTAGCGCCGTTGGAAAAAGCCCGCTGTTTTGGCGACATCGCCGCCGCGTTGCGCTCCTTTGCCCAAGAAAATCCGTCTGTTTCATGGATTTCCGGTTTTGGGTACGACCACAACTTTTTAAAAGAAAAAGCGCACCCCACCCGGCAGGTATTGGACAAGGCTGTGGGGGATCGCCCTTGCGTCATCGCCCATGCGTCGGGCCATATGGGGGTAGCCAATACGGCCGCTTTGCGCATTTTGGGAATCACACAAAGCACCCCGGATCCCGACGGAGGCAGAATCGGCAGGGAACCGGACGGGCAACCCAGCGGTTATTTAGAAGAAACCGCTTTTACCTCGGCATCCATCCCCCGCCCAGGCTTAGAGGAGCAATTCCGGCTGATGGAAAAGGCCCAACAGGTTTACCTGCGCTACGGTATCACTACCGTGCAGGATGGTTATACGCGCAAGCCGGAATGGCAGCTGCTCAAGGCGATGGCCGATAGCGGCCGCCTAACGGTGGACACTGTCTGCTACCCCGATTGTAGCGAGCTGTTTGATTTACCCGATTACTGCGCCGCTTATGCGGGCGGCTATCACAACCGGCTTCGCATCGGCGGCTATAAGATATTTTTAGACGGCTCGCCCCAAGGCCGCACAGCCTGGATGAGCCAGCCTTATCTGGGAGCGGAAAAGGAATACTATGGCTATCCCATCTATGACGATGACCAAGTAACGGCCTTTATGGAACAGGCGCTGCAAACGGGGCGGCAGTTACTGGCTCACTGCAACGGGGACGCCGCTGCTCAGCAGATGATCGACGCCTATGCCCGCGCATTGCAAACAACCGGCAAGCCCGGGGTGCGTCCGGTGATGATCCACGCCCAGTTGGTGCGTCCCGATCAGCTGCAACGCATGGCCCAGCTGGGCATGATGGCCTCTTTTTTTGTAGCGCACACCTATTACTGGGGCGATATTCATCTGCAAAACTTTGGGCCCCAGCGGGCGATGCGCATCAGCCCGGCAAAAACTGCACTGCGCGCGGGCGTGCGCTTTACGCTGCATCAGGATTCACCCGTTCTGCCGCCGGATATGCTAAACACCGTTTGGTGCGCGGTTAACCGCGTTACCCGGCAGGGTGCGGCGCTATCCCAAGAAGAATGCCTCACCCCATATGAAGCTCTGCGGGCCGTCACGCTTGATGCGGCCTATCAGTATGGCGAAGAGGAAAGAAAGGGGTCCATCCGCCCCGGCAAGTTGGCCGATTTTGTGGTGCTGGATCAAAACCCGCTGCAAACCGATCCCCAAGCGATAAAGGATATTCAAGTGCTGTGCACCATAAAAGAAGGGCGCATTCTTTACGAAAAGGCTTAGCGCCCCACAGCCATAAAAGGAAGGAAAAAGAGCAAATTTTGCATATTTTTACCCCTAGGAAGGAGCGCTAAAATGCCCGGTGGAAGCAACAAAACCAGCAAAAACTATCGTCATAGCGGCGCAAAGAAAAGACGCCCCGCCCGGCGCAGGCGCCGCCATGGCGGGTTAAAGGCCGCCTTGTTTCTGGTTTCTTTTTTCTTGATTGCCGCTTTGCTTCTGTGGAGGACCGGCGGCACCGGCCAGTTGCCTATGTCGCCGCCGGATTCTTCAGCGGTTTCTTCAAATAACGCCGTCCAAACGCAACCGCCTGTTTCCTCTTTGGATAAAACACCATCCTCCACTACGGCAGAAGAACCCAGGCAAAGCGCATCTTTCTCCAGTGGGAACGTTTCCTCATCCGAAGCAACCTCTGATCCTTTGCTAACCCTTGTCAACGCCGCCCACCCTTTACCGGCAGATTGGCAAGTTGATCTGGTAGAATGCCAAAACGGCCTGCAAATAGACAGCCGGGCGGCTGCTTCTTTAGAGGCGATGCTAAACGACGCCTGGGCGGCAGGGTTGGATCCCATTGTTTGTTCTGCCTACCGCTCGCAAGAGCTGCAAACCCAACTGTTTGAAAATAAGGTTGCCTATTACCTGGGGCTGGGTTACGGGCAACAAGAAGCCCAAGAGCAAGCCGGTTATTGGGTAGCGCCGCCGGGCACCAGCGAGCACCAAATGGGCTTGGCGGTGGACGTGGTTTCGTTAAGCAACCAAAATTTAGACAGCTCACAGGAAAACACGCCCACGCAACAATGGCTAATGGCCCATTGTTGGGAGTACGGCTTTATTTTGCGTTATCCCTCAGATAAATCCGCCATCACGGGCATTGGGTACGAACCCTGGCATTACCGCTACGTAGGGCAGCCGGCAGCTGAAGAAATCACCCGCCTTGGCGTTTGTTTAGAGGAATATCTAAACCAAACCAATTAGCGCTTCGCGGCACAGATAAGTAAGCAGTATAACAGTGCGGGCTCCCATATCTACAACGGGAGCCCGCGCTTTGTTTTATGTTGCAAAACATGACTATACCGGTTTGCAACCTTATTGCTCAAATCTTACCCGAATGTTGCCGTTGGTGGTTTTAACACTTAGGCTCCGCCGGCTCTGCGCCACCACGCGCCTGCCCAGCTCGTTGCTGCCGTTGCTGGTGGTAGACATAATGTTATAAAGGCTTTCATCCCCCTTTACCGTGCCGGAAACAGAAGCATTGCTGGTGTGAAAATCCATAACAAATCCCGATACGCCCCACAATTCAATTCCGCCGTTGCTGGTTTGGCCGTGCAGCCAATCCTCTGCCTGCACATTGCCGAGCTCCAGCTTACCGTTAGAGGTAGCCGCCTCGCAGTTTTTGCTCATAACATCCCACAAAGTCATTCTACCGTTATGGGTATGGGCGTTTAACCGCTGCGCTTGGGTATTCTCTATCGTGATTGACCCATTGGTGGTATTGGTAACCAGCTCCTGCGCCTGCACACCCTTTACCTCTATGGCAGCATTGGTGGTAACGGCCTCCAAACGGTTTAGGTGCAAATTCTCCAATACGATACGCGCATTGGTGGTAGCCGCTTCCAACCATCCTTCATAGGGGGTAGGAAGTTCCAACACAACGCCCTTCGTAAGCGCACTGTGATAACCAACACCCAACAAAAAATACCAATGCCATTTTTTCTCTATCGTTTGTTCAATGTGCAGTGTGTTCCCTTCTTTATTCAGGTTGTAACGCACATCCTGATCTTCATAGTAGCAAAAACGGATCGCTCCATCTTGCGAGGGGCGGATAAAAAATTTGGTGTTGCGCGCGTTAATCACAATTTTATCAAACGCCCCGGCCATAGCGCGATATTCCCGGTAGACGCATTTATTCCCCCGCCGTTCTTCTTGCTGCTGCGCCGGCTGCGGTTGGTCGGGCTGCTGTTCCTTCTGAGAATAGGCGTTTTCTTGCAGTATTTCCTGCGCCAAATGCTCCACATTCCCAAAATCCGCCACAGCGGCTGCTTCGCTTGCGCCGTTTTCTATGCGATCTTCGATTATTTCACGATAAAAATCTAGAATTTGTTCCCTGTCTGAAGCCGGAATGCCGGAAAGCAACGCTTCCAGTTTTGCCAAAAACTGTTGTTTTTCCATAGCCGTCAGCACCTCATTTCTCAGTTACGCCTGTGTTTTCACCGGCGTTTTGTTGATTATTTTTTTCAATGAAGCGGTAAACCTGCATCACCTGCTGCCACTGTGCCAAAAAATCGCGGAGCCTTTGCCTGCCCGGAGGAGTAATTTGATAATACCGGCGCAGCCTGCCGTTGTGCTCCTGGGTAAAAGTAGACAGGCACCCGGCCCCCTCTAAACGTTTGAGCACCGGGTAAAGGGTAGATTCCGAAATAGGCACGCAGGCAGCAACCTCTTTGATGATTTGGTAGCCGTAGGAATCCCCCTTTTGCAGTACCGAAAGCACGCAAGCCTCCAGCATCCCTCGTTTTAACTGGGTATCCATCCCCGATCCCCCTTTCTGTGCAATATTATATGTTATATAGTATATGTTGTCAACTAATATTTTTTCGTTGTCAAAAAACCTATCTGCACGACAAACGCCGTCCGTTACACAACAAAAGAGCACAGCCAAACACCACAATGTGCTAGCTATGCTCTTCGTAATGATATACCAGTTGAGAACTCCATCGTTTAACCGCTTGTACGTATTGCTTTGCGCACACAGGGAGCTGGCCACATATTGTCAAAGGTGCCGGCATCCATACAACACAAAAATGCGGTTTATCCGTCTGTAACCTCCGCATAGCAGCTGTTACAGGCAAAAACAACACAACCGCCTTGCTTTAAGAAACGTTATTTTGTTCGTCTTTCTGTTGGCGTAACAAATCGCGAATTTCACAAAGCAACTCCACCTCTGTTGGGCTGGGCGCTGCTTCTTCTTTAATCTCTTCTTTCTTTTCGTCCTTTTCTTCTTTTCTATGCCTCGCTTTGTTCACAAGCCGCACTGCTAAAAAAATTGAACCGGCGATGATCAAAAAATCCACCACATTTTGCAAAAAACTGCCGTACAAAATAGCCGCTTCCGGCTTAATTTCTTGGCCGTTTTCCACCACCGCTTGGCTGAGCACCAGCTTCCACTGCTTAAAATCTGCACCCGAGGTCAAAAAACCAAAAAAGGGCGTGATAATATCATTCACCAGGGAAGTTACAATCTTGCTAAAAGCGCCGCCTACAACTACGCCGATCGCCATATCAATGACATTACCCTTAAAAGCAAAGGTTTTAAAATCCTCCCAGATTTTCATAAAACGCCCCTCCCCGCATTTGCGATATCTTGTCTTTCACGCTTCTGCCGTTGCTGTAAAACAGTATAACAAGCGTGGAAAAATACGTAAACCCTTTTATAGACATTTTTCTCGCGCTATTGACAAGCAAAGTAAACCCTGGTATTCTTCTATTGTCAACTTTAAAAATATTTTAGGTTTACAATCGGAGGTATCGCATGGAGAAAGCAAAACAAACCAACCCAGATGTATCGTATCTTCAAACAAAATCCCTATCTCACACCGTTCGGCTGGTGTTGTGCGCCCTGTTTGCTGCGCTAACGGCGGCGCTGTCTCAGCTTTCCATCCCGCTGCCCTCACTAGTTCCTATCAATTTGGCCACTTTATCGGTCTTTTTAGCCGGCGGCGTGCTGGGTGCAAAGTTGGGCCTCCTTAGCCAGGCGGTATACATCCTGCTGGGTGCTGTGGGGCTTCCGGTTTTCTCTAATTTTAACGGCGGCATCCACGTTTTAGTGGGCCCTACGGGCGGTTACATTTGGGGCTATGCTGCCGCCGCCTGGCTTGTTGGCTTGTTGGCTTACCGCCTGGCAGGCCGGCGAGGTTACTGGGGGCTGCTGGTATTATCCATGGTAGCGGGGTTGGCTGTGTGCTATACTTTGGGTACCATTTGGTTCATTGTTGTAACAAAAAGTTCCCTTTGGGCTGCGCTATGGGCCTGCGTATTCCCCTTTTTGCCCGGTGACGCACTCAAGATTATTTTAGCGGCCACTTTAGTGCCGCAGCTGCATAAAGCCTTACGCCGTGCGGCATAATGTTTTCTATCGTTTGAGCAGTACGGAACCGATGTGCAAACAGTTGCCTTTCTTATTGTTTCTGCCGCTTAGATGATGTATAATAAGGCCAAGCTTATCGGCTGAAGAAGCAAGAGCGCAGAACATAAGAAAGGATGGCCGTCAATGATTACAAAAACTGTTCGGCTGGATACAGTGGAACGCATTAAAGCTTTCGTCAACGAAGTAAACCAGTGCCCCTTTGAAATTGATCTGATATCGGGCCGGTATGTGATAAACGCCAAGTCCATTATGGGAATTTTTAGCTTAGATATCAGCCGGCCCTTGGAAATGCGCATTTATTGCGATAATCCGGAAGATCCGGTTTGCGTTGATTTGTTGCAACGTCTATCCCCTTATATCGCATAGCCCGCTAAAAAGAAACTTTAGCCCCTGCTCTTTGCCGAGCAGGGGTCTTTTGCGTTGTTTGTGCGTTTATGGCGTTGTACATATCCCTTTTCGCGTGTTACAATAAATAAAGTATGCACAAGAACACGCCGCTTATCTGGGCGGCAGGAAAGGATGTTGGCTCGATGGTACCTTACCAGCTGCTTGCGCTGGATTTGGATGGAACGTTAACCAATTCACAAAAACAGATAACCCCTCGCACCCAGCAAGCCTTATGCGCCGCCCAACAAGCCGGCGTACGCTTGGCCTTGGTTTCCGGCCGGCCTGCCTGCGGTATTTGGCCGTTGGCCCGCGCCTTGGATTTGCCCCGTTTTGACGGTTATATTTTGGCGATGAACGGCTGCCAAATCATCCGCTGCGCCGACGAAGCCGTGCTTTTTGAGCAATGCCTGCCCGACGATTACCGCAAGGAACTTTGCGGGTTGGCCCGAGAATATCAAATAGACTGCATTGTCTATAGCAAAACCGGCATTTTAACAGAAAACAGCCAAAGCCCCTATATCCAACTGGACGCCAAAATTAACGGCATCCCGATTCACGAAGTGCCCTGCTTGGTCGAAGCTGTGGATTTTCCGCTAGACAAATTATTGCTTATCGGCGAACCGCCCGTTATGGAAGAGCTCCTGCCCAAGATACGGCAGCGCTACCCTTTTTTTGAGGTTTTTCGCTCAGAGCCTTACTTTTTAGAAATTGTGCCCCGCGGTGTGGATAAAGCCGCCTCTTTGCAGCGCCTGATGAAAATCTGCAATCTAGCGGAAAACGGTTTTATGGCCTGCGGCGACGGATACAACGATCTTTCTATGTTGCGCGCCGCCGCACTGGGCGTAGCCATGGCCAACGCCCAGCCCGTTGTGCAGGAGGCCGCCGACTGGGTGGCTCCCTCGAACGATGAAGACGGCGTGGCCGTCGCTGTGGAACGTTTTTTGCTGCATGATACGCAGCAAGGCTAAACCCGCTTGCATTTTACCGGCAAAATACAACAAAATCCTTTTGCGGGCGCCGGTGGAGCATGTTATAATGATGCCCTAACGCCACCAGCTTTTGTAGGGCATGGGCGGCTCTATTTCATAAAATTCATAAAACGATTGAGGTAAAAATGCGTTATGAATGAAAAAGAAATTGCAGAAATCCGGCGCCGGTTTCGCCCGGATAAAAACAACATCACCCGCATTTGCGGTTGCTATGTGAACGAAAAGGGCGAGGTTATCTCTCAGTTTGATCAACCCTTGGCCTTGACGCCGCAGGAGGACTGCGAGCGTATGCTGGCATTGTTGAAAAAATCCCTGTCCGGCACGCTGGGAAAGAACCTGTTTGATATTTCTTTCTCTACCCAACAGGTGGTAGACAGCGATGAGCACCGTTTGCTGATGGCCCTTAGGGGCTGTGCGCTCAACGATCCGGAGGTTGTGCAAAACTTTTACAGCCGTATGATAAGCGCTATTTCTCTAGACAGCCACTATCTTATCTTGCTGGCCTACGATACGTATGACGTGCCCTATCGCTCAAAGGACGGTGAGAAGCTGGAGGACGCTTCCAGCGAGGTTTATTCCTATATACTGTGCAGCGTTTGCCCCGTAAAACCGGAAAAACCGGCCCTTTGCTTTGATATTCCTGAGAACACCATGCGCAACATCCGTGAGGAATGGCTGATAGCCGCCCCGGAACTTGGCTTTCTTTTTCCCGCCTTTGACGATCGCAGCACCAATATTTACAACGCCCTTTTTTACTCGCGCAATACCGAGGACAACCACGCCTCCTTCATCGACGCGGTATTTCGCGCCGATCCCCCGGTGCCTGCCGCCGTTCAAAAGGAAGCCTTTGCCTCTTTGCTGGGCGATACTTTGAACGAGGATTGCAGCTACGAGATGGTGCAGGCGGTTAACGAACAGCTTTGCGGTATGATTCAAGAGCACAAAGAAAGCAAGCAAGAGGAACCTTTATCTCTTACGAAGGCAACGGTAAAGAACGTGCTGCAAGCCTGTGGCGCCACCGAACAGCAAGTAGACGCCTTTGACGAGAATTATAATACAGTTTTCGGTGCCGACGCCCAAATCAGCCCCAGTAACCTGGTGGAGAAAAAACAGTTGCAGGTGCGCACCCCCGACGTAACCATACAGGTCAACGCCGAACACGGCGACTTGGTGCAGACCCGCGTCATTGACGGAGTGAAATATATACTAATTCGCGCGGGCGAAAACGTAACGGTAAACGGCATCGGCATACATATTTCGTAACCGGCAAGCGAGTGGACTGCAAAAAGCATTTTGATAAGACAGAAGGGGGTTGCTATGAGCGGACAAGGGCAAGGCTACAACCTCATCGCCGTATTTAATCCGGCAGCAGACAGGTTATTGATGTGCAAGCGCAAAAAGCCGCCCTATCTTGGGCTTTTTAACCTGGTGGGCGGCAAAATTGAAGCCGGCGAGGCAGGACAAGACGCCGCTTACCGTGAGCTATGGGAGGAAACAGGCATTAGCCGGGAGGATATCCGGCTCACCCATCTGATGGATTTTACCTACTACCTGGATCCCTGCTATGTGGAGGTTTATGTAGGGCAGCTGGATAAGGAACAGGCTGTTTTCGGAGAAGAGAACGAGCTGTTTTGGTCCAGCTTGGATCATGACTTTTTCGATATGTCCCGTTATGCCGGAGAGGGGAACCTGGGGCACGTGCTAGAACAGGTGCGGCTGTTTCAAAAACAATTGTTGCATGCTTCTACTGCGCTGCCGCCCGGCCATAGCGCGCCGCCGGAAAAGGACAGCACTGCAGATTAACAACTGACTAATAGCTGGCTAACAACAGCCAATTAGCAGACGACTGACGGTTGCTAATGTTGCCGCATAAAGCGCTCTAAAGCGTTATAAAAGGGGTTTGCTGCTCATATTGCAGCAAACCCCCTTTTCATTTTGGTTTCTGTTTTTTGCCCAGCGCAAACGGCGCCGAGAATTACAGCATCTTAAAGAACTCCAAAACCTCGCCGTCAGGCCCATATACAAAGGCAGCGTTTAAGGTGATATCATGGGGCTGCGCTTGAATGGGGATTACCTTAGGCTCCGCTTTGCTTTTTGCACCGCTGGCCAACGCACGGTCGTAGGCTTGCTGCACATCATCCACCCGAAAAGCCAGATGGAAAAACTTGCCCGCTTCCGATTCAGGTACAACAACGCCGGTGTCCTTCCCCGCTGCAAACATCTCTAAGATAGCGCCGTCGCCCACATCCACCATACAAATGCGTCCGTCGCCTTCTCCCCAGGCATACAGCTGCACAAAGCCTAGGCCCTGGCAGTAAAATTGCAACGAGCGCTCCAAGTCGCTGCAGCGCAGCGCAATGTGATGCACACCCATACCAGAAATCTGCTGATTCGCCATGATAAAAATCCTCCTCTTGCTAAACAGCCTTTGCTGTTTTATTGACAAGCATCATACGCTCTGTTGGCGCACCAGCCACATCAAAACGCCATGATCCCGTTACGACGCATTATAGCACAGCTTAAAGGCAAAAGCACCGTTTATTTCTTGCTTTTTATTCTAGTTTTGTTGCAGCATCCATTGTAACATATGGGAATCATGCTTAAGCTCACGCATAAAAACTGGCGGGGCAACGAATTTGTTGCCCCGCCGGTTTTACTTTCTGCCCTTCTCTATTTTAGGGTAGCTTATTTCTCAATCGTCCGCTTCTTTTTGTGCCTGTATGATTTCTCCTGTGGAGGCATCCACCTCATAATCATATTCCATACCGCCGCTATAAAACTCAACCTCGTATACCATGCGCTCATCGTCCTCGTCTAGCTTTATCTTTAGCTTTTGGGCTGCCGATTCTTGCACGCCTGCGTGGGTCAGGGCCTTTTCTTTGGCCTGCTGTTCTGTTATCTGGGTGGTAGACTGCGAGGCAGATACCTGCTGTTCCTTCTCAGCTTTGCGCACATCCCCGGTGGCGGCGTCTATTTCATATTCATACTTGATGCCGCCGCTGTAAAATTCTACATCATATACCATATGTCCGTCGTCTTCATCCAATGCTACCTTCCGTATCTGAACCGACGACTCCTGCACGCCTGCGTGAGACAGAGCTTTTTCTTTGGCCTGTTGCTCTGTTATTAGATTGCTCTGCCCGCTGGAAGGCGGTTGTTGTGAAACATCACCGTTTCCATCCCGCGATTCCTCTTCATACCCAAATACTTCCCCGGTTTCAGCGTGGATTTTAAACTCGTATTCCGTGGTTCCTTGGTACATTTTCACTTCGTAACAGGGATTGCCGTCTTCATAATCAAATTCCAGTTCCTGTAATGTAGCGCCCGGCACCTTTTGCGCCGCAATTTCAGCGGCTTTTTGTTCCCCAATATAGCCGCCGTCACCCACCGATCCTACGGCCAACAGATCGCTTTGCGGGTCTTTTGCCAACAACAGCAGCGACAGATCGCTGATACTCAGCTGGGCTAATTCGTCTTGGGTCAAGTTGGGGTGCAGCTGTGCCACTCGTTGAATCAGTGCCGCACGGCCCTTAGAAACCTGATACTTTTGGGCAATTTCTTCTATCGCAGCATCATCCCCCACCTCTTGTTGCAGCACGGCTGGGTCAATGCTGTTTTGCTGCAAAACTTCGCCTATATTGGCGGTTAGTTCCTCTTCCAGCTGACGGCTGCGGTCGGGATCGGAATTTTCTACGCTGACCAACACGGAATTGCGCGCTTCATCCAAGTAGCCGTGCTTCACCATAGATCCAATTAAAGCATTTACCGCTACCTTTAAATCGCTGCCCTCTAGCTGCATGCCGTCCAACACCGTTTCTGCGTCGGTGTTTAAAGCCTGCACTCCCAGCACCTTATCTTGTTTATTGGCCGTTAATACCACGCTGGGGTTAACGTCCACCGAAATGGTGGAATCTACGCCATACCAATTGCCGGCAAACCAGCCCACGCCTATTGCGATGAGCAGGCAAGCTGCCAGCCCTACGGCTAGGGCCGTCCATTTGCGCCTGCTCTTGCGCGGCGCCATATCGGCCGTTGGATGAGCCTGCTGAGAAATTTGCTGTGTATTATGATAAATTTTGGTTGTCATCGGTGCTCCCTCTTTCTGCTGTAAAACGGGCATAAGTTGCTCCAACATATCAGGCGTCGCATTATCCACCGCCCGTTTTAGTCTTTTTTTCAGTTCCCGGTTTGTCATACTACATCCCCTCCCTCGGCCTGTTCTAAAGCCCGCTTGAGCTTAGCTAGCGCTCGCCGGTACTTCGACAGCGCCGTAGGCAGCGGAATGCCCAGCATTCCGGCTATTTCGCGATGCTTCAGCCCTGCCGTTACGTGCAGCATGACGATTTGACGTTCCTGCTCGTCCAGCACTTGCAATACGGTTTGCAACACCATGCGATCCTCCTGCCGGCAAACAGCGTCTGGCAATGAAAAAACCTGCGTGTCGGCAACATCGTCGGTGAGTTCAGTTGGCGCATTGCGCCGATGCCGCAAGCGCATAAGCGCCTGATTGCGGGCAATGGTCAGCACCCAGGCCATAGGTTTGCCCTGCGGCTGATAATCCTTTGCGCCGGCATCTATTTTTAAATAGGTGTCTTGCATACAATCCTCCGCATCGTGATGATTTTTTAAGATAGACAAAAGATAACCGTACACCGCCTTATCGGTAAGTCGGTACAGGCAGGCAAACGCTTCCCTATCGCCGGAAGCGACGGCCGCAATTAAAGCGTCATCCAGCTCTGTTGCCGATTCCTTCGGACGGATTTCATTTTGCATCGTCGACGTTATACAAAAGAAAAGCATCATGATTCTACCCCTTCACCCTAATAATGCGCGGCAAGGCGTATTTATTGCATACGGCAAAAAATTTTTTTGAAACTTTCCGGCAAAACCTCGCAACCCAGCACAGCTTTTGCCAGCCATTGCATGCTCTTTTACCGCTTGCTGTTATTGTAACCCGTAGGCCGCATGGCGTAACCTGAAACCAAAGTAAGATTTTATCTTCTGCGCCGTATCGGACGGTTCAAGATTTGCAGTATCATTTTGCCTATCGGTATCAAACGTTTTTTACTTTTACTACTTTCTAAACGATATGGTTTGTCATCATTTATCAATCGCCGGTTTGAAGCCGCAGTGCCCTGAGCCCATCATACCACACCGTACATGACACGCACCACAGCTCTTTACCTATTTTTATTACTTTGCAAAAAGAAGAGTTTGTTTTTCACATAAAGTAGATTTTATTAGAAAAATGTGTTATACTTCTTTTAAACTGTTGAATATCCCTACGTTGTGTGTTCTTGTACCGCTTATCGGGCTTGAGAGGGGGCGGAGGTATGGCAGCTGCTCACAGCAGGAAACAGTGCGCAACCGGTTTATTTCAGCGTATTGCCAAACCGATTGATCTGCTTGTGTTGCTGCTTTGCCTTTTCTATTTTACCTCCTGTAAATCCGATCGGCCGGGGCAAGCAGCAGCTAAGCCTTCGCAACCGCCGCCTTCTTATAGCGCGGCCCCTTCTTCAGAGGTAAACCTGCCGGACATTCAAGAGCCGTCTGCCTCAGCTGAGTCGGTGCTTCCATTTTCGGCTAATACCGTAAAAAGTGTGACGGTTTCTTATAGTTCAGTCTTGTATCCGCCCTATACCTTAACCGACGCAGATGATATTCAAGTGGTGTATGAGTATCTTGATGCGCTTCGTTTGGGGCAAGAACTGGATCCCAACACCCATTACATTGGCGGCGGATATTTTATAGAGTTTACTTTGAAGAATGGCAGTCGTCAAAAAATCAGCCTAGTCGGCAACCGTTTTCTTTCTTATCACGGCATCCGGCGGGAAGTACCTTATGAGCAGGCAGCATCCTTTGATGCGATAAATGCCAAATTCATACGGGAACAGTACGAGCAACAAGGCGCGCAAGAGGTTTGTGGTCAAGTGATTTCGGTGAGGGCCGATCAAACCGGAGCGACTACTAACTGTTCTATTAAAACTGAGAATGGAACGGTTTATTACATTCAAATCGACAATGACGCTCATATTATAGACGCCACCTCAGAGGGTTGGCTCATTCTTCATAACGGTGATACCTTGGCTGTGGCCTATACTGAACCACTTAGTCACAAAAAGCTGAATGCCGAAGCTATATTTATCTTGGAGCATGAAAATCCCCCAGAGGAAGCTGCAGTGGGCGGCAGCTAGTAGGCCGTTGTTCTTTCACCAAACGGCGATTGTGCCGCCAATTTATTCTTTTGAGTACGACTGGCAATACCGGAGCCTTTTTCTTTTTCATTTTGACAGAAGGACCCTCCTCTTACCGAGGAGGGTCCTTCTGTATCAAAACAACCAACAGAAAAGTTTATATATCAGGGCGGCTGTCCTGGCGGCTGTTATGCGGCTGTAATAAAAATTAATCACACCGGGCCATAACCACGCCTAGGGGGTTTAGCGGCACCGTTTTACCCAACTTTGCCCCTGTTATGCAATCTATGCCGGGCAATGGCGTATCAATGTGCTGTTTTTCACGGGTCATATTGATGAAAAACAAAAACTTGGCTTTTTCACTTTCTCGCATTGTGGCATAAACCCCCTTGGGCAGATCCATAATATCCACCCCGCAAGTGGGCAACAGCCAGGAAAAGTAAGCTTTGAGTAGCTCCGGGCAACCAGCAACGCCAAAATAGGTAGCATCGCCTTTGCCATACCGGTTACTGGTAACAGCCGGCTTGCCCTGGTAAAAACGGTTGGCGTAAACCACCTGCGGCGCTGCGGCTTCTGCTGTGAGAACATCTGCCCACATGCGCGCCGTATAAGTATAGCCCTCATAGGTCACCTGCACCGGCACATGGGGCGGCAGCGCTTCAAATTCGTCCACCGTCACGCCACATAGCTCCCGCAACAGTCCGGGCCATGGGGTATCCACCACCACATTGTCTTCATTTTTCATACCGGCGCGCACACCCACCACCACATGGCCGCCGTTGGCCACATAGCGCTTGAGGTTTTCTGCTTCCTGCCGGCTTATGAGCATCAGATTAGGGGCAAATACCACTCGATAACGGGATAAGTCTTCATCGCTTGCTTGCACCACATCCGGCGTAACCCCCAGCTGCAGCAAGGCTTCATAGTATTCCATCATCACTTTGTCATAGCTGATGTTGGTATACTGCCGCTTCGCCTCATGGGCCCAAATATCGGAATAATTTTGCAGCAACGCCACCGGGGCATGCACCTTGGTTTTGGCCAATTCTTGGCTAAAGGGAGCCACTTCCCGGCAAAAGCGGGCTATTTCATCGTAGGCGCGGCGCGGCGTGCCGTCATGGCGCAAAATACCGTTGGGGTTTTGCTCCTGCCCCCAGCGGTTGGCACGCCACCGGTAAAACAAGATCCCATTGGCGCCCCTGGCGATATCCTGATAGGCCCAGGCGCGCACAATACCGGGCTCCAAAGCCAGATTGTAGTCTGATCCGTTAAAATAGCCGTTCTTCTGTTCCATCATCCAATAGCTTTGGTGCCGGGTTCCGCGGGCCAAATCATGCCCCAACGCCGTTACTTCATAGGTATCGTCCACATGGGGGTAGGTATCCCACCCCATAAAATCCAGCTTATCCGCCAGATCGTACATGTTCACCGCGCTGTATAGAGAACTTTGGATGTTATGGGTAATAAACTGGCCCGGTGCATTTTTGCGAATAATATCGGCCTGCATCTGCAAAAAGTTGACGGTGGTATCCGAGATGAAGCGCTTAAAATCCACCACCTGAGAAGTGGAAATTGTCAGCTGATCGTGGCTAGGTAGGCGCACCTGCTCCCAGCTGTTGTAGGTCTGGCTCCAAAAATGGGTACCCCAACGGCGGTTCAGCTCTTCTATGGTGCCGTACCGCTTTTGCAGCCAAAGGCGGAAAGCAGCAGCACAAGATTCACAATAGCAGGGCACGCCCTTTAGTTCATTGTCAATTTGCCAGCCGATAACAGCAGGGTTGCTGCCAAACCGGCGGGACATTTCCTGTGCGATGCGCCCCGCGTAAAAGCGAAAAGTGGGGCTGTTGTGGCAATGTTGGCCGCGGCCGCCGGAACGCAGGCCGTCGGCATTGATGGAAACCACCTCAGGGTGCTCATGACGCAGCCAAACAGGAGAAGCTTCGGTGGGGGTTCCCAGCACCACCCGCATCCCCTTGCTGTGGGCCATAGAGATAAATTCTTCCAACCAGTCGAAGTCGAAGTTGCCGTCGGTGGGTTCCATACGGCTCCACGCCAGCTCCGCCAGGCGAACCACGGTAATACCCGCCTGCTGCATCAGGCGCAGATCTTCCTCCCAACGCTGCTGCGGCCAATGTTCCGGGTAATAAGCGGTGCCCACCACTATTTCATCTTCTAAGCGCATAGATACGCCTCCCTTGCTTTATCAAATCTTCCTTTTGAGAATAAAGACTTTCTACAGATAACCTTTTAAAAGGGAAACGCCTTTATCAATATGCAGGCTTTCTCTTTCAGCTTTATAAAAACCAGAGCCCGGCTGCGCAAATGAATTGCGCCCGCCGGGCTCTGTCCATTACGGCGAACGCCGCTTGTAACGTTTGTAGCTTATGCTTTTTGTTCTTTTTCGCCAAGGCAAAACAGCTTTACCACAGGTCGATTTCCTCATCTATCTGGCTGCCGCTTAAATTCCGCAGCCAGACCCAGGAACTATCCGTCCCCTGCTGGCATTCATAATCCGTTTTCCGCAGGGTGTGCAACTCACGGGGGAAGGGCCCCAAGCGCACTTCCAGCCGTTCTACCGGTTGCGAGCTTTCAAAATGGAACCGGCACCGGCGGGTTGCCCTGTCATGCTGCATCGAAAAACTGATGCGCACCAGCTCGCCGTTTTCTTTTACATAAGGCAGGTTCTCAGCCGTAATGCCGCTCCAATTCCAGGGAATTCGAGGCAGCAGCCGTAGCACACCGGGGGTAGAATCATCCACACCGGCACACAGCGCCAGCGCCTTGACAATCTCTGCCTCTTGCACCAAATTACCCTCGTCGCCCGGATTATTGGCTACGCCCGGCCGGCCCATATGATAGGTGCCAAAGGTGTGATCCATCGCCTTGGCGTAGTTATCATAAGAGAAGCATTCATGCATCACCCACGGATTCATCTCATAGGCCAGGGGTTCCACCACGCTGCCGTCATAGGCTAAGCGGGCCACGCCCTCTAACAATTTGGAATAGGTGTTGACATCGTCGCTCACCATGGCGGCCTGGGTCATAAAGCCTTGGCTGTAGCCGCACATAGTATCATCGTGACGCTCGCCCATTCCGGTCCAGCCGCTGCCGCTAACAAAGCCGTAACGGCGGAAGTATTCGCCCTTGCGCATATAGCTGTGAATATAATCATAGCTGTTTAGATGCACCTGGCGCTGCCCGTCCTCGGGCAGTTGCAGCATACCTAGATCGGACTGCAAAATGAAGGGCAGTTGGCGGGTCCAGTGGTAAGCGGGCCACATGGTGTCATCCCACTCGGCAAAGTCATAGGGGCGGCCGTCGCGGTTATCTAATCCGTTAATCCAGCAGCCGGCGGGGGTGTTGGTGTGCCCTTTGTTGCTCACCCCGCTCACCAGGTAACCGCTGATGGCCCCCGTGAGCTGGTTTTCCATCTGTGAAAGGCGGCAGGCCCAATCCTGTTCACTGCAGAAACGGGCCATGCCGGCCAAGCCGTGCAGTGCCAGCTTCATGGCATAATTGGGGTATATGGCTGAAACCGTGTATGGTGTGTTGGGGTTGCCCGCCATCTCGGACTGGCAGGGCATTAGGTACCCATGGGGATTTTGCTCCATCAGCCTTTGGGCCCAATCGATCACTGGGCGCACCGTTTCTAGGTAGCGCCGGCCCGTTTCTTGCTGTTTGCCGGTTATCTTCCAGGCGTTGTATACCCCCAGCAGGATCAGCGCGTTGCCATTGGTTTCATATTCGCAGGGATCCGCCCTGTCGGCTGTGCGGCCCCAATGATCGCCGTGGTTGATGTGGCGCAGCAGGTATTCTGCCGCCGCCTGGGCCTGCTCTGCAAAACCCAGCCGGCACAGCTCGATTAGGCCGCAGCCGGCGTCGCGAGTCCAGGTGGAATGATAATAGCAGGTGCCTTCGTGCGGTATGGTGGAGGTGTGAAAGTAACCGGCCTCATACTCGCCCTTGCCGTCGTCCACCTTGCTGACCATGTCATGCAGGTTTTCGGCGAACACGGCGTTCATCATACGGGCCCAATCGTCCCCTTCAAAGCGCAAAACCGGAACTATCATGGCCGTTCCCCCTTTATTATTCTTCTACCAACACGCAGCAGCTTCTGGGCGCCAATCTAATATGTCCATCGGCCTGACGGGGTTCGTCTTCGCCGATATAATAAGCCTTGCTCAGCTTGCCGCCATCCACGAGCGCCACGCTGGCGACGAGCTCATTTCCAGCATCCTGGTTGGCAACAACCACGGCTTGCTTACCCGTTTTGCGGTTGATAAACAAAGAATAAATAAACTTGCAGCTGGGCGCGCCTTCATTTTTCACTACAGCGCCTTCGGTGTGGCGGAAGGTGCCGGTCCAAATATAATCCTTCAGCTCTTTGCGCAAAGCCAGCGCCTGCAAGATGTAATCTCTGGTTAGCGGCACATCGTTTACCCTGCCCTTGAAGTTGTAGGGCTCATAGTTGATGGCGTAGCCGTAGGTCAACGCCAGGTTGACCATCTCGCGGTCGTCAAAGCCCACCAGGCAGGTAGCCACATAAAGATCCGGGTTAAAGAACTTCCATACCGGCGCATGGGGAACACTGCCCTCAAAGGTACGAATATAGTTGCCCAGGTAGTATTGGCACATGGCGTCGTTGGGACCTTCGCCTGCCATAAAGAAGTCCTCATTGTGCTTGCTGGCCTCTTCATAAAATTCTTTGGCCAGCTCCAGCGAACCAATGTGGTGGCACTCACCGGGACGGTGGCCATGGCTGGCGTCGAAGCAGCACAGCATGGGGTTGCCCAGCTCATCGTATAGAATGCCGTCGGGCTCCAGATCCAAAATCTTGCGGAACTCCCGCAGGGCAATGGCGCGGTAATCCTTAGACAGGTGGCAAAGACCAAAGCCGCTGCGCCGGCTACCGCCGTTGACGTGCTGCATCAAGGTCTGATAAGCATAACCGCCAAACTGCACCGGGCTGCCGAACATATCCTTCATGGTGTAGGGCATGAGCTCTTTTTTGAAGTCGTCGGTGCTTTGATCCGCCCACTTAAATTTGCACATCATCAGCACGCGGATGCCCATATCACGAATCTCGCGGATGGCCTGCTTGAGCTCCTCGCGGGTGCCCAGCATCGGATCGGTATCCTGATAGGGCTCGTCGCCGTCTTGGCCGCCGCGGGCCCAGCCAATAAGCTGCAGCACCTTAACCCCGCCCTTTTTGGCTTCGCGCATAACATCGGGCAACTCTTTGTAGGTGTAACGCTTGCAGCCTTCGGGGGAATTGATATGCAACGTCATCCAGCAATCGGCGTCATCCAACCAAGAGGGACGCTTTACCGGCTTAAACCAAGTTTTGCGCCATCTGATGTATGGCTGCACACCCTGGTGCCAGTCGCCCTGGAACATGCTTACCACAATGGGGGCCAAATCCATTTTTTCACCCGGCGCAATAAAGGGCGCGCGGGTAACGCTCAGGCAAAAGCCGGCCGGTACGCCGGGGATCTCGTTGTCCTTGAGCAAACGGGAATCTTTGGAGTTGGAAAAGCCGGGCTTATATTCATGCACAAAGCTTACCAGCTTCGGCTCATAGCAGTGCATACCGACGTAAATACCCTGGGTGTCGCCGCACAGCAGCAAAAACGGGCCGGATACGTCGGGATCCGGATAGGTTTTGTATACCGTCGGCCAGTCGGTGCCCCAATAATCGGGGTTGGCGAAACCGTCATCCAACGTCATATCGGTCAAATTGGCGCCCATGTTGGGGGTACGGGCATGGAAGGGACCTTCCCCTTCGGGCTCTTTAAAGCCGCCCAGGCAGGGGTACGCCACTTCTTCAATGGTGTACTCAGTGCGGTTATCGATGGACACCGAGAAAGAGATATCGGGCCCGTTCAAGGTGATATCTACCTGGGCGCTGATATCCAGCTTGCCGGTATCTTGACCAACAATATTGGCATAGGTAATCACTACGCCGTTTTCCTTGAGCTGGCAATCAGAAATTTGCTGCATTGCACTGGGAGCCGAATGGCTGCGGTGCTGGCCCACCGGAATGCGCATGGTAAGGCCCAGCGCCAAGGCCGGTTGATGGATGGCCTGATAGCCGGTTTTGCGGTTGAGCAGGTGCACCAGCGCGCCGGTTTTTTCGTCCAGGCCAACTTCTACAAATTCGTTGGTTAGCAAGATCATTTGCATTTTCTCCTTTGCGTTATACTGAAATGGTGGTAAACATTTTGTCTGCGACAGTAAGATCTGAAATATCTCCATGAATCTGCTCTACCGCGAACGGGCAGGCAAATTCGCTGTAGCCGCCCACCTCCGTTTCCATCTAACCCGCAATACACGGGCGATTTTTCATCAGACAGCCGCTATTTATCAGCGCTGAACCTTCACGTTTTATCGCAGTATAGCACAAACCTGCAGGAAAAGATATGAAAAAAAGCGTTTTATTTTTGGAAAATACAGCAATTCTCTAACGGCGCTTGTATCGAAGGTGTCCCATGCGCATTTCTTTTATCTGCATTTCGGGTGGCGAGCGTATGGCAGAAGTGATCCTCTGTGAAACAGTAGGAAGCCAACAGGCAATAAGTAAAAAGCGGCAGAATATCCATTTTTCGGTAAGAATGCCGCCAAAAATCCAAGCCGCCATAAGAAAAAGTGCTTTTTGTTAAAAAAGATTTGAAATTACCGGGCGCATGTGCTATACTAGATAAGCAATTTTCATATGTCCGCCCGTGGCGAAGCTGGATATCGCAGCAGATTCCGATTCTGAAGGCCGGGGGTTCGAATCCCTCCGGGCGGGCCAAAAACACAGCACTCACTTTTGTGGGTGCTGTGTTTTTATCTAGGAGGGATTCGAACCCTGAGAGGGTCTGAGCGTTAAGAAAACGTGTCGCTGACACGTTTTTAGCGAAGAAGCGTGCGGCGGGGCCCCACCCTGTGGGGAGTCCGCGCGTTCTGGGACGACACAGTCGTTCCGGTATCCCTCCGGGCGGGCCACCAGGCTGAGCCTGGACGCAATTCGCGTTCCGGGCTCAGTTTTTTATTTTACCTTTTCACTCGCGTTTATGGCGGGTATCTTTTTTGTCAGGGCTTTGTTATAATGAATTATCATATCTGAAAGGTGTGGTTTTTGATGAAAAGTTTACGGTTTAGAGGCAGCTATATTTAGCGGATAAAATAAAGTCCATTTTATCCGCTCATCAACATAAGAAAGAGGATTAAAAATGGATTATACGACTATTATTGCAAATCTTACTGAAAGTAAATTTCTAATTAGTATGACCCCGATTGAGAAGATTGTTGAAATCGGTTTTACTTCTGGCATGAACAGCACCTCAACCATTCTTGACCTTTGTTGCGGATATGGTGAAATGCTTAAAATTTGGAATCAGGCATTTGGCTGTAGAGGCGTTGGAGTTGACATTTGCCCGGAATTTATTAACGAGGGAAACATAAGGCTTCAACAAGAGCAAATCCAGAATGTTAAGTTGATTGAACACGATGTGCTGACATGGGAATCAGATGAACTCTACGATTACGTTTGTCTGAGTGGTGAAGATTTTGGAGGATTCGAAAACACCATAACTTTGCTTGAAAAATATGCAAAGCCAAATGGAAAACTCATTATCGGCACCAGATTTTCAAAAACAGAATGTCCACCTGCTGAACTTATTGATTTCGAGGGTGAAACGCTATCTCTTTTGGCAATCAATGCAATTATTAGAAATCACGGCTATTTTATTACATCAATGGCAAGTGACACAGACGCCGAATGGGAACGTTATATTATGTGGAGCGCCCGCAGACATTTAGACAAGCTACGAAACAATCCAGATGATAATGAGTACAAAAATTGGTGTGATAAGTGGTATGATATTTATTTCCGTATTCGTAGACAGTTTGAAGGCTATGTCACATTAGTAATAGAAAAATTATAATTTTCAGTAAATAGATTCTTGAGAAGGGATAAAGAAAAAAGGTGAAATAGGATTTTTTCATAAAGTGGTTGATTATAAAATATGAATTATGGTATAATTGTTCAAAATTTACACCAATACTCATTTTTATCAATATATGGTGCAATAAATCACATGGGAATATTGCTGATATCATAATCTTTACAATAAGAGGTGTTTGATATGTTGTCTGCACATGCTTTAGCTCCATGCAAGGTCTGAATAAGGACGGAAACTGCATGGAGCGGTAATGAAATTGCCGTCCAAATCAGGCTTTGCATCCTTATTTTATAAAATAAAAGGAGCAAAGCTATGAAAAAAATAAATGTATTTTCAGGACTTAAAGATTTTTTGATCTTATGGAGTTCTCAGACCGTATCGAGTCTTGGAACATCCATGACCAATTTTGCCCTTGCTATCTGGGTTTACAATCAAAGCGGAACCGCTTCCAGTTTAACGTTGATGACCATCTGTTTATTTCTTCCGACGATTCTATTTCGTTTTATAGCCGGAACGATGGCAGATCGCTGGAATAAAAAGCGGATTATGCTCTTTTGTGATTTAGTGGCCGCTAGCGGTACGCTGACAATTCTTATCTTATATTCCTCATTCTCGCTGCAGGTGTGGCATTTATATCTCATCAATTTCTTGCTCAGCTTTATGGATTCTTTTCAAGTTACGGCGTCTACTGTTGCAACCAGTCTTTTGGTTCCTCAGGAACAGTACACCCGTGTTAGCGGATTGCAGTCTTTTTCCAGTTCCGCTGTTTCGATATTGGCGCCGGCGCTTGGAAGCGCATTGCTTGCACTGGGCGGTTTAAAAATCGTTTTGATCCTTGACCTTGTAAGCTTTGCGATTGCCTTTATCACCTTACTGGTTTTCATTAAAATACCGGATATACAACATGACACAGATACGAATACGGAATCCTTTTGGAAAAGCTGCCTAGAGGGGATTCGTTTCCTTCAGAAAAATGCAGCGCTTTTTCGTATCATTCTCTTTGTTGCCGCTATTAACTTTTTCGCCAAGTTGGGTGGCGACGGTTTGATGTCGGTTTTTGTTTTGAGTAAAAGCGGAGGAGATCAAAACGCTCTTGGTATGGTGGAAACCGCCAACGCGCTTGCGGCTCTTACGGGCAGCCTGCTTGTTATGTGTATGAAACCTGCAGTGCATAAAACAAAAGCTGTATTCATCAGCTGTGCAATTACTTTTTTGGTAGGAAATGCACTTTTGAGCCTGTCTGACTCCTTGTGGTTTTGGATAGCGACATCGTTTATTTCCTATGTAACCGCAACGATTTTTGGAACCAATCTTACTGTGATTATGCGTACTCATGTGCCGATTCATATGCAGGGGCGTGTTTTTTCCGCACAGGGCACCATTCAGAATGCTTCCATCCCTTTGGGATTATTTCTTGGCGGTGTATTGGCGGACCATGTATTTGAACCGTTTATGATGAAGCCATCTTTTGTACAGCAGGGGTTGTCTTTTTTGTTTGGATCCGGCAAAGGTTCCGGTGTAGCGGTCATTTTCTTTGTGGTTGGAATCATTGGGTTTATCATAAGCATAGTTGCCTTAAAGAATCCCCTCTACAAAACATTAGATCAAAATCAAGATAAAGATCTGTAAAGTTTCGTTAAAAATCTGGATATACAGGGTGTAGGTAGGTTTTTAATAGCTTGGGATCTATTTCGTAACAGTCTAAAGACGTCGGAGCAAAGTTCGCTTTGCTCCGATTTATTTTTGCTTGGCGTCAGAAAATAAGCGATACATCCGATTCTGCGTTTCTTCTTTTTTGCCAAAAATTACTGGCAAGCGTATGCACAACGTCTTCGCTGCCAACTTAGGGGGTGGAAGTCGTGTTCATGTATCTCAATAGCTTATATATTTTTCGCAATAAGGCATCACACGGGTTTCAAAGATAAAACGCGTTTCTTCGGCTATTGTGCGTACAGTAGCAGCCATAATCTGATCCACCTGCGCTACATATTCTTTACGGCTTCCGTCTGGCATCTTGATGAATACCCGAAGCGGTAGCGCTTCTTTCCTTTTCAAAAGAGCAAGCCGCTGTTGTATATTGGGATCTACATGCGCGCCGCCGTCCGTATCGGCCAGCAACGTCACCACATCTTGTCTAGACAGGGCATATTGACTTCCTACCAATAATACCGTTAATTTTTCCCACCAAGTGGAAAATGCGCGCAGCGGATAACGGGCTCCCTTCTGAATGGTCAACGGGATTGCAGTCAAGATTCCCGGGGAATCGGGCTGATGGTTCAGCTGATACTGACACAGAGAAGCCCGCACAAAATTGGTTTGCTTGGGGTTCGGTAGATCGCCGCGCACCGTACTAAGATCAATAAAATCTGGGCGGCTAAACACAAACTACATCCCCATTATGAAGTGATATATTTGTAACACGTTGAAGTTATAAATATATCACTTTGGAGGGATTCGTCATGACACACAAGAAAATCAATTTAAGGGTATGGATGTTTCTAAAGATTACACCTGCTGTATTATTTTTGGTTTACTATTGGATGTGTACCCGGGATCATTTTCATGCTTCTTATGTATATATTCAAACCGCTATTTTTGCCGCAGCCGGCGCGCTGGTGGCATTGCAACTTTCTTATGCGAAGAAAAAAGATATTTTTGATGAGTTTGCAAGGGAAAATTTAAAAACCACAGATTCCATTTGCCTAAAGATTACCTTCGCTTTGTTAATTGCAGCTGCTATCATTTGTATCTTTACCGATTTTTCCGGTGTGATTGTTGGGTATTGTGTTCTTGGCACAATTCTTTTACTTACAGTTTTAAGGGCCGCCATTTTTTTCATCATTGATAAGAAAGGGATGTAACCGTTTGTGCTGAAAACAAAAGTGAAAGAATATCGGGAAAAAGCCGGATTAAAGCAAAGCGAACTTGCCGAGTTGGTTTCTGCCCGGCGTGAGACTATTGTCCACCTTGAAAACGGAAAATACAACCCATCGCTAAAGCTGGCCATGGATATCGCAAAGGTTTTTCATGTTACAGTGGAAGAATTATTTGAATTTGTGGACGAAGAAAAATAAAATTACCGGTCAAGCAATTGGAGGATACCAAAATGAAATGTCCCTATTGTGGTAAAGAAGAATTTGTAACAGGTAAGCAAGGCGCTGTATACGCTGGCGTTAAAATCTCTGTATTAAAAGAAAGAGCTTTATATCACGAAATCTGCGTAAACTGCGGCACAGTTGTACGTTCTTATGTAAAAAATCCCGAAAAGCTACAAAAAAGTGAACATGAGTAAAGGAATCGTTTGTATATCAAACACATTGCATATCGTCTTTAAAATAAAAAGCCGCTTGTTCTTTGCCAGTTGGATTCTTATGCGCCACTGCGGCGTTCCTCAATACCGCCTACTAACTGTTACCGATAACAGGTGAAGAAACTGATTTGCCATAGCAACAAAAAAGGGCTGACTGCATGTCAACCCTTTTCTTTGTATCGGTATATGTAGTTGTTTACACAGATAGGTTAGGCAACCCTGACCCATAAAAACGAACGCTCCCCTTTTGCAAGGAGCCGTATAAAACAAAAAACGAAAAACTCATCGGGGGATCTCTATTTTGTTTAGAAGGATGCTTACCGCCCCAGCCGGCATTTAAAATCCGTATAGCCAAATGTGCGCAAACATTGCAGCCGGCCGTCGGTATGCCAGACGAATAGGTCCGGCAACGGCATCCCGTTAAAGGTATTGTTTTTACATGTGGTATAAATCGCCATATCCCCAAACAGCAACAAATCGCCCTCCTTCAAAGGCGTGTTAAAGCCGTATTCCCCAATTTGATCGCCAGCCAAACAGGTGGGGCCTCCCAATCGAAAGGTGTTCGCCATCTCTTCTGGTTCGCCTGCGCCATACAGCGGCGGACGGTAGGGCATCTCCAGCACATCCGGCATATGGCAGGCGGCGCTGGCGTCTAAAATAGCAATTTGTGTCTTACCATTTTGCAGCACATCCAACACGCGTGAGGCAAGGTAGCCCGCATTCAGGGCGCAGGCTTCACCCGGTTCCAGATAAATCTGCACGTCCCATTTCTGCTGTGCCATGCGGATGCATTTTTCCAGCCGGGGGATATCATAGCCCGGCCGGGTAATATGATGCCCACCGCCAAAATTGAGCCATTTCATGTGTGCCAATACATCGCCAAAACGCTCTTCCACCGCTTTCAGGGTCAGTTCCAACGCATCGGCATCCTGTTCGCACAGCGTATGAAAATGGAGGCCGTCCAAAAGGCCGGCCAATTGCGGCGTCATCTTTTCTTCCCATTGGGCGCGGGTTGTGCCCAGGCGGCTGCCCGGAGCACAGGGATCATAAATAGCATGGCCTTCTTGAGTGGAGTACTCCGGGTTTATCCGCAGCCCAATGCTTTTTTGAGCGGCGCGGGCCGCGGGGCCGAATTTTGCCAACTGGCTGGGCGAGTTAAATACAATATGATCCGCATAGCGCAAAAGCTCTTGAAGCTGATCGTCCCGGTAGGCGCCGCAGAACACATGAACCTCTTTGCCGGGCATCTCCTCAGCGCCCAAGCGGGCCTCAAATAAGCCGCTCGCCTCGCTGCCCGCCAGATAAGGGGCTAGAACGGGGTATAGATTATAGTTAGAAAAGGCCTTTTGCGCCAGCAGTATTTTACAGCCAGTGCGCGCCGCCACCCCTGCCAGAATTTCGCCGTTACGGCGCAGAGCGGCTTCGTCTAAGATATAGCAGGGCGTGGGCAGCGAGCCAAATAATTCCTCCGGCGTCCGCTCTCCTAGCCCGGCAAAAGGCGGGCGGACATCCTTTATCCGAGCCCCCATCAATCTACAAGCTGCGGCGTCCGGCTCTCGCTTCTGGGCAAGCCGTACTGATCCAAGGCGTCCAAAAAGGGATCCGGATCCAGTTCTTCTACCGTGTAGACACCGGGTTTGTTCCAACGGCCGGTCAAAAGCATCAACGCACCGCACATAGCGGGCACACCGGTGGTATAGCTGATGGCCTGGCTGCCCACCTCGCGGTAGCACGCCTGATGATCGCAAACGTTGTAAATATAATACGTTTTCTCTTTGCCGTCTTTCTTGCCGGTAAAGATGCAGCCGATATTGGTTTTGCCTTTGGTGCGGGGACCCAAACTTGCAGGGTCAGGCAACAAGGCTTTTAAAAACTTAATGGGCACAATTTGCTGCCCCTCAAATTCAATCGGGGTGGTGGATAACATCCCCACATCCTCCAGGCAGCGCATATGATCGAGATAGCTCTGGCCAAAGGTCATAAAGAAACGAATGCGCTTTACCTGTGGGATATTCTTGGCCAGGCTTTCAATTTCCTCATGGTGCAACAGATACATGTCCTTGTGCCCTACCTGATCAAACTCATACTCTCGCTTGATGCTCATTGGAGGAATTTCTACCCAGTGGCCATCCTCCCAATAGCTGCCCGGGGCGGAAACCTCACGAAGATTGACCTCAGGGTTAAAGTTGGTGGCAAAAGCATAGCCGTGGTCGCCGCCGTTACAATCCAGAATATCGATGGTATCAATCGAATCAAACTCATGTTTTTGGGCATATGCGCAATACGCCTGCGTCACGCCCGGATCAAACCCACAACCCAGCAAGGCGGTAAGACCGGCCTCTTCAAACCTTTTGCGGTAGGCCCATTGCCAGCTATAGTCAAAATAGGCAGAAAAGCCCTCTTCCTTGCAGCGTTTTTCATAAACGGCCCGCCATTCGGGATCGTCGGTATCCTCCGGCTCATAATTCGCCGTATCCATATAGTTCACCCCGCAGGCCAGGCAGGCATCCATAATTGTTAGATCCTGATAAGGGAGGGCAATGTTCATCACCAAATCGGGCTGATAGGCGTTGATCAGATCAATCACCTGCTGAACATCGTCCGCATCCACCTGGGCGGTGGTTATTTTGGTTGAGGTTTTGGGCGCCAGTTCGGCGGCCAGCTTATCGCATTTAGACTTGGTGCGGCTGGCAATGCACAGTTCGGTAAAAACCTCGCTCACCTGACAGCACTTATGAATGGCGACGGAGGCGACTCCGCCGCAGCCAATAACAAGAACTCTGCTCATTGTTTTAGCCCTCCTTTTAATTTATATTAATTTTATCAAGCGCTATAAGCAATTCCCGCAACGCTTTGCATGCGGTTGCGGTAGAAACGCCGCTTTGATCCAACATCGGAGCCAGCTCGTTCACATCGGCGCCAACCACATGGGTGGTGCAAACCGTGCGGATCGCCTCTAAAAGCTCTAAAAAGGTGACGCCGCCGGCCTCCGGCGTACCGGTTCCCGGAAACGCAGAAGGATCCAAGCAATCCAGATCAATGGTAAAATAGACAGGCGCGCCCTGTTTGCGCAAAGCCTCTACTGTTTGTTTTAACCCGTCGAAGCAGAAGGGATGAAGCTCCGTGTGCGCTTTGGCAAACGCAAATTCCTCCCTCTCTCCGCTGCGGATACAAAACTGATGGATGCGCCCATCCCCCAACAGATCGTGGCAGCGCCGTAAAACGCAGGCATGGCTAAGCCCGGCGCCCAAATAATCGTTGCGTAGATCGGCGTGGGCGTCAAAATGAACGATATGAAGGCCGGGATATTTCTTCGCCACAGCGCGCACCGCGCCCAATGTAACCAAGTGTTCGCCGCCCAGCAACAACGGGGTTTTTCCATCCTGCAAAATTTCGGCGGCCCTGGCCTCAATGTCGCGCAATGCCGCCTCTGCACTGCCGAAGCACAGCTCCAGATCCCCGCTGTCAAAAACAGCGCAGTCGGTCAAATCGGCATCTTGATAGGGGCTGTAGGTTTCTAAGCCAAAGCTTTCATGCCGCATGGCGGAGGGTCCGAACCTGGCGCCGGGGCGAAAGCTGGTGGTGGAATCGAAGGGCGCGCCGTAGAGCACAATGCGGGCGTCAGAATATGCTGTGTTGCAGCCGATAAAGGTTTCTATGTTCGGTGGGAGCATCTTTTACCGTTCCACCTCCTCTAGAATCTCTTCCAAAAATGCCGGCAACCAAAAGGCGCCCACGTGCAGCCTGGTGGTATAGTAGCGGGTGTGCAGGTTTAATGCGTTCCAAGCATCGCCATCCAGGTCGTCAATGGGGTGATATTTTTTACTGGCAAAGCCGAACAGCCAATATCCCGCCGCATAGGTGGGAATATGGGCCTGGTAAACCCGGCTGATGGGAAAGGTGCTGACAATGCGCTTATGACTGCGCTGCATGGCGTTGGCATCCTCGGCGTAAAAGGGGCTTCCTTGTTGGTTCACCATAATGCCGTCTTCCCGCAAAGCATTGTAGCAGTTACCATAAAACTCGCGGGTAAACAACCCTTCCGACGGGCCGAAGGGATCGGTAGAGTCAACAATAATCAGGTCATAAGAGGCCTCGCACCTGCGGATGAATTTCAGAGCGTTCTCAAAATAAATATGCACCCGGCGATCGTCCATCCGGCAGGCGTTACTGGGTAGATAGGTGCGGCAAGCTTCCACCACCTGCGGATCCATCTCCACCAAGTCAATGCGTTTGATCCGGTCGTAACGGGTTAATTCCCGCACCACGCCGCCGTCCCCGGCGCCGATCACCAGCACGTCCGTAATGCCGGGATGCACCGCCATCGGCACATGCGTGATCATTTCGTCATAAATAAACTCATCCCGCTCCGTCAACATCACATTGCCGTCCAGCGTTAGAACACGGCCGAATTCCGGCGTTTCAAAAATATCGATGCGCTGGTAATCGCTTTGCTTAGAATACAAGTGCCGGTTAATCCGGATGCTGTGCTTGACATCCGGGGTATGAAATTCACTAAACCACATTTCCATAATATCACCGCCTTTTACGCCAATACATTCAGCCGCTTTAGCTCGGGATCTTCCGGCCCGGTCATACTGCAGCCCTTCATTTTTGCATACTGAATATGTTCCAAAATCTCCGCTGTGATCCGCTCACCCGGCGCTAAAATCGGAATCCCCGGCGGATAGCACATGACAAACTCGCTACACACGCGCCCTTCGCTTTTCTCTAGCGGTAGGCTGATCTTTTCGGCGTAAAACGCCTCTTGCGGGCTGGTAACCACCTCGGGATCGATATACTCCTGACTCAACAGCCCGGTTCCATCCTTTTGATAACGGCGGCGGATCTCCGCCAACGCGCTGACCAAACGTTCCAGCTCTTGGGGGCGATCCCCCATAGACAGGTAGGTTAAGATATTGCCGATATCTCCAAATTCAATTTGTATGTCGTACTCATCCCGCAAAATATCATAAACTTCAATGCCGGCAAGCCCAATATCTAAGGTGTGCACGCTTAATTTTGTGGTGTCAAAATCAAAAATGGAGTTGCCGTTCATCAGCTCACGGCCAAAAGCATAATAGCCGCCCACCGAGTTGATCTCTTGGCGGGCGTATTCGGCCATATCCGCCACCTGATGGAATACTTGCCGCCCCCGCAAAGCCAAATTGCGGCGGCTGATATCCAAACTAGACATCAGCAGATAGCTGCCCGACGTGGTTTGCGTTAAATTGATGATTTGGCGCACATAGCCGGCATGAATATTGGGGCCCACCAGCAAAAGACTGGATTGGGTGAGGCTGCCGCCGCTTTTATGCATAGACACAGCGGCCATATCCGCCCCCGCCGCCATAGCGGATACCGGAAGCCCCCCGCCGAAATAGAAATGCGTGCCGTGGGCTTCATCCGCCAAACAACGCATTCCAGCGTCGTGGGCCATCTTAACAATGGCGCGAAGATCGCTGCAAATACCATAATAAGTAGGATTGTTCACCAGCACCGCCACCGCATTGGGGTGCTCGGCAATTGCCTTAGCCACCTGCTCGCGCTTCATTCCCAAAGAGATGCCCAGCCGCTGATCCACCTCTGGATTGACATAAACCGGGATTGCGCCGCAAAGAACCAAGGCGTTGATAACGCTTTTATGCACATTGCGCGGCAAAATGATCTCGTCCCCACGCTTGCAGGTGCTTAGCACCATGCTTTGCACCGAGCTTGTGGTACCGCCTACCATTAAAAAGGCGTGGGCGGCGCCAAAGGCATCGGCCGCCAATTCCTCCGCTTCGCGAATAACAGATACCGGATGGCAAAGATTATCCAGCGGCTTCATACTGTTCACATCCACGCCCACACACTGCTGGCCTAAAAAGGCGGTCAATTCCGGGTTACCCCGGCCGCGCTTATGGCCCGGCACGTCAAATGGAACAACGCGCATTTGCCGAAACGTTTCCAAAGCCTCGTAGATAGGGGCCCGGTTTTGATCCAAATGGGTGCGGCTTATTTCCAATATTTTTTCCCCCTTCTGCTGGTTGCTACCAAAAACAAAAAACGCAAGCTGTGCAGCACGCACAACTTGCGTTATAACCTGAGAGAGGTTTTATTTTTCTGCATCCCGCCATCCAGCGGCCGCCACTAAGAACGCGCACCAAACCAGCCGGCTTTTGCAGGGCATACAGAAAACACAAAACAATAGACACATTCAGGCACAACGGAATGATCAGAGTCTAATAGCAATCATACTTTTGCTACTCTTATTGACCGTTTCACAAGTCTGCGCACAGGCGCATTTCGGTTATGAAGTAACCAACTTATAAAATTTGAGCTTTTAACTCAATCAATAAGGCTGCACAAAGGCCGCCAATCGGCAGTGGACCCGGCTGTCCGTATGGCCTTAACTCCCTGACGGAGTGATCCAGAACAATTGCTTTGAAAAGACTCTTATATCCTTCCAAAATCAAATAAATTTTAGCACAAAGGGAATACTTTGTCAATCTGAATCAGAGCGAGCAAAGGATGAAATCTGTAGGAGTTACAATGAAGTGTGACAGAAGGGGATAAAAAAGATAGCAAATAGGAAAGACCTGTGTTAAGGTTAAGTTGCTCACACCAAACCGAAAGAAGGTCATCCTATTTGCTATGAATAAGATAACA
>DVJE01000042.1 GCA_018716975.1 Candidatus Gallacutalibacter stercoravium | reverse complement strand
TTTAACTGATCAACAAAATTGTAAGGGGCTGTGGTTGGAACCTTTCAAGAACCATCTTGTGGTAGGAGGTTTGCACCGATCCACAGCATCCCTTACAGTGTAGCACACAGCCCTTGGAGAGGGGCTCTAATAACTACTACTCTATAATACAAGGATGGTATGGAATGGAAGAAAGTATAAATCAGTTTTTGGGGACGGAACGCATCGGTAAATTAATGAGGAAATATGCCGTCCCCTGTATTATCTCGCTTTTAGTAGGCGCGCTGTATAACATTGTGGATCAAATTTTTATCGCCAACGCGGATTACCTGGGCTCTTTCGGCAATGCGGCCAATACCGTTGTTTTTCCGCTAACGGTAATTGCCCTGGCAATCGCTGTTATGATAGGCGACGGCTGCTGTGCGTTTGTTAGTTTAAGCCTTGGCAGGAACGAACCCCAAAACGCCAAAAAAAGCGTTGGTAACGCGGTAATTCTCTCGGTTGCCAGCGGTGTGATCCTTTGCATTATTTATCTGGTGTTTCTCGAGCCCATCATCACTATATTCGGCGGCACTGTAAACGAAGAAACTTTTCACTACTCCAAGGAATACTTTTTTTACATCGCTTTGGGTATTCCGTTTTATATGTTCGGCCAAGCCATGAATCCCATTATTCGTGCCGATGGTAGCCCGAAATTCGCCATGGTTTCTACGCTAGTGGGGGCTATTCTCAATATCATTCTCGACCCTATTTTTATCTTTATCTTTAAATGGGGGATGATGGGCGCAGCGGTTGCAACGGTTATAGGCCAAGTGGTTACCGCTGTGTTGGCCATTTGGTATTTGTTTAATATGAAGTTGATTAAGCCTACAAAAGCAGATTACCGAATGGATAAAGCCGTCTCGGGCAGAACCTTGGTATTGGGCATTACCAGCTTTTTATCACAAATTTCGTTAGTGGCCGCTATGTCAGCCATTAACAACATGATTCTCAAATATGGCGCAATGGACGATATTTTTTGCCAGGCACAATATGCGCAAATCCCTATGGCGGTTGTGGGAATTGTGATGAAATTCTTTCAAATTGTTATTTCTATTGCCGTAGGTATGGCGGCTGGCTGCATTCCCATTGCGGGCTACAACATGGGGGCTGGGTTGAATCAACGGGTAAAAAGCCTATTTAGCCGGCTGCTGATTGCCGAAGCCGCCGTTGGCGCAGTGGCGCTGATAATCGTTGAATTTTTCCCGCAGCAATTAATTGCCATTTTTGGTGCTGCAAATGAAAGCGCTTACTATACGGATTTTGCTGTTTGGTCATTTCGCATTTATCTATGCATGATGATTTTTGCCTGCGTCAACAAAGCCTGCTTTATTTTCTTGCAGGCGTTGGGTAAAGCTGCCATGTCTACTATGTTGTCTATGGTTCGCGAAATTGTATTTGGCGTCGGCTTTGCGCTGCTGCTCCCCTTGTTCTGGGGCTTGGACGGCGTACTATACTCCATGCCGGTGTCGGATATTTTAACCTTTGTTATTGCAGTAATATTGATTGCCCGCACCTATAAAGAACTGGATGCACAAGGAGAAAAAATCCATGCAAAATAGAATCATCACCATCAGCCGCGAATTTGGAAGCGGCGGACGTACCATTGGCAAGCAAACTGCCGAAAAACTAAACATCCCTTGTTATGACGCGGAACTAATCCAAAAGATTCCACAGCAAAGCGGATTTGCCCCGGACTTTCTTTCGTAAATTTTTATCCTTCTCTGATGTTCTGGCAACCGCACTCGTCCTGACGGCTCAACTCCTTTTCTTCACAATGCTGTTTGATATGGGTATATTTTCTCGCCATATACAAATTCACCCCCGTTGTAGTTTTATCCTACTTCAGGGGTGGTTTCTTTGCAATTGTCCTTTTGGGGCGGAATAGTTCACTATCGCGTGGTTTTCTTTATACAAAAAGCCGGAACAGACAAGTCTGTTCCGGTTTGGTGGAGCATAGCGGGATCGAACCGCTGACCTCTACACTGCCAGTGTAGCGCTCTCCCAGCTGAGCTAATACCCCGTTTTTTACTTTTTCTGCTCTGTGAAGCAGCTTTTATATATTAGCATATCTTTTTCGTTTTTGCAAGGGGTTTTTTCAAGTTTTTTTAAAAAACTTCAAAATATGTCTTCAAAAATAATTTTGTGAAGAAATTAATACATAAATACTTTCTTTCGACCAAACAAGCGGCCGAAAAAGGCTGAAGGAGCCCCTCCATTATAACAAAGAAACTTACAAAATATTTTGTATTTTTCATGCGCTTTTCAAAACGCACGTCTCTAAACTGAAACAAACCTTTTATGCCAGCATAAAGCGCAGCGGCGGCTGTGCCCAATCAGGCACGCACCGCCGCTGCTACCGCTGCTATTTTTAACAATTACAACAAGATAATGATTACTTTGCAAGCCGTTCGATCTGCTCTTTAAAAGCACCAAACTTCTTTTGATAAGCTTCATACTTTGCAGGATCGGGAACACAAACCTTTTTGACATGAGTCATATGCTGCACCGCTTCTGCATAGCTGCCATAGCAGCCAGCAGCAATTGCAGCCGCCATAGCGCAGCCCAAGGCGCCCGGTTCCCGGGCGGCGATGGTTTCTACCGGCAAGCCGATCACATCGGCAAACATCTGCACCCATACCTCTGAATTGGCAGCGCCGCCGCACATGCGCACCGCAGCCGGCGGTTCCCGCTGGGCCAGTAGCCGTTCTAGATGCAACGCGTGCGAGAACACTACCCCTTCAAATACCGCCCGCAGCATATCCTCTTTGCTAGTAGCCATAGACAGGCCGGAAAAAAAGGCTCCGGCTTGCCCCTCGTGGTTGCTTCCATACAGATAAGGAGCAAACAGCACGTCGCTCATGGGGGTACGCGCAACGATACTATCCACCAACGGATAAATCGACCGCCCTTCCGCTTTCTCGCGATCCCGCTCCTCCCTCATCAGCGTGTCAATAAACCACTCCAAATTGCCAGCAGAGGTTGCACTGCTTTCTTCCACCAAATAAAAACCCTGTTGACAAAACAGAGAGTTTTTCGTGGTAGGGCACGCTGTAACCGGGTTGGGAGACACGTACTCGTTGATACTCCATGTGCCGGTTACAACCGCCACGCCGGCGGGATCCGTTACCCCCATAGCCACGGCGGCAGCGTCAATATCAAACATGCCACCGCACACCGGTGTTCCCGGCCGTAGACCTGTTTCTTGTGCGGCTGCTTCACTAACACCACCGCAAAAATCACTGGAATAGCGCAAGGGCGGCAGGCAGTTTTGCAGCTCTTCCAACCCCAGCAGCTGAAGAATACGTGGGTCAAAGCTTGCCGTGTGCAAATTCATCAAGCTGGTGCCCGAATAATCGGTTACCTCTGCGAAGGCCTCCCCGGTGAGGCGAAAACGAATATAGTCTTTGGCTTCAAATACCCAGGCAATATTTTCATAGGCTTGGGGCTGCTGCCGCTTTAACCACAGCAACAGTGCCGCAGGCTGGCAGGCCAACAAGGATTGTAAGGTGAGTTGCCGCAACTGCTCGGCAATACCGGCGGCCTCTATCTCTTCCACAATCCCTTGGGCGCGGTTATCGGTGGAGGCAATGCCGGGATATGCCGGCTTGCCATCCTTGCCCCAAAGGTACAATCCTTTGCCGTGCCCTGTGCACCCCACGCCGCAAATAACGTCACCTGATATGCCCGAGGCGGTCAACGCATCGCGAATTACCTGGCAGTTCACCTGCCACATTTGTTCCATATCCCGCTGGGCCCAACCCGGATAAGGGACCTCAACCGGCGTAGATCTTTGCGCCGCGCCTATCTGCCGGCCATTTTCATCAAAAACAGCAGCCTTTATTACTGTGCCGCCGTTGTCAATCCCCAGAAAAAAACGCTCCATCTGGTTTCTCCTTCCCCTTTCTGAACCGGGCGTCATTACGCCTCGCTCAGCACACCGGCAAGATAATCATGGCTTTGGCACAGCACCTTCTGCCAATCGCTGCCCGCGCGGTACCAAAACTCGGCGTTGAATTTGCGAACCCCCAATTGCGTCAACGCTTTGGCAGCGTTGGGGAAATCCACTCTCCCTTCCCCGTAAAACAAATCGCGAAACACCCCGGGTTTTGTATCCTTTAAGTGGGCCGCCACCAAATGCCCTGCGCCCTTGCGCAAATCACCGGTTACGTCATCCGTGCCGTTGGTCAAATTACCCACATCAGGGTACACCTGTAAATAGGGGGAATTCACTTTGTTCACGTAGCGCATGGCTTTCTCTACCGTGTTCATGAAAGGGGTTTCCATCGTTTCAAAACCCAACGTCACGCCGCTGCGGGCCGCCAGTTCCACGCAGCGCTCCAAATTTTCCGCAAAGCGGCCGACGGTATCCTGGGTAGAGGGTTCATAATACACATCGTAACCCGCCAACTGGATGATGCGGATTCCCACATCTACCGCCAACTCCACCGCCTGTTCTAAAATCGTCAATCCGCGGGCGGCGGTTTGCGCGTCGGCGCTGCCCAAGGGATACTTGCGGTGGGCGCTCAGGCACATGGTGTCGATGCGGATACCGGCCTTTAACGCAGCCTGCCGCAGCGCGGCGCGCTGGGCTGCTGGCCAATCTAAGCGGGTCAAGCGGGCGTCGCTTTCATCCACGCTCAGCTCTAAAAAGTCAAACCCCGCTTCACGGGCATACACCAGTTTTTGCTCCAGCAGCACCGTATCCGGCATGGATTTTTCATACACGCCTAAAGTAAAATTGTTCATACCTCGGCCCCTTACGCCTTTGCTTGCGGCACGCCGGGATGATACGGGAAGTGTTTGAGCATAACAAGGGGTTCGTGCTGGCTCAGGTTGCGCACGCGCACACCCTTATGCGCCGCATCGTAGGATACAAAATATTCGTCGGCGCTCATCTGGCCAAAGCGCAGCATGCAGGCAGCTTCAGCGTTGTGCCCGTTGAGAACACCATGGCCTTGGGTGAGGATGCAGCCGTAAGGCGTATCGTCGCTTATTACCGCTTCGCAACCGGGATATACGGTAAGCTCCTTTGCAGCTATGTAGGGGTTGCCATAAGAAATCCATTTTTCAATGTGGTTTTCATCCTCAGTTGCCACCACCGGGGGACGGAAGAAGTGCCGGCGGTAATCGGGATCCACGTTCTTATCCCAATCCATGAGGCTAATCACATAATCTAAATCTTGTTTCTTGTCTTCCGGGCAGTTTTCAACCAGCATATCGTAAGGATAAATCTCGTTTTCTACCACATTCTCGTATACCGAGTTAACATCGCTGTTCCACTGGGGCTCATAGGTCAGATAAGAGCCGGGAGCATGCACCACGCCCGGAGCGGTGTACCAGCCGGTGCCCAGTTCAATGCGGTATGCGCGGGAAAGCTCCGTGATGCGGGTATCCTTAGCGCAGAAGTCTGCCAAACGCTCTTTCACCTCTTCTTTGGTTACGTCGGGCGCAAAACCGAAATAGGTGTAAGGCGAGGTGCCCGCATAGTTGTTCAGCTGAGGCGGGAAGTAATAGGCCTCGGGCTTGCCCAGGCGGCCTACACGGGCGGCGTCTTCAAAGCTTAAATGCAGATGGTGGAACAGCGGACCCTCGTAGTCAAAAAATTTGGAATACATGGGCCAAGTGCCGTAGTCCTGCATCATCCGATCGCCCAGCAAATCAGCGCCTAGGGTATCCACAAATTCCTTCAGCGAAACCTTGTGCTCCATTTGCCCATCAATATCTACATAGCTCATACCCTCGTCCGGGGCGGCCAGCGGGCCGTTCATAGCACAGATGATGGAGGAAAACCATCTTTCTTTAATGGAACCACGCTGTGTGCCCAACGCAAAATAATCATCGGGGTGAAGCCGCAGCCGGCGGCCGGCCGTGCCGAAGCGGCGGGGCACAAAAACCGGGATTAGGGGCAAAATTCCCTCTTTTTCTTGCAAAATACTTTTTAGGGTTTGTTTATCCATATTGGGGGCCTCCTTTGTCTGTTTCTCTGCATTTTTGCCTTCATAACGATAAAATTGCATGATGCAACTTTATTTTCATTATAAATTACTGTGCAAAAGAACCCTGGACTATCTACGCACAAACATGGATTTTTTTCAGAATTTATGCTATACTGTGTACCAACGGACGAAAATACGCCTTCATCCGCCCGCCATTTCAGATATTCCAACCCTTCCAAAAAGAAGGACGCTGCCCGGTTGGCAATAAAACAGCGGCGGATGCTCTTAAGAGAGTGAGAAGTGCAATATGGATAATATTACTTACATAAACGGTTTATTTTGCGATACCTACCGGGTGGAGCCCCACCTGCACAAGACCTATGAACTCGTGTACTACACCCAAGGCAACGGTCATGTTCGTTTTGACGGGGTGGAAGAAAGCTTTTCTCCCGGCACCGTAACCCTAATTGCCCCCGGCGTGCGGCACACCGATTTTTCCGCAACCGGCTTTCGCAATCTGCACCTAAACCTGCTGCGCCCCGGCATACCGGTAGATCGCTATTTAATCGCGCAAGACAGCGACCGCCGCGATATTTACAGCATTCTGCTGCAAATGCACAACGAATACCATTTAAAGCGCAGCAATTGGCGCGAGTTGGTTAACTGCCTATACGATGTTTTGCTGCAATACCTGCTGGCTTTTGGAAAAGCCAGCCCTAAAAGCCCCTATGTGGAGCAGCTAATGCACGATATGATAGACAATCTTTCCAACCCCTTTTACCAAGTGGGGCAGGCCATTGCTGCTTTTCCCTTTAATCCTAACTATTTTCGCCAAATTTTTCAAAAGGAAATGGGCTGCACCCCCAGCCAATATCTCATTGGCAAGCGCATGGAATATGCCAAAGAGCTGATCCGGGCCAAAGGGCTTTCGGGCTATTCTTTTCAGCAAATTGCCCTGCTGTGCGGATACAACGACTCCTACTTTTTTTCTAGAACTTTTAAAAAACACACAGGCCTCTCCCCCCGCAGCTGGTACCGGCAACAGGTGGGCGGCAGGTAACAGACGATTCCTTTCCAAAACCAACAACTGAAAAACATCCATCTTTTGCAACCTTTTCTTCATGTTTTTAGTGCAGAAAACGAGTATTCTTTGAGAAAACGCTTCATCTCGTAGACGAGGAGGAAACTAATATGACAAACCGCGAACGGGTGCGCCGCTGCGGCCAGTGCCTGCCCATTGACCGGGCCCCCTTTTCCTTTTATTTTGGCCCCTGGCCCGAAACGCGCGCTTTATGGGCCCAAGAGGGTGTTACCAACCCCGACGCTTGGCGGGAGGGCTTTGATTTTGATCCGCCGGTGGTATCGCTGTTTGGCCATGTGAACCACCTATACCTGCCGGGCTACGAAACAAAAATATTGGAGCGGCATGGGGAACGGATTATCTCCCAAAACAATTTGGGAGAGATTATTGAAAGCGTAGAAGGAAAATCGGGTATTCCCAAAATTTTGCGTTCCCCGGTTACCTGCCTATCGGATTGGGAAGAAATTAAGGCCAAGCGTTTGGATCCGGAGGATCCCGCCCGTTTTCCGGCGGATTGGAAGGAGCGCGCCCGGTGCATCAACGAACAAGACGCCCCTGTGCAAATCGGCGCTTACCCCTGCGGCCTATTCGGTACCCTGCGGGATTTGATGGGCGTAGAGGATTGCCTGGTGGCTTTTTACGACGATCCAGAGTTGGTCAAGCGCATCATGGATGACCTGACTGATTTTTGGCTGGCGATTTTTGAAAAAATCTGCAAGGATGTGCAGGTGGATATTTTGCATATCTGGGAGGATATGTCGGGCAAACAAGGCTCCCTCATCTCACCGGAATTTATAAAGGAATTTATGCTGCCCAATTACCGCCGGTTTAAAACCTTTGCCGACGCCCACGATATCGCCGTATTTCAGGTTGACACCGACGGCGACTGCGAAGAGCTGATTCCCCTTTTCGCCTCCGCTGGTGTAAATATGATGCTCCCCTTTGAGGTGACGGCGGGGTGTGACGTGGTGGCTTGGCGGCGCAAATACCCCAATATGTCGATGATGGGGGGTATCGACAAGCTGGAGATCGCCAAAGGAAAAGAGGCCACAGAGCGGGAGCTGGCCCGCATTGCGCCCCTTTTGGAGGATACCGGCTACTTCCCCGCTTTGGATCACCTGATTCCGCCGGAAATTCATTTTGATGATTATGCTTATTTTGTGCGCCGGTTGCGTGAGATGATTTTTGAACGCGCGCGCTGACACTGGTTTATTCTTGACAAACCGCCGGTTTGCCTTTATAATAGGCCGAGTTAAAAAAATATAATTTGCCGCCGGGCAAGCTTTTATAGCATTGGTTTCGTATCGTTAGGCCTTAGTAGATACGAAAATCAATGCTTTTTTTATGCTGCCTGCCGCAAAAAAGAAACACAAAGGGTGATTTTATGTTTCGACAAATGCGCAGAAAAAGGCAAGCCCTCCCTTACGAGGAGTGCGCAGCCGTGCTGCACCGCGGTACTTCCGGCGTTCTGGCCGTAGCCGGGGATGACGGCTACCCTTATGCGGTTCCCCTCAGCTATGTATACGACGGAGAAAAATTGTACTTTCATTGCGCCAAAAACGGCCACAAAATAGATGCGATTGCGCGCAACCCCAAGGCCTCTTTTTGCGTGATTGATAAGGATCAGGTTGTGCCGGAGGAATACACCACTTATTTTAGAAGCGTAATCGTATTTGGCGCCATACGCCTATTGACAGACGAGCGGGAAAAGCGAAGCGCCATCGAAAAGCTGGCCGTAAAATATGCGCCCAGTAGCGCTGCGGAAAGCCGGCAAAAGGCCATTAACCGGGAATGGCAGCCCCTGTGCATGTTGGAAATGGACATAGCGCACATCACAGGTAAAGAAGCAATTGAGCTGGTAAAGGCCAAAGAGGCGCCTGCCGCCGAATAGCCGCGCCTCATAGTTTGAAAGCGCTGAACGGCGCAGCCGCCGGCATCTGAATTTATCAACCTTTCGCTTATTCTAACGAGGGAGGAAAAGGAATGGAAAAAACAAATTGCTTTCGGGATTTTATGAAGTATACTTCCCTAAACGTCATGGGGATGATTGGGTTATCTTGCTATATCTTGGCCGACACTTTCTTTGTTTCTCAGGGGCTTGGTACAAACGGATTAACCGCACTAAACCTGGCGATTCCCATTTATAGCTTTATTCACGGCAGCGGCTTAATGATAGGAATGGGGGGCGGCACAAAATACACCATTCAAAAGAGCCAAAATGAAGATACCGCCGCCAACCGCATCTTTACCAACGCGGTATACCTGGCTGCCGGCTTCGCCTTGTTCTTTGTGCTGGTTGGGCTTTTCCTCTCCGGCGCCATTATTTCGTGGTTTGGCGCGGATGGGGCCGTTTTTGATATGTCCAAAACCTATTTGCAAGTCATCCTGCTTTTTGCGCCCGCATTTCTAATGAATAATGTGCTGTTGTGCTTTGTGAGAAACGACGGCGCGCCCCATCTTTCTATGGCTGCCATGATAGGCGGCAGCCTTTCTAACGTTGTGCTGGACTGGGTGTTTATCTTCCCCTGCCAAATGGGCATTTTCGGCGCAGTGTTCGCCACCGGCTTGGCCCCAATTATCAGCATGCTGATTTTGTCGCCCCACTTTATCAAAAAAAAGAACCAATTCCATTTTGTAAAATGCCGGCCGCAAAAACGACTGTTTGCCGGTATCTTATCCAGCGGCGTGCCTTCGTTGGTTACGGAAGTTTCTTCCGGAATTGTGATGATTGTCTTTAACGCCATCATATTAAATCTTGAGGGTAATGTGGGGGTGGCCGCTTACGGCGTAATCGCCAACCTCTCTTTGGTTATTCTGGCCCTCTATACCGGCATTGCACAGGGAGTGCAGCCACTGCTCAGCAGCAACTACGGCGCGCAAAACCATCGCAACGTACAAACCGTATTGCGCTATGCTATGGTAACCATGTTGCTTATTTCAGCCATCGTTTATGCCGGCGTGTTTTTTGGCGCCTCGCAAATCACCAGCATATTTAACAGCGAAAACAACGCCACACTGCAAAATATTGCCACCGACGGTTTACGTTTCTATTTTATAGCCTGTCCTTTTGCCGGATTTAATGTTATACTATCTATATACTTCACATCGACCGAACAGCCAAAGCCAGCGAACACCATCTCTTTGCTGCGGGGCTTTGTTGTAATTATTCCTATGGCGTTCCTGCTATCTTGGCTGGGAAAAATACACGGGGTGTGGTGTGCCTTTCCTGCGACGGAGCTGATAGTAGCCCTATTGGGGCTGCTGCTCTATATCAATATTCAAAGAAAACGAAAGGAGCTAGGAACAACATGAGCAGGGTTATTACCATCGGGCGAGAATTCGGCAGCGGCGGGCGAGAACTGGGCCGCCGTTTAGCGGATCACCTAAATATGGCCTATTACGATCAAGAAATCATCACCGCCATTGCGCAGCGCACCGAGCTTTCGGTGCAGTACATTCAAGGGATTGTGGAGCAGCGCCCGGTAACGCCCTTCCCCATTACCGTCGCGCACAGCTTCAATATGACCAATGATACCGGATTTCAAATGAACCTTCAGGTTTTTCAGGCCCAACGGCAAATCATTGAAGAAATGGCTGAAAAATCTGATTGCATCTTTGTAGGCCGGTGTGCAGACTATATCTTGCGCGGCAGGGATCCGTTTCGCATCTTCGTTTATGCAGATACCGAAAGCAAAATTGCACGCTGCCGGCGCAAGGCCCCCGAGCAAGAAAAAGAGAGTCTTACCGATAAAGAAATCAGGCGCAATTTAGAGAAAATCGATCGTAACCGGGCCAAGTATTACGCCTTTTACACCCAGCAAACCTGGGGCGACAAGGTCAATTACGATCTGTGCCTGAATACCTCGCGGCTCAATTTAAAGCAGGCGGCCGCCAAGCTGGCCGAACTGGCGCTGATTCATTGGAGCGTGTAAGCCTCATTTAAGCTTAACGAGAATAACCATAAAAGGAGAAAGCATACCGGCATGCTTTCTCCTTTTTTCTTTGCCTGTTGGGAAAAGCGATCTGCTCTCGTTTTTTCTCTTTACCGGTTTCTTTTGTGCGCAATAGAAACGTTGCACAGGCGCCAACGGGCCTTTTGTGTTACTACAAGATACCACACACCCGTCAAGCGGCAAAAAAATTACATGAAAGAAAAAGGGGACTTCTTTCCTCCATCGTTCTCATTGCCTCTTACACCCTTTTTGTAAACAAGCTTGTATGCATTGCTGTGAAAAAATATTTCAAAAAATAAAATTTATCTACACATACGAAGAAAAGTTCCGATAAAATAGCATGAGACAAAGGCAGCTGCGCTTTCTTCAACGGCGGATCCGCCAAACGCCGATGGAAAGCAAAACCGGCAATCTTTGGCGCTTTCTGCCTCGGATAGAACCCAATTGCCGGAGGCAAGATACCAAAGCCGGGGATTGTAAGCAGCAATGCAAAACAAACGAGCCAGAAAGGGGGCTCCCGCCTCATGCCGGGAAAAATATATGGATACATCCGGGTATCCAGCACCGATCAAAACGAAGATAGACAACTAATTGCCCTGCAAGATAAAAACATCCCCAAACGGCATTTATTTATCGATAAGCAATCCGGCAAGGATTTTCAGCGCCCGAACTACCAAAAACTAGTGCAACGCCTAAAACCCGGCGACCTGCTGTACGTGCTTAGCATCGACCGTTTAGGCCGCAATTATGAAGAGATTCTGCACCAATGGCGCATTTTGACCAAGGAGATCGGCGCCGATATCTGCGTGCTGGACATGCCGCTGCTGGATACCCGCAACGGCAAGGACTTAATGGGCACCTTTATTGCCGATTTGGTTCTGCAAATTCTTTCATTCGTAGCGCAAAACGAACGAGAAAATATCAAAAAGCGTCAAGCGCAGGGCATTGCCGCTGCCAAAGCGCGGGGCGTGCGGTTCGGCAGACCGCCGCGCCCTCTTCCCCTTAATTTTCACGAGGTGCACCAAGCTTGGCGCAATAAAAAAATGACACTTCAGCAGGCGGCCAGCGCCTGTGAAATGCCGGTGGGAACCTTTTATTCAAAAGCGGTAAAGCTTGAAAAAATTTCATAAGGGAATAATTGGCTTTTTTGTAAAAGTGTACCTTTTCAAAAAGGCTGTTTTGCCTTCCACAATTGGGATTATATCACAATATTCCAGCTTTTTTCAAGCATGCAAGCCCTATTATTGTACTTTTTTACATATGGTTTTGCTCATTTGTAATCGTACACTTTTAGAAATTATTTCACAGGGCTGGAAGGAGGCTGGGGAATCGTGGTGCAGAACAATCGCCTTGCTTTACCTCTGCTGGATTATTTGGCATATGCGATGGGTTGCGAATATCTGTCTGACCTGCGGCAATTAAACAATGCGCAGCGGGCCTATTTGGCCCGTGTTGTTGGGCAGATCCCACACGACGCGGCCGCGCTGTGCGATTGGAACGATGCGTTGGATTATCTGGCCGGCGCACCGCAAGAGGCTTGCGCCCAAAATGCGCGCCTACAGCTGATTGCACGCTTGAGTCAGTTACCGCCACAGGCATAACCCACAGGGGCCGAAAGTGTATCGCCGGGATGCCGAAAAAGGCTGGGCCTGCGCATCGATAAAGAAACATGCGCAGGCGGGCAGGAACCCTTCCACAATTCCCGAAGGACGGCAAAATAGAAAAAAGCCTTCTTCGGGATAGAAAGACGAAGGAGGTTCCGATTTTGAGAAAGAAATTTTTAAGCTTAGCGCTTTGCCTTTTGCTCGCGCTAGTGATACCCGCCGGCGTTTTTGCACAAGGCATTGAGTGGGATGTATCCAAATCCAAAACCGCCACCAATCTGGATGACAACTATGAGGCCAACGTGACCTTGTCGCTGCCCTCTGCCGAAGAGCAGCTGGTGACCGACGTGGTGTTTGTGCTGGATAAGTCTACCAGCACTGACATTGAGCAGGATGCATTGAATATGCTGCAAAATTTGCAGACCCAAGTGCAAGAAACCAACGCCCAGGTGAAGGTAGGCGTCGTTATCTTTAACAAAGAAGCCCACGCTTCCGACTGGATGGATCTGAAGACCCAATATGCCGACATTGAAAATGCTATGCGGCAAGAAATCTCCAGCGGTACAAACACCCACGCGGGTCTGCTAGCAGGTAAGGCTATGTTGGATGCAGATACAACGGTGGACGCCAGCCGCAAATATATGATCTTCGTTAGCGATGCTATCACCTATATGTATAACGAAGAGCCTACCGTTACTGCCTGGAGTTTTATGTCTGATTCCGTGCTCTGTTGGGCCGGACCTGACAACTGGTATTCCAAATACGGTACCAATAATCCACCGGAAAACTGGGATACTTGGTTAAGCAGTATCGGCCAACAAGTTGAAGTACAGGGTACGCAATATGAATATCCCTATGAAGGAGAAGTAAAACAGGCCACCCCAGTTGAGGAGAAGGACATCTATGCAAACTCAATCGATAAAGCCTTGTATCTAACCAATGAGGTTTATCAAGAAGCAAAATCAGCTGGTTATCACTGCTATGCGGTGACAAACGGCACTTCTACTGATAACCTCTGGGGCCCTTCCTTTATGAAGTACCTGGCAGGTGGTAAAGATGTTAGCTTTGAGCAGATTCAAAACGACATCCTTTACTTAGTAGATGCGGGTAGCCGCGTGGAAGACACCCTGGGCTATGTGGAAGGCGAATATGACTTTAACCTAAAGGGTATAGACACCTTCCAACTCACTGTGAAGGGACAGGCCCTGGCTGCCACTGTGGACGCCGCTAACAACTGCGTTTATTTCGGCGAAAAGGATGCTGCGGGCAAGTACCCCTATGAGGTGCTTTACACACCCGGCGAAAAGGACGCTGAAAAGTTCACCCTTACATTCAACGTGCCGGTGAGCAACTTTGCCCCCGTACAGCTTTCTTACACCGTTGTGCTTGCCAACCCCAAAACCGAGGCGGGCACCTACGGCCAATATGACGCCAACGGTTCGCTGGGTTACGACGGGTTGTATACCAACAACTCCGCTATCCTGTACCCGAAAGATACCAACGGTGTTGAGGGGCCCTCTGAAGTATTCCCCATGCCCACCGTATCCTACACCGTAAAGCCGGTGAGCAGCCAGCCGGAAGAAAGCTCCAGCGTTCCGGAAGAGAGCTCCAGCCAGCCTGAGAGTCAGCCCGAAAACAGCTCTTCTGAAGTGAGCAACACCCCGGCCGGCTCTTCCAGCGCTGCGCCGTCCAACTCCTCTACCGCCAGTAACCCCAAAACGGGTGAAAGCAACAGCATGGAAGTTTGGGTGGTGCTCTTGGCGGTTGCCGCGGCCTGCTTGACTGTAAGCGCCATGGTTACCATCCGCAAAAAAGCAAAATAATTCATTCATCCCATCGTGAAGCTTTCTGCGGCCGCGCCGGTTAATTTTACCGGCGCGGCCGTATTCGTTGTTCCCTCCCATGCATTACTGGTTTTACCTTTTGCGCCGTTCATTTTACGACCAGGGGAGGGCCCGGTCATGGCTGGATACAAATTCTCGAGCAACGGCCAAAGCTGCCGTGGCGTTCAGAATTTTTGCCGTTAAAACCTGGCAAGATCTTTTCTTTCTATCTGCCGCGTGACGTGTTATGATATCCATAAAGCATATGGAAAAATACGGCAACTGGCAATGTTACAGGCCGTAGAAGAAGGAGCTGGTGCAAAATGGACAAGCAAAAACAACAGGAAAAGCAGCGCTTGGTTCCCTTTTGGGGAGCGGTAACCACCTTTTTGTTTCTAATTGGCTGTGTGGTGAGCATGACGGTGCTGTTTGGCGCCCCGCCCCACATTCCTTTGTTGATTGGCTGCATCTTTGCCGCCTTTATGGGCGCCATTCACCGGTTTAAATGGGAGGAAATGCAGCAAGGGATTGTGGATACCATCAAAATGGCCGTGCCTGCCCTGCTTATCATTTTGATTATCGGCGTGCTTATCGGCGCGTGGATGGTGGGCGGCGTAATCCCCACCATGATTTATTACGGCCTGCAAATTATTTCACCGCGCTTCTTTCTTATCACCACGTTGCTGCTGTGTTCTCTGGTGTCGCTGGCCATCGGCAGTTCCCTTTCCACCATTGGGACGGTTGGCGTGGCTTTGTTCGGCATCGGCGGCGCGTTGGGTATTCCGCCTGCCATCACAACCGGCGCCATTGTATCCGGGGCCTATTTCGGAGATAAAATGTCCCCTTTGTCTGACACCACCAATCTGGCTCCGTCGGTTTCGGGGGCAAAACTATTTGATCACGTGCGCCATATGATGGGCACCACCGTTCCCACTTATCTTATCTGCCTCATTATCTACGGCGCCATCGGGTTTTCTTATTCCTCCTCTGCGGCTGAAAATGCAGACGTAACCCAAATTACTCAGACCCTGGCCAGCAACTTTGTCATCCACCCCGTGTTGCTTTTGCCGCCTTTGCTGGTCATCGCCATGGTGATTTTTCGTATTCCCGCCTTACCCGGGCTGATGGCTGCGGCCGCTTTGGGGTTGTTGGGCGCGGTTGCCCTTCAAGGCAACCATGATCCCGGCCGGATCTGCGCGGTATTGATGGACGGCTTCACCGCCAATACCGGCGTGGAGGCGGTAGACACCCTAGTAAACCGCGGCGGTATTATGAGCATGATGAAAACCATCGCCCTAACCTTGATTGCGCTAAGCTTTGCCGGTATCTTTGAGCGCACCGGCATGGCAGAATCGCTGGTTCAGAAAATATTAGCCCACGTGAAAAGCGACCGGGGATTGGTAATTTCCACCGTGCTCACCGCTTGGATTATCTTAATTGGTACCGGGCAACAGTATGTGGCCATTATTTTAACCGGGAGGCTATTTAAATCCGCTTATGATGAACACGCCCTTTTGCCCTGCAACCTGAGCCGCGCTTTGGAGGATGCGGGCACCGTTTTTGGCGGCATCGTCCCTTACAGCACCGGCGCAGGTTTTACCGAAAACGCTTTGGGCATTTCTGCCTGGCAATACGGCCCCTTCACCTTCTTTGGATGGATTAATCCTTTGGTATCCATTGCGATTGCAGCGATGGGCAAAAGTATGCCCAAACGCTCCGGGCAAGAGCAGCAGCAAAAACCAACTGCCTTATAACCACAACCAGATTTTAACAACATAAAACAAACCAGCCGCACGGCACGGATAGGCAGCTAACCAAAGCCGGCGCGGCTGGTTTTTTATTGTAAAAAATACAGCTTGGCAGTTACGCGCTCCAAAAGGAAGCGGCAATCAAATATAGCGCCGCATAATACAATGCCATAAGCAGCCACTGCTTGCTGGCGCTGGGCTTATGCAACTCATTTTTGCCCAACACAGCGTCTGACAGCACAAAACAAAGAAGCCCAGCGGCAAAAGGCCAATACCAATCGCCGGCAATAAACGGCAGCACAGCGGCGCAAGCAAAGCTCGCCGTTAGAATAGCGCCATAAAGCCCTAATGCCCCCGCTAAACGGCCCATCCGGTTTCGATCCCGGCAAAACACAGCAAGCAAGCTCCCGGCCGCCACCAGCCATACCGGCACACACCACCAGGTAAAAAAGCCCTGGTTCACAATCCAGGTAATCAACAGCAAATGGCCGGCAGCAAAGGCCGCACCGCCCAGTTCTAAGCGCCGTTCAATTAGAAAATCCCCCAGCATGAACAAAAACAAAGCCCAAAACGCCAGGTGCGCAAAAGGCTGCTTCCCCGATAGATACAGCCCTACCCCCAATGTGCCCAGGCAAACAAAGCTGCCGGCGCATTTGGGCAGCACCTGAAACTTCGGTGCGTTCATCCAAAACCGGGTGATATAAAGGGCCGCCAGCACCGGCAGCATTACAGCAGACCACACAGCTAAATTCATCGCCAGCATGTTCATCTCCCCTTTTCGCAAAAGCCGCCACCATAAGGCTCCGCCTGCATCCGCAAAAAGCATTTGCATACAAGCAAAAGCCCAATGGTTGCAAAGGCCAACGCAGTAATTGCGTGAAAATAGACCTCTTATACCCCATTTATTCCAGCAAGGCCCAGCCGCTTACAAACAAAAACGCCGCCGGGGAATCAAAACCCGGCAGCGCCTTTTTCGTGGGCACGGCCGCACGCAAAAACTTAGGCGTGCATACCGATTTCCAACGCTTTTTTATTGTTGCTCATCAGATGAGACTTGTGGGCAGGCACACATTTTTCAATGGCCTTATCCAACGCCTCAGCAGAGCAGAAGCCGATTTCGTGGAACAGCTTGCCAATCAGAATAATATTGGCGCCGCCCTTCAGGCCGTTTTCCTCCGCCAATTTTGTGGCCGGCACATAAAAGGCCTTTACGTCGTCGCGCTCCACCTTTTTATCGATAAGGTAGCTATCAATCAGCACCACGCCGCCCGGCTCTACCGCGTCGATAAACCGATCGAAAGAGGGCAGATTCATCGCCACAAACACGTTCGGCGTTACCACCAACGGGGAGCCGATGGGCTTATCAGAGATGCAAACGCTGCAGTTGGCTGTGCCGCCGCGCATCTCCGGGCCGTAAGAGGGGAGCCACGAAATCTCTTTGTTATCCATCAAGCCGCCGTAAGCGATAACCTTGCCGGCAAAGAGCACGCCCTGCCCGCCGAATCCGGCCAACAGAATGTTTAGATCCTTACTTGGATTGCTCATTCAGCCTCGCTCCTTTCACGGTGTCTTTGTACACGCCCAACGGATAATAGGGCAGCATGTTTTCACGCAGCCAGTTCAAAGCCTCCACCGGCGTCATACCCCAGTTGGTGGGGCAGGTGGAAACCACTTCTACAATGGAGAAGCCGCGCCCGGCAATTTGGTTTTCAAAGGCCTTTTTAATGGCTTTTTTGGCAATAACCACGTTCTTCACGCAGTCTACGGTAACGCGCTGAGCCAGCGCTACGCCATCCAGGGTAGAGAGCATCTCACATACCCGCACAGGATAGCCGGCCGTGTTTACATCGCGCCCATAAGGGGTGGTTTGGGTAACCTGCCCCGGCAAAGAGGTGGGGGCCATTTGCCCGCCCGTCATGCCGTAAATCGCGTTATTGATAAAGATAACCGTTATGTTCTCGCCGCGGGTTGCCGCATGCACGGTTTCCGCCGTGCCGATGGCGGCTAAGTCGCCGTCGCCCTGATAGGTAAACACCACATTATCCGGGCGGGCCCGTTTGATACCGGTGGCCACAGCCGGTGCGCGGCCATGGGGCGCCTCAATCATATCACAGGCAAAATAATCATAGCACATTACTGCGCAGCCCACCGGGGCCACGCCCACTGTTTTTCCTTCCACGCCCAGCTCGTCGATCACTTCGGCCACCAGCCGATGCACAATACCATGGGTGCAGCCCGGGCAATAATGGAAGGGAACATCGGTCAGCATTTTGGGTTTATCAAACACCACTGCCATTACCGAGCACCTCCCGCCAATTTTTGAATTTCATTTAAGATTTCGGCCGGCGTGGGGATAATACCGCCCGTGCGGCCATAAAAAGCCACCGGCTTCGCGCCGTTGACCGTCAGGCGAACATCGTCCACCATCTGGCCCATGCTCATCTCTACGCACAAAAAGTGCTGGGCGGTGCCGGCTGCGCGTGAAATTGCATCCGTGGGGAAGGGCCATAAAGTGATGGGCCGAATCAAGCCCGCCTTAATCCCCTGGCTGCGGGCTGCGTTCACCGCGCTGCGCGCCACGCGGGAAGAAGCGCCGTAGGCCACCAGCACGATATCGGCATCCTCGGTTAGATACTCCTCAGCGCGCTGTTCAGTCTTTTTAATTTGCTCGTAGCGGGCAAACCGCTCTTTGACCAGCTCTTCCAGATTCTGGGGCTGCAAAAACAGCGAGTTTACCACATTGTGGGGCCGTTTGCCCTGATGGCCGCTTACCGCCCAGGGCTTTTCCGGCAACTGTTTGCCCTCGCCGGAGGGAATGCTTACCGGTTCCATCATCTGGCCCAGCATACCGTCGGCCAGAATCATGGCCGGCATGCGGTATTTATCCCCCAAATCAAACGCACAGGATACCAAGTCCACCATTTCCTGCACCGTTGAGGGCGCAAACACCAAAATTTGAAAATCCCCGTGGCCGGTGGCTTTGGTGGCCTGCCAATAGTCGGCCTGTGAGGGCTGAATGCCGCCCAAGCCGGGGCCGCCGCGCTGCACATTGATGATGAGGGCAGGCACATCGGAACCAGCCAGATAAGAAATGCCCTCTGTTTTTAGGCTGATGCCCGGCGAAGAAGAGGAAGTCATGGCGCGCACACCGGCGGATGCCGCGCCCAGCACCATATTGATAGCCGCTATTTCCGATTCCGCCTGTAAGTAGGTGCCCCCAATTTTGGGCATCTTTTTCGACATATAGGCCGCAAGCTCCGTCTGCGGCGTAATGGGATATCCAAAGAAGTGGCGGCATCCCGCCTGTATTGCCGCCTCGGCAAGGGCCTCGTTGCCCTTCATAAGCACTTTCTCAGACACAGTTCCACTACCTTTCTACTCGTATCGCAACGTCAGGACACATCATAGCGCAGGAAGCGCAGCCTGTACATTTCTGCTCATCCAGCAACTGAGCCGGATGGTATCCTTTTGCGTTAATTTTATCTTTGGCCAACGCAATAATCTTGCGCGGGCAAGCGTTCACACAAAGCTCGCAGCCCTTACAGACCTCTTCCCGTATCACAATCCTCGCCATTATACGGCACCTCCTTTCCCTGGTTGGGCGTCTTGCCCATCCGTTTCCCACACAGGCCTTACATACCGCGTTACAGGATACAGGTTTTCTACCTGCCCCTGCAATTCTTGCGCCAACGCAACGGGGGCAGTTGTTGCCGCCAAAGGCAAGCCCAACTGCTGGGCAACCTGGCGCCCGTAAGGCAGAGCTTCCAGGATATCCCGGCTGGCGGTCTGCTGTTGTAAATGAGAATTGTTTACAACAGCGGTTGCCCGCAGCCGCGAAGCGCGTTCTATCTCACCAAGCAATTCCACCGCCTGCTCGCTTTGGGTGGTAAGCGCGCGATAGCGGTTTACCAAATAAAGCATTTGATACGCCCCGTGCTCCCGAATCTTGGCCGAAAGCCCGCCAAGGGCAGTGGCTCCCGCATCGTCTCCTCCCACATCCAAGATAACGGTTTGATCCGGCATGGCAAATATCGACTGCAACCGCGCGGGGAGCGCTGGTAAGTCTAAATTAGAATGGGCAAACACCGGGGCAATAAGAGAAATCCCATGCTGATGCAACAGATCCTCATAATCGGAGGAGCGGAAATAGGGGTTTACCAAATCCAAATCCACCAGGGTAACCTTTTCCCCTCGCTTTACCGCATCCACCGCCAAATTTAAAGCAAAATTCGTTTTGCCGCAGCCGTAATGCCCACAGATAATAACAAATTGGCCAAACTGCAAGCCATTTCCTCCATTCCCAGGGGGCCTAACGGTCACTCCCCCTCTATTCAAAAGGGCGCTGCGGCCAGAGCAGCTCAAACACATCCGTGCGCCGCGGCCCTTTCTTTATTATAACATGGTTTGCCCCGCCGCACAACGCGCCAAGGGGGAGATCCAGAAGAAAACCGCTTTTTTTGTTGTGATTTGCCAATTCATTTCCCCTCTTGCCGAAAATTGACGTTTTGAATTTTGGGGCAAAGGTCATTTACTGGGGTTTCACCGCTCTGGTGGCGATGTATTGCGGGGCATATTCGCCAATCTTCGCCCCGCCCGGCCGATCACGATCCTCTATCAGATCGGTTAGCACAAAGCCTGCCTTCAGCTGGCCGCCTATCTGTTCTTCCATCGTGTGCGAAAACTGAACGCCTTCGTATTGCTCCACCATTTGCCGGTAGCGGCTTTCCTCCATACGCAGCGGGTTAAAGGGCAGCTTGTTAACTACTGTTAAAGGGTTATCGTCTTCAAACAAAAAATTAAGCCCGTTGTCAAAGCCTGCCAGTAACACACCGCCTTTTCTCAGCACGCGGAAGCATTCTTTCCACACCGGATAAACATCTTCAATATAGCAATTGGAAACCGGATGGAACACCATATCAAAGCTTTCGTCGGCAAAAGGCAAGCGCTGCGTCATATCTCCTTTGACGATATCGATTGCGTAGCCCTCCCGCAGCGCCACCTGCCGTTCGCTTTCCAACTGAACATCGGAATAATCAAACACCATGCAGCGGGCGCCCAAGGCGGTAAAAATGGGCATCTGTTGCCCGCCGCCGCTGGCAAGCCCTAACAACCGGGCGCCTTGTAGCGGCAAAAACCATTCTTTGGGCACGGTTTTGCAAGGGGTTAAATAAACGCCCCACTCTCCTTTTTGCGCCGCCGCATACTCCTCATGGCTCACCGGAACCGACCATTCGCAGCCGCCGCGCGCCCAAACATCCCACGTTTGGGCGTTGATTTTTGTATAATCGCTTCTATCCACGCGGATTTTCCCCTCTCTGAACATTTGAACAGCTACCAAATTCCTGCTGCGCTTGCAACAAAAAGCGCACGCAGCCGTCGGCACAAGAAAATTCTATTTCATTTTTACAGCGGCCGCCCAGCAGCCTGTAATCGCCACCGGCCCTGGCCACCTCGCAATAGCTGTGCAATACCGCCATCGTTTTGGGGCAAAAACCCGCCGGGCACTCATACCGGCAGGTAAAAACATCGCCTGCTTCAAACCCCATACGGCAAGGCTGTGCCGACAGCACAGTGATGGTAAAACTCCAATCCTCTTACATCTGCTTTTTATTCTGATTCACCCCGCACACCAAGGCGCATGCGATAACAAAAATCCATGGAAAAGGGCTCATTGCCATATAAGTTACGAATATATGACGAAAAGGCGGCGATATCGTCTTCTATCATTTCGGGGTGCTTTTTGCGCACAATTTGCAGGCTGCCCTGGCTTAGCAGCAGCCGTATGAACCGCTCCGCCGTGCAAGACTCGGTGTTAGAAAAGACAATCTCACGGCAATAAGCAAAATAACCGCTGTTTTTGATATTTTGCAAATGCTTTTCTTTGCTGTAGCGCACAAAGGTATCGCGCACATCGTCCAGTGCGGATTCCAACTTTTTAACCTTGCCGTACAACTTCATATAGGCCTCCTCGGCCCGCCAATCGGCCACAGGGGGCCAATCGCAGTCCACCGTGGCGAACACGCCCCGGCGGGCTAAAATACGATCCACTTCTTTGAGCGTGGTTTCGGGATTCATCCAGTGAAAGGATTGGGAGCATACCACTGCGTCTGCACAGCCATCGGGTAAACCGGTGTTATCGCCAAAACCCTGCACGAACGAGATTTGTTCCGTTTGCTTCTCGCAAGCAATGGCCAGCATATCGGCGCTGGGTTCCACGCCCACCGCCTTTTGGCAATATTCCTTCCAAATACGGGTGGATAGCCCCGTACCGCAACCCAAATCCACTACTAAATCCGGACGTTTGCCCAAATAGCGGCAAATGACCCGGGCGGGATACTCCGGCATGGCGGGCCTGGCACTGTCATACACATCAGCAAAACCGGTAAAACGATCGGCGTTTTTTTGATTTCCTTGGTTACACATTCTTTACCCTCTCCTTTATTCGCTTACACAAAAGTTGCCGCAGCCGCAGCGCCGCCGGGTTTCTTTTCGCAGCCGGTGAAAGTCCCTGGTCCAGCAGCTATTGCCGGTAATTCTTTCGAATAAAGGGCGGGCGGATTTCTTGCTGCACCAGCATATGGTATTTTTGCGGGTGCCGGTAGGCGTTGCCGAAAATTTCCCACTGGCGGTAGGCACGCAACTCATCCATAGGAAAATGCGCCAGGTAAATGCCTTCACCCTCTCCTGCTTCCAGCACCAGGGTGTCTCGCGCAATACCATCACGGTAAGCAATGCCGTCAAAGGCGGAGGAATGGCCGTTGCAGTCGGTTTGCTCGTAAGCATAGTTGGCAGTGGCAATCCCCACCATGTTTTCAAAAGCGCGGGTGCGCAGCTGGCTTAAACGGTTGATTTCCATGGGGCAGGCATTGGGCACCAAAATAAGTTCTGCCCCCTTGAGCATCAGTATCCTAGCGCTTTCGGGGAATTCTCTGTCATAGCAGATCATGGCGCCCACCTTTACCGTGCCGCCGGCCGTATCCAAATCTGCCACATAAAAATCATCGCCGGGCGTTAGGTAGCGTTCCGGATCGAAGTCGCAAGTATGTACCTTGGCATAGGTTAACACCCTGCGGCCGAACCGGTCAAACAAGCATAGGGTGTTGCGCGGCGCGGGCGAATATCGCTCTAAAAAGGTAACGCCAATGGCCATCTCCAGTTCCTTAGCCAAATCGGCAAAGGCAGAAACAAAGCTGCCGTTTGCATCCACTGCGTCCCGCTGCAGCTGCTCCTCATCCTGCACGGCGTAACCATTGCTCCACATTTCAGGGAACAGGGCAATATCCGCCCCCATGGCCTTCGCTTGGCGGCAACTGCGTAAACCCTTTTCTAAATTGCCCGCTTGATCTCCAGTAGAACACAGCTGCAATAAAGCTACCTGCAAATCCTTCATTTTTCATCACGCACCTGTTCAGATGTATCAGCCGCTAAATTGCCTACAAATAGAAATCTCCCGCTTAATCAAACGCCTCGGCACTCACCAATTGCGCAACGATTTATCGGCACCCAAGCGGGCGTAACGGCATCAACGGCTCTCTGATATTCATATTATCATAAACGGCACAAGAAGTCGACCGGCATACCCGTAATAACTATCAATCGATATAGAAAACCTTTCTATTACGTCT
>DVJE01000005.1 GCA_018716975.1 Candidatus Gallacutalibacter stercoravium | reverse complement strand
GCCCAGCCTGCGGCAGAGGGCGGGCAGAATACGGCGCTTATCGTTGGGCTTAGCTGCGCAGCGGCTTTGCTGGCGCTGGCAGCCGTGGCCCTGCCGGTGGGTTACCGGCTGCGCAGGCGCAAAAGGGAGCGCCTTAGCCAAACAAAAAACGGGTAAAGCGCAATGGGGCAAAGCGCCGCCATTCGGGATTTGCTTAGAAAAGCCTTGCATTTTTAGAAAAAGCGTGGTAAACTATTACAGGAATAGTAAGAAGGATGAAAGAGTGGGGCAACCCGCTCTTTTGTTTGTGTAAGGGAGAAAACGCAAAGTAACAAAGGCAGTGGAAGGATGGTGTACCGGTGGCGGATAAAAAAGGGGGCTCCACGGTTTCACAGGTTTGGCGCTTGGCGCAGCCTATCGCCCAGCAGTTGGGCTTGATGCTGTGGGACGTCCGTTTCTTAAAAGAAGGCGCCCAGTGGTATTTGCGCATTTTTATCGATAAAGAAGAAGGGGTTACCATTGAGGATTGCGAGGCCATGAGCCGGGCGGTGGATAAGCCGCTGGACGAGTGGGACGGCATTGCCCAAAGCTATTGCTTAGAGGTGTGCTCCCCCGGCCTGGAGCGGGATTTGGTGCGCCCCGAGCATTTCGCCCGTTTTGAAGGCTGGCCGGTTAAGGTGAAGCTCATCCGGGCGCTGCCCTCCGGTCAAAAGGAGCTGGGCGGCCGCCTGGGCGCCTACGAAGACGGGGCGTTTACCCTGTATCCCTATGAAGAAGGGGCGCAACCCCTTACCATACAAAAAAAAGAAACCAGCCATGTAAAGCTGGATGACTTTGACAACGACTTTACGCCCGAAGAGGACGATTGACCGTGCATATTCCGGCTGTTTTCGGCTGTTGATCATGGAGAAAGGATGATTGGAAAAATGAGCAGCGAGGTTTTTGAGGCGCTGGCCTTATTGGAAAAAGAAAGAGGCATTCCGGTAGATTTTATGCTGGATAAAATCAAAAAGGCGATTTTAACCGCCTGTAAAAGCAGTTATGGCAACGAGGATGCCAACATCATTATGGATCCCGCCACAGGCGCTTTTGAGGTGTATTTAAACAAAACCGTGGCGCAAGAGGTTGCCGACAAGGGCAAAGAGATTTCGCTGGAAGACGCCCGCAAAATCGACCCCAACGCCGGGATAGAGGATAAGGTGGGCGTGCGCCTGGATACCAAGCAGTTCGGCCGCATCGCCGCCCAAACGGCCCGCAACATCATCCGCCAAGGCATTCGCGACGGCGAGCGGGGCCAGCTGATGCAAGAGTTCCAAAGCCGCCATCAAGAGCTGGTGAGCGCGGTGGTAGAGCGCATTGATCCAAAAACCGGCGCGGCCACTTTGCAAATCGGCAAGGCCGAAGCGGTGCTGCCCAAGAGCGAGCAGGTGGGCGACGAAGTGCTCAAGGTGGGGGATCACGTTAAGGTGTATGTCGTGGATGTGAAAGAGGGCGATCGCGGTCCCCGAGCCGTTATCTCCCGCACCCACCCGGATTTGGTTAAGCGCCTGTTTGAAACTGAAGTGCCCGAAATTTACGACGGCACGGTGGAGATTAAATCGGTATCCCGCGAGGCGGGCTCCCGCACTAAGCTGGCGGTGTTCAGCCGCAATCCCGACGTAGACGCGGTGGGCGCCTGCATCGGCCCCCGCGGCGCCCGCGTGGGCTCGGTGGTGGATGAGCTGGGCGGCGAAAAGATCGATATTGTGGAGTATAGCGAGGATCCGGCCAAGTTCATTGCGTCCGCCCTGTCGCCGGCCAATGTGCTCAGCGTAGAGGTGGATCCCGACGGGGCCCATGCTTGCCACGTTACCGTGCCCGACAGCCAGCTTTCACTGGCCATCGGCAACAAGGGGCAAAACGCCCGCCTGGCCGCTAAGCTGACCGGATGGAAAATTGATATCAAGCCTGAAAGCGGCTTTTATAAAAGCGAAGCTGTTCAAGAGCAAGAGCAGGAGAAATTGGAACAGCAAGAACAGCCTGAACAGCAGGAACAGCAGCCAGAAGAATAACGCGCCGCTCACAGCGGCGGAAGGGTGGGAAGAAGCATGCGGCAAAAACGAGTACCTCTTAGAATGTGCGCCGGCTGCGGCGAGATGAAGCCCAAAAAAGAGCTGGTGCGGGTGGTAAAAGCGCCGGATCAAAAGGATGAGGCGGGCAATGTGATAGGCCCCGGCGGCGTATCGTTGGATTTAACGGGCCGTAAGCCGGGCAGGGGCGCTTATGTGTGCCACAATCCCGAATGTCTTAAGGCCGCGCGCAAGGCCAGAAGGCTTGAAAAAGCCTTCTCCTGCCGGATTCCCGACGAGGTTTATGAGCAAATGGAAGAAACCCTGCGTTCTTCCGGCCAAAGCAGTGGAGGAGAAGGTAAGCAACAATGAAGGAATAAGCGATAACTGCCGACGATTCCGCGTTACAGCAAGCCGGCGGGGAAAGGGAGCGGGATGGAAGAAAAAAAATTGTTGTCCCTTTTAGGGTTGGCGCGCCGCGCCGGCCGCCTTTCATTGGGCAACGACCCAGTGCTGGAAGCGATAGCGAATAAAAGCAGCCGTTTGGTGCTGCTGGCGGCGGATCTCGCGCCGCGAACCGCCCGGGGCGTTAAGGCCGCCGCCGAAAAAAGCGGCGTGCCGGTGTTGTGCCTGCGCCAAACGATGGATGTGATAGGCGCCGCCGTGGGAAAACGCAGTGGGGTTCTGTCTGTAAACGACGAGGGCTTTGCCGTGAATGTGCGCAAGCTGAACGCGATGGATAGGGAGGATGCTAACTTATGATGATTAAATATCGGGTACATGAAGTGGCCAAAGATTTGAATGTTCCCAATAAAGATGTAATAGACCTGCTGCAAAAGCATTTTGGCGAGGTAAAAAAACACATGACCGCGCTCACCGAGGCGGAGCTGGACGTTGTGTTTGATTACTTTACGCAAAAAAACCAGGTAGAAAACTTTGATAGTTTTTTTGCGCAAAACGAGCAGGAGCAAGCGGCGCAGGAGCCGCCTAAAGAGGAGGATCAGACGCCCGTGCAAGAAAAACAAGAACCCAAGGCTCAGCAAGAGGCAAAGGGGCAGCAGCCCGCGCAGCAAAAGCGGCCGGCCGGCCAGCAGCCCAAGGCCCAGCAGAGCGCCCGGCGCGAACAGGCCGGCGCCCAGCCCGCCAAGAACAAGGCGGTAAAACCGGGCAAAATTACCCCGGCAGGCCCCAAACAGCAGGGCCAGCAGCCCAATGCCGAAAAGAAGGCCGCCCCGAAAGAAGCCAAAGTGCAGCAGCCCGCCCCGGCGCCCGAAATTACCACGGTGGAGCGCCCCGCAGGCAGGGTTATCAATACCCGCACGGTTAATGTGAATATCGATCGGTACAATGAAAAGTACGATCGTCTGGCCAGCGAGAAGGTAAGAACAGATAATACTGTGCAAAAACAAAAAATTACCCAACGCTCCCAGCAGCGCGGCCGGCCGAAGAATTCCCGCAAAGAAACCGAGGCCGAGCGCCTGCGCCGCATCGCGCTGGAGCGCAAAAACAAGCCCATTACGGTTACCTTGCCCGATGAGATTGTGGTAGGGGAGCTGGCTTCCCGCTTAAAAGCCACCGCCGCCGAGGTTATCAAAAAGCTGATGATGATGGGGGTTATGGCTTCGGTAAACGATACCGTTGATTTTGACACCGCCTCTTTGGTGGCCATGGAGTTCCACGCAAAGGTGGAAAAAGAAGTGGTGGTTACCATTGAAGACCGCATTATTGACGACAGCGAAGACGACGACGGCAACCTGGTGCCCCGCGCGCCGGTTGTGGTGGTTATGGGCCATGTTGACCACGGCAAAACCTCTTTGCTGGACGCCATCCGCCATGCCAACGTTACGGCGGGCGAGGCCGGCGGCATTACCCAGCACATCGGCGCTTACCGGGTGCATGTGGGCGATAGGGAAGTTACCTTTTTGGATACGCCGGGCCACGAGGCCTTTACCACCATGCGCGCCCGCGGCGCTCAGGTAACCGATATTGCCATCCTGGTGGTGGCGGCGGACGACGGCATCATGCCCCAAACCGTAGAAGCCATCAACCACGCCAAAGCCGCAGGGGTTTCCATTATCGTAGCCATCAACAAAATGGATAAGCCCGGCGCTAACCCCGACCGGGTGATGCAGCAGCTCACCGAATACGAGCTGGTGCCCGAAGAGTGGGGCGGCGATACCCCCTGCATCCCGGTTTCCGCCATTACCAAGCAAGGTCTTGACGATCTGCTGGAGATGGTTGTGCTGGTGGCCGATATGAAAGAGCTTAAGGCCAATCCCGACAGGGCCGGCAAAGGCACTGTTATTGAAGCGCGTTTGGATAAGGGCCGTGGTCCGGTGGCCACGGTACTGGTGCAAAACGGCACGCTGCATGTGGGCGATATCCTGGTGGCGGGCACCACGGTGGGCCGTGTGCGCGCCATGACCAACGACAGAGGCGAGCGTGTAGAAAGCGCCGGCCCCTCTATCCCGGTGGAGATCACAGGGTTGGACGACGTGCCCGTGGGCGGCGATATCTTTAACTGTGTGTCGGATGAGCGCCTGGCCAGGGAGCTGGTGGAGCAGCGCCGCACAGCGAGAAAAGAAGAGCAGTTTAACGCCCAAACCAAGGTTACTTTGGATAATTTGTTCGATCAGATGCAAAAGGGCGATATGAAAGAGCTGAAGATCATCGTTAAGGCCGACGTGCAGGGCTCGGTGGAGGCGGTGCGCCAGTCGCTGGAGAAGCTGAGCAACGACGAGGTACGCGTCAACGTCATCCACGGCGGCGTGGGCGCTGTAAACGAATCGGACGTTATGCTGGCCAACGCTTCTAACGCGATTATCGTGGGCTTTAACGTGCGCCCCGATCCCATTGCAGAGGATAACGCCAAGCGCGACGGCGTAGATATGCGCCTGTACCGCGTTATTTACGATTGCATAGAAGAGATTGAATCCGCTATGAAGGGTATGCTGGAGCCCAAATACCGCGAGGTGCAGCTGGGCCGCGCAGAGGTGCGCCAGGTGTATAAGATCACCAACGTGGGCATGGTGGCCGGCAGCTATGTGCTCACCGGCAAAATTCAGCGCAACGCCGAAATTCGCTTGGTGCGCGACGGTATCGTGGTGGCGGAGGATAAGATGTCCTCTTTGCGCAGGTTTAAAGACGACGTGCGCGAGGTGGCGCAGGGCTACGAATGCGGTATTACCCTAGAGCATTACAGCGATTTTAAAGAGGGCGACATCTTAGAAGCGTTTATCATGGAAGAATATCAGGAAAACTAAAAGCGTGCAGCCGAAAAGCCGCGCCGTTTGCGCCCTGGGCGCAGCGGGGCGGCTCATGTTAACCATAGTCTTATCGGGCGGTATTATCAGGCGGCAGGCTGCCCGCATAGCCGCCCGAAGGAAAGGATCGGATGCCCTATGGCAAGCCATAAGCTAGACCGTGTTTCAGAAGATATCAAGCGGGAGCTCACGGCCATATTGCGCGAGCTAAAGGATCCCCGGGTGCAAGGGGGCCTTATCAGCGTGGTGCGCGTTGTTGTGAGCAACGATTTATCCTATTGCAAAGTATATGTCAGCGCCGTAGAAGGAATGGAAACAGCGCGCCGGGCGGTGCAGGGGTTAAAGTCTGCCAGCGGCTACATCCGCCGGGAGCTGGGTGCCAGGCTCAAGCTGCGCCATGTGCCCCAGCCGGTTTTTGCCGCCACCGATTCCATTGAATACAGCGCCAATATCTCAAAGCTGCTGCACGATTTGGAACCAAAGGAGCCCGCCTCGGACGAGAAACAAGAAGAACAAGAGGGACGGGAACAACAAGAAGAGTGAGCGGCGGGGCCTATCATGCCTGCTATTCTGATATGCCTACGCCGTTGCGGGATATGTTTGAAAAGCGAGGGGAAGGAGACTCATCCATGAAGCAAAACGAATTACCAACCGACATCAGCCTGGCCGAATGCGGCCAGCGGCTGCTGGAAGCAGACGATATCTATATCCTTTCCCATCAGTATCCCGATGGGGACACCCTGGGTTCGGCTGCGGCCTTGTGCCGCCTGCTGCTGCAAAAGGGCAAGCGGGTGCGCACCCTGTGCAGCGACGAGATTCCGAAAAAATTTGCCGATTTATATCAAGGCCTTCCGCAAGAGGAGTTTTCGCCCGCTTTTGTGGTGGCGGTGGATGTGGCCGATGTGAAGCTGCTGGGCAAAAAGCTGGAACATTTTGGGGATAAAATCGATTTGTGCATCGATCACCACGGCTCCAACAAGCGCTACGCGCGGTGGAATTATGTGGATCCCACAGCGGCCGCCGCTGCGGAAATGATTGCCCAGCTGGCAAATTTGTGGGGCGTGGCGCTGGATCCGGCGGTGGCCGACGCCATTTTTACCGGCATCACCACCGATACCGGCTGTTTTAAATATACCAACGCCACCTCGCGCACCTACCGCATTGCGGCCGATATGATAGACGCCGGCGCTGATGCCAGCCGGATTAACCGGATTATGTTCGATACCAAGTCTCGCGCCCGGCTGGAGATTGAGCGGCGTGTGCTGGATACGATGCGCTTTTACTTTGACGGCCGCTGCGCGGTGGTGTATGTAACCAACGAGATGGTTGCGCAAACCGGCGCCGGCGCCGACGATACCGACGGCTTGGCCTCCCTGCCCCGGCAGGTAGAGGGTGTGAAGGTGGGCGTTACCCTGCGCCAACGGGAGGATGGGGCCTTTAAAGCCTCGGTGCGCACAGACGGTGTGAACGCCTCGGCAATTTGCGCGCATTTTGGCGGCGGCGGGCATCCTGCGGCAGCGGGCTGCCTGTTGCCCGGCACGGTGGAGCAAGCGCGGGAAGCGATGCTAGAAGTGGTGGGCCGCGCCCTGGAGGAGCAAGCATGAACGGCGTTTTGGTATTGGACAAACCCCAGGGCTTTACCTCCTTTGACGTTATCGCCGTGGTGCGCAAGCTGTGCGGGCAGCGCAAGATAGGGCACACTGGCACGTTGGATCCCATGGCTACCGGCGTTTTACCCTTGCTGCTGGGGTGCGCCACCCGCGCCCAGGATTTGCTGCCGGATACCGACAAAGAATACCAGGCTTCGTTTCAGCTGGGGGTGCGCACCGATACGCAGGATAGCTCCGGCAAGGTGCTGCAACAAATGCCGGCTCATGTGCCGCCTGAAAAGGTGGAGCAGGCTTTGGCCGGGCTGCGGGGGGATATTTTGCAGGTGCCGCCTATGTATTCCGCCGTGCAGCAAAACGGGGTGCGGCTGTATGAGCTGGCCCGCCGCGGTATAGAGGTAGAGCGCCAGGCCCGGCCGGTAACGGTGTATGAGCTTCAGCTCACCCAATACGACCCAAGTTCCGGGGCGGGCGGGCTGCGGGTGCGTTGCTCCAAAGGTACCTATGTGCGCACCCTGTGCGCCGATCTGGGCGAAATTTTGGGTTGCGGCTGCATGATGACCGCTTTGCGGCGCACCGTTGCCTGCGGCTTTTCGCTGGAGCAAAGCCTTACCATAGAGCAGCTAAAACAAATGCCGCCCCAGCAAATAGAGGGGCGGCTGTTGGATGTGCAGCTGCTGTTTTCCCGCTATCCGGCCGTTTGCGTTAGCGCCGCCCAGGCCAAGCGCTTTGCAAACGGCGGCGCCCTGGCCTACGGCCGCTTAAAGCTGGCCGCCGGGCCGCAGGATGGCGCCCGCTACCGTGTGCTGGATGAAAACCGGCGCTTTGTGGGCCTGGGGCAGGTGGCAAGCGCGGGCGAACCGGAGCTGCGGGTGCTGCGTCTTTTTTTGCCGGCCGCACAGTAAAAGCGGCTGTTTCACGCCGGTTGCCGGTGTGTGCAAGGGGGTTGCTGATATGTTAACGAAAAATACGCTTTCTCCGGCGCCGGCGCGCACCGCTGTGGCGCTGGGATGCTTTGACGGATTGCACCGCGGGCATTTGGCGGTAATCGGTGCGGCTGTTGCACGCCGGGCCGAGGGCTTGCTGCCCGCTGTGTTTACCTTTGACGAAAGCCCACAAAAGGAATTAACCGGCAAAGCGGTTCCGCAGCTGATGACCAACAGCTGGAAGGAACAGCTGCTGTCGGATTACGGCGTGGAGCTGCTGTATAATATCGATTTTAGCGAAGTGATGAAGCTGACGCCGCCTTCCTTTGTGCAGGGCGTGTTGCGGGATATGCTCCATGCCGGAGCGGTGTTTTGCGGTGAAAACTATCATTTTGGCCGGGGCGGCCATGCGGGCGTAAAGGAGCTGGAGCTGCTTTGCCAAGAAAACGGCATAGAGTTGCAGGTGGTGCCCGGCGTTGCGTCGGGTGGGCGTCTTATCAGCTCTACGCGCATCCGGGAGCTGGTGCAGCAGGGCGATATGGAACAGGCGGCTCAGCTGTTGGGGCGGCCCTATTGCTTTGATTTTCCTGTGGCGCACGGCCGCCGGGTGGGGCGTCTGATGGGCACGCCCACGCTAAACCAGCCCTTCCCGCAGGATTTTGTGTTGCCCAAGTTTGGGGTTTACGCCTCCCGCGTTTATTTTAAGGATTGGTGCATGGTGGGCGTTACCAATGTGGGGGTGCGGCCCACTGTGGGGGCCGACGGCCCCTTGGCCGAAACCTGGATGCCCGATTATCACGGCGAAGAGCTCTATGGCGAGGTGGTGCGCACCGAGCTGCTGGAATTTTTGCGCCCTGAAATGAAGTTTGAGGGTCTAGAGCAGCTGCGCGCCGCTATTTTAGAAAACGGCGAGCAAGTGCGGCGCAAATATGGCTAAGCCTTGCCCAGATAGAGGCGTTGGCAATAGCAATATGCACGAAACCAAAAAAATCCCGTGCAGAATCTCATATAATTTCCTAATTGAAAAATAAACGGTTTACCGTTATACTATAGTCAATATCTTAAATACGTTGCAGAGGAAGAGTAGGGGCGTTTGTTCCGCCAAGAGAGCTGTTGGTTGGTGTAAAACAGCGGGAAAAATGCTTTGAACTGGCCTTGAAGTAGCACGCTGAAATGTAATAGAGTAGGCGGTGCCGGAGCCTGACCGTTACAGCAGGAGGATATAAGGCGCTGTGTCCGTGGGGCGGCGTCCGTATCTGGTGAGTGCGCACTAAGTGCGAATTAGAGTGGTACCGTGTGGGTTATAGCCCTCATCTCTAGCTGGAGATGAGGGCTTTTTTGCGTGGTTTTCGCCCGGATAAAGAGGGCAAACATCTCGGCCCGCGCAGAGACGCTGCAGATATTTAAGATAACATACGTGAAAGCGCGCGATAAATAGAAAGGAAGAAAACGGATGAAACATGTAGAAAAGTACACCAGAAATTACTTTTTGCCGCCGGAGCCCTGCATGAAGTGGGCGCAGAAGGATCATATTGACAAAGCCCCCATTTGGTGCAGCGTGGATCTGCGCGACGGCAACCAGGCGTTGGTGGTGCCCATGAGCTTGGAAGAAAAGCTGGAGTTCTTTCAATATTTGGTGCAGATTGGCTTTAAAGAGATCGAGGTGGGCTTTCCGGCCGCGTCTGAAACGGAGTATCAGTTTTTGCGCACCCTCATTGAACGCGATATGATTCCCGACGATGTGACCGTGCAGGTGCTCACCCAATCCCGCGAGCATATCATCCGCAAAACCTTTGAGGCGGTCAAGGGCGCCAAAAACGCTATCATCCATTTGTACAACTCCACCTCGGTGGCTCAGCGGGAACAGGTGTTTAAAAAATCCAAGCAAGAGATCATCGATATCGCCGTTTCCGGCGCCAAGCTGTTCAACCAGATCGCCCAAGAAACCGGCGCCCATTACCGCTATGAGTATTCGCCCGAAAGCTTTACCGGCACCGAGATGGAATTTGCTTTGGAAATTTGCAACGCGGTGCTGGATGTATGGCGCCCCACGGCGGAAAGCAAGGTGATTATCAATTTGCCGGTAACGGTTTCTCTTTCTATGCCGCATGTGTATGCCAGCCAGGTGGAATACATCAGCGAGCACTTGAACTACCGCGACAACGTGGTGCTCTCTATCCATCCCCACAACGACAGGGGCTGCGCCGTGGCTGATACCGAATTGGGCATTTTGGCGGGCGCCCAGCGGGTGGAAGGCACCTTGTTCGGCAACGGGGAGCGCACCGGCAACGTGGATATTGTTACCTTGGCCCTGAATATGTATTCGCAGGGCGTGGATCCGCAGCTGGATTTCTCAAACATGCCCGAGGTTTGCGCCAAGTATGAAAAGCTGACGGATATGAAGGTGTACGAGCGGCAACCCTATGCCGGCAAGCTGGTGTTCGCTGCCTTCTCCGGTTCCCATCAAGACGCCATTGCCAAAGGGATGCACTGGCGCGAGGAACACGATTGCCAGCATTGGACGGTGCCGTATCTGCCCATCGATCCCAAAGATGTGGGCCGGGAGTACGACGGCGACGTTATTCGCATCAACAGCCAGTCGGGCAAAGGCGGCATAGGCTACTTGTTAGAGCAAAAGTACGGTTTTGCCCTGCCGCCTAAGATGCGGGAGGATTTCGGTTACGCTGTGAAAAATGTTTCGGATCACCAGCACAAGGAGCTGCAGCCCGACGAGGTTTACGGTATCTTCTGCAAGAATTATGTCAATGTAGAAAAGGAATCCGGCCTGTGCTTAGAGGACTTTCACTTTACCCGCAACGGCGGCTTCCATGTAAAGGTGTCTTTGCGTCAAAATGGCAAGCATATGGAGATTGCCGGCAGCGGCAACGGCCGTTTGGACGCGGTGAGCAACGCCATCAAGGCCAATTTGGGCTATACCTACCACATTGATCAATACCAAGAGCACGCCTTGGAACAAGGTTCCACCGCCCAGGCGGCGGCCTATGTGGGCATTGCCGATGATAACGGCAAGATAACCTGGGGCGCTGGGGTGCACACCGATATCGTTACCGCCTCGGTTAAGGCGTTAATCAGCGCCATCAACCGGCTCTATTAATCCATCCATATCAAGCAAAGAGGCAAAGAAAAATAAAAAAACCAGGGCCTGCATCCCTCCAAAGGTGCGCAAGCCCTGGTTTTTTGTCGTGCTTTTTGCGTTTTTTCCACCGTTTTTTACCCGTTGCCCGCCAGCTGAAGCATCCAATTCAGCCAGCTATAAACGGTGGAGGCCCTGCGCCGCCGGGTGTTTTCGCTGCCCACATGGTACAGCGCGTTGCTGCGCATAACGGCCACGATTGATTCCTGATCCAAAGGCGCGCCGTGCGCCAAACTTTCGGCAAACAGCTGGGCAAACACACGGTGGCGCAATATGCAGGCGCACAGGGCCAGCTGCCGCTGCCGGTAGCCCATATCCATAATGGCACAACCATCGGCGCTCAGGCGGTAAGAAACGCTTTTGCCGCCGCTTTTTTCCACCGGCCCCAAATAGCGGGCTGCGTCGGTGTAATAGTTGGTTTGCCGAACGTCGAAAGCGTACTGCTGGGTAATTTGCTCCCGGCTGAGTTCCCCCTGCGCGAGCAGTTCGCACAGGTTGATAACACGGCGAAAGTTATTCGCTTGGGGAAAGGGAATAGGCGGCTCTTCTTCCACCGGGCACCGGCGGGCGGCGTTGCGCAAATCGCTGCGGGTGATGCGGGTATCCTCCAGCGTATAGCGCTTTTGCCGCACCAGTTGCAAAGAACTGTAATTATCCGGCTCCAAAAAGGCGTATTCATACAGGTGAAAGATGCCGTTGGTGTACACCAAATATACCAAACGCACCGGCTTGGCCACTTTGCTGTGCCACCGGCGAAAGGGATAGTACAGCTGCCGCACCAAAAAATCCTCGGCCACATCCCGCTTGGCTTCCAGCAGGGCGAGGCTGGCGGCGCCCTCAAAGGCAGCGTCAATTTCAATCTGCGCGCCCTGCACCGCCACGGTATCGTAGCCGTTTGTTAAAGCGTTGCGGATGCGGTAGGTAAAATCCTCGGAACCCATGCGCCCGGATACGGTGGCGCACAGCCCCTCCTCTTGCAAAAAATCGGCCAGCATGCCGGCGTTTAAAGCGCAGTTTACCGCCATGGTTTCACTAATAATCTTATCCGGGCGTAGGCTTTGCAGGTGAGAGGGCAAAGCCAAACGCGTTGGCGCCCCGGCCTCGTCCGGCGGAAAACGCTCATACACCTCATAAGGGGCTATCACGTAGCTACCCCGGGTTACCGGCACAATGGCCAACCGGTGGGTTTTAAAGATAGCGGGCAAATTGACCCGGTGATCAAACTTTGCCATCAGCCGGGGCTCCCGCTCTTTGCGGATATCGTCGGCAGAGATGACATACCGCCCATCCCGGACGATGTGCTGTAAAATCTCGTGCCGTTCAAATAAAACCTCCCAGGCGGCGTCGTTGGCGCCGGTTTGCGCCGCGCTACTCATAGTTGCGCACCACCACCTCTTCAATCTTACCGCGGCGGGACGCATCGGCGTTGATGCACCGGCCCGCCTGCACGGTGGTTATGCGGTAGGCGGCGTATTGCCGGCGGATAAAGTCGGTAGAGGAATTGGAAAGCATAAAGCGGATGCCGCGCTTATCCAGCTCGTCGCAGCATTGGCGCAGGCGTATTTGCTCTTGCCGGCCAAAGGAGGTGCAAGCATAAGAGGTAAAGTTGGCCGTGGGGGATACCGGGTCGTAGGGGGGATCCAAATAGACGAAAGCGCCGACGGGGAGATCGCGCAACACCTCGGCGTAATCAGTGCAAAAAAAGCGCACATCCGCCTTTTTTAGATATTGGCTAACCGCGCGCAGCAGCGGCTCGTTGATGATATTGGGATTGCGGTAGCGGCCGAACGGGGTGTTGAATTGGCCCGCCTTGTTTACCCGGTACAGCCCGTTGTAGCAGGTTTTATTTAAATAAAGAACGCGGGCGGCCCGCTGCGCCGGGGATAACGCCTCATACCGATCCCGGTCGCGATCCCAGGCCCGCACGGCGTAATAGCATTCGGGGTCGTTGGTAAAACCGCGCAAAGCATCCAGCAGGCCGGTTAAGTCGTCCCGAATCACTTCATATAAACCGATAAGCTCTTGATTAATATCGTTTACTCTGGCCCTTTGGGGCAGCAGGCGAAACAGCGCCGCGCCTCCCCCTAAAAAAGGCTCGCAGTAAAGAGAAAAATTCTTCGGCATCATGGGCAGCAGCACATCCATCAGCTGCCGCTTGCCACCCGCCCATTTTACCACCGGGGCAGGCTGGGCCTGGCCGCCCTCTATACGCGGCGGCTTAACGTTTGGTTCTTTTTCGGTGTTGCCAGTGTTCACAGGCTGCCGTCCTCCTTTTTGCGCCGCAGGCCCCACGGTTGCGGCAACCCTTTAAGCGGAAAAGCAATATCAAAATCCTACCACACCCACCGCGATAAATCAATCTTTTCCACGGTTGCGGCTGGCGCAACGGCAAGGGGGGAATTAGGGGCAAATTAGGTTCATTTCGCCCACAATTTCGCCTTGTCGCATATAGATGCGCGGCACGCGCTTGCCTTCCATGCAGATGATTTCATAGGGGATGGTGCCGCACAGTTGGGCCAGCTCCTCCACGGGGAGAAAGGCGTCGCCGTCGCGGCCGAATACGGTAACCAAGTCGCCTTCTTTTACGCCGTCAATACCGGTTACATCCAACATCAGCTGATCCATACACACCCGGCCGATCACCGGGGCGCGCTGCCCATGCACCAGCATTTCCGCCTTACCAGAAAGGGCGCGGGGGTAGCCGTCGGCATAACCGATGGGCACCGTGGCCACGCGGGTTTCGTCTTGGGTGGTGTAGGTGCAGCCGTAGCTGACCGGCGTGCCTGCCGGAACGGTTTTGATAAGCGAAACCACCGAGCGCAGCTGCATAGCGGGTCGCAAAGGCAGCGGGCTGCTTACCTGGCTGGAGGGCTGTAAGCCGTAGAGAATGATGCCTGCCCGCACCATGTCTAAATGAAAAGAGGGGTAATCCAAAATCGCGCCGCTGTTGCCGCAATGGCACAGGGGCACCGCAAAGCCCTGTTGGCGCAGGCCGTTCACAACATGCATAAAGCACTGGTATTGATGATTGGTAAAAGCGGCCCCGGCTTCGCCTTCGTCGGAAACGGCAAAGTGGGTGAAAACCCCCTCGGCCTGCAGGCCCTTCATGGTGCAAATTTCCGCCGCCTCGCGCAAGGCTGTGCCGGCGTCTCGGGCAATATCCTGGCATTGCAACCCGATGCGGCTCATGCCCGTATCCAACTTAATGTGCACTTTCACGCTAACGCCTGCCTGTTGCGCTTGCTGCGACAGCTGCCGGGCATACCCCAGCGACAAAATCGCCTGGGTTATTTTGTTTTCGGCCAAGTAACGGGCCAAATCGGGCGGCGTGTAGCCCAGAATCAAAATGGGGGTGGCAAGCCCCAGGCGGCGAAGCTGCACGGCTTCTTCTATGTTGGAAACGGCAAACCAATCGGCCCCCAACCGTTCGTACTCCTGGGCCAAATAGGTGGCGCCGTGGCCGTAGGCATCCGCCTTGATTACGCACATGATTTTGCTTTCGGGGCTAACCGCTGCGCGGATAACCCGGTAATTATGGGCAACGGCGTCTAGATCAATTTCCGCCCAAGTTCTTTTTACAAATGGATCCATGCTTTCAGACCTTTCACGAGGGGCGTCCCTCTCAAAGATATTTTAATCGTAGCTTTACACAATTCCCGTATCTTCGCAACCATTCGGGCATATACTGAAAGATAGCCGCCCTGCGGGCGAATCTAACAGAAAGGGAGGATGTGCGATGACGGCAACAACAAGAACCGCAAGCGCCGGTTTATGGGAACCGGATACCGGCGTATTTAATCTTACGCCGTCCGCCGCGGTTTTAGGAGACTTAGATGATTTCATCTATAGTTACAGCGGCCAAGAATGGCATGTAAGCGAACGGTAATCAAAACAACGGGAAGTATTGCCGCGCCCCGGCTCATACCGGGATGCCGGCAACCACGTGTTTAGAGAATTATGCCGGTAAAAACCGGCTTTGCGGCAAAGGCACGCCGCAAAGCCGATTCTAACGGGAATATGGATGCGCAAATTGCGATGCGGCCGCCGGAAGGCGGCTTTTTATTTTCTTCATTCTTCTTGCTTTTAGCTAGAACCGGATGTTAAGCCGGTGCGCGGCTTTAGGATTTTTTTGACCGTTTATTGGGGGACTGCACAGGACGCAACAATATGTGCCAAATTTCAATAGCCAAGCTCACCACAACCGCCACAAACAAAAAGATATCCACCATCTTAAGCTGGTAAAAGGCGGTTTCACACAGCTCTGTGCTGGGCTTGCTGGATCCGTTTGCAAAAATATAGGGCAACAGCTTGTTAAAATGCAGCGTGCCGAACATCGATTGAGTTTGCGGGGTTAAAGTATTGTCTACAACAAAAGTGCATCCCAGGTAAAAGGCCAGCAGCACAATAAGCGCCAGCGACATAATGGGCTTTTTGGGTTTGTTGAGCAAGCAAAAAATGAGGCAGAACAGGGCCAGCGCCGCCGGTATAATGGTAATGATGGGATTTAGCACCATGGTGAACCGCCTCCTTTCTTTCCGATCGCAGCGCGATCATCTTGGTCATGCAAGGTTTTTTACAGCCGTTACAAATTTTACGGTTGCTTTATGGTTGCGCAGGCTCTTTTTCCGGCCCGCGCCCAGTGCTGCAGTTTACCAGTAAAATGCGGGTGTTTGAGGAAGAAGAAAGAAGCGGCACAGCCGCCCACCCGTTTTGCGATAGGGTAAAGGAATCCCCAAGGCTCCCTTCCTCTGCTGTTACGGCGTAATGTGTGGCAAAAACACCGCTTTGCAGATCCCAGCTGCAAATATACGAGGTGGCGTCGTCCGCCAAGGTAACGGCGGCCAAAAGCCCCCCGCGCAACGATAGGGCGCTAAGGTTTTGCCCCGCCAACGAAAAGGCGGATTGCGCCCCGCTTGCCAGGTCAACAATCTGCACCACCGAGGCGTTATCGCCGCTTTCCATCGCCGCGTGGCCGCTGCCGGCCGCAGCCAGCAAGCCGGCGGCGCCGCGCCAGGCCTCTGTTCCATCCGGGCGCAGAACGCACAGGGTGGTGCCGTCCTGTGCAATGGTGCGGTAGGCGATAAAATCATCCTCCATCCAGCAAAAATCCAGCAAAAACGCGTCTTCGTCCGGCTGGGCCAGCAGGGTGCATTGCCTCGTGGTTAAATCCATTACCTCAAGCCCTTGCGAACTGATAAAGGCCACCCGTTCCCCCGAGGGATGCAGCGCAATTTTTGAGCATTCATCACCTAAAATTGGCAGCAAAGAGAGGGTGGTTTGCCTGCGCAATCCATCGCCGGTTACGTCAAAAAAGACGAGGCGTTGGTTGGTGCACAAGGCCAACCTTCCATCGGCCAAGCTTAGGGCGCTGTTGAGCGATTCATCCTCCTGCAGCGTTAGGGTATCGCACAGCTGGGCTTGGCCGGTTTTTTGGCTCCCAAGATAAATCCACAAATAAGAAACGCCGTCATTGCTGCCAGAACCAATCACGGAAAAAAGCGTTTCATCCAGCCAAACAATATGATTCACATCCACTACGGCGCGCAGGTTAACGGTTTTGTAATCAACGCCCTCTGTTGCGGCAGTATCCTCCGGCAACGAGGGGGTAACCTCCACCGCCTGGGGCTTGAGTTGGGTCAGTACGGCCATTGAGGCCAAAAAGACAAGCGCCGCTACGGCGGGCGCCAATTTTTTGCATCGTTTCCACTTCACGGGGCAGGCCTCCGTTTCTGCCCGGTATAGGGCGGTAAATCCGTTGCGCACAAAATCAAGCAGCAGCCCTGTTTGTGATAATTGTGTAAAACAAAGTTCTCTATACACCCATCTTTACACATATTATAGCATACGGTGGAGGCGAAATCGTTACGAGGGAGTTACAAATAATGTCAGAACGGTATCAAAATGGAGCTTACAGCACCCCTTTTTGAAGCAAAGCGGCGGTTTTTAAAACGGCAATTTGCGTTTTGGCGTCGGGCAATTGGTTGTTGAGCACCATTTCTACGGCGCGATCCAGCGGGATGCGCTGCACCTCTAAGAACTCGTCGTCGTCGGGATCCTGCTTGCCGAACCCGGTTACCCGGCAAAAATACAGGTGGATAATCTCCCCGCAGTAGCCGGGGGTGGGGTATAGTTTGCCCAGCGATACATACCCAAAGCCCTGGGCGCCGGTTTCCTCTCGCAACTCCCGTTTTCCGTTTTCTAAGGGATCCGAACCCGGTTCCAGCTTTCCTGCGGGCAGTTCCCAAACAATTTCAGCGTATGGATAGCGGAACTGGCGCACAAATAAAAGCTCGTTGCCTTCTGTTAAGGCAGCGATGCACACGCCGCCGGGATGCTCTACCACCTCTCGTTTCGCTTGATTGCCGTTGGGCAATAACGCGGTGTCTACCCGAACGTTAATAATTTTGCCGTGATAAATTTCATTCTTTTCCAAAGTCTTTTCCATCAGATCCACAATACTATCCCCTTTATTTCAGTTTATACTTTTGCTGGCAAATCTATCCGGTTGCTAAAACTTGCAATGCCCAAGCGGACAAAACCGGCCGACAAATAAACCGAATCAAAGCTTCTGGTTAAAGGCCGAATGAACGTGCACAGCCGCAAGCCAAGAACACCAATCGAGAGCACATAGGCTTCTTCTGTGTGCCACAACTGAGTTGAACCCACAATAAAGCGTAAACGCAGGCGGCTGCACCTAGCTGTCATTCAAGCGCTTTTGAAAGCACGCACACATTATACCATATCCAACACGCGCCTGCAAAGAACGGCGCAAGAAGCCAACGAAAAACAAACCAAAGAAAACCGCTTATATTGCGTCCCCGGCCGGAACATGCTATGATGATAACAGTATGCGCGAAGGGCGGAAGGCAGATGAAAAATCAGAAAATACAAAGGCATAAAACGCCGCGGCGGGTTGTGTGCGCCGCGTTGATGGCGGCGTGCTTGCTGGGGCTAAGCGGATGCAGCTGTTCGCAGCAGGAGGTCAGCTCTGCGGCCCAGTCCTCTGCGCCAGAGACGTCTGCGGTGAGCGAGGGCAGCTCCAGCTTGCCCGGCGCGCCCGGCCGGCAAGAAGAAAGCAGCCAGCCAGAGGCTTCTTCAGCGGCTGAAACGCCGGAGGAGGCCGGTTCTTCGGCGCCGGTTTACGATAACGAATCCAGGGCGGAAAGCGGCCACTCCCAAGCGCCGGTTACCAGCGATGTGGACTTTAACGCTGCGTTTGAGGGCAACGCCTTAGACGCCGCCTACCAGCGGGATTTGGGGCAGGCCGCCGATACCCAGGAGATGCTTGCCGTAACCCAAACCTATGTGGAGGCGTGGAAAACAGAGGTAGACGCCGCTTATCAGGCCTTGCTGGCCGCGGCAGGGGAACAGCGCCGCGCAGGCATCGAGGCCGCGCAACAAAGCTGGCTGGAGGATCAGCCAGCCGAGCTGGAACAAATCCGCGCCGAGGCGCAGGCAGAGGGCGGCAGCATCGCCTCATTAGAGGCCGCCACCGGTACCATGCACTATTACAGGGGCCGGGCGGCGGGGCTGTATGCCCAGCTTTATGAAATAACCGGCAGCTTTGCGTTGGCTTATGCCGGTTAACAACCCAACGCCCCCGGCAGAAGGCGCACGGCCGTTGGGCGCTTGCGGTTTTGCAGATCGGATTCTATTGTCTTGCGCGGTTTCGTGCTTTTGTGTTGATTACGGTAGGAGGGAGAAAAGGTAAAAATGAAGGATGGATTTATTAGAGTGGCAACGGCAACCCCGCAGATACGGGTGGCGGATTGCGCCTATAACGCCGGGCAAGTGATTGCCTGTATGCAGCAAGCAGCCGAGCAGGAGGTGCGGGTTTTGGTGCTGCCCGAACTATGCTTAACGGGCTACACCTGCGGGGATCTTTTTTTGCAGCACCGGCTGCTGGATGGCGCCCAAGCCGCCTTGGCCCAGGTAGCAAAGGCTTCTGCCGGTTACCACCTGCTTACCGTTTGCGGCCTCCCGGTGATGTGGGGCGGCAAGCTTTACAACTGCGCCGCAGTGGTGTTTGGCGGCCGGGTGTTGGGCTTTGTTCCCAAGACCCATTTGCCCAATTATAGTGAGTTTTATGAAAAGCGGCATTTCACCCCCGCGCCGGATGAGAACCATTCGGTGGCGTTCCAGGGGGAGCAGGTGCCTTTTGGCAAGCGGCTGCTGTTTTGCTGCGATACCTGCCCGGAGCTGCGCATAGCGGTGGAGCTGTGCGAGGATTTGTGGGCCACTTGCCCGCCCAGCACGGCCCATGTGGCGGCCGGAGCCACAGTGGTGGTGAATTGCTCGGCCAGCGACGAAACGGTGGGCAAGCTGGATTACCGCCGTTCCTTGGTCAACGGGCAAAGCGCCCGCTTGGTGTGCGCTTATCTGTATGCGGACGCCGGCGAAGGGGAGTCCACCACCGATATGGTGTTTGCGGGGCACAACCTCATTTGTGAAAACGGGGCGGTGTTGGCCGAGAGCAAGCTGTTTGAAAATCAAATGGTGTGCACAGAAATTGACGTGCAGCGCCTAGAGGGGGAGAGGCGGCGGATGAATACCTTTCCGCCGCAAGAGGACGAGGGGTATTTGCGCGTCCCCTTTTCGCTGCCGGTGAAGCAAACCGGGCTGACCCGCCGGATCGATCCCTTCCCCTTTATCCCGGCCAACGAGTCGGCCCGAGAGGATCGCTGTGAAACCATTTTAAAAATACAGGCCATGGGCTTAAAAAAGCGTATGGAGCACTCCCACGCCGCAGCGGCGGTGATTGGCGTGTCGGGCGGGCTGGATTCCACCCTTGCCATGTTGGCCGCCGCCCGCGCTATGGACGCCATGGGCAGGCCCCGCTCCGATATTTTGGCGGTGACGATGCCGTGCTTTGGCACCACCCACCGCACCCGCAGCAATGCGGAGCTGCTGGCCCAATGCCTGGGCGCAACCCTGCGCTGCGTGGATATTACAAAAAGCGTGATGCAGCATTTTGAAGATATTGGCCATGACGCCGGCCGGCACGACGTGGTGTTTGAAAACAGCCAGGCCCGGGCCCGCACCCAGGTGCTGATGGATATGGCCAACCAGGCGGGGGGCCTGGTGGTGGGCACAGGGGATCTGTCTGAGCTAGCCCTGGGCTGGGCCACTTACAACGGCGATCATATGTCGATGTATGGGGTTAACGCCTCGGTGCCCAAAACCCTCATCCGGCACATTGTGCGCTATGAGGCGGGGCGCACCAAGGACGCTCAGCTTTCCCAAGTGCTGCTGGATATTCTGGATACGCCGGTAAGCCCCGAGCTGCTGCCCGCCAAAGACGGCGAAATCGCCCAAAAAACCGAAGACTTAGTGGGGCCCTATGAGCTGCACGATTTCTTCTTGTATTACGCCGTGCGGTGGGGCTTTTCACCGGCCAAGGTGTACCGCTTGGCGCGGTGCGCCTTTGGCGGGGCCTATTCCTCCGATGTGGTGCTTCATTGGCTCAAAACCTTCTACCGGCGCTTCTTTAACCAGCAGTTTAAGCGCTCTTGCCTGCCGGACGGCCCCAAGGTGGGTTCGGTTACCCTGTCGCCCCGAGGGGATTGGCGCATGCCCAGCGATGCCTGCGCCGCCTTGTGGCAAGAGGAGTTGGAGCAAATCGAGGCGTAAGTTGGGCGGAGGTGTGGCGTTATGCGCACGGAGCAAGAGATGATGGACGCCGTTTTGGGCTTTGCCCGCCGGGACGAAAGAATTCGCGTGGTGGGCATGGAGGGATCCCGCACCAATATCCATGCGCCCCGGGATGAATTTCAAGACTACGACATCTCTTTTTTGGTAACCGATATGGCCTCTTTTCAGCAAAGCGACAACTGGCTGGATGCCTTTGGCCCGCGGATCATCCTACAAAAGCCAGAGGCCATGGAGCTTTTTGCGCCTGAGCTGGGCAATTGGTTCTCTTACCTGATGCTGTTTCGCGACGGCGCAAAAATGGATTTGACCCTAGTGCCCTTAGAGGAATTGCCGCTTTATCTGTCAAGCGATAAGCTGCTGCGCATTTTGCTGGATAAAGACGGGCGCGTTTTGTGCAAGCCGGAGCCCACCGATGAAGATTACTGGATAAAGCGGCCCACGCCGGCTTGTGTGGATGACTGCTGTAATGAGTTTTGGTTTACCAGCACCTATGTGGCCAAAGGGTTGTGCAGGGATGAGCTGCTGTTTGCCGCCTATCATATGGAGGCTATTGTGCGCCCTCAATTGCTGCTGATGCTGTCGTGGCGCATTGGATTAGAAAAGGGCTTTACCTTCAGCGTGGGCAAGCATTACAAATATATCCGCCCCTATTTGACGCAGCCGCAATGGGAACTGTTGCTGCGCACGTACCGGATGGATGGGGTAGCGCATTGCTGGCAGGCGCTTTTTGCCGCCCACAGCTTGTTTCGGCAAGCATCTAAAGAGGTAGCCCGGTTGGTTGGGCACCCATACCCGGATTACGATGAACAAGTGAGCGGCTATATCGCCGGTCTTTACCGGCGTTTTGGTCAAACGGGATGAAACGCACAGAAAAACGGAGAGGCGGCCCGGTAAATTTTGGCACAACAAAAGCCCAGATTAGCAATTTGCCGATCTGGGCTTTTCGTTTTTTGCTATCTGCTAATGAGGGCACAGGCCAATAAAACAGCCTGTGCCCTTCCTCGCAGGTAAAATGGTTGCACTATTGAATGGAGCAATCCAAATAGTGCTCAAGCTCTTCGTCGTCTTTTTTCTTTTTCTCCCAAAAAACAAAGAGGGTGGCCACAGCCGCGGCAACCGCCGCAGCAACGGTGATAATACCGATGATAACGGAGATTTTGTTGGATTTTTTCAAGATAGAGCACCTCCAAATCAACTAAGCCTATAGCTATATCATATCCATTTTCATAAAAAAAGTCAATGAACAGGCCATTAAATTCCTGTGTTTTCGCAGCATAGCGTTTTAGGCAACAAAAAAAGCAGGGCACAAGGCTCTGCTTTTATCAGTTGCAACCCATTCTAAATGATAAGACGCCAAGCAATTACGCATTGATCGCTTTCAATTTGCGAGCAAGGGCGGACTTCTTTCTGGCAGCGGTATTCTTGGGCAGAATCCCTTTAGCAGTTGCTTGATCCAGCTTTTTGATTGCCAGGCGCACAGCCTCGGCATTGCCGGCGGCGTTGCTTTCAACAGCGATGTTGGCCTTTTTGACGGTGGTTCTCAAAGCAGAACGATAAGCCTTGTTTCTCGCAGTTTTGGTCGCGATTACCTTTACGCGCTTTTTGGCCGATTTAATGTTAGGCATGGTCACACCTCCTTCGCTCGTCAGTCATGTACAATTTATGATATCATTTTTTTTGCTATAATGCAAGTGCTTTTTTAAAGAATTTGCTTTGTTGCGGGATAGCACCGCCCTTTGTTTGCCATACTAGCCAAAAGGAGATGAGCGCGATGTTTTTTCGAACGGATTTGGCGCTGGAAGCGCAGGAATCGGCCCAAGATTTAGACGGCGTAGAAATGGAAACCGATAAAGAAGGCGATGTGGTGGTAACCCGGCTGGAGATTGTGCGGGATGAGGCCGCCCAGCGCCTGGGCAAACCCTTGGGCAGCTATGTTACGCTGGAAATCCCACCGATTACCGATGATTACCGGGATCCGGAGCAGCGCATTGCCTTGCTGGCGCAAGAGATTGCGGCGTTGCTGCCCCAAGAGGGCTTGGTGCTGGTGGCGGGGCTGGGCAATACGGCCATTACACCCGATAATTTAGGCCCCCGCACAGCCCATACGGTGCTGGCAACCAGGCATATATCCGGCGAGTGGGCCCGCGCCACAGGTTTAGATCGCCTGCGAGCGGTAGCGGTGCTGGCGCCGGGCGTGCTGGGGCAAACGGGAATAGAAACCGGCGAGCTGCTGTTTAGCGTGGTGCAGCGGCTGCGGCCCGCCGCATTGCTGGTGGTAGACGCTTTGGCGTCCCGCCGGCTGGATCGTCTGGGCTGCACGGTGCAGCTTTCTAACACCGGTATTAGCCCCGGTTCCGGCGTAGGCAACGCCCGCCCTAAAATTGACCAAACCACCATGGGGGTGCCGGTTGTCAGCCTGGGTGTTCCCACCGTGGTGGACGCCGCCACGATTGCCGCCGATCTGTTGGGCGGCGAGCACGCCAGTAAAGCAGTAGACGCCGTTTCGCCTCGGGGCGCGTCTATGATGGTAACCCCGCGGGAGGTGGACTTGCTTATTGAGCGGGCTTCTCGCCTATTGGGCATGGCTATTAACTGCGCGCTGCAACCGGAGTTTACATTAGAGGAGTTGTCCGGCCTGGTTTCGTAGCGCTAAAAAAATAATAAGCATACCGCCGCGCCGTTGGGCATATGGTTAGAAACGAGATGTTACAGAAAAGCAGTGGAGGATACGGCCGTGCGGTTAATAGAGAAGCAACAGGCGTTCAAAAAACAGAACCCCGCGGCGCGGCAGACACGCCGCGGGACAAAAAGATCGGGCGGCCGGGGAAACAACGGCGCGGTAATGGTGCTGGCGCTGGTGTGCACCATTACCGCCGCTGTTTGTTTGGTGCTGCGTGTGCCGCAAATTATCGGCGGGAGCCAAGACGATTTGGCAACCTGGGCTGTGGGATTTGTTATGCCCGACGGAGCCAGGGCTGCCATGCAGGGCGGCGGCGGAGAGCAAACCGTCAGCCAACCAAGCGGGCAAGAAAGCGGTGCATCGCAGCAGGCGGCGGCCAGTGTGGAAACGCCCAGCGAGCAGCAGATTTCTGCCCCGGCCTCCAGCAGCGCGGAGGAGGTTTCCTCTCAAGAGGCATCCTCTCAGGAAACGCCCGCCTCCCGCCCCGCCGACAGCTGGGATATCAACGAGTGTCAAATCGGCGCCTCCGGCACGCAATATAATAATTTCTATGTGCGAAACAGCACGGGGTTGGATGTGGATATCGGCGCCTTACTCACCGCCCAGCCCGATGTAAGCATTCGCAAAAATGGAGAGCCCCAGGTTTTGATTATGCACACCCATACCTGCGAATCCTATATGGAGGAGGATTTGGGCTACTATCCGGCGGATCACCCCACCCGTAATACCGACGACAATTATAATGTAACCCGGGTGGGCGACGCCATTGCCGAAAAGCTGGAAAGCGCCGGCATCGGCGTGGTGCACGACGTTACCAAGCACGACAGCCCGGCCTACAACGGCTCATATGACCGGGCCGCCGTTACCATTGCGAATAATTTGGCGGCGTATCCCTCCATTCAAGTGGTGCTTGATATCCACCGCGACGCTTTAGGCGACAGTGAGTCGGGGCGCACCAAGCCCACTTTTTTGGTCAACGGAAAAAAGGCGGCCCAAATTATGATTATTTCGGGCTGCGATGTGGATGGCTCGCTGGGCTTTCCCGATTGGGAGTATAACCTACGCTTGGGGCTGCGCATTCAGCAAGCTGCCGAAACCCGCTACCCCGGCATGACCCGGCCCCTTTCTTTTTGCGAGGCGCGCTACAATATGAATTTAAGCCATGGTTCTCTTTTAATCGAGGTGGGCACCGATGCCAACACCTTGGATGAAGCGGTGTACAGCGGTTCCCTGTTGGGGGATGTGTTGGTGGATGTGTTAAACGGGTTGACGGTGGAATAGCAAACAGAAATGCAAAATGCGGATGTTTCTATGTGTGGAGTGAAAAAATACTGGAATGACGAAAAAAAGGAACAAGCAAGTGAGAAAACGGCTGGCAACGGCGGCAATGTCGGTGTTGCTTATCGTAACCTTAACCGCCGGCTGCGCGGTGGCGGAATACCACACCCGGCGTATCGGTTTTGGCGACGGTACGCCGGTGGCCTCTGTGCAAATGCAAGAAGATAAGCTGCTGCTGTATATAAACCTGTTTGGCCATACAGGCGAGCTTGACGTAACGCTGCCCGCCCGTTGGGCGGTGGGCGCGGCCCGGGAGGCAGCGCGGTTGATTCAGTGGGTGCGCACACTTTTGTGACTATTATTTGCTCCCGGCTGTATAATTCACAAAAGAAATGCCCATCCTGTGACAGAGGACGGGGCGCAACGGTTGCATTGCTGTCGCTTTATGTTATAATAAGAAAGACACAGCCTGCACACATCACAGTGATGGCAGCGGTGTTGGGCAATGTTAGAAAATGTTAGATCATGTTATTAGCAGGATTTTCATACGTTTTTACGAAAAAAGGCCCCATCGTTAGACGGAGGTTGAACATAGATGAATGTAAAAAAATGGGCGGCGCTTTTTCTGTCGGCGGCGCTGATAGTTTCTATGCTGTCGGTTACCGTGTCGGCGGTTGCGAACCAGCCGCAGCAACAAACTGCCGAGAACACAGAGCAGACGGATCCGGGTAGCCCGGGAAATGCTTCGTCCGGGCCGGTGGAAACTACCCCGCCGGCGGAAACTACTTCGCCGCCTGCCACCACGTCTTCTCCAGAGGGTTCTTCTCCCTCTGGTTCGGGCGAGTCGTCTTCTCAGCCGACGCAGCAGCCAGAGAATTCTCCCCCCGCGCAGGAGCCGCCTGCGCCAACGCCAAGCGAGACCGCTCCTCCCCCTTTGTCGGTGCCGGTTTCTTCCACAGCGCCGGTAACCGTATCGGTGGCCTCGGTGCCGGTGGTTCCTGTGTCGCAAACCAGCTCGGAAGAAAGTTCCAGCGAAGAAAGCTCTTCTGAAGAGCCTTCCTCCGAAATCTCTGCGGGGCCCCAACTGCCCGATATCGATTCAGAGGATCTCTCTGTGCCGCTGGTGGTGGGTTCCAATGCCTCCTCCGGCGTAGAGGGCAACCGCATGTTGGGCGTAGCGGCCTGGGTGTGCGTGGGCCTGGGTGTGGTAATCATTTTGGCGGTGCTGCTTACCAGCAGAAGAAAGGGCCCGCCGGGCTCCATCGGGCGCAAGCGCTACCATCGGGGTTCCTTCCGTTCCCGCAAGGGGCGGCTGTTGGATGATAAATATTACCGCGGCTTAAATAAATATCACAAGCGGTAAGTTTTGCCGGTTGCGCGCCTGCACATAATGGCAAAAGAATACGCAATTATTTGGAAGAAGAAGGCTGCGCCGCAGCTTTACTTCTTCCATTTTTATTCGGTAGGTTAGATGGGAGGGATCAGATTGCAGCAAGAAGCCCGCGGCAGGCAAGCCGAAACGGCCGCAAAGGCCCGTATCACCGGTATTCCGGCGGAGGTGGCGCGCGTAATGCAGCTGCTTAACGCCGCAGGCAAAGAAACCGCTGCGGTGGGCGGCTGCGTGCGCGATCGTTTGCTGAAAAAACAGCCGAAAGATTGGGATTTGGCCACCGCCGCCCGGCCGGAAGAAACCCAAGCCTTGCTGCAACAGGCGGGTTACCGGGTGATTCCCACCGGGATCCGTTACGGTACGGTAACGGCGTTAACGCCCGGCGGGCCGGTGGAGATTACCACTTTTCGCTTAGACGGCGCTTACAGCGACGCCCGGCGGCCCGATGCGGTTGTTTTTACCGGGGATCTGCGCCGGGATCTCGCCCGGCGGGATTTTACCATAAACGCCATGGCTTGCAACATGCAGGGGGAGCTGTTGGATTGCTTTGGCGGGCAGCGGGATTTGCGCGCCGGCTTGATTCGCTGCGTAGGGGAGCCGGACAGGCGCTTTGCCGAGGACGCCTTGCGCATGATGCGCGCCCTGCGCTTTGCCGCTGGGCTGGATTTTACCTTAGAAGCGCAAACGGCGCGCAGTTTGCGGCAAAATTGCCACAGGCTTGCTATGGTTGCGCCGCAACGGCTGCGCGCCGAATTGGATGGCTTGCTATGCGGAAAAGGGGCTGGCCGGGTGCTGGAACAAGATGCCCAGGTGTTATGCGTGCTGTTGCCGGAGCTGAAGGAGGACGCGCCGGGAGGGCGCGCCTATTGGCAAGCCCTGCCTTGGCTGAACAATCTGCCCCCGCAGCCGGTGCTGCGCCTGGCGGCCCTGCTGCACGGCGTGCAGGATGTGTCCGGCGCGCTTGCCAGGCTGGGATATGACAACGCCGCCAAAGCCCGGGTGGCACTGTTAGCCTCGCTGTGGGGCACACCGCCGCCGCAGCGGGATGCCGAGGTGCGCCGTTTGTTGGGCCGTATGCCGCCGGAAGCTTTCTTTCAGCTGGCGCTGCTCAAACAAGCAGAGGCTTTTTCACAGCAGGAAAAAGAGGCGGCCGCTTGGCGCGGCGCGGCGGATCTTGCCCGCAGGGTGCTGCAAGAGGGGCAGTGCTTTCGGTTAAAGGATCTGGCGGTAAAAGGCGAGGATTTACTGGCCGCCGGCGTGCCCGCCGGGCCGGCGGTGGGGCGTGTGCTGCACGCATTGCTAAAGCGGGTGATAGAGGGAGAATTGCCCAATGAGAAACATGCGCTTTTACAGCAGGCGGCGCGGTTGCTTACGATCATAGAGGAAAGGCCCGATTGACCTGTAATACAGCCGGCCGGTGGAATAAAACGAAGAAACAGCGGCGCTTTGCGGCTGCCTTACACAGCTTTACAACGTGCCTGCGGCTTGAATCACGCCGCAGCCGATGCGCGCCCCAGAGTTGCCCGCAGGCTGCGAACGGTAATCGTCGGGGCTTTGGTGCACGATAACCGTTCGCCCAATCACTTGGGCGGGGGTAAAGCGGGCGGTGTACACCGCCATCCAAGCAAAGCCGTGGTTGGAAAAAAGCACGGGCAGATCCCCGGCGTGCTGCGGATGGTATTGGTTGGTGGGGTTAAAGTGGCCGCCCGCTCCGGGGAAGGCCTCTTGCCCCATGTCCACGCCGCAGGTGGGGCCTTCGTGGATGTGAAAACCAAAGGGGCCTACCGGCGGCTTATCCAGCACGGCGGGCGTGTGCTCCGGTAAATTTTCCACCCGGGCTACCACCAGGGTGCCCTGCCCGGCGGGGTAAAACTGCACCGTGCCTGTAAGGGTAGGGGCCAGAGCGCTGCCGTGCAGCGTTGCTTGGGCTTGCACGGGGCCGGAGATAATCCCTTCAAAGGGTTGCTTTTTTTGTTTAAACATGCGTTTTATCGCCTCGTTTCTATTTGTAGCATGGTAGCCATTGTAGCATATGGCGGCGCCCGGCCGATTTTAACTTGTTACCCGGTTTTCGGGGCGGATTTGTGCGCTTGCCGGCGCGGGCGCGCTGCCGCTACCAACTTTTTGCGGGTTTAAGCGGTTGTTAAGCGGCTGTTCAGCGGCTATTCAAATGAGTGGCGGCGCTTTTTGGTTGCCGCTTAACAGCCCCTGTTATCAGAATATGCAAATGCGGGCCGGGCGGAAACAGAGCTCCTTTGGGGTAGCGCGGGCTTACCCGGCTTGTTTTGCGTTTGGGGTAATCCCTTGGATAACGCCGATAAAAACCCGCCCGACACAAACTGGCCGATTGCCGGTTGTATCGGGCGGGTGCTCTTGTGTTTAAGCGCTATAATGCCCCCACGCTGCTGCAAAGAGTAAACGCTCTTTCGCTTTAGGGGTTGAACAAAACGAAATGCTCGAATGTTCGAATGTTCAAATAGAAATTAGAAAACCAGAATTTGAAAAGGGCCGCTGCTGAAACATTTTTGCCCATATAGGGGCAGTGGGAAAAGGCAAGAGAAAGATTTTTCGCGCTGTTTAGAAGGTTCACTGTGAGCCTCTTGTAGCGCCGGCGACTCTTTTACGCGATAGCGCGCTGTTTTTTACAGGGCCAATTCAAAGATTTTGCAAATATCGCCGGCATCCAACACCTGAAAAGCGCCGCGGGGCGCGGCCTTTTGGGCCATTTCTTCAAAGCGGCTGGCGTCAATGCCGATTTCGTGCAGCCGGATGGGCAACTCCATGCGCTGGTAAAACGCCTCCAGCCGCCGGATTCCTTCTTCCACAATCGCCTCGGGATCGCCGAAAGATAAGTCCACATCCATCACCCGCACGGCGAATTGCACAAAGCGGTTGATATCGGTGTGGTAAACGTAGCGCATCCATGCGGGGAAGATGATGGCAAGCCCTGCGCCGTGGGCGATATCGTAAATGGCGCTGAGCTCGTGCTCAATACCGTGAGAGGCCCAATCGCCAATACGCCCGGGCTGCAGGCTGTCGTTGTGGGCAATGGTGCCCGCTAGCATAATTTCTGCCCTGGCGTCGTAATTTTCGGGCTGATCCTTTAAAATGGGGGCGTTGAATAAAATGGAGCGCATAACGCCTTCGCACATGCGGTCGCTTACATCCACGTGCTGAACAGTGGTAAAATACCGCTCCATAATGTGGGCCAGCATGTCGGATGCGCCGCAGGCGGTTTGATAAAAGGGCAGGGTATAGGTGAGCTCAGGGTTCAAAAAGGCAAACTGAGGCCGGATTAACACGGTGTTGTAGCCTTTTTTCAGCAGCCCTTCCTCGTTGGTGATCACCATGCTGTTGCTGCTTTCGCTTCCCGCCGCAGGAATGGTGAGCACAACGCCCACAGGCAACGTGGCTTCGGGGGCTGCTTTGCGGGCGAAGAAATCCCAAACGTCGCCGTCATAGGGCACGCCTACGCCGATGGCCTTGGCGGAGTCAATCACACTGCCGCCGCCCACCGCCAGGATGAAATCCACCCCTTCTTTGCGGCACAGTTCAATGCCTTGGCGCACCAAGGTAACGCGGGGGTTGGGCTGCACGCCGCCCAACTCAATAAAGTCTACCCCGCTTTCCCGCAGGGAAGCGGTGATGCGGTCGTATAGCCCGGTGCGCTTAATGCTGCCGCCGCCGTAATGCAGCAACACCTTTTTGGCGCAAGCGCTTACCTTTTGCCCCACCTGCTGCTCCACGCCGCGGCCAAAGATCAGTTCTGTTTTGTTGGAAAAAACAAAATTTTCCAAAATGCTTCCTCCTTCACATAATGTATGTTTCGCCTTTTGGCGGATATGTTCCATATAAGCAAAGTAAAAAACAGCGATTTGCCCACATGATACCATATTTTTGCTATTCTTTCTATGCTGTTTCAGGCAAAAGGCAAAAAATTGAATATGAACAAAGATTTACTAGGTATTGACTTTGATTCGGCGCGATAATACAATATATGGTGCTCGCAAAATGGACAGTGTTAACGGATGTAATCAATCCTATAGATGTTGGAAGGGGCGTTATTTTATGGAACTTTCTCAAAACGCGATAACGGTGCTGGAGCGCCGTTATTTAAAAAAAGATGCCCAAGGCAATGTGGTAGAAACCGTAGACGGCATGTTCCGCCGTGTGGCGGATGCAGTGGCCCGGGCGGACGAGCAATATGATCCCCAGGCGGACGTGGCGGCCACAGCCGAGGCTTTTTATCAAATGATGACCAATTTGGAATTTTTGCCCAATTCTCCCACCCTAATGAACGCGGGCAGGCCGCTGGGCCAGCTTTCGGCCTGTTTCGTGTTGCCTGTGGAAGATACCATGGAGGGCATTTTTGAGGCCATTAAGCAAGCTGCTTTAATTCACAAATCCGGCGGCGGCACGGGTTTTTCCTTTTCACGTTTGCGCCCCAAGGGCAGCGCGGTGCAGTCCACCGGCGGTGTGGCGTCGGGCCCGGTTAGTTTTATGCGGGTGTTTAATATGGCTACCGAGGCGGTAAAGCAGGGGGGAACCCGCCGCGGGGCCAATATGGGCATTTTGCGTGTGGATCACCCCGATATTTTGGAGTTTATCGACTGCAAAAGCAACAACAAAGAAATTACCAACTTTAATATTTCGGTGGGCATCACCGAGGCCTTTATGCAGGCGGTGGAAAAGGGCGAAAATTACCAGCTGATTAACCCCCACACCGGCCAAGCGGAAGGGGAACTAAACGCCCGGGAGGTGTTCGATCATATTGTGGACGCCGCGTGGCGCAACGGCGAACCGGGCATTATTTTTTTGGATCGCCTTAACCGCGACAATGTGGTGCCCTCCCAAGGGGAGATTGAATCCACCAACCCCTGTGGGGAACAACCGCTGCTGCCCTATGAATCCTGCAACCTGGGTTCCATCAATTTAACCCGTATGGTGAAAGAGGAGAAAAACGGCTACGTTCTAGACGAAGAAAAGCTCAAGGCCACGGTGCGCTTGGCCGTTCATTTTCTGGATAACGTAATCGATATCAATCAATACCCCTTAGAGCAAATTGCCCACACCACCCGGCTGACCCGTAAAATCGGCTTGGGCGTTATGGGATGGGCCGATCTGCTGTTGCTGTTGGGTGTTTCTTATTGCTCTGATGAAGCGGTAGAGCTGGCGGAGCGGGTGATGGGCCTTATCAACCAAACAGCCCGGGAAGAAAGCGGCGCCTTGGCGCAGCAGAGGGGGGCCTTCCCTCTATTTGCCCAAAGCACCTTGCCTCAGGATAAACCCCAGCGCAACGCAACGGTAACCACCATTGCGCCAACAGGCACCATCTCGCTCATTGCGGGCAGCTCCTCTGGTGTGGAGCCGGTGTTCGCCTATGTGTATATCCGCAATATTATGGACGGCACCGAGATGCTGGAGGTAAACCCGGTGCTGCGCCAGGTATTGGAAAAGAGGGGCCTGTATTCTCAGGAGCTGATGAAGCGTGTGGCCAAAGAGGGAGCTGTGTCGCACATCAGCGAGATTCCCGAAGACATCCGCCGGGTGTTTGTTTCGGCGCATGAGGTCAGCCCGGAATTTCATGTGCGCATGCAGGCGGCTTTTCAGCGCCATACCGATAACGCCGTTTCTAAAACTGTGAACTTTAGCAATGCCGCCACCCGTGAAGAGGTGGCCGAGGTTTACACCCTGGCTTACCGGCTGGGCTGCAAAGGGGTTACCATTTACCGCGACGGCAGCCGCGACGAGCAGGTGCTCAATATCGGCCAGGTGAAAAAGGAAGGCGAACCCGCCCCGGCGCCGGAGCAGGCAAGCAGCGGCACGGTGTCGCCGAGGCCCCGCCCGGATGTGACGATGGGGATCACCGAGCGGATGAAGATCGGCTGCGGCAATCTGTATGTTACGGTCAATTATGACGATAAGGGGATATGCGAGGTCTTTACCAGCACCGGCAAGGCGGGCGGATGCCCCTCTCAGTCGGAGGCGACGGCCCGGCTGGCGTCCATTGCCCTGCGTTCGGGCATGGCGGTGCAAAGCATTGTAGAGCAGCTGCGCGGCATCCGTTGCCCCTCCACCATACGGCAAAGCGGCATGAAGTGCACCTCTTGCCCAGACGCCATCGCGAAGGTGATTGAGCGGGTGTACCGCCAGCAGGTAGAGCTTGGCCATTGGGCAGAGCCAGAGAAAATGACCTATCAAACAGCCCGGCCCGCTGCTGCCAGGGCGAAAGAAGCTCCCGCGCAGGGGACGGAAGACGGCACGCCTGCGGGGCGTATGAAGTTCTGCCCGGAGTGTGGGGAACCGGTGGAGCACGAGGGCGGCTGCGTCATTTGCCGCAACTGCGGGTATTCCAAGTGCCATTAACGGCGCTGCTGCGTGGGGAAAAAACAGCCGGGCTGATTTTGGCCTCCGCCTCCCCTCGCAGGCGGGAATTGCTGGCTATGGCGGGAGTTCCGTTTGAGGTGCTCACCTCGGGCGCGGATGAAGGTTTGCCGCCCGGCATTTTGCCGGATAAGGCCGTGCTGGAATTAAGCCGCCGCAAGGCGGCGGCGGTGCGTGCATTGCCCCAAAGCGCCGGAAAAATCATTTTAGCCGCCGACACGGTGGTGGAGCTGCAAGGCCGGATTTTGGGCAAGCCCCGCAGCCGGGAACAGGCCGCGCAGATGTTGCGCGCGCTTTCGGGGCGCACGCACCGGGTATATACCGGGGTTTGCCTGTTGGGCGGCGATGAAAAGAGCAAAAGCTTTTATGAATGCACCGAGGTGACCTTTTACCCGTTGAGCGGCCAAGAGATCGATTGGTATGTGTCCACCGGCGAGCCCATGGATAAGGCGGGGGCATACGGCATTCAAGGGGCGGGCGCCCTGCTGGTGGAGGGTATCCGCGGGGATTATTACAATGTAATGGGTTTACCCCTGGCCCGAGTGGTGCGGGAACTGGCCCAGCTGTTAAGATGTTAAGCTGTTAAGTTAGGCCGCCTGCGGTGAAACCTGCAATAGAGAAGGATGGCGGTTGTTCCCGGTATCCCGGCCCAAGTGCAAACCACAGCGGGTTATGTTTTACCAGATATTACTTTGCGTAACCGGTTGTTTTGCCTATTTTGCGCGTATACGCGGCCCAAAAAGCGGATGCTTTTCAAACATCTTTGCGCCGGTCAAAGAAAAACGCCAAAGCCAACGCCATCCGTTAGCAGCTCGCTTTGCTCCATGCTAGAAGTTAAAACTTTTTTACGGGGTGCCTCCACCGGCAGAGCCGGTGGTTTCCCTACTCAATGAAAACAGCCTGTCAAGCAACAAGACTTGACAGGCTGTTTTTTGCTATATGTTTGCCGGCAGCAATCAGCAGAAGGCATAACAAGGCGTTGAGCTTTACAGCTCTTGCCGCCCGTCGGGCACAGCATAGCACATTTCTTCATGGTAATCGGCGTCGGTTACCTGTTCGGTTGGCAGCTTAATATATTTGATTTCCGCCTGGGCCAGCACGTTGCCGTCCATATCCACCAGCTCCGCGTTGCTCTTGACAAAGCGGGAGGAGGCGCTTACAATCACGCCCCGGCCCTTTAAAGGCACGCCGTAGGGAACCGGCCGGCGGTATTTGGTTTCTAACACCGTGGTAACGGCCAGCACTTCGGGTTCAATGGCCCAATAGGCGCGAAAGCCCAGCTCGTCCAGCATAGCGGTGATAAGGCCCCCGTGCACACGGCCCGGGTAGCTTTGGTGTTCCGCCCGGTAAGAAAATTGGGTCATAACGCTGTTGTCTTCCATTACATAAAAGGGCGCCTGCACGCCAAAGGGATTATCCAAACCGCAAATTACACACATGCGGCTGTTGTTTTGCTTGCTTATAATTTTCATAAAACAATCGTTTCCTCGCTTTGCTGTCATTCTTAATAAAAAGCGCTTTTTCATTTTTACATTAAGCGTCTTTCTGTTACCGTATATTATAGCAGATTGCGCTATACCTCTCAAGCGCAGTCTTTTTCTTGTGTATTTTTTCGGCCTCCGGCCGGCTTCGACAACGCCTGACCGAAAGCCCGCGATGGCATCAAAATTCTACGACCAGTTATGACAGAGTGCAAATCATCCTAACAGTATAATAATGATTGCATAAAAATGGACGGGCCTATCTGTTTGGACGTGCACAACAAAGGCGAGCCACCGTCCGGGCAGGCCGGAGAAGAAACGGAGCTGGTGAAAGGCAATGAAGGCGACAAAGGCAACGCAGGCAAAATCCATAACCTACGATAAACCCCATGAGAAAGCGGCGCCTTATGAGATGGGGCGTCGCGTGGCGGTGCAGCTCATTTATTTTGGGTTGGGGGTGTTGGTATCCAGAGGGACGGTGTTCGGCAGCTACGCGCCCTTTGGCGCGGCCTTGGTGGCGGCGGCGCCCTACGGCAATTTGCTTTCTGTATTGGGGGGCGCTGTGTTGGGCTGCCTGCTGCCCTCCGCTATGGGAGAAAGCATGCGCTATCTTGCGGCGGTAATCGCCGCCGGGGCCATCCGCTGGGCGCTCAACGATCTTACCCGCTTGCGGGCCCACGCCCTGTATGCCCCGCTGGTGGCGTTGTTGCCGATCCTGGCAACCGGCTTTGCCATGAGCGTAGTCAACGGCTTTGAGGGGGCCACCGCCCTAATTTATTTAACAGAGGGGTTGCTGGCGGCGGCCTCCGCCTACTTTTTTACCAGAACGGTTCAGGCATTGTCGCAGGGCAAGGGCATAACAGCCCTAGATCAGCAAGAGCAGGTGTGTGCTGCTTTAACGGGATGTATTGTTTTGCTTTCTTTTTCCGGTGTGTATATTGGAAGCTTTTCCATCGGCCGGGTGCTGGCCGTGTTGGCGGTGCTGGTGTGCGCCGGATACGGCGGCATTTCCGGCGGCGCGGTTTCCGGCATTGCCGCCGGCATCCTATTTAGCCTGGCCGATCCCGCCCAAATGTATTTGGCGGGCGCCTATGCCTTTGGCGGGTTGATGGCGGGTCTGTTCAGCCCCCTGGGCAGGTTTGCCACCGCAGCGGCTTTTGTGCTTTCTAACGCCGTTATTGCGGTGGGCAGCGGGGACGCATCCACAGTGATAGCCGGCTTATACGAAGTGATGGCGGCCTCTGTGGTGTTTTTGCTGTTGCCCAAAGCCGTTGGCTTTCGCGTCAGCCGGCTTTTCGCCGCCCGGCAAGAGGAAATTCCGGCGGAGGGGGTTCGCCAAAGCGTGGTGATGCGCCTGGATTTCGCCGCCAAGGCGCTGGCCGACGTTACGGATTCGGTGCAAACGGTTTCTCGCAAGCTGACCGAGCTGTGCCCCACGGATATCAACGGCGTGTACGCCAAAGTAATCGACGTCGCCTGCACCCATTGCGGGCGAAAAACGCTTTGTTGGGAGCGGGAGTACGACAATTCCATGCGGGCCTTTAACGATGTGACCGCTGTGCTGCGGCAAAAGGGAAGGGTGCAGGAGTCCGACTTCCCCGAACACTTTGCCCACCGCTGTTGCAAAATAGGCGAGGTAACGCAGTTGGTCAACCGCAACTACCGGGGCTTTACCGCCCGAGAGGCGGCCGATCGCCGTGTGCGGGAGGTGCGGGCCGTGGTTTCAAACCAGTTTGCGGGCATGGGGGAGATTTTGGCGGATATGGCCCGAGAGCTGGAGGATTACAGCAGCTTTGACTTTGAAACAGCTTACCGCATTGCCCAGCGGCTGCGCGACAAGGGGATTACCCCCATGGATGTGAGTTGCCGGTTGGACAAGCTGGGCCGTATGACGGTGGAAATCGAAGCGGCGTGGGAGGAAGAGGCGCCTTTGCTGCAAAAGGATTTGCTGCGCGAAATTGCCCGGCTGTGCGATAGGCAGATGGATACCCCCTGCATCAGCACCGCACCGGGCTGCTGCCGGGTGCAGATAAGCGAACGGCCAGCCCTGCGCGCCCAGGTGGGCAGCGCGCAGCATGTGTGCGGCAACGGCCAGTTGTGCGGCGATTATTTCGACTCTTTTCACGATGGAATGGGCCGGTTGGTGGCGGTGATAAGCGACGGTATGGGCACCGGAGGCCGCGCCGCCGTAGACGGCGCTATGGCCGCCGGGATCTTAACCAAGCTGGCCAAGGCAGGGCTGAGCTATCAGTGCGCCCTGCGCATCGTCAACTCCGCCTTGGCGGTGAAGTCGGAGGATGAGTCTTTGGCTACGCTGGATGTGGCAAGCGTGGATCTGTTTACCGGCCAGGTGCAATTGATGAAGGCGGGGGCGCCGGTTTCCTTTGTAAAAAAGCAAGATAGGGTGCTGCGCATCGACGCCCCCTCTTTACCGGCGGGGATTTTGACCGATATCTCCTTTGCTACCGAGCAGGTGCAGTTGCAACCTGGGGATTGGCTGGTGATGGTATCCGACGGCGCAATCGCCAACGGGGACGAATGGTTGGAAGAAGCGCTGCTGGGCTGGGAAGAGGGCAATAGCCAGGAATTGGCCGATTATTTGGTAGAGGAGGCCGCCGCTCGGCGTACCGACGGGCACGACGACGACATTACGGCGGTGGCGGTTACCATTCATTAGGCCCTAAGCGCCGCCCCACAATAAAATAGCCAAGCCGCCGGTTCTGAAAATTTCTAGAACCGGCGGCCTGGCTTTGTGTATGTCAAGCTTTGCTTAATAAGTTTCGATGTAAGGGCGCGCGCGGAAAATAGCGCCGCATTCCCGGCAGATCTCCTCGCAGGCGCGCAGCTCAGCGGCAGGCATATCGTGATCCACCACCGAAAGCACAACCTTAGGCACAAACATGCTGACGCTTTGGGTAAAGCGCAAAATGGCAGGAAAGGCTTTGAGCCCAAATTTTGAATGGCACAGCGCGTCGTATTTTTCGGCATTGGAGGCGTTTAGGCTGATAGAAACGCAATCCACCAGCCCGTCGAACTCCGGCGCGGTGGCTCTTTGGTTGATAAGATCGCTCAGCCCGTTGGTGTTTACACGGATAGAGATGCCGGAATGTTCCCGGATGCGGGCGCACAGCCAAAGCATGTCGTCCAGCCGGCAGGTGGGCTCCCCATAGCCGCAAAATACCAGCTGCTCATAGGCGGAAAGATCGCGGCGCAAAATATCGTCCAGCGCTTCTTGACGGGTGGGCTCTCGTTCCAGCCACAGCGTTTGCGCGTCGCCCACGCCGCTGCCGTGGGTGCGTATGCAGAACTCGCAGGCGTTGGGGCATTGGTTGGTTAGATTGATATAAAGCTTGTTGTCTAAAACATACGTGATCGTCATGGATAGTTCCCTCCTAAGCCAGCGCAATATGAAACAGCCGCGCCGCGTTGTGGGCCGTGGCGCGGTATAGCGCGGCAACGTCCATTTCTCGAATTTGGGCAATGCGCTGCGCAGTATAGCAAATCATGGCCGAATCGCAACGCTTGCCGCGAAATGGAACCGGCGCCATGTAGGGCGCGTCGGTTTCCAGCAGCAGGCGATCCAAGGGCACAGCCGCCGCCACCTCCACGGGCACGCGGGCGTTTTTAAAGGTAACCACTCCGCCCAGGCCGATGTACATCCCCATATCCATCAGATCGCGCATCATCTCTACGCTGCCCGAATAGCAGTGCATCACCCCTTGCGGCCGGTATTTGCGCAGCAAGGCCATTGTGTCGCCATGGGCCTCACGGCTGTGGATAACCACCGGCAGGTTCAATTGATTCGCCAGCTGCAGCTGGCTTTCAAACACCTGCTGCTGCAAATCCCGGGGCGCGCCGTCGTCATAATGGTAATCCAGCCCAATTTCGCCAATGGCCTGCACCTTGGGGCTGCGGGCCAGGGCCTCTAACTGATCCAGCCAGCCGCCGGGCAAAGCGCCGGCGCTTTCGGGGTGCACGCCCACGGCCGCGTGAATGTAACCGTAGCGGGCGGCCAGCTCCACCGCCGCCACGCTGCCGGCCAAATCGGCGCCGACGTTTAAAACATGCACCACGCCTTTGCCGGGCAGTTCCTCCAGCAGCTGGGCGCGATCGCCGTCAAAGGAGGGGTCGTCGTAATGGGCGTGGGAATCAAAAATATACGGGAGCGCCGCGCCCTGTGTTTGTTCGGCATTTTCCATTGTTTCGTCATTCCTTTTGGCGCAGGCTTTAGCGGCCCGCCGCAAATTTTGCTCAAAAACCGCCCGCCGGCCACAAGGTTTGAAGGCCGGCGGGAACATAACTTTATTTTCTGCTTGGAAACTCGGAATCCTGGCATCTTGGCAACCGGTCCGGTTAGCGAACCTTGCTGCCCGCCGGGATGTCGTCTACAAAAATAACTCGAACTTCGTCGCTGCCCTTGCAGTCTGCGGCCAAAATCATGCCCTGGCTTTCTACCCCGCAAAGCACAGCGGGCTTTAAATTGGCCACTAGCACAATGTGCCGCCCAATCAATTGATCGGGGGTATAATATTGGGCGATGCCCGAGGCCACCGTGCGGGTGCCTTCCCCGTCGTTTAGGGTGAGCTTAAGCAGCTTTTTCGCCCGCTTGATGGGTTCGCAGGCGGTAATCTCCGCCACGCGCAGCTCCACCTTGGCAAAATCGTCGATGGCGATTTGCTCTAGCGTTACCACATTGTCGTTCTTGCCTTCTTTGCCGTCCTTCTTTGCCGGCTGCTCGCTTTGCGCCGGGGCTTCTGTTTGCCCTTGCTGCTGAGATTGTGCCAGCACTTCGTCCAGCGCGGCAATCTCCTTGGCTACGTCGATGCGGGGGAACAGGGTTTCTCCTTTGGTGATCTGTGCGTCCTCGGGCAGCAACCCCCACTGGTTTGCCGTTTCCCAGGTAAGAATATCCCCATCGGCTCCAATTTGCTGCTGAATTTTCGGCGCGGTTTCCGGCATAAAGGGCAGCAACAAAATAGAAATGATGCGCAGGCATTCGCACAAATTGTAAAGCACAGCTGCCAAACGGGGCTGCTTTTCCGGATCCTTGCCCAAGGCCCAAGGCATGGTTTCGTCGATATATTTGTTGCACCGGGCGATAAGCTTCCAAATTTCGGCCAGGGCGTTGGAGAACTGATAGCCGTCGATGGCGCTGTCGCAGCGCTGCCGCAGCGAGGTAGCCATGGCGATAAGCTCGCCGTCCGGATCGCCGGATTCCCGCTGGGCGGGGATGCGCCCGCCGAAGTATTTGCCCACCATGGCGGTGGTGCGCGAAAGCAGATTGCCCAGGTCGTTGGCTAAATCATAGTTGATGCGGTTGATCAGCGCCTCGTTGGTAAACAATCCGTCGGCGCCGAAGGGAATTTCGCGCAACAGGAAGTAACGAATGGCATCCACCCCGTAGCGCTCGCAAAGGATAACGGGATCCACCACGTTGCCCTTGGATTTTGACATTTTGCTGCCGTCCCCAAACAACAGCCAACCGTGGCCGTACACCTGCTTGGGCAGGGGCAGATCCAACGCCATTAGGATAGCGGGCCAAATAACGGTGTGAAAGCGCACAATTTCTTTGCCCACAAAATGGATATCGGCGGGCCAATATTTGCGGTAGTCGCTGTCGTCCTCCGAGCCGTAGCCCATGGCGGTGATGTAGTTGGTTAAAGCGTCCAGCCAAACATATACCACATGCTTGGGGTCAAAATCCACCGGAATCCCCCAACTAAAGCTGGTGCGGCTGACGCAAAGATCATCCAACCCGCTTTTGATAAATTGGATCATTTCGTTTTTGCGGCTTTCGGGCTGAATAAAATCGGGGTGCTCCTCATAAAGCGCCAACAGGCGGTCGGCGTATTTGGAAAGGCGGAAGAAATAAGCCTCCTCTTCGGCCCATTTTACCTCGCGGCCGCAATCGGGGCACTTGCCGTCTTTCAGCTGGGTTTCGGTCCAGAAGGATTCGCAGGGGGTGCAGTACCAACCCTCATATTTGCCCTTGTAAATTTCACCGCGGTCATACAGCGCGCGAAAGATTTTTTGCACCGCCTTTTCATGGTAATCGTCGGTGGTGCGGATGAAGCGATCGTTGCTGATGTTCAGCAGCTTCCACAACTGCTGAAAGCCCGCAACAATTTCATCTACATAGGCTTTGGGGGTAACCCCTTTTTCCGCGGCCTTTAACTCAATTTTTTGGCCGTGCTCGTCGGTGCCGGTTAAAAACATCACGTCATAGCCTTGCATCCTTTTGTAGCGGGCGATGGCGTCGCTGGCCACGGTGGTATAGCTGTGGCCGATGTGGGCCTTGCCGGATGGGTAATAGATGGGGGTGGTAATATAAAAGGTTTTTCCGTTTTGCATGAATATCTCCTTTCCCGCTTGCCGGGAGGAACCGATGCGGCCCTACCGGATCGAACCAGATTGGGATAATAGTTTTGGGGAACCGTTGCGCTTGGCGCGTTAAACCGTAAGCAGCACCGCCAGGGTGGAGCCCACCATCAGCAGGGCCACAACCACCGCCACTACACGAATAAAAACGGTGCGCCGGTTGGTTTTTGGTTTGCGTGCGGCCGGTTTTTTCTTGCGGGCCATGGGCGCCACTCCTTTCTGTTGGATGCTTCCCTTATCCTTACTATTCTACCGCGGCGCAGCAAACAAAACAAGCCCCTGCCGCAAATTTACCGCCGCAACGGGATTTTTTGCCTTTTAGAAACTTATGTGTTATACTGTTACTGAGAAGAATGGCAGTAAAGGCATTTGCCCAGCCGTTGCATAAGAAAGGAGCATTGAGCATGAGCAAAATTATCGGACGTTCCCTGCCCAATATCCCTTGGCAGGAAAAGCCCAAAGGGGATAATGCCCCTGTATGGCGCTACTCTGGCAACCCCATTATCGGCCAGGACGCCATCCCTACCTCGAACAGTGTGTTTAACAGCGCGGTGGTGCCCTTTGAAGACGGGTTCGCCGGCGTGTTCCGTTGCGACAGCCAATCGGTCAGCATGGATATTTTTGCAGGTTTTAGCAAAGACGGCATCCATTGGCAAATTAACCATGAGCCCATCGTGTTTGAAGGGGCCGATCCCGAAATTTTAAAAAGGGAATACCGCTACGATCCCCGCGTTTGCTTTATTGAGGATCGCTATTATATCACCTGGTGCAACGGCTATCATGGGCCTACCATCGGCATTGGCTATACCTTTGATTTTAAAACCTTTTATCAGCAAGAAAACGCCTTTTTGCCCTATAACCGCAACGGCGTGCTGTTCCCCCGCAAAATCGGCGGGCTGTACTCCATGGTTAGCCGTCCCAGCGATACGGGCCACACCCCCTTTGGCGACATCTTCTTTAGCCAAAGCCCCGACCTGGTGTTTTGGGGCAAGCACCGCTATGTGATGGGCACGGTAAACGGCGACGAATCCGCCTGGCAGTCGAAGAAGATCGGCCCCGGCTGCGTGCCTATTGAAACCGACGAGGGTTGGCTGATGATTTATCACGGCGTTATCAACACCTGCAACGGCTTTGTATACCGCATTGGCGTGGCGTTACTGGATTTGGATCAACCCTGGAAGGTAAAGGGCCGCTCTGCTTATTATATCCTTGGGCCCAAAGAAATTTACGAGCGGGTAGGCGACGTGCCCAACGTTACCTTCCCCTGCGCGGCGCTTACCGACGCCGATACCGGGCGCATCGCTATCTATTACGGCTGCGCCGACACTGTGACCGGCCTGGCCTTTACCACGGTGGACGAGCTGCTGGCCTTTATGAAGGCCCATCCGTTGGATGCCCGCTAACTTTTAGTTGAAACAAGCGCCATCGACCTTGCAAGCTACCGGATTGTAAAAAGGACGCAAATGTGCGGCAACGCATGTTTGCGCCCTTTTTGGTTTTAGTGAAAGGCCCCCTGGCGCTGGCGCGTTCGGGTTTGTTGCCCAAAAGCGGTGGAACCTGTCCTGCCTAAGGTGCATAAAATGTTATAGGCGGCGCGGCGTTTTCCGGGCCGCAACAAAGCATGAAAGGAGCTTGCTTTTATGGCGGAAGATATCTTTAAAATAGTATCGGCAGAATACGGCATTAGCCCGCTGCCCGCTAACCCGGTGGTGGCCATGGCCTATGTGCCCTATCAACAGCTGGATGCAGTATATAGCCCTGAGCGCGGGCTCAGCACCGGAACCATGTTCCCTGTGCTGGATAAACCCTTTACCGGAGGGATGAGAAAATGAGCGAAAGAGATCGCCTGATGCGGCGCATTGCGGCCTATGACTTTGGCATTGTAGAGCTGCACTTGTTTTTAGACACCCATCCCAACGACAGGAACGCGCAAAAAAAATTAGACGAATACACCAGAAAAAGCGACGAGGTGCGCAGGGAGTATGAGGAAAAATTCGGACCCATTCAGGCCACCAATATGGACGCCAACCGCTGGGCCTGGATTTCTAACCCATGGCCGTGGGACACAGAGGAGGAATGACGCATGTGGGTTTATGAAAAAAAACTGCAATATCCCATTAACATCAAGCGCCCTAACCCCGCCCTGGCAAAGGTAATTATCGCGCAATATGGTGGGCCTGACGGTATTTAGAGATAACGCGGCGGATGAGGCGCCGCATGCAAGGTGGAGAAATTTACTATGGATTTTGTAGCGGCGGCATGTTACATTAAACCAAAGGAGAAAAAAGCATCCCCGCTGGGCGGCGCGGGCGGGCGAAAGGAGAGCCGCTGATGAATAAAAAAACACAACAGGATTTTGCTTTGCAGGCGCGCCGGCTGGCCGGGCAACTTCAACAAAGCTTAGCGCGGCATACGGGCAGCGGGGTGCCCGAACAGGCGCGTGTGCTGATTGCAGATTTAGCCCGGCTGGTGCGCGAATGGGAAAAAGCCGAGGACAAAAAGAAACGTTAACGCCCAGCAGGAAGGCTAGTTAACCTCAACCGGTTTGCCGCCGTGTATGCGCAGGCGGCGTTTGATGTTGCGGCAGGACGGCGGGGGCGGGCGAGCTGAATCAAGGGTGTATTTTTATCGATAAATGCGAAAATAGCGAGATGGGGTTGTAATTCGGCCGCTTCTTGCTTTATGATAAGTAGAATGAAAGGGAGGGATGGAGATGGAACAGATTTTGCGTCGCGAAGCGGTGTTTCAAAAAATCAACCGGGTGTTCATGCCGGTGTTTACTCTAATCCATATCATATGGGGCTTTTATTTTGTGTGGCTTGGCCAGCCGTATTACTATATTCTTTGTTTTTGCGCGCCGTTGTTTTTGGCGCTGCCCTATGGCTTGTTTCGCCTGGTGCACCTGCGCATCTCTCACCAGGTGAATTTGGTGATTTATCTTTTTGTGGTGCTGGCTTATTCCATTGGGCTAATCGCCAAAGCGTATTCTTTGGTGCCTTATTACGATAAGGTGGCGCACTGCCTTTCGGGCACCTTTTGCACGCTGCTGGCTTTGCTGCTGTTTTATCTGATTAAACCCAATCAGCGTATAGAACGGCAGGATTGCACCATGGCCACAGTGTTTTCCTTGTCGGTTTCCATAGCGGTGGCGGGTATTTGGGAGATGTGCGAATATGCAATCAGCCTACTGTTTGGCAACGATCCGCAAAACGTGTTGACCACCGGAGTGGGCGACACCATGCAGGATATGTTGGTTTGTACCCTTGGTTCACTGTTTTTGGTGATATCTATCCTTTTTTATTATTGTAAAGGGAAAACCAGCTTTTTAATGGGGGCTTTTGAAGCCTTTTATCAGTTAAATTTTGGAAAGGATGCCAAGCGAGAGCACCAGCCGGCAGAAAAAAGAAATAAAGTATAGTAGTGATGGGGATACCCTACAATTTATTGGTTATTGGCGGCTGCCATTTCATATATCCCTATTACAAATAAGCAAATATTTATTTGTTTTTAAATGTGTTTTTACTTCACTTCGAATGGCAAAAAATATCCCAGCGGGGGATTTTGCGAAAGGTATAATCCCCTTGGGCCGGGATATACTATACACAGGCAGACCGATCACCAGCCGCCACTTTTAATAGGAGAAAGAGCAATCTTCAAGCTTTTGCGTTTGCGAAACAAAAAAGATACCCTATCAAAAGCGATCGGCAGATCAAACAATCGGCGGCTTTTTGCCGGGCGGGGAACCGTGCGGCAGAACGTGCAGCCGCGCGGGAGGATCCCGTCTGCTAGGGTGGGGCACAAACCCCACCCGGTCTACATATCTGTTTTTACATTCGGTAGGTATGGCAAAGCGGCAACTGCCTTTACATGGTTCCATCTTTCAGGGAACATGGTGTAATAGGCACAGGCCGCTTTTTGTATGCGCTCAGTTAAAGAGCGCAGAAGCGGATCTTCTTGCTGCTGCGTTAAATGACGGGTCACCTTTCCGTCCGGCCCAACAGAAATCCACAGAGCCTGCCTGCCGTCCACGGTGATGTAAAGCTTACCGCTGAGCGCCTTGCTCTTTTCCATTCTATCGCCTTCTTTGAATTGAAAAATTTCTTTGCCCAATGGATGCATATGCCGCGGCGCGGCGCCGTATGCTTATATTTGATTGACGTGCATGAATGGATCTGCTATGATGAAAGCGCATGTTCAAATGAGGGAGGGGTTTACATTGATTTGCCCGGTTTGCGGCAAGGAATTTAACGGGAATTTTTGCCCACAATGTGGTGAGCCTGCGGGAAAAAGCGTTGTTCAAACGGAAGAAAATAACAATCCGGCGGTAGATTCTCAGGCTACGCAGCCAACAGAGGTGCCGCCCCAGCCAGAGCAACCGCCGGTGGATCAAGAGGTGCAACAATGGCAGCAAGGAAGCGCCGGCCTTCCGCCTGCCGCGCCGCAGAATTGGGAGGCGCCTGTTTACGGCCAGGAGCAAGAAAGACCGACGGCGATACCGGGCGAAATAGATTCGTCGGGTAAAAAACGGGCCGATACGGCGGTGCGCATTATGCTGGCGGCGGCGATTGTAATCGTCATCGGCTTGGTGGTGGCCTTAATTTGGGTGTTGTCTAACCAAAGTAGCGGCGGTAACGATCAGCCGGCCGGCGCGCCGGGGGTGACTTCGGTGCCCGCGTTAACAAGCAGCGCCGAGGTGTTAGAGGAATCCTCCGCCTTGCCGGAGCAACCTGGTGAGGCGCAAGAAAACAGTTCCTCTCAAGCGCAAAGCGGCGTCACGGGTTCCGCCGGTTTGCCAGGCTCTTCTTTAACCCCCGACGAGCTAAAGGCGCTGTACAGCGATCCGCAGTCTATGAAGGGCACAGAGGTGGTTTTGACCGGCGTTGTTTTTACGCAGCCAGAACAAGATGAAACCACCACCTATTTTCAGATGTTCGCCGATATTGAAAACTATGAGTATAATACCATTGTAGCCATTGACGATTTGAATTTAGAGGTGGCAGAGGACGATTATGTTCGGGTAACCGGTGTGGTGGGCGACACCTTTGAAGGCGAAAATATAATGGGCGACGCGTTAACGGCCCCCATTATTGTGGCTACCCAGGTAGAGGTGGTTTCTTACATAGACGCTGCCAGCCCCACCTTGTTAACGGTGGAACCGCAGCAAACGGTTTCGCAGCTGGGCTATGACGTAACGGTTACCAAAGTGGAGTTTGCGCAAAACGAAACAAGGGTTTATGTTACGGTTGCCAACAACGGCAGCGCCAATTTTTCGCTTTACGATTTTTATTCCCTGCTCATCCAAAACGGTAAGCAGTATGAGCAAGAGTATCATTATTCGGCAGAATACCCAGAGGTGCAAACCGATTTGCGCCCAGGCGTTACAACAGAGGGCATTATTACCTTCCCAGCTGTGGCGCAGGAGTCCTTTGAATTGGTGTTTGAAGGTTCCTCTGATAATTACGAGGAGGAATTTGAAGAATACCGTTTTGAAATAACGGTGCCGTAAACCAAAAGCGGCCTACTCGCTGGGCCGTATGCAGAAGGACACGGGAACATACAATGGTAACAGCGTAATACAAAAGGACGTACGGCATGAAGCTGTGCGCCCTTTTTGTTTGCAAAGATGGGCCTGCCACCTATCGAAACCCATGTGTATTTTTTAGAAAGAGGGGGAAGCAATGCCAAAAATAGCAGCGGCTTATATCCGGGTATCTACAGAAGAACAAGCAGAGTACAGCCCCGCCAGCCAATTGCGCCAGATTCAGCGTTACGCGCAAAGCCATAATATGACGGTGCCCAAAGAATTTTGTTATGTGGACGAAGGGATCAGCGGCCGTCAGGCCCAAAAGCGCCCCGCCTTTATGCGTATGATAGCCCGCGCCAAACAAAAGCCGGCGCCTTTTGAGGCGATATTGGTTTATTCCCTGTCCCGTTTTGCGCGCAACCGGGAAGACAGTATTGTTTATAAAACCATGTTGCGCAAGGAGCTGCATATCGACCTCATCAGCGTTACCCAGGATTTGGGCAGCGATAAATCCTCCATTTTGCTAGAAGCCTTGCTGGAAGCTATGGACGAATACTATAGCGTCGATTTAGCCGAGAATGTCAAACGCGGCATGGCGGAGCGTTTGAGCAGGGGGGAACCGGTAAGCGCTCCGCCCTATGGCTACCAGATGAGGCAGGGCAGGCTGGAAGAGCAAAAGCAAGAGGCCGAAACAGTGCGTTGGCTTTTCACGCACTATGCGGCAGGAGCCTCCTACCGGGAGCTTAGCCAGCAGTTAAACGCCGCGGGCTGCAAAACCAAAAGGGGGAACCCATGGCAGCCACGCGCTGTGGCCTATGTGCTGCATAATCCTGTGTATGTGGGCAGCATGCGCCGTAAAATCAACGGAGGTTGGGAGCTGATTCCCGGCTCCCATCAGCCACTGGTTGACAAAGCCCTGTGGCAGCGGGCGCAAAAAGGAGGGCAAGCATCCACGCGGCGTATCTATGAGAAAAGAGAAAATCCTTTTATCCTGCAGGGGCTGCTGCGCTGTGGAACGTGCGGCTCGCCAATGGTGCGCGCCGCGCGGGGCAGGCTGCAATGCGGGGCTTATGCCCACGGCAGATGCACGGTTTCCCACAGTGTGGCGGAGCAAAGGGTTATACATTTGATGGTGGCTCTGCTAAGCACAGCGTTGGGGGACTGTTTGACAATCGCGCCGCCGGTTTTGCCGCAGGCGGAAACGTGGGAACAAAAGCAGGCGCATATTTTAAAATCCCGTAAAGATCGCTTGCAAGAAGCATTTCTAGCCGGTTACATCCCGCTGCAAGATTTTGTATACAAAAGCCGGGAGATAAGCCAGGCAATTTGGCAGTTACAAAAAAAGCAAACTGATCAAAGCGGCATCCAAGGAGAACAGATGGTTAAGTTGACGCTGGCTGATTGCCTGCATCAAGAGCCGCGGCTCATGCAAAGCCTGATAAAAGAGATAACAGAGCAGATCTGCTTCTTGCGCAAGGAAGGGGTTGTGATTGCCCAGCTGCGCGATATAAGCCAATAGAAATAGAAGAAGGAGATTTGTTTCACTCAAAATACCATCAGGAGGACCTGACGGCGAGCTAGGCGCATCGCTGCGTTACCTGAGCCAGCGCTACAGCATGCCTTACCCGGAGTTAAAAGCAATTTTAACCGATATAGGTACAGAAGAACTGGCGCACTTAGAGATGATTGGAACCATTGTGCATCAGCTCACCCGCAACTTATCCATGGAGGAAATCCAAAAGGGAGGGTTCAGCTCATACTTTGTGGATCACACCACCGGCGTATACCCCAGCGACGCCAACGGCTCTCCATACACCGCAGCTTCTATGCAGGTGAAGGGTGATACTATCACCGATCTGCATGAAGATATGGCAGCAGAGCAGAAGGCGCGCAGCACTTATGATAACATTCTGCGTTTTGCCGACGACCCCGATGTCATCGATCCCATCCGGTTCTTACGCGCAAGAGAAATTGTGCACTATCAGCGCTTTGGCGAAGGGTTGCGCATAGCAACGGATAAACTAGACAGCAAAAACTTCTACGCCTTTAACCCCAGCTTTGATTCCGCCCCCAAGAAGAAATAGCGTCAATGCATCAATAACCCCAACCCTAAGAAAGGTTTTGACAAGAGCGCCATCTCATTTGAGCCCCTTCCTAGGCGGCGATAAAAAAGCATCCCCATAACCGGTAAGGCTTGAACCGAACCAGATTGTGCAGACAGCATAAAAAAGCCCCTAGTGTAGGAATATTGAGTTTTAGGAGGAGTGGCGCAATGTGAGCGGCGCCACTCCTGTTTTGTACTGGATGCGCTCGTGGTTGTAAAAGTGGATGTACCGGTCAATCATCTCGTTGGCCTCGGAGAAAGAAGCAGGTTTGTGCCGGTAAATGCATTCTGTTTTCAGAATAGAGAAGAAATTTTCTGCCATAGCGTTGTCATACGGGTTCCCGCATCTTGACATGGACGGCGTAATGCCGTATTCTTGAGTCAGCTGGAAATATGCTTGTGACGTGTATTGAAAGCCTTGGTCGCTGTGGAGGTGCAACTCCGCAGCGACTGTCTTTTTCTCCCGCTTCATGGCCAGACGGATAGTGTCCAGCACTAGGTTCACTGTCTGCTGTGTCCCAGTCTTGTAGGCCACAATGCTGTTGTCATACAGGTCTCGAATCATAGAAAGATACAACACGCCTTGCTTAGTCTGGATGTAAGAGATGTCCGTCACCCACTTGCTGTTCGGCTTTTCAGCGTGAAACTGGCGACTGAGTAAGTTCTCGTACTTGTGCATCTGCTGGCCCATTTGTTGCCACTTTCTGCGGCGTCGGATTTCTGATAGCAGACCGTATTTCTTCATAACCCGCAAAATGGTCTTAGGGTTGTGGTAAATCCCTTCGCTCTGTTTCAGCCATTGCCACATTCGGCGATATCCGTAGGTGTGAAAACACTTATCCTGTTGTTGGCGTATTTTCTCTGCCAGCGCTGCATCTTTCTCCATTCTGCCAAGCCGATGCACAAAACGGTAATATCCGCTTCTGGATACCTCGAACAACCGGCACATAACGGATACCGGATACTCTGCCCGGTGGCAGTAGATGACCGCGTATTTTGCTCTCGCCCTCACTTCCTTCCTGTGGATCGCAGAAAATCCCGCAGCAATTCGTTCTCCATTCGCAAACGTTTGATTTCATACGCCTGCTCCGCCACAATATCTCTGGGTGCGGCATCTTTTCTGGGTCTTCCTTTAGGTTGCGGTATGATGCCTGCTGCTTCTTTTCTTTGCTTGCGGCGTTCTCGTTTTAGCAGTCCTTTCACCACATACTTATCTTTGAAGCCAAAGTGTTCCGCTACTTCTCGCTGACTTTTTCCTGCCCGGAGCATCCTTTCGATCTCTG
>DVJE01000004.1 GCA_018716975.1 Candidatus Gallacutalibacter stercoravium | reverse complement strand
GGTATATACGCTCTGCTACAATAAAAAACAGCCGCTTCGGATTCTACACCGCAACGACTGTTTTTACACCGCAAAGGCGCACTTTTTAATTATTCCTGTCCTTTGTATCAAACTCGGTAAGATTATTTCATCAAAGATTCCAGTTTACATTGCCGGCTTACTTCATGCACCGCCTGCACTGCTAAGTGAGAATCAATACAGCCGGACCGACGGTTACCAGCGGCCGAACAATGCTTACAGTTACTGTTGCACGTATGGGTCACCGCAAATTCCAACCGGTTTACATGGCTTAAATTCTGATTCATCCAGTCGCCTCCTTTGATGTTTTGGGGCCTACATGCAAATATACAAGAGCCGAAGGATTCCTACTGGAAACCCTTCGGCTCCGAATGAAAAACGACGGTTCAAGGGATAATAACAACGCTATTCTTTATCCAATCTTTTTGCATGTGATTAAAGCTTGTCCTCAAAAATGGGTTCTGTGTCATCATGCTTTCTAACTAATTTACCGTTTTCATAAACATATTCCGATTTTTCTACGGCCAGCTTGGCTCTCTCTTCCTGTTCTAAAGGCTTGTTTTTATCTTCGCCCTCCTGCCTAGCCGTGCCTTCATAATAAGGCTTAAGCAAATATTTTTCAATCTTGGGATAAACGCAAAAGTTAATCACAAACGACGTCAGCGAGAAGGAAATAAGCAGCATTAAAATAAACTGAATAATCAAGGTCAGGCCGCTGGTTAGCAGCAATACCATCGCCAGGGCCACGAACCCCACCAGCACTAAAGTGATAAGCAGATTATAAAACAGCCCAGCAAAGGCAAAAATCAACGCATTTTTATAAATATTGCGAAGTTTCAGATCGAAAGTGACTATCATAATAGGAATATAATACTGCATAAAAAGGAAGATAAGGGCGGCTAAAAAGCAAATGCTCATAGGAACATAGAAAAAGCCGCTTACCGCCAGCTGGGACTGATAGAACGTAAAGGCCACATAAACAAATAAAACAAACAAATAGGTAATAATTCCATGAACCAGAAACTGTTTCCAGTTGTTCTTCACAGCATCCTTAAAATCACCATACAAAAACGCGTGTTCCTCTCGAGCATAGTTCCTGGTAACATAAGTTAAGCCGCCCACAAAGGGAGAAATAAGCACCAACGGCAAAAAAGTAAGTGGAATAAAGATATTGTAGGCATAAACATTCAGCACATAAATTAAAATCAGGTCTAAAATAATGGGCACTACAAACAGCAAGTTAAGTTTAATAAGATCAAAAAATCTACGCGCTAAAATTTCAAAGAACAAAACCAAACGCCTTTTGGGAACTGCATCTTTACTTACACCAGGACCGGGCCTGACATAACGGCGAAAAATTGCCAATGATAGTCAACTCCTAACCTATCCTAAAATTTGAACCAAACCGCCAACGATACGATAAAAACGCCCGGCCCGTCCAAAGTCAAAGCCGGTTACCGCCGACTTTGTGCAAACTTAAAATACAAACGCGCCGGCAAATAAAGAGGTAAGCAGCATATCCAAAAGCGCGGCCGCCACCAAAAAAATAAGCAACACTCCATTCCGTATTAAATATAGCCTAAGCTTATCGGCCAAGTCAACACGCCTACCTATATTCTTTGATTCAGAGCGCATCCCGCCGGCCGCTAACCGGCTGGAAAAACGCATTGCCTCCCGCACACACAACACAATCGTTACCGAAGACAAAAACGCCCCTGGCAATATCACCAACAGGTAAAACAGAACGCCCTGAAAGCCATAACCTGCGTATAAAAAACCGCCGGTTAAGCCAAGGCCGAAGCCGCGAAAAAAAACAACCGCAGGCAGCGCCACCATTCCCCACAATGAAAGGCCCAATAGCACCGCCGTAAGCACAAACATAAAAGAAGAAGCAAGCGAGGCCGCAAAAGTTTCATACCAAGCTTGAGCCGCCCTCATCTGAAAATTGCTGGCAAACAAAAAATCCAGCCGCCCCAATAGACCGCTATCTGCCCCACGGGCAAACACAGAGCCCGCAACCATGCCGGCTAATAAGGTAAAAAACAAAAGCACAAGGCCCCTGTTCTTTTTTATGACCTCCCATAGGCTCAATCCCACACGTTTGTGTGTGGCAACCGCCACAGCGGGGGCCGATTGAGCAACCGAGGGTTTTGCCCGCTTGCGGGAACCCAGCATAAAATAAATCCGTTTCACACACACATCCTCCCAACTGCTTGTATGCGCATATTGGCTTTTTTCATGTGTATGTGCAAAAAACAAATTTATGTCCAGGCTCCTTTACTTGCCCAGTTCCTCCGCTCGCGTCGTGCAGCTTTGCATAGCTTTTTGCACAATGTCGGCAAAATGATTATCGTTTAGCACCTGCATAGCTGCCAACGTGGTCCCTCCCGGGGAACACACCATATCGATAAGTTCCCCCGGCGTATGCCCAGAAGAGCGCAGCATAGCGGCACTGCCCTCTAATGTTTTACACACTAGGCGCAAGGCTTCCTCTTCGGGGATCCCCTGCCCTGCCGCATAATCAACCATTGCTTTTGCAAACAAATAAATATAGGCAGGGCTGCTGCCATTGACGGATATAACAGCATTCATCTTATCTTCTGTCAACTCTGCCACATCGCCCGAAGCCGCAAACAGTTCAGCCGCCGCATCAAAATCCTCTTGCGCCATTCCCGCCGAGCGGCACAACGCTGTAGCGCCCTGCCCCAACAGCAATGGGGTATTCGGCATAGCGCGCACCACCGGGCAATCAAGGGCCAACCCGTTTCTAACATACGCAATAGAAATACCCGCGGCAATCGATACAACAACCGTGCTGCTCTTTACATACCCGCGCAGGGTTTCTAGCACATCGGCATATTGCTGGGGCTTAATCGCCAGCACCAACATATCGCTTGCCTGGGCCACCTGCGGACCGCTTTCCAACACCGATAAACCTAGTTTGGCCATTTCTTGCCTTTTGGCCTGCGCTATATCGTAAACAAAAATATCCTTCGCCTCATAACGGCCCTGTTTAAGCAACCCCTTGATTATCGCACTGGCCATATTGCCGGCTCCGATAAAGCCGACTGAGCGATTCTGCACAAAGATCACCTTCCCTTTACAGATAAAGGTATCATAACTGTTAAAAATGAACAGAATATGACAGAACAAAACGATTCCACAATTTTCTCAGCCGATAACGCCAAAAGTTGCCGTTACGCTTGTGCTAAAGCCGCTTGGATCATAATGGCGCACTCCAAACGTTTCTTTTCCAACTCGCATGAAATGGAGTGGGCTTTTCGGATATCACCCTCATATTGCCAATTGTTGGCATTGCAACCGCCGGAGCAATAAAATTTCGCCCAACAATTGCGGCACGCCTCTTTGGTATAAACGTTTGCAAGGGCAAAATCTTTTTTCATATCTTTATTAAAAGAGCCGTCGCGCAAGTCGCCCATCTTCCACTGATCTTCTCCTACGAATTGGTGACATGGGTAAATTTCGCCTTCAGGCGTTACCGCCACATATTCGTTACCGCAGCCGCAGCCACGCAACCGCTTAATCGCGCACGGGCCTTGGTTGAGATCTATCATAAAGTGAAAGAAATTAAAGCCTTTTCCTTCTTTGCGGCGCTCTATTATGGTTTTTGCCAGCGTTTCATATTCTTCAAAAACCCGGGGTAAATCTGCCTCTTTAATGGAATAATCCAATTTTTCGTCCGATACCACCGGCTCTACCGAGATCTGATCAAAGCCCAATTGAGCCAAATGCAGCACATCCTGCGTAAAATCTAGGTTATGTTTGGTAAAGGTGCCGCGAACATAATAGTCTTTCTCGCGGGAACGCTGGGCCACCAGCTTTTGATAAGCCGGAACAATGGCGTCGTAGCTCCCCTTACCGTTGGGCGAAACACGTAGCCTGTCGTTTACTTCTTTTCTTCCGTCTATCGACAACACTACATTAGACATTTCTTTGTTGATAAAATCGATCTTGTCGTCGGTTAGTAGCAAACCGTTGGTGGTGATGGTAAAGCGAAAATTCTTGTTGCATTCCTTTTCCCGTTTACGAGCATATTCTACCGTTTCCTTGACAACATCAAAATTCATCAGCGGCTCACCGCCGAAAAAGTCAACCTCTAAATTATGGCGCATGCCCGACTGTTCGATTAAAAAGTCAATAGCAGCTTTTGCAATAGACGCAGGCATGAGCATGCGGCCACGTCCAAAGTCCCCTTTGGCGGCAAAACAATATTCGCAGCGCAAGTTGCAGTCATGGGCAATGTTGAGGCACATGGCCTTTACCGGGGCAGCCACCATTCTATCGGCAAACACTTCATAAGTGTCGGCAGAAAACAGCATGCCTTCTTTGCTCAATTGAAGCAGCTCGGCATAAACAGCATCCAGCTCTTGCTCTGGGTAAACGCCGCTTAACTCCTGGCGGATAGACTGGGGTAAGGAATCCGGCATTTGCTCAAGAGACGGATCCATCCGGCTAACAATATCGTAAGAGCAATTATCCAGCACATGCACAGCACCGCTATTCACGTCCATCACCAAGTTAAAGCCATTTAACTGAAAGCAATGTATCACGACAAAATTCCTTCCTTTCAAAGGTTCCATTTTTTGGCAAAATATAAGAGGTTGCAGCAGCGCCCTTTGCTGGCAGCCTGCTGCACCCTCTTACCTCAGCAAGTTTAAAAACAATTATCTTTCACACTTTTGATTGGCAACCGTGCAAGACGTTTTGCACGCGGACTGACAGGAAGCCTGGCACTCGCCGCAGCCGCCTTTTACAGCGCTCTCTTTCAGGTTCGCTTTATTCAGTGTTTGAATATGTTGCATGAAAAAAACCTCCGTTTCTTATTCCATAAAATCTAACATTATTATAGCAAATTGGTTTTGCAAAAACAACTGTATTGGACAACAATTTACTTTTTTCGCTTTACATGGCGGTTAACGCCCCAAATACCTCCAACCGCGCCCATCAAAACCATCAACAATCCCTTAACCAACGAAAGAAAACTCAACGGTTCATGAACGGCTGAAAGGCTGGCGATAAACACCACTGCAAACAAAAGCAACCCGCAAAATATGCCATAGAGCATACCTTTTACCCGCAAGATCCTACCGGTGACATACGCCCCAAACAAAGCGCTTAGCCCACACACAATGACCACTAACGGATCTAAGATATTGTCTCCCGGCAAAATAGGAACCCGCGAAAAAACAAAGGAAAACGCGAGCAACAAAACCATGCAAACGACAGCGCCCACCAACACGCCCCAAACCAGCGCCTTTATGACCGGCGCCAATTTATTCTCAGACCCCGCCGCTTTTTCATACCTCAAAGTTATCCCTCCCGGTCATAAATGTTCTCACATTCTTTATATGCACGGGAAGGATTCATTAGTACCGCACATTTCTTACAATAAACACACGCGGGATTATTTCTCTTCCGCGTCGTCGTGCACAGTATCACAGCTGGCAACCGACCAACGCTTAACGCGCAGCTTGCTGCGATCCACGCCGGTTTCGATCACCAGCGAGTCGTCGTCTTTCAAGCTAACCACTTTGCCCACAATGCCGCCGATGGTGGTAATATCATCCCCCACCTGGATATTGCTGCGCATTTGCTCCTCTTTTTTACGCTTTTTGGAATTGGGACGGATCATAATAAAGTACAGCGCCACAAACATCAGCACCATCATGACCAAATAAATGATCATACCGCTGGATGTGTTGGACGTATCCGTCGACAAAAGGATTTGGCTCATGTAATTTAGCACCTCCAATGATGATACTTTTGATTATAACAAGTAAAATCCCGCTGCGCAACCCTTTTTCGTTATTTATATACGCCGCCCGAGCACCTCGCGCTGCTGATTGTAAAACTGCTGGAACGTACCCTCATCCAATGCAGCGCGTATTTTTTCTAATAAAGTGTTATAAAAATACAAGTTGTGCATAACCGCAAGGCGCATTCCCAACATTTCGCCGCTTTTAAAGAGATGGCGCAGATATGCCCTGGTAAATTTACGGCACACCGGGCAATCGCAGTTTTCATCGGGCGGAGCCTCGTCTAATTCATATTTCGCATTCATCAGGTTGCGCACACCGGCGCTGGTAAACAGGTGGCCATGGCGCGCGTTACGGCTGGGCATAACGCAATCAAACAAATCCACGCCCCGGGCCACCGCCTCTAAGATATTTACCGGGGTGCCCACCCCCATGAGATAACGAATTTTATCCCCCGGCATATGGGGCTCCACCGCCTCTATCACCTGATACATAACCTCGGTCGGTTCCCCTACTGCCAAACCACCAATGGCATAGCCGTCTAAATCCAACTGCCGAATCTGTTCCATATGCTCCACGCGCAAATCCGTGTAGGTGCCGCCCTGATTAATGCCAAACAACATCTGACGGGGATTGAGCGTCGTTTCTAATTGATTCAGCTTGTTCATTTCTTCCTTACAGCGCCGCAGCCAACGCACGGTGCGCGCGCAAGAGTTCTTGGCGTAATCATAAGCCGCTGGGTTTTCCATACACTCGTCAAAGGCCATAGCAATGGTGGAGCCCAAATTGGACTGAATGCGAATGCTCTCCTCCGGGCCCATAAATATTTTTCGCCCGTCTATATGGGATGCAAAGGTGACCCCTTCTTCTTTAATATTGCGCAGCGACGACAGCGAAAACACCTGGAAGCCGCCGCTATCTGTTAAAATGGGCCCGTCCCATCCGGTAAAACGATGCAGCCCGCCCAACTTTCGCACCACTTCATCGCCTGGGCGCAAATGCAGGTGATAGGTGTTGCACAACTGCACCTGGCACTTAAGCTCTTTCAGATCATAAGCTGAAACCGCCCCCTTGATAGCCCCGCAGGTGGCCACATTCATAAATGCCGGCGTTTGTATGGTGCCGTGGGGCGTTTCAAACGCACCGCGCCGGGCAGCTCCTTCTTTTTTGTATAAGTGAAACATAGCGAAATTCATGCCTCCAATAATCTTAGCGCCTATCAATAGACCCGCTCATCCCGCCAGGCGGCCAGCATTGCTTCTAAATGCGCTTGCGGCACATCGGCAGGCAGGTTATGCACGCCCGCAAAAATATAATTACCGCCCTGCTTAAAGGTGCCAACCACTTGCCGCACCTTTTGATATACTTCCTGCGCAGGCGTATCATGAGGAAGCAACTGGCAATCGTACCCGCCGCCGTAAAAAATCAGCCTATCGCCAAAACGCTTCTTCAACTCCTCTGGCGTCATCCCTTTTGCTGAAGTTTGCACCGGGTTGTAAATATCCAAGCCGCACGCAATTAAATCCTCTAAAATCGAGCTGACCGATCCGCAGGTGTGCAAATTAATTTTCATTCCTGTGCGGGCATGCCACCCCTGAAACAGCTGGCGGTAGTAAGGCTTGTAAATCCGCCTCCACAGCTCATCACCGATGGTAACCCCTTGGTTATCTCCAAAATCATGGGCAATACACAAAATATCTACATATTTACCCACAGCTTGCTCCAACAAAGTAATTTGTTTTAGGGCGGCATCCACCGCTTTTTGCAAATAGGCCTGCATCACCTCCGGCTGTTCCATCATCAGCACCATGCCGCCAATCATGCCGCCAGGTGAATACTGCAAATCGGTAATCGTCTCCCCTAAAGATAGGCAAAAATCCGTTTCCTCATACCAATAGCGCGCCGTTTCCTCTAATGCGCGCAAAAAGTCATCGGAAAAGTCATCGTCGGGCCGGTAATCCTCCGGATCCGGGTAATCAAATTCCTGCAACAAATCGGTTGCCGACGGCGCATCGAAAAAGAAGGAACCCGGCGGACAAATTTCTTTGCCCGGAGAGGACTCCCACACCATTGTGCCGTCCGGCCGCTGTGAAAAGTGCTCCTTAACCGGTATAGAGATGGTGTGCCCCCACAATTGTTGGTTTTTCCATTGGCCTTGAACACCGGTATGTAACAATGGCGAACGGCACATACGGGGCGAGGCCAGCATTAAAATATCCCCCTGCATCGCCTTGAGAAGCTCCGGCTCAAAAACAGCGTTGCACATAAAGGTATCCATCCTGGGCGGTTTTGGTTCTACACCCAAAGACTTTTGCAGCTTTTCATAAGTCAGCACATGCAGCCCCGCCGTTTCGCAGCCACCAAGGCCGCAAGGCACCCAATCGGGAATTTTATGATTCAGCACAGCGCGCACACGTTCTCTGGCGTTCATCTGATAACCCCCTTTTATAAAAAAATTTTTTCACTATCAACCGTTGCTCTTTTCCGCCCCAGAATAGACCCGGTTGATCAATTTAGCAATAGGGGCCGGCCAAAAACGGCAAAACATCTCGTAATCCTCGTTGCCACGTATGTGATTTTTAAGCACCCTTGTCGTTTCTGAACCCGCATGGATGCGGTGGCGCATCAGCGGCTTACAAACATAAACAAAGGATCCTTTTTGTCTAGAAAGCTTTTCCCACGCCTGCCAGTCCACATTGCTCTTATAGCCGTAGGCGAATACTTCTTTCGGCAAGGCATCCCGCACAAAGGTAACCGACGGGCAACAGATAGGCGACCCCATAGAAAGAACCCGGCGGCGCACAAACCGGCTGCTTTGCATCCGCCGGCTCTTTAGCGGGGTTAACAAGGTTCTTTTCACTGAAAGCAGGCGGTTGCTTTCACAAACCGAATCGCCTCGCAGCTCCTGGTAATCTGTAAAAGCGATTAAGGGATTGCTCGCCTGATTCAGCGCGGCAATTACCTCGCTTAAATATTCCGGCAAATAAATATCGTCCTGATGCGCTATTGTGATAAGCGGCGTTTCGGCCTGCCGGTAGCCAAAGTTCCAATCATCGGCAATGCTCTGCCGGCCTTGGTTTACAAAAAGCGGCAACTGATATTTTTCCGCCGTTTTTTGGATAAGTTCATTGGGGGTGGAGGTAGAAATCAAAATACGCCCCCGCTCCTTCTGAGCCAACAGCGAATCGATGCATTGAGATAAATAAGGGCTTTCGCCATAAGCGCACACTACGAATGTGTGCTGTGAAGCACTATAAACCGCCATATTAACCATCCTTTTTTTCCATTGTAACCGTATTGCCCTTGGGGCTTGGCCGGCGCACATAGTACAGCGTAGCGGCCGTTAATAGCAAAAACATAGCAGCCATTAAACCGAGGTACAGCACCACTGCCCCTGTAATACCCATCTGGCGCACTGCCAAATCCGAAAACAAAAAAGAGAGCACCACAGTTATCGCATATGCCCAAAGCACAGCTTTTTGGCGCCGCATAACCGTTAGGCCATTATACAGGATAATATTCAGGGCGCTGATGCCTCCCCCTGCCAGTAATACTAAAAGCTCCGTCCGGTACTCATGCAGCGAGATGCCGTATAGCCATGAAAGTACAGGCGCACCCAAAAAATAAGCCGCCGCTTCCACAAACACAGTAATACCTACACACAGCCCCATGCCTTTTAACAAGATACCGGTAAATCGCTTGTGCTGTCTATCTCGCCAGCTTTTCGCCAATGTTGTAAGCAATGGCTTAAAGGCAAACCCGCCAAACAGATTGATAACCGACGCCGGCATAAATAAAGCCGAATAATAGGTTTGATACTCCTTGCTTAAAAAGCGCTCTATGCTGTATTTAGGAGCGTTATAAAGATACAGCAGTAAAAAAGAAGCCAAAAATAACGGGAAACATGCCTTTAATAACCCCCACAAAGGCTTTTTTTGAAAATTGGGCCGAAGGGCCGTCATTGTTTTGGCCCGAGGAATATTGCAGGCATACAGCGCAATCGCAGAAGCAACGATTGCCACCATGCAGGCCAGCAGGATATCTTTTACAACATATAGTACGCCAACAAAAACCACCGTTGTTACCAAGGTGCGAAAAAACAAAGCCTGCCCTGCCCAATCCAAGCGGTCATGTTGCTGAAACATGCCGTGAAATACATCCTCTGCCGCGTCAAATAGTTTGATGCCCGCCACTAGGATTAAAAGGCATATTTCCTGCCAAGGGCCCCCATGTAAAAATGCGAATACCACGGCGCCCACCAACATCACTGTGCAGGTAAGAATGCGCGAGGCATAATAAGTGCCAAAAGAATAAACCTCGCCCACATCGGTTACTTGATAAGTACGCATATCATAGGCGCCCACAGTCTGCCACTGCTGGGCCATAGCATAGGCAAAAGAATAAATACCGCCGACATACGCCCCCATAATACGGGACACAACAATTAGCAGCACCACCGACGAGAATGCCGCCGCGCCGCTACCCATAATATTCCAAAAATAACTGCTGTACATTCGCTTATTATCCATCATAACGCTTACTCATTCCAGTACCTTCTTTTATCCATTTTTGAAAAGAAAACCTGGTTAAGTATACCATCCCGATATTAAGAATTCAACAAAATCGTTCCTTAAAGCAAATATCGTCATGGTATTGTGCGCTAGAATAACCCCAGATATACAAAAATACAACGCCGGATAATCAGGGCGAACCAGCCCTTAGAAATGACAAAAGGGAGCGATATCCATGAAAAAATTTGCATTTATTTTGATGGGCGAGGAGTTGGATCCCAGCCAACATAAGGCAGAATTTGCCACCCAGGGGCAACTCACCAGTATTCGCACGGTGCGCAATTTTGAACAAGCAAAGCAGTTGGTATTAAGTTTGCAGAAAGAAGGTTACGGCGCCATTGAACTGTGCGGGGCCTTTGGGGCGGAAAAAGCGCAAGAGCTTACCCAGATGACCGGCGGTAGCATTGCCATCGGCTATGTGGTGCACGATCCCGCGTTGGATAAGGTGTTTTCTTCTTTTTGGGGTTAAACGCGGCGCGCCCAGCGCGCTTTATATGCGGTACATTTTACTTGCGCCGTAAAATGCCGCAAAACAGTTGGCTACTAATCCATCAGCCCATATTTCTTTAGGGTTGACAGCACTTGGCTGTTTAACAGCTTCTGGGCAGAAAGTTCTTTAAAGCGGTAATTTTTAGTTTTTCCGTCCAAACGCATTTGTTCCATCTTCACAGCAAGCGCTTCCTGTTCAGCGGTTAGTGTTTCTATCATATTTTCCAGTAAGGCCAGGCGCTCTACCGGTTGGCCGAAATACCCGCTTTCTGTAAGCCGCAGCTTGTCCTGAGTTAAATAATAGGTCTCTTGTTCTCCTATTTGTGTAAAACGTTTCATACCGTCCCCCAAGTCTGAACATCGATAGGCCACCGGCCTTACTTTCTCATTCATTCTTTGCTTATTTTAAGCAATTTGGCATAGCGAAGCAATAGCCTTGTTGTAAAAAACAGGCTATTGCTTTTTTACAAATTGAAACACTAATAGTAAGCATCTTCTTTTAACAGCATGGCGGCCATTAAGTAACAGGCCAGCAACAACAGGGAGTAATTGTATTTTGACCGCAGCAAAAGTAAAAAGCCTGCAACAGCCACCGGCAACAACACAAGCACGCCGCACACTGTTGCAATGCGTGCAGCTCGCTGTGCCTGCCCATGTAAACAAAGCCAGGAATATAAAATTTGCCCGCCATCCAAGGTGGGAACCGGCAGCAGGTTAAACAGCCCCGTTACCCCTTGGGTTAACGCCGCCGTCATAAACCGCGGGCTCTGACACCACCAGGACGGCAAAAAAAGGATTGCGCCGGCTATCATGTTAACAAGCGGCCCTGCCAGCAGTACCCCGATGTCGCGCCGATATCCGCGCATTCCCCGGGCAGGATCCTCTATATCAATGCAGCACATACCGCAGTGTATAGATTTGGGAGGCGTCTTCCAACAACACATGGCGGCAATATGGCCGCACTCATGCAAAACGGCTGCCAGCAAACCATACAATGCAAAACCGTCTGTGTCAAACAGCACCGCAAAGGCTACAGAAGCCACGAACCAAAAGCTCATCCGTATCCAACAAGGGCCCAGCTTATATTCCATCATACAGCAGACATCAAATAGGGCTGCGGGTTCACTCGTATTCCTTGCAAAATCAATTCCAAATGCAAATGTTCCCCAGTAGCGGCGCCTGTGCTGCCCACCAAAGCAATTTCATCCCCTCTAGCTACCTGCTGTCCCTGCTCAACTTTCAGTTCACTGCAATGAGCATACAAAGTTTGCACACCGTTGCCGTGATCCACCAGCAAATATTTGCCGTAGCTGTCGTTTTCCTGAGCCTCTAATACTGTTCCTGGCAAGGCGCATAAGATCGGGGTGCCTGCCGCTGCGGCGATATCTATACCCTGGTGTAACTCTTCACCTTCTTCTAAAGGATTATCTCGCACGCCAAAAACCGAGCTAACCGTACCGCCTTGCAGCGGGTGGTTCAACATAACCGAAAGCTGCGGGAATGCTGCCGGTAACGCTTGCAGCTGGCCGGCGGATAACGATAAGGTTTGCGCCTGGGGTGCTTGCTGCTTTTGCTGCCCAAATACTGCCAAAACCTCCGTTTCATATTCTTCTAAGTTTGCGCTTGCCAGAACGGATCGGTTTAGCTCCTGCAAATACCAATCCCGCGCCGCGGTAAAAACATCGCCGCCAATACTTTTTAACACAAAGGCTGCCAGCAACACCACAGCACAAGCGGCAATCTGAATGATCAACACCAGCTGCGTGCCACGATATCCCCTTTTTTCTGGCAAAAGGGTTTCGTCCTCTTCCTCCTCAGGCGATAGTTCTTCTGCTTCACCTACGTTTTCGGTTTCATCATATTCGCTGCCTTTGCGGTAGAGCTGCATTTTTACCACCCTTTCTGTCAAACGGCCCGATGGGTATTCCCGCTGTTTCATATATCATATATATGGATTCCTACGGGCCGGTATGACAAGCATAGGAGGCGCAAAAAGGAGCCGTTGGTGAACGGCCCCTTTGCTGCAAATATTTATTGAAATAAATATTTTAATGTATCCGCCTCCCGCGGCAGGGTTGCCGGATTGTCGTCAGGCATAAATTCCAACAAAAAGTCATGCCGGCGCTGCGGCTGTTCCGAACGGATTATTTGTAGATAGCTTTGCCATTCTTCCCTACCCTGCTCCAGCGGATACCGGTTGGCAGCGTCCCATTGAAAAACATGCACATTATATAAGTAAGGCAGCAACGCCCGCAACGCCTCTTGATTATAGCTTTTGTCACGTAGCTGGTTTGGTTGCCAATACATACCGGCGTTAGGCCGGTTTATTGCTTGCATGAGCCGTAACGCAGAGGGGTAGTTGTCGGTCAAGGTGTCGTTATGGCACTCAAAAACGACCTTTAGCCCATAAGGCGCCGCCAAATCGCATAATAGCGCTGCCTCTTGCGCGGCGCTTGCAAACTCCTCTTGCGAAAAGAGGCCGGATCCCTTTTGTCCTGCCCACAAGCGCACCACAGGCGCACCTAAAGCACAAGCACAGCCCAGCACCCCGGCAAACTCTTTTTGCGCATCAGGATAAGCGCCTAAGCGATAGTATGAACCATAAGCGGCCACCTCTAGGCCTGCTTCTTCGGTCAACGCCCGCACCCGGCGCGCCGCTGAAAGGTCGCCGGCCGGAACATGCACATCCCCGCCCCACTCAATTGCTTGCAGCCCAGCAGCACACACAGCTTGAATAATTTCTTCTGGGGTCAGGGAGCGAAAGGATACGGACACCAACCCTAAGCGATTTTGTTGCATGCCTACTCCTCCTTCTATTACGCCATGGTTTCCAGCATGGCCAAATCCACCTCGTATTCCGCCTGCCCTGTGGCCAACACCGACTCACAGCAAGCCAACATATATTCCGCCATACGATGCACCTCGTCGCCTGTGCTTCCCGCGATGTGCGGCGTTAAAAAAACATTGGGCATCTCATAGAACGGATGGCCGGGTTGGGGCGGCTCAGGCATCGTTACATCCAGCACCGCTGTACGGTCCGGTTGCTCGCGCAACGCGCGCACCAAGTCCTCTTCCACCACTTGAGCGCCACGGCCGGTGTTAATAAACACCGCATTGTTTTTCATACGGGAAAATAGGCGGTAGTTCAACATACCCACCGTCTGCGGATTGTTGGCCAGATGGTTGGATATGGTTTGACATTCAGAAAACAACCGCTCTAGAGAACACAGCTCTATACCCAAACTTTGGGCTTTTTCTGCAGGCAAAAACGGGTCGTAGGCCATCACATGCAAACGGTAATCCTGCAATTTGCGGGCCACCATACTGCCTATCATTCCCACGCCGATAAGCCCCACAGAACAGCCGAAGGAACCCGGAAATTGCCCCGCATGGCGCCGCGCCTGATCCAACTGCCCTGCGCTTTGCAGCCGGCAAGCCTGAAAATAGCCCTTATTGGCCAGCAGAATTTGGCTGGTGGTAAACTCCGCTACAGGAACGCCGTTGGCGGCCCATGCACTGAATACCCGCACCCCGTTTTCTAAAAACGGACGGGCAAAGCCTTGCACCGAACCGGCAGCATAAAAAACCGCTTTTAAGTTTGGTAGATATTCCCGAATCTCTTCGGCTGTAAGGGCCGGCATTCCCCAGGTGGCGAATATATAATCCGCTTGGCGGGTGAGCTCTTGCTGCTGGCACAGATCGTTCTTTCCCACCACCACACTATCATCCAAACCTGCAATCTCCTTTAGGCGCGCCGTTACATGGGCAGGGTAAACCCGCCGGACAATATGACCGCCCTCATTTTCCATAAAAATACTTTTCATCATCCCATCCTCCACCGTTTTTCCCTATCATAGCCCACTGTTGCCAAAAAGTCCACGCTTTTTACTAAAATATCAAGCGCTTATTTTTATAGCGCGTATGGGGTATCTCCATGTAACGGAGCGCTGCTTCTCCCCTTGATTCCCCGTAGCACAATTTATTTTACCGATGTATATCACCACGGAAATATTTCATCAAACATGATGGCAAGATAAGAAAACTGACTTTTCTATGTTCTAACCAAATGAACAAAGCGCATGTATATCAAAACAAAAGAGGCGGCAAACGCGATTATGCCTGGCTCCTCTTGACAAAAATCCCATATCGTTTATAATAACCCTTGAATAAAACTGTTTTTACTAAAACCGTTCTATTCATACTGATTCTAATGAGGAGATATGGCGATGAATCGCACCACCGATTTACTAATGAGCATTCGGAGAACCGTTAAATTATATGAAAGTATGCTGAAAACGGTTTGCGAGCGCTACCAACTTTCCGCCATAGAAACAGACATCATTAGTTTTCTGTACAACAATCCCACCAAAGATACGGCCGGCGATATTGTGGAGCTGCGCATGCTCTCCAAGGGGAATGTATCGCAGGCTGTGGAAAGTCTCATTCAAAAAGGGTTCATCCGCCGGGTGCACGATACCAAAGACCGGCGGCGTATTCATCTTTTTCTGTTGCCCGAAGCGTCGCCTGTTACACAATCCATCGAGCAAGTGCGTTCCCGTTTTCAAGAAAAGGTTTTTTACGGCTTTTCTGAGCAGGAACGCGAGTTATATGCCGCTTTAACCAACCGTATTATGCAAAATGTTTCACCAACCCAGGCACAGGCAAAAGACTCTTCCCCACAAAAACAATAACCGTTGCAAAACATGCAAACTATTCGCAAGAGAAGTGAAAAGAGATAACTAGAAAGGAGAACCGAAATGCACTGCACACGTAATATTACCGACGCCATCACTTGGGTAGGTGGCAATGATCGCCGTTTGGCTTTGTTTGAAAATTTGTTTCCTATTCCCCGCGGCGTTTCTTATAATTCTTATTTAATCATGGATGAGAAAACCGCTTTAATCGACACAGCTGACGCCGCCATCACCCGTCAGTTTATCGAAAATGTAACGCATACTCTGGCTGGAAGATCTCTAGACTATTTGGTGGTTAACCATATGGAACCAGATCACTGCGCTAACATTGACGAACTGATGCTGCGCTATCCCGATTTAAAGATTGTGGGCAACGCAAAAACTTTTGGCCTTATCCAGCAGTTTTACGGCATGGATCTGCAAGGGCGCACGATTGCGGTAAAAGAAAACGACGCCCTGCCGCTAGGAAAGCACACCTTGCGTTTTTATTTCGCGCCTATGGTACATTGGCCAGAGGTTATGGTGACCTATGAAGAAAGCGAAAAGATACTATTTTCTGCCGACGCCTTCGGTAGCTTCGGCGCTATCAACGGCAACTTGTTTGACGATGAGATTGATTTTGACCGCGATTGGATAGCCGACGCCCGCCGTTACTATACCAATATTGTAGGTAAATACGGCCCGCAGGTGCAGGCTGCCCTTAAAAAACTGTCCGGCCTCGAGATTCGCACGATTTGCCCCTTGCACGGCCCTATCTGGCGCAGTGATTTGGGTTACCTGCTAAATAAGTATGATCGTTGGAGCCGTTATGAGCCCGAAGAGCGCACGGTGGCTATTTTCTATTGCTCTATGTATGGCGACACCGAAAACGCCGCCGATATTTTGGCCGCCCAATTGGCTGAGGCCGGCATAAAAAACATTGGGGTATACGATGTTTCCAGCACCCATGTTTCTACGCTGATTGCTGAAGCCTTCCGTTGCAGCCATTTGGTGCTTGCCGCCCCCACGTATAACAACGGTATTTATCCTGCGATGATGAACCTGCTGCACGATATGAAAGCCCTCAACCTGCAAAACCGCACCATTGGCCTAATTGAAAACGGTTCCTGGGCTCCTTCTTGCGCAAAAAATATGCGGGCCCTGCTGGATGAAATGAAAAACATGCAGGTGTTGGAGCCTGTGGTAACCTTGAAGTCTTCGCTAAACGACGCCTCTCAAGAGAGCCTCATGCAGCTAAAGGATGCCATTCTCTCCTCTCTGGCAAGCAAAGAATAAAATTTGTTAAAAGATTCATAAATCCACTTAAAGAACCGCCCTGTGAATTTAATGTTCACCGGGCGGTTCTTGGCAGATAGCATTTCTACTTTTATAGTAAACAAACCAAGCGATTGATACAATAACGCCCACGGAACAGGTAAAGAGAATTACCTATTCTATGGGCGTTTATTGCTACCTGTTATCACAGAATGATTTAAAAATTGTAGTCAATAATCAATTCGTCTATGTTGCTAAAATCCTGATCGCTTAACGTCCACAAATGGCTGGATTCATCCAGCGTTACCTTAACCACAATGGATTGCTCATCCATATACCCAATATTGGGAATATAATCGTTACAAATCTCCAACAGCCCCTTGGCATATTCGTCCTCAAATTCCTCATCGGTCATATCGGCAAATTCACCGGCCATATTGCGCTCGTTAAACTCATCAATGTAAGCCTCTACCGAATCAGCTGTTTTAATAAAGATATCGATAGGACGAATGAGTACTTCTACGGTGTAACCGCTATCGGTTACATTGGCCGACTTTACTTCATAATTAGAATGCTGATAAATCTCTTGATACATAGAAACAATGGCCTGCCGTGTTTCATCGCTGAGCGTTTCAATGGAATACACAGAAGCAAAATATTCCGCTTCTGTATCCAACCCGCTTAAATACATCTCGTGTGCATTATCCGCTGTGTCATCTACCATTTTCAAATAATCGGTAGAATCATCTTTATACGTAACATCTAAAATACCCTTCACATAAAGTGAAGCGTCAAAGCCGTTTCTGTTACAACCGGCAAAAGAGAACGCCACCGCCACAACCATAAGCAGCGCTAAGATGTGTAATACCCTTTTTTTCATGTTCTTTTCCCCTCTCGCATTTTAAGTTCATTATAGAGAACTCCAAAAGAAATATAATTGCAAATTAGAAATATATGTAAGGCGAAGCGTGCCGCACAGCCTTCTTTTATATCCTGAGCGGTAAGCACTTTATACTTCTGCAGAAACGAACTCAAATCCATGAAGAAAAGACAAGAAAAAAAGCAGAAAATTGCATAGCATTGCCGCACACCGCAAGCTATAATTCCTATAGCCGATTATTCTTATTATCATACAGGAGGCGGATTTTTTGAAAAAGCTGAGAATTGGTATCATTGGTACGGGCGGCATCGCCCATGCCCACATGCGGGCTTATGAAAAAATGGACGATATTGAGATCGTCGCCGGCGCAGATATTGTGCCCGGCAAGGCGCGTAAGTTTTTGGACGAGTTCCACCTGGATAACGCCAAGGACTTTGAAACAGCCGACGAGATGCTAAGCACCATGAACCTGGATGCAGTTAGCGTGTGCACCTATAACTCCACCCATGCTGAATGCGCCATTAAAGCGCTGGAAGCGGGCTGCCACGTGTTGCTGGAAAAGCCCATGACGGTGCATTTGGACGAAGCGCTGGAAATTATGAAAGCAGAAAAGAAATCGGGTAAAATTGTTACCATTGGTTTCCAACCCCGTTACGATTCCCGCATGAAAAAGGTAAAGGAAATCGTGCAATCCGGCGTGCTGGGTAAAATCTATTACATACAAACCGGCGGCGGACGGCGGCGCGGTATCCCCGGTTCTACCTTTATTGAAAAAGATTTGGCAGGAGTGGGCGCCCTGGCAGATATCGGTTGCTATGCGCTTGACATGGTGCTCAACAGCATCGGTTATCCCAAGCCGCTGACGGTTTCAGCCACTGCTTACGATTATTTTGGTAAAAACGAAAAATATACCCCCCCTGAGGATGCCAAGCGCTTCTCAGTAGACGATTTCTCCGCTGCGTTTATCCGTTTGGAAGGCGGCATTACGCTGGACTTTAGAATGTCTTGGGCCATGCATATGAACACCACCGGCGCCACCATCATCCTGGGCACCGACGCTGGTTTGCGCATTGAGCCCGCTAACCCAGAATCCTTGTGGGGCGGCGCATGGGACGGCAGCTGCGGCGACGTAACTTTGTTCCATGACGAATTTTCAGTGCCCACCTGCACCCCCATTCCCATGACGGATCAGGGCGAAGATCGGTTCTTCTTAAAAGTGCGCTCCTTTGTTGACGCAATTCTTGAGAACAAGCCCGCTCCTATCCCCACGTCACAAATTATTTATAACCAAGCCATTATCGACGGCATTATCCGTTCTTCTGAATCCGGCCATGAAGTGGATATCGTGATCCCTGAAATCTAACACCAGCACTCTTTTGATTTTGTGGTGTAGTTTCAAAACAAAAAATCGCACATAAAAACCGCCTCTGATTGTTTGTAAAAGCTACAATTAGAGGCGGCTTTTTTAACAACAAATGGGATTAAAAATGAATTCATTTCAACCTTATTTAAGGGTCACATTAGCTAAAAAGAGTAAGCCTTGGAAAATTTATTTCATATGATACGTCTTTTCCTCAATAAAAAACAAGGGATCGCCATTCTTTTCAAAGCCGTCTTGCTTCATTCCAAGTTTTTTCATTACTTTATATGACGCTATGTTGTCTTTATCACAACCGCCATTTACAAAGGGCACCTTTGCTTCGTCAAAGGCATATGACAGAAGCCGTTCGGCGCATTGTGTCGCATATCCCCTGTTTCTATAAGCAGGATCTATCGAGTAAAAAATATGCAGCTTTCCAGCACTTGTTCCATCAAGTCCACACCACCCGATAATACTACTTTGGTGTTTTTTTAAAACGGCAAGGCAGAGATGGTATATACATCCAGTTTTGTTCTTTTTATGATTATTTTGCATGTACTCAATAGCCTTTTGGGCTTCTTCTGCCGAAATAGTGCCTTGCTCAAACTTCCACATGCGTGCGACCTCGTCAATATCTTCGCCATTCACGGTTCTTAAACACAAATCTTTGGTGTATAACTCCATCTTTCATCCATCTTCATATAATTTATTTATTATATAAAAATCAAAAGGTGCACACCTCTGTATATTTTGTGACAACAGCACTCAAATTGCTCGATATATCTTCACTTCCATTAAGTCTTAAAACCGGACATCTTAAAGATTTTGCCCATTCATTATGCACAACAAAACTTGTGGAACCACCACCGGTATCGTAAGCAGCTACATCAGCCAAAAAACGCCGGTGTTCATCATACATATCTCCACCCTCTAAAATTCTATCTCCAAATTCTTCATATTCCCTTTGATGAACTCTCGCGATGCGCACTTTTGTGGGCGCTGTTAAATACACGGCAAGAGCAAAGAATGGATCAAAATGCTCGTGAAAGCTATCCATAGACCCTGCCATCACAAAATGATCGGTCTGCGAGATGGCATCCATAAGATTACTGATTCTTTCCGTACGTGAGTACAAAAGGGAAAAAGGAATTTCTGTATCTTTTCGCCAGATGTAGTCATCAATATCTACGAATAAGAAATCCAGTTGCTGAGCGACCATTCTTCCGAGCGTTGTTTTTCCTGAACCTGCCGGTCCGAAGATCATGATTCCCCTTTTCAACATCGTCCCTCCCCGTCTTGGCGATATAAAAAATGGATACCAATCATGATATCTATTGTATCAAAATTGGTATCCGGTTATGGGTTTACGTTACAAAAAAGATACCCACTATAAACGCGAGTGAATAGGCTAAATAAAAACTGAGCCCAGAACGCGAACTGCGTCCAGGCTCAGCCTGGTGGTGCCGCTGACCGGACTTGAACCGGTACGATATCGCTATCGAGGGATTTTCATGCTACACTATGTTACCATAGCCGCCTATTCCAGCGTTGTAGTCTGGACTTTATCTTCGCCATAGAACCAGTGTTCCTTAGGTGCACGCCGTCAAGCCTCTACACGTTCCCATCAAATGCTTCTGGGCTTCGCTCGGTATTGTCCTCTAAAATAGAGGAGTTTCACCGAATTTGACGCGATTCACACAGAGGGTTTCCCTCTCTGGTGCTCAAATTTTAAGTCCCTTGTGTCTGCCTATTCCACCACAGCGGCGTAGCAGGATAACCAGCGCAATTTAGTATAGCACAGCTAAGCAGCAAAATCAAGAAAACTCGAAAAAAAAGCAAGTTTTTGTGTGTAAAATCGCATGCAACAACAAATCAGGCGGCAAAAGGGTTGCTTCTGCCGCCCAACCGCTGTTTGATGCTAAAAGAATTTAGCGCAATTAGCCGATATCAAATTGATAGATTGTCGTGTAGTGATAGTCCCTCCCCGGGCCATAAAACGGATCGGGAAAACCGGGCTGATGGACAGAATCGGGAAAATTCTGCGTTTCTAAGCACAAGGCGTGATGCTGCTGCAGCGGCACACCATTTTTACCCATCTCGCTGCCGTCCAAAAAATTGGCGGTGTAAAGCTGCACGCCCGGTTGATCGGTATAAACACGCATCCGGCGGCCGGACTGCGGATCTTGCACCTCCGCAATGCAGGGTAATTCTTCTTTTGATGCATTCAGCACATAGTTATGATCATACCCCATGGGCTTTTTCAGCTGCGCAAAGTCTGCACAGATATCCCTGCCGATGGGCTTAGGGCTGGTAAAATCCATGGGCGTGCCCTGAACCGGCGCCAATTCGCCGGTGGGGATGCTGTCGGCGTCAATGGGCGTATATGCATCTGCATGAATGCACAGCAGATTATCCAATATATCTTGCGCAGGATCGCCCTTTAAGTTGAAATAGGCATGGTTGGTCAAGTTTATCGGCGTCTTTTTATCGCTTTGCGCAAAATATTCGATGCGCAATCCATCATTCGCTGTAACAGTGTATACCACCTGAACGCGCAAATTACCAGGAAACCCCTCTTCGCCGTCCGGGCTAAAGCAGGCCAGGGTCAAAGACGGCTCTTCCCCGTCTTTGAGCTCCACAATATCCCAAAGTTTTTGATTTAGGCCGGTAACGCCGCCGTGTAAAGCAGTTTCCCCTTCATTTTGGGTAATTTGATAGTCTTTACCGTCGATGGTAAAGCGGCCCTTAGCAATCCGGTTGGCGTAGCGGCCGATGAGAGCGCCATGATAGTCCCCCTTAACCAGATATCCCTCCAAACCGTCATGTCCTAGTATCAGGTTAGCTTTCTTCCCCGCCTTATCGGGCACGCACAATTGGTAGATAATGCCGCCGTAGTTGGATATTTGCGCCTCTATCCTTCCATTGCTCAGCGTAATTAAGTCAGCCTGCCTGCCATCCGGCAGCCGGCCAAAAACCGTTTTTTGAACGCTCACGTTTTTTCCTCCTGTTATTTCAACTCTTTCGCAAGGCCCAACGGGCCCGCTCTTACAAAAGCAGGGCCGTTTTAGCGGCCCTGCCCCTTTTTCTTTTTAAAATTAGTCGTTGGTTTTGCCCAGCAATGCGGCACCAATGATGCCGGCGTCGTTACCCAGCTGCGCGGTAACGATGTTCGTCTGCTTAGAAGAATATTTGCTGTAGCGTTCACGCTCCACATAGGCGCGCAGCGGACGCAGCAGGTTTTCGCCCTCTTTGCTGATACCGCCGCCGATGCAAATGGTATCGGGTTGGAAAATATTGATGGCGTTTACAATACCGCAAGCCAGGTAGTTTATGTACTGGTTCACCACTTTTTGACCAGCTTCATCACCAGCGCGCATAGCGTCGAAAGCGGTGCGGCCGCTAACCTTATCAATATCGCCCTCTACCAGGTTCCACATAACAGAATCAGGATTCCCCTGGCATTCCATCATGGCCTCTTTGGTCAAAGCGATAAGCCCGGTAGCCGAGGCATATGCCTCCCAGCAGCCACGGCGCCCGCAGGTGCACTCCCGGCCGCCGGCCACAATAACCATATGGCCCATTTCACCGCCGGCATAGTTGGAGCCGCCGTAGATTTTGCCGTTGATAATAATACCGCTGCCCACACCGGTGCCCAACGTAATAGCGATAGCGCTGTTGGAACCCTTGGCGGAGCCGGCCACAAATTCGCCGTAGGCCGCCGCATTGGCGTCGTTTTCAATAATGGTGGTCTTGTTCAGCCTCTCTTCCATCATCTGCTGCATGGGCAGATTGTGGAAGTACAGGTTATTAGCATATTCTACCATGCCGTTGCCGCGGTTGATGGTGCCGGGTGCGCCAATACCTACCCACGGCACATCATCGATGGTCAAGCCGACCTTTTCCAGTGCCTCTTTGGCAACAGCGGCCATATCGTCGCAAACGGCTTCGCCAGAACGGGGAATATTGGTTTTGCGAGACGCTTTGGACAGAATATTATATTCCTCGTCCACCACGCCGGCCACAATGTTGGTGCCGCCCAGATCAATGCCCAGATACTTCATACTTACATTTCCTCCAATTAAGATGAAATTTGACAGAATACCGGCTATATTAGCTAGTAAAAATATGCTATAATCATAGCATAGCCGGATACAATTTCGCAATAGGTAACGGCCAACACAGCAAAAAAATAAATGCGCGGCGCCGGTAAGGCTTTGCAAAAATGGGGAGGATAATTTGTGCGCGAAGAATGGAGCAGAAGCGAGTTGCTATTAGGCCGGCTGGCCATGGAAAAGCTGGGCCGCAGCCGTGTGGCTGTGATAGGCGTAGGCGGCGTGGGCGGCTATGTGGCCGAGGGCCTGGCTCGCACAGGCATAGGCAATCTGCTGCTGGTTGACAGCGACGTGGTTGCCCCCTCTAACCTAAACCGCCAGATTATCGCTACACAAGAAACGATAGGGCAGCCAAAAGTAGAGGTGCTCAAGCAAAGGATTCTTTCTATTAATCCCGACGCTGCGGTAGAAACCCACCAAATTTTTTATTTGCCCGGTGATTCCAACATATCGTTAGCCAACTGCGATTATATTGTGGACGCCATAGACACGGTTGCTGGTAAAATAGCCCTGATTGAGGAGGCGGCCCGGCTGGGGATCCCCATTATCAGCAGCATGGGGGCCGGCAACAAGTTGGATCCCACACGGTTTGAAGTGGCTGATATTTACAGCACCTCGGTCTGCCCCTTATGCCGCACCATGCGCCAGCAACTGCGCAAGCGAGGCATTCCCGCTTTAAAGGTGGTTTATTCTCAGGAGCCGCCCCACCCAATGGATACACCCGCCCCAATTGAAAACGGCCGGCCGGTGGTGGGCAGCGTTGCCTTTGTCCCCTCTGTGGTGGGACTGATTATCGCAGGCGAGGTTATTAAAGACTTAACCGGGGTGCGGTAATACTAACTGCACTCCATCCGGTAGCATGTTCGATGGTAAAGAAAGGATTGACACTATGGAAAAAGACAAAGATAGGCGTTTCGCTGTGCTGATTGATTCCGATAATATCTCTCCCAAATATATCAAAATAATTTTAGACGAAGTATCAAACAGCGGAACGGCCACTTATAAAAGGATATACGGCGATTGGACCAACCCCGCCCTCACCTCATGGAAAGGGGTGCTGCTGGATAATTCTATTTTGCCGGTGCAGCAATATACCTACACTACCGGCAAAAATGCTACCGACGCCGCTATGATTATCGACGCGATGGATATTCTTTACTCCGGTAATGTAGACGGGATCTGCCTGGTATCCAGCGATAGCGATTTTACCCGTTTGGCAGCCCGGCTGCGAGAATCCGGCATGTATGTTATCGGCATGGGGGAGCGCAAAACCCCGCCCGCTTTTCGCTCTGCTTGCAATGAATTTAAATACCTGGATATTTTGGACAAATCCAATAGCGCCGCCGCTGAAAAAGAAGAAGCGCCGCACGCGACGCCGGAAGCCGACGCAAAGCGTGAAACTTCGCCCAGCGTATCCCACAAAAAGATGGGGATGGCGATTCGCACCATTGTGGAAGAAAATTCCGACGAAGACGGCTGGATTTTTATTGGCGACATCGGCAACATTTTACTCAAGCGCTACCCGGATTTTGACGTGCGGGATTACGGCTACCAAAAGCTAACCCCCTTTATTTCTTCTTTTAATATGTTTACCGTAGAATTTCGCAAAGCAAACAACCCCGTTAACCCCAACAGTACCCGGCCTTATGTAAAAATTAAGGAGCCCAGCCACAGTCATCGTCCCCACCGCTCTACCGGCCCATACACCCGGCCGATTTTATAAAGCTGCAAGGGTTTTGCGGCTGCTTTCATGCATAAAAACAGCCTGCATTTCTGCATATATACATATATATTAAGAAGGGATCCGCTGAGCCACAGCAGATCCCTTTTTGTTTTTCTTTTATGATTCTTGTGCTAGGGCAACACGCAGCCATACCGTTCAACGCCGGTTTAAGCCAGCCGGTGCAGCCGCACTTGGGGCAGCAGGCGATCAAAATCCTGCTTTGCGCACATTTGGGTGCCTTCTCGGATAATGGTAGCGCTGGCCGCCGCCACGCCGTAACGCAACATTTCGGGCAGTTCCAATCCCTTTTGCGCCGCCACGCAAATGCCCGCCACCATAGAATCGCCGGCGCCTTGAAAGCCTTTGGCCTGCAGCCCAGCCACCGCTTCTGCCTTCCAAACACCCCGGCCGCTTACCAGCAACGCGCCCAGCGCGCCCATAGAAACGCACACCAATTCTACGCCCTGCTCTACCAAAGAGCGCGCATCTTTTATAATTTCTTCCTCTTGCTCGTAGGTTCTGTCAAAGAGCAACTCCATTTCGCTTAGGTTCGGCTTTATCATCCAGGGCTTTGCCTTAATTCCTTCGCGCAGCAAGGCATTCTCCGCATCCAGCACAACGCGCACGTCGTATTGGGATACATCCTCAATCAAAGTGCGGTATATATCCATTGGTACGCCGTTAGGTACCGAGCCGCTTAGCGTAACAAACTGGCTGCGTTCCGCCCTTCTGCGGATACGAAAACGCAGATCGCTTAGCGCCTCCGGCGGCACCTCTGCGCCGGGCTCATTTAAATCTGTATATACGCCGCTTACCGAATCAAATAGCTTTAAATTGGTGCGTAGCGATCCCAAAACCACAACGTGGTCGTACGGCACGCCTTCCCGCTCCAGCAAATTGGTAACCAAGCGCCCGTTTTCAGAATAATTAAAGCCGATGCTAAACGCATCTGCTCCCAAATGTTTGGCAGCCGTGGCCACATTTAGGCCTTTACCCGCCGCGTCCCTGCGCAGCGGCTTGCAGCGGTTCAATTCTCCAACGCGCAAACCGTTGACTTCTACGCTCTTATCTATGCAAGGGTTTAAATTAACAGACAAAATCATTTGCATACAACTCCTTTATCGTTACGCAAACGGCCGTACTAAGCGGCCCAGCGCCGAAAAAGTTACTAGGCATATTATACCATACGATAGGATAGCTCGCGAGTATTTTTTTATTTTTTACTTAAACTAATGTTGTTCTTTTACATGTGAGAAAGAACATTGGAACAAGATAGCCCTTGCGGCACCTGCCGCTGCGTGAAAGGAGAAGGATATGAAAAATCATACAACCCATGCTTCCCCCCTGCATGGAGAAAGCAAGCACTCCCCTTCTAAAAAGGGAAAGCAACTGGCCCATATTTTACCCAGCTCCGGCACCGGTGAAATTCAGTCGGACGTTATGGGCAGCTATACCGGAACGCCCAATGACGGCGATCGGCCGGTGCAGGACGCCGACGATCTCTAAGCATTCAAAACGGCCGCCACATTTCGCGGCCGGCAAATTGATAAAAATATAGCTAAATCCCCTTGCTCCTTCATATATTTGTGGGTAGAGAAAGCAGCAATATCGCCGCTGTTCCTACCTAAAAATAACAGGGATGCAGGGGATTTGTGCTATGTTTTTTCTCTGCTCGTTTTATAGCATCCCCAGCAGTCCGCACAAGCCGCCTGGTGAAGAAAGGATACGAAAACATGCTTCATAAACCGATTGTTTTCTTGATAAAAAGAAAGCCTATGCAAAAGTTCCGGCCGCATAATGCTTCGCACAGGCCTTCTAAAACGCAAATTCGCAAAGTTCTTTTTTTAAGCATGGTTTTGTTGCTCATTGTCTTGTTGGCGCCCCTCAATTTTTTTACAAAACAGGCCCGGCAAGCTGCTACCCAGCCTCAAAGTGCAGAAAGCGAGGCGTCTCCTTTTACCTCAACCATTAGTGAAAGCGACACCTCCAGCACAGCGAGCAACGCTAGCCAGGATTACATAAAATGGGTAGAATTCAACGTAACCTATGAAGCGCTGGAAAAAGCCATGAACTTGGATATTAACAGCCATGAAAGCGACTGCCCTTTACATTGGGTTGAGCTACTGGCTTATTTAGGCGCCCGATACGGCGGGGATTTTACCCGCTACCAGGCCGCCGATATGGACGCCTTGGTAGAAAAATTGCGGGATGGGCAAACCATGGGGGAATTAACCGAGGGGATGAAATACTATTCCTATTATTACAAAGCCTACTCCGCTGTGCTAGGCGGCCTAGTTGGAGAATACAGCATACAGGTGCCCAGCGCGGACGATCCCGAAAAGCTGGTATGGGAGCAGCGCTACGGCTTAAAGGCCTTTTCCCCCATTGCACGCACCTTCCCTTTTGAACATTATGACGACTTTGGCTCCAAGCGAACCTACGGATATTCCCGCCCCCACTTGGGCCATGATTTGATGGCAGCCACCGGCACGCCGGTCATCGCCGTGGAATCCGGCACCGTAGAAGTGATGGGTTGGAACCAATACGGCGGCTGGCGCATCGGCATCCGCAGTTTTGACAAACGGCGATATTATTATTACGCCCATTTGCGCCAAAACCGCCCCTACCATGTGGATCTGTACGAGGGCAAGGTGGTAAAAGCCGGCGACGTGATAGGCTATGTGGGGCGTACTGGCTACAGCACCACAGAAAACGTTAATAATATCAAGGTGAGCCATTTGCATTTTGGCCTGGAGCTGGTTTTTGACGAAAGCCAAAAAGAAAGCAACAATGAAATTTGGGTAAACCTGTATCCTTTAACCCGCCTGCTGCAAAAAAACCAATCCACCGTGCGCCGGGTAGCAGAAACCAAGGAGTTTTACCGCGTTTACGATTTTCAAGAGCCCAGCTTGGTTGAGCTGCCTTCCTCTTAAAAAAGACCATTACTAGCCGTGATACAACCGTTTTTCACGCCTTTTTACACAACATTTCAGGGCTGTACAAATGTTGCGAAACCAGGTATAATAAGCCGATAAGCAAACATTTGTGTGAACCGCCGGTTTGTCCGCCGCCTTATTGACGGCGTTTGGGCAGCAAGCCGGCTAATGTGATAAAACGGGAGGAATGAATATGGCGGCACCTTTGGCGGACCGGATTCGGCCGGCTTGCCTAGATGATGTGGTGGGGCAGCGCCATTTGCTGGCGCCGGGCAAGCCGCTGCGTGCCATCATTGAATCAGGGCAGATCCCCAACATGGTGTTTTACGGCCCGCCCGGCGTGGGTAAAACCACCGTGGCGGCTATTATTGCCAAACAAACCAAACGCGCGCTGCGCAAAATGAACGGCACAACGGCCACCACTGCCGATATTCGTTCGGTGGTGGCGGAGCTAGACACCTTTTCTGCCCCCAACGGCGTGTTATTGTATTTAGACGAGATTCAATATTTTAATAAAAAGCAGCAGCAAACACTGCTGGAATTCATTGAAAACGGCTCCATTACCCTGATAGCCTCTACCACTGAAAACCCCTATTTTTATGTTTACAGCGCTATTTTAAGCCGCAGCACGGTCTTTGAATTTAAACCGGTTTCACAGCCGGAGGTGGCCCAAGCGGTGCAAAGAGGCTTTGACCTTTTGCAGCAGGAGCGGGATGAAACCTTTGCCCTCGCCCCCGGCATGGTGGAATACATCGCTCAAGCCTGCGGCGGCGATGTGCGTAAGGCTATGAACGCTGTAGAGCTGTGCGTGCTGGCCGCCCCCATGACCCAGCAGGGCCGCCTTATCACGGTGGAACTGGCCCAAGAGCTCACCCAAAAAAGCGCCATGCGCTATGATCAACAAGGGGACGAGCACTACGACATTATTTCAGCCTATCAAAAATCCATGCGGGGCTCCGATCCCGATGCAGCGCTGCACTACCTGGCCCGGCTGCTGGAGGCCGGGGATCTTCCTTCTGCTTGCCGCCGTTTGATGGTATGCGCCTGCGAGGATGTGGGCTTGGCTTACCCGCAAATCATTCCAATTGTGAAAGCTTGTGTGGATGCTGCCCTTCAGGTGGGCTTACCCGAGGCGCAGCTGCCCCTGGCGGACGGCGTCATTTTGGTGTGCAACGCCCCCAAATCCAACTCCGCCGCCACGGCTATTGAAGCGGCTATGGCCGACGTGCGGCAAGGCAAGGTGGGCAGTATCCCCCGGCAGCTGCAAAACAAGCACTACGACGGAGCGGACAACCCCCATAAGGGCCAGTTTTACCAATACCCGCACGATTATCCCAACAGTTGGGTCAAGCAGCAGTATCTGCCGGATAACCTAAAAAACGCGCGCTATTATCATTTTGGCAATAACAAAAACGAGCAGGCCTTTCGCGCTTATTGGGAAAAAATAAAGAAAGCGGGTTCTGATGAGCCGCTTTAGCGGCCCCTTGTGCTAAAGTAAAAAGAATTTATCATATATATTGTATCACAGGGGAAAAATATGCTATCATAAAAACAGTCAAGTGTGAAGGGAACTCTTGTGCAGTAAGTTTCAGAAAGGGAGTTGTGAGACGCCCTTTTATAAACGGAATACCAGGTTTCACTTTTCGCAAACGTGACAATAGATGCAAAATATGATAAGCGAGGTGTTAAAAATGAAAGAAGAAACTTTGCGCGCGCTTTCTTACGGTATGTACGCCATTGGCGTGCAGGGTAAAGAGCGGCCTTCGGCCTGTATTGTTAATACGGTGTTTCAGATTGTGGCCTCTCCGGCGGTGATCGCCGTTAGCATGCATCACGACAATTATTCCAACCAATGCATCAAAGACACCGGCATGTTTACCGTTTCCGTCTTATCCGAGGATACCTCCGGCACTGTGATCGGCGCGCTGGGCTTTACCTCTGGGCGCGACAGTGATAAGCTGCGCAACGTACGGCATAAAATACTGCAAGAGGGTTTGCCGGTGCTGAAAGAAAACATCTGCTGCTGGTTTTTGTGCCGGGTGATCAACAGCGTAGAAACCGCCACCCACACCGTATTTTTGGCTGAAATCGTCGCGGGCAGCGATGCGGTTAAGGGCAAGCCTATGACCTATTCGTACTACCATGAGGTGGTGAAAGGCACCGCGCCCAAAAACGCCCCCACATACCTGGCCAATGAGCCTGTGGCAGACGACGAGGAAAGCTATGTATGCACCGTTTGCGGCTATGTTTACAACGATCCCGACGAACCCTTTGAGGATTTGCCCGAGGATTGGGTATGTCCGATTTGCGGCATGCCAAAATCGGTGTTTCAGCGTAAATAAACGTATTTCCCAGGCCTGTAGGGCTGTGGGTAAAAGAAAATATGTTAGCCAAAGACTCCGGCGGCGTACTGCTAAAAAGCAATACGCCGCCGGGGTTTTATTGGCCAGATATTTTACCTTCTGGTAGTATAAATACCTATCCTCCTGTAAGCAAAAAGCAGCCGCCGATACTGCGGCTAGATGAAAATTGCTTTGTACATGCTACAGGCATTAATAATATTAACAATATTTTTAAATATCGATTACAATTTTGTCATAATTGTTGACTTATGTGAAAATCATTTTATAATGAATGTGAAAAGATCTTATATTTCTTGTGAATGTCTTTCGTTCGGTTTTCCAATAGCGCCAGAATAGAAACATCTTGGGTGAAAGAAAGCGGTGATTCCAATGTTTCGTTAATTTTCCGGCAGCACCTTTTTGTTATAGAAAAGGAGGATAGACGAAAATGAACGTTAAAAAAAGACTCCGTGTTGTAATGTTGGCCTTGTTACTGCTTTTGCTGTTACCTGTGCAGCTTTCCGCCTCCGCCGAAGAGATTTACCCCGGTACCGGTTATCAGCTCCGCTGGGGTGTGGTAAACGGCAGCGGGAGGCGTTGGATAAAAGTAGACGATAGCCATATGGCCGCAGGCACCTGCTATTCTCCCTCAATTGTTCAAAGCGCTTTGCGAAACTGGACAAATGCAGGGACAAAAGCCCTATGCACAGACGCCGGTAGTATCACCTATTCCAACGTAGATCTCTCTACTGCCTCTGATTCTTGGTGGGATGAGCATTGTGATGATTATGTTAATGCGCAAGCGGTAGCCTATGTAAATCAACAACCTATCATCAATTTTTCTGACCTACAGGCAGCAGCCAGCCCGGGCCGGGTAAACGTCACCTATGCCGCCATTATGTTTAATCCTAAGGATCCCCTCGGCGGCTGGCAAAACTCTTATATCAATACCGTCATGCATGAAATCGGCCATGTTTACGGCATGGGGCATACTGGTGATCCCAATTCTCTGATGTATAAAGTGAATACCTCTGTTATTTCACTGAACTCCTATGACATTGGCGTAATGAACAGCTTTTACCCCTAAAAGGAGGGTGTGAACCATGAAAAATCCCATAAAAAAAATAAAAGCGCTGAAAAAGAAAACCCGCGTTTTGCTTTGCTGCGCCCTGGCGCTGGCCATCGGCGCAGGGGCAACCTGGGCCCTGTGGCCCGCCCCCCAGCAAGCCCCGGCGGTGAAACCCTCTAGCCAGGACGATTACCCCGAGCTTCCCTTCCCGCCCAACATTCATTATCGTACACCTGATCTTGCAATGGTTGTGAACGACGCTACCTTAATTGTAGACGCCACGGTGGACGAGGTGAAGCCGGTGGAAAATCGTGTTTTTGTCCCGGAGGAAGGCACCGGTGAAAAGGCCATCTACGACAAGCAGGGCATCAGCTCCTCCACCTATCAGGTGCAGCCCATTTATCTAACGGTAAATGAAAAGCTGATGGGCACCGATGACAGCAAACGAATCTTAATGTACATTCGGCATATTCAAATAGGTTGCATGCCAAATTTTCAGCCAGGTGACCGCTTTATTTTCGTGCTTCGTGAATATGAAGATGGGTATCGGACCATAGCTATCCACGAAGGCATCTATTATGTTGCGGCCGACGATAAAGTTTATCCTGCCAGGGTATCGGAAAAAACGCGTTCCCACTCCGGCCAAAGCTTGAGCAGTTTTAAATCTGAAATTCATTCTTTAGCGCAACAAAAGCTTACTGCAATGATCCAAGAGGGGCTGCAGGGCGGCAGCGAAGCCAGCAGCACCCAGTAAAAATAGGCTCATAATCGCAATTGCAAGGGGGTGGGTTGGCTATGAAAAACAGGCGCTTTTGGTTCATCCTGTGCTGCGCCCTAGCGCTGGCCATCGGCGTAGGGGCAACCTGGGCCCTGTGGCCCGCCCCCCAGCAAGTCCCGGCGGTAAAACCCTCCAGCCAGGAGGATTACCCCGTTCTGCCTTTTCCAGAACTCATGAGTTATCGCGCTCCTGATCTTGCAACGCAAGTGAACGACGCTACCTTAATTGTAGACGCCACGGTGGACGAGGTGAAGCCGGTAGAAACCCGCGTTTTTGTCCCGGAGGAAGGCACCGGCGAAAAAGCCATCTACGACAAACAGGGCATCGGTTTCTCCACCTACCAGGTACAGCCTATTTACTTTACCGTAAACGATAAGTTGATGGGAACTGATAGCAGCGAACGCATCTTACTATATCTTAAAAACTATCAAGTTGGCGGCTACGCTCCGGATTTTCAACCGGGTGACCATTTTATCTTACTTCTTTGTGAATATGAAGATGGGTATCAGACAATGGCAGCTCAGGAAGGCTTCTTTTATGTGGCAGCCGACGATAAAGTTTATCCTGCCAGGGTAACAGAAAAAATGCGTTCCCACTCTGGCCAAAGCTTGAGCAGTTTTAAATCAGAAATTCATTCTTTAGCGCAACAAAAACTTATTGCAATGATCCGAGAGGGGCTGCAAGGCGGCAACGAAGCCAGCAGCGCGCAGTAAAAACAGGCTCATAATCGCAATTGCAAGGGGGCGGGTTGGTTATGAAAAACAGACGCTTTTGGTTCATTTTTTGCTGCGCCCTAGCGCTGGCGGTCGGCGTAGGGGCCACCTGGGCCCTGTGGCCCGCCCCCCAGCAAGCCCCGGCGGTGAAGCCCTCCAGCCAGGATGATTACCCTGATCTGCCAGATCCGGCTCTCGCGGAAATCCGGCCTACCTCCCTGGCAGAACAGGTAGGGTTTTCTACCCTAATTGTGGACGCCACTGTGGCGGAGGTGAAGCCGGTGGAAACCCGCGTTTTTGTCCCGGAGGGCGGAACTGGCGAAAAAGCCATCTACGACAAGCAAGGCATTGGTTCCTCCACCTATCAGGTGCAGCCCATTTATCTAACGGTAAATGAAAAACTGATGGGCACCGATGACAGCAAACAGATTTTAATGTATATTAAAAACATTCAAATTGACTGTTCACCCGACTTTCAGCCTGGCGATCGCCTGATTTTTATGCTCAGCGAATATAAAGACGGTTACGCTTCGCCTCTGACACAATCCGGTTTTTATTATGTAGCGGCAGACGATAAAATCTACCCTGCAAAGCTTACCGAACCTCTTCGTTCTTACTCCGGCCAAAGCTTGAGCAGTTTTAAATCAGAAATTCATTCTTTAGCGCAACAAAAGCTTACTGCAATGATTCAAGAGGGGCTGCAGGGCGGCGGCGAAGCCAGCAGCGCGCAGTAAAAATAGGCTCATAATCGCAATTGCAAGGGGGGCGGATTGGTTATGAAAAACAGGCGCTTTTGGTTCATTTTTTGCTGCGCCTTGGCGCTGGCCATCGGCGTAGGGGCAACCTGGGCCCTGTGGCCCGCCCCCCAGCAAGCCCCGGCGGTAAAACCCTCCAGCCAGAATGATTACCCCGAGCTACCAATTCCAGGACTTATACACCTTCGGCCTACCTCTCTTGTGGATCAGGTAGATCTTTCTACTCTAATTGTGGACGCTACCGTGGCAGAGGTAAAGCCTATAGAAAACCGCGTTTCTATTACTCCCTATCAGGTGCAACCCATTTATCTAACGGTAAATGAAAAGCTGATGGGCACCGATGACAGCAAACAAATTTTAATGTATATCACAAATATTCAATTTGGCTGTGTGCCGGACTTTCAACCCGGTGATCGCTTTATTTTATTGCTTTGTGAATATGAAGATGGGTATCAGACTATGGCTATCCATGAAGGTTTCTTTTATGTGGCAGCCGACGATAAAGTTTATCCTGCCAGTGTAACAGAAAAAATGCGTTCCCACTCTGGTCAAAGCTTGAACGGCTTCAAATCAGAAATTCATTCTTTAGCGCAACAAAAGCTTACTGCAACGATCCAAGAGGGGCTGCAAGGCGGCAACGAAGCCAGCAGCGCGCAGTAAAAACAGGCTCATAATCGCAATTGCAAGGGGGCGGGTTGGTTATGAAAAACAGACGCTTTTGGTTCATCCTGTGCTGCGCCTTGGCGCTGGCCATCGGTGTAGGGGCAACCTGGGCCCTGTGGCCCGCCCCCCAGCAAGCCCCGGCGGTGAAACCCTCTAGCCAGGACGATTACCCTATATTGCCGATTCCACCAACGATGCAAATCCGTTCTACCTCTCTTGAAGAACAAGTGGGAATGACCACCCTGATCATTGACGCCACCGTGGCTGAGGTAAAACCGGTGGAAACCCGCGTTTTTGTCCCGGAGGGCGGAACTGGCGAAAAAGCCATCTACGACAAGCAAGGCATTGGTTTCTCCACCTATCAGGTGCAGCCCATTTACCTCACAGTAAATGATAAGTTAATGGGTACCGATGACAGCAAACAGATTTTAATGTATATCAAGCATGCTCAGCTCGGTTGTGTACCGGACTTTCAACCGGGTGATCGTTTAATCTTCTTACTCGACAAATATCACGATGGTTATGCTTCTCCACTATTAAATTCTGGCTTTTACTACGTGGCAGCGGATGACAAGGTTTACCCTGCTGGGCTAACAGAAAAGCTACTCTCCCACTCCGGCCAAAGCTTGAACGGCTTTAAATCAGAAATTCATTCTTTAGCGCAACAAAAGCTTATTGCAATGATTCAAGAGGGGCTGCAGGGCGGCAGCGAAGCCAGCAGCGCGCAGTAAAAACAGGCTCATAATCGCAATTGCAAGGGGGCGGGTTGGTTATGAAAAACAGGCGCTTTTGGTTCATCCTGTGCTGCGCCCTGGCGCTGGCCATCGGCGCAGGGGCAACCTGGGCCCTGTGGCCCGCCCCCCAGCAAGCCCCGGCGGTGAAACCCTCTAGCCAAGACGATTACCCTATATTGCCGATTCCACCAACGATACAACTTCGACCTATCTCTCTTGTGGATCAGGTAGATCTTTCTACTCTAATTGTGGACGCTACCGTGGCAGAAGTGAAGCCTGTAGAAAACCGCGTTTCTATTACCCCCTATCAGGTGCAACCCATTTATCTAACGGTAAATGAAAAGCTGATGGGCGCCGATGACAGCAAACAAATTTTAATGTATATCACAAATATTCAATTGGGCTGTGTGCCGGACTTTCAACCCGGCGATCGCCTGATTTTTATGCTCAGCGAATATGAAGACGGTTACGCTTCACCTATGGTAAATACTGGTTTTTACTATGTGGCAGCCGACGATAAAGTTTATCCTGCCAGGGTAACAGAAGAGCTACGCTCCCACTCCGGCCAAAGCTTGAGCAGTTTTAAATCTGAAATTCATTCTTTAGCGCAACAAAAGCTTACTGCAATGATCCGAGAGGGGCTGCAAGGCGGCAGCGAAGCCGGCAGCGCGCAATAAATTTCCTTCATTGGTCTTAATTGCTGAACTACACGCTCCGGTCAGAGATGACCGGGGCGTTTTGTGGATTGTTGAAGTCTTTGGGCTTTATTGCAACCCATAAAAAGACAAAATACCGTTATACACACCGCGGGCAAAGCCCTGGGGATCCTCCACCAGCAGGCTGCGATCGTAGGGGTTGGTGATAAAGCCCAATTCTACCAAAACAGCGGGCATTTGGGTGGCGCGCAGCACATACAAGCTGGGGCGCACAAACACGCCGCGGTTAGGCAGGCCGGTTCTGTTGTGCAGCCCTTCCAGAATGCGAAATGCCATAGAGTTGGCTGGGCTTTCCCGACTGTATACATAGGCCTCGCTACCGCTGGCTGTTTCTATCGTGCTAGCGTTGCAGTGCAGGCTGATAAAAAAGTCGGCCCCCCATTCGTTGGCCATTCGGGCGCGCGTTTGCAAGCTGGTGGCATTGCTGGTTCCCAACTGCTCGGTTGGGGAATTACGCGATAACCGCGCTTCAAAATTAGGGTTGTCGTTGAGCAGCCTCGCCAGGCGCACCCCAACTTCATAGGTACTGAGATGTTACGTTGGCACCAAACTTTATATGTTTTCCTCTTTAATAAATCAATATATATCATAAAAAACGCAGAGCGGGCCGATTTTTTTCGGCACCGCCCTGTGTCTTTGCAAATTATTTTTTCATGTTTTTATCTGCACGAAAAATAAGTTCTTTATCCTGTAACATAGTTTCCGCAGAATACAACGCCATAGATGGAGTTTTCCCCTGTTTCACCACCGAAGCAACCAAAAGCTTTGTCAACATACGTGATATTCCGGTTTCTTCCATCAATTTCAGCGCCTGTTCCAATGTCTGCCCGGAGAATCCTGCCTGTTCCAATTTTTTGCGTTCTTTTTTGAAATCATTCATATCATATCCCCAAAACAACATCAGCTTGTTCGTCTGGTAGATGCGTGCTGCTCATTCAGGCAGAACAATAGAAGTTTTCAATCGCTGTACCTTTTCTAAGCTTTAAACGGTTTTACTCTTGCAGATCGGACAAAGTACCCATTCGCTTTTTATACGCTCTTTCGATGTTATTACAAAGCCCCCTCAAATCTTGCGCCAACTTCTTTCAGCCACTCTCGGATGGGAAAACGCTGTGTACGTATCTTCTACATCATCCATGCTTGATACAGCCGCTCACTTTTCCAAACTATTTCGATGCTTTGAAACGGGTTCCGTTTTTTCAAGTTATCAATTTTGCACGGCTGACAGCATGGTTTGCTTGAGCCGCTCTTCAATTCCTGCTAACTCTACTTC
>DVJE01000041.1 GCA_018716975.1 Candidatus Gallacutalibacter stercoravium | reverse complement strand
TTTATTAAACATCTTATAATACGAAACAGCACTACCGAAGCAGCTGCTATAAAAAAGAGTGTCCCTACTACTCCCGTACAAGCAAGAAGAGATATAAAGTCATTTTCCAATGTAGCCGTTCGACTTTGAGTTCTCCACGAACTATCATAACCCTTTGCTATGTTAGCATATTCGCGCATTGACGTTCCAAAAAATGGATAATTTTTAAAAACTGTTAGGCCTACTCTCCAATTATGCAAACGGCCATTAGCTAATCCATATTTCTGAGTGTCCGCCCTATCCAAACTAAATGACATATTCAGACTTATATTTTTGTATTCGATAACAGAAGAACTCGCATCGTCTAAATTTTCAGATGGCAATTTGTTTATTTTCACAACATCATGTCCTGTTAAAACATTAGAACCTTGCAGTTCAACAGTCTGTGTTGAAATATCGGGGCTAGATCTATTGTAAGAGGTAACTATCCACGTAGTTACCGTTCTAACTGTATAAAACATAAACGGTACTAATACAACCACTAAAGCAACCATCAATAAAACAAAACCTTTTTTTATGAAAATTCGTTTTATAGCGACCAAATACACAAGAAACATAGCCAGTCCTACAGTCAAAGTTACCTTCCCGGTATTAGAACCAGAATATATTATATATAAAACCTGAAAAACACTATTGATAATAAAAAAAGATCTGTGCAATTTTGTGTTATTAAATCGATCAGTTGACAGCATGTAAAGTGAAACAGCCAAGGAAACAGAACAATATAAGCTGCCGTAATTAGGGCTCCGATAAACTCCAAACAGTCTATTACTGTAAAACCCCCATCTTCCCCAATCTGCCGATCCACCCATATTTAAAAAGACAAACGGTACCGAAACCGCAGCAAACAAAAACGAATAACATAAAAAAATCTTTAATAAGTTCCAATATTCTTGTTGATTTTCTTCTCTTGTCACAGAAGATCCCATTAAATAAAAAACACTTATTATAAACCAAACTAAATCTTGAACATTTTTTAGCAACTCTGGCCCTATATTTATCACTATAGTTACAGAATACGATATGGCAAAAAGTGCAAAAAGCAAAAAGTATAAAGTTTTGATTCTTCGAAAACAAATTAATATGTTCTCGAAAGTTAAGGCAGCGCCCCAAATTGCAGTTATTAAAGTCATTATTGTCATAATTGATAGCGAATTAATAAAAGGGTTTGTTTTAAAAAAAAGCACAGAAATCGCAAATGCCTTAAAATACAAGGGCGTTTGAAAAAAAAATTTAAGTTTTAAACTCATCATATAACTCCTTAAATCTGTGTTTCTCGATTCCACTCTAAAAAGTATTTAACACTACCTTCTTAAAAAGCATTTATAGATCACTTGCCGTACTTTATTCGGGACGAGACATACAACCCCCTGCCCACATATCCCCAACAAATATTGTGAAAAACTGCAAAAATGTGCCTTGCGCATCTTGGTACGGAAAGCAGCCACCTTTTTAAAATAAGACCATCCGCCGCGACGGCCGTAAAGACTGCTATCCACACGCATCATACACAAGGTTTCTGTAAAATTATAACTTTTAGCTCCATCCATAAGCATCCGCACCCAAAGGTCGTAATCCTCATACTGGGGGATTTCCGGATAACCGCCTGCGCGGAGCACTGCCGATTTGCGATACATCACAGCCGGATGGTTAAACGGGCAGCGCATTTTCGCATACTCGTAAATTTCTTCATGCTTTTGTGGCAAAGACTTCACTGCCGTAACATGATCAACACTGCCTTCAAATTCCTGTATGGTACCGCTGATCACCGCAAGTTCCGGATCCTCTTCAAATTTTTGCAGCTGCATAGCGCAACGCTCCGGCAAGCTGATGTCATCTGAATCCATTCGCGCCACTAGCTCGTTTTTACAATGCTTTAACCCGATATTCAGCGCATGACCCAGCCCTTGGTTGGTTTCAAGGCGAACCACCTGAAAAATGTCTGGGTAATCTTCTAAAAACTGACTGACAACAGCATCCAACTCCGGTGTTAAAGGACCGTCACAAACCAACACAAAATCATCCGTGCGCACGGTTTGTTCCATCATACTATTAACGCTTTGCCGCAAATACTCCGGCTGCTCTTTATAATAAACCGACATCAGCACACTGTAATTATCCATGCCTTCACCACTTAGCTTTATTCAATATCGATAAACAGTATACCGTACTTCGACTCTTTTTTCAACCTGTCACAGAGCAAAACCATTGGCGCTACAATAAAGCCTATGGATCCTATTGATTATAGAAAAAGATCTTCAACAACCGGCAGGGTCTAACGGCTCTTGATAGTCTCCCTAAAAGAGGCAATGACTGTCACAAACGGTGAGCCACGGAGTTTATCACATGACTCGATTGGCTTTTGAACCTTGTATTATTATTTACCCATGGTTGAAAACGTTTATCGTACCGGAAACAAACAACTAGCCGGCCTGGCAAAAACCAGGCCGGCCTTTCGAGCTTTGCACGCGGGGTAATAAACGACGCCGCTGCAAAAAATAGAAACGTTATTGCTTTATCAGTTTAGCGTTTTCCACCTGATAAAGTTCGCCGCATTCCTTTATCAGGTTCTTATCATGGGTTGCAATCAAACAAATATGGCCGCTTACAATTCTTTTTAAAGTTTGAACAAATATCGCCACCGACTCCGCGTCCAAGTTGGCCGTCGGCTCATCAAACAATAGCAGTTTGGCGTCCTGATACAAAATCCGCGCTATAGCGATGCGCTGCTCTTGGCCGCTGGACAGCGCGCGTTTTCCATCGCCGATTATCGTATCGCATTTCTCCTCTAGCGATTCGATATAATCGCTGATATTCGCCATCTGCACACAGCGCTGAAATTTTTCTTCGTCAAACGCCCGCCCCATACAAATATTGGCGCGAATGGAGTCTTGAAAGATTAGGTTATCCGGCGGAACAATCCCCGTATAGGGCACCATGCTCCCAAAATAGCTTGTATTATCCCGGCATACGGCCTCCACTGAACCATCAACGGGCTTATATAGCCCGGCTATCACCTTTAACATCGTGCTCTTGCCGCTGCCGCTTTCTCCCACAATACCGATGATGCGGTCGGGCATAAAGTCGGCCTGTACGTGATCCAATATCTTTTTTTCGCCGTAACTGAAAGACAGATCGTTCAGCCGCAATAAAGCAATGCTTTTTCTTTCCAAGTCTTCAGCCGGTGACTTTTCGGGCTCCAGTTCATCAATGGCGTGCAAACGCTTTGCAGAAGCCAGCGATTGGTTGACTTGAGAGATAATTTCTCCCGTTCCAATAAAAGGCCACACGATATAATTGGTCAGTTGCACCACCGCTATCAGGGAGCCCACCAGCAATTCCCCCTGTGTGGCCAGGTACGCGCCGCCGCCTATCGAAATCAGCGTTACGGTGGTGCCCATAATATTATTTAAAAAGTCGGATCCGCCTTCGGCTAACCCCAACCGCTTTGCGCTTTCGATTTTTTTATCCAAAAGCGCGCATAATTTTTGGTAGATAAATTGCGTGGGGACTCCCACCTTAAAAATCGTAAACTTTTGCAGTATTTCCTGAAGGAACACCCGGGTGTTCTCTTCGTTCTTTTTATCGTTAGAACTATTTTTTTGCAGCACAGGCGAAAAGATAGCGACGCAAAGAATCAACAGCGGGATAGACACCAACAAAACCAAAGCCATCTTCCAGCTGAGAAAAAACAGATAAAGAATTGCGGCTACCGCCGACAAACCGTTGCCCACCGTTTTGCGAATTAAAGAAGGGATGCAAGAGGAAACGCTTTCCACATCAACTGTTAAATTGGTGAGGTATTCCCCTGCATGGCGCTTTTCTATTGCAAGCAAATCGCTGCCGTAATACGTTTGGCTCAACCCCAGCCGCAGCTTTTTGGTAACCTTTTCTGTGCTCAGCCGGTAAGCCAACGACGTTACCACCGCCGCAGCGCCCTCCAGCAAAACAAAACCCGCCGAAACGATAAGATTCCTCCATAAAGAAAGCCCGCTTTCCCCTGCCGCAATATCCACTAGGTTTTTTAACACAGTGGTTAGCCCTATGTTGACAACTGTTGTAGCGATACCCGCCACAGCCAATAGGGCATAATACCCCCGCACCCCTTTGGACAATGCATACATCCACCTTAAGCCATATCTTTGCTTGATCATTACGCCGCCTCCTTTATAGAGCATCATTTTCAACCTTGGGTTCTGAGCCGCGCATGTTCCACAGCGGCCTTAAACGCCGAACACTATGAGCGCAAATGGCTGCCTACCACGTAAAATATAGGGATGGTAAGGTACAGCACCCAGGCAAAGTGCCACCAGCCAAAGCAAAAACCCAGCAGCAGGTAAACCAACGTTACCAAAACAGGATAGCTGCCCCAAACACCTGCGTAAAAGGTGGGAATGGTTAAAAACAGCAACCAAGCGGGATGCCACCAGTGAAACGCATACCCCAGCACCAAATAAATCATCAGTACCACCACGGGGTAAACCCCCATCAGTGCTCCCCGCAGCCCATGCAGGGCATCCCGGCGTTGGCGCTTAAAATACTGGGCGGCCTCCCGGTAAAAGGCCTTTTTGTTTTCCTTCGTCTCAACAGCATCGGCAGCACCGGCGGGCGCCTGCTCCTCCTCAAAATGCACGGCATTATCCTCCGGGCCCCACTCGGGCGCTGTATCCGGCTCGGGCGGTTGCGGCGCGGCAGGCGCGGGGCCCACCTCTTGAAAGGGATCCGCTTTTTCCTCCTGTGAAAACACCGGCCCGTCTTGCACCGCCTCATTTACCTGCTGGGTAAAACGGAACACCTTTTCGTTATAATCCTGCACACAACGGGCGTCGCCTTCCACCGTGCTTGCTGTTTTCTCTTCCTTATCATTTCTCGATTGCACAGGTTCCTCTTGGGCACCGAGTAGCAGCTCATCCAGCGAGATATGATACAGCTGGGCTAAGCAAATGAGGTTATCGGTATCCGGCGAGGATTCCGCCCGCTCCCACTTAGAAACAGCCTGCCGGCTGATCCCCAAGCGGGCAGCCAGCTCTTCTTGTGAAAATCCGTGCTGCTTGCGCAGCTGCACCATGCGGTTGGCAATCTCTATATTCATCTTCCAAGCCCTCCGTCAAAATCCGTCAAAATTTGATGTCCCGCCCCACAGGCAGCGCGCCCAGCCCTTGCACACCACTTTGCCTAACCCCATCATAAGGGGAAACTACAAAATTGCGCCAGCAGTTTTAGGTGTCAAGGGGCGCAACTATTGGTTGCATCCCGAAAAAAGGGCGGCGAAAAGCCAGCGGCCCCAAAATTTAAAAAGGGGCTCCCCCCTGTGCGGGGAAAGAGCCCCAAGGACATGTACGAAGCAAAGCAAAACGCTGCCGGCTATTTGCCGAACAACTGGGCGGCTTGTTCCATACGGGAAATCACCTGCACCCCAAAGGGGCAGTTACCCTCGCAGCTGCCGCAGGCAAGGCACTCCTGGGCCGTATGCTCCAACGCCAGGTAATGCTCCTGCACGGTTGGGGGAACGCTTGCTCCTTCCAATTCCTGTGCCAGATCCAAATATTTGTTCACTTGGGCGATGTCGATATGCGCAGGGCAAGGCAAGCAGTGGTTGCAATACATACAGCGGCCCGTCATGGAATATTTGGGCGTGCCCGCCAACACCAGCGAGTAATCTTTTTCGTCGTCCCCGGCCTGCTCATAGGCAACGGCCTGTTTCACTTCCTCCGGCGTGCGGCACCCCACCAAAACACTGGCCACAGCCGGGCGCGTGAGGGCGTAATGAACGCACTGCACCGGCGTCAGCGCCGCGCCGAAGGGAGAAGACTGCGCCCGCAGCAACGTGCCGGCCCCTAGGCCCTTCATCACCGTTATGGCGGTTCCCGCCGCCTCGCAGGCCTGATACAGCCGCGCCCTGGCGGGATTGATGCCCCGCAGTTCGCCTTTGCGGTAGGTTTCTTCCGCAAACAGGTCGTCTATCACCGTATCCTCAGGCAGCAGATCATAGGCGGGGTTCAGGCTGAACAGCAGCACATCGATAAGCCCTGTCTGCACAGCCCGCAGGGCGGCCACCGGATCGTGAGAACTCATACCAATGGCGCGAATAACCCCCTGCCGCTTTAAATCTTGGGCATACTGAACCAAGGGAGAATCAAATACCCGACGGTAATCCTCCTGCGTATCCACAAAATGTAGCATACCCACATCGATATAGTCGGTGCCCAACCGGCAAAGCAAATCCTCAAACGCCCTTTGACATTCGGCTAAATCACGAGAACGAGTATATTGCCCATCCCGCCACACAGAACCGATATGGCCTTGAATCACCGCCGTATCCCGCCGGCCCTTCAACGCCGCGCCGATATCGCTGCGCACCTGCGGCTCCGACATAAAAACATCCATCAAGTTGATACCGGCCGCCAGTGCAGCATCCACCACAGAAAACACCGTTTGAGCATTTTGCCCTTGCAAATGCTCGCATCCCAAGCCGATTTCGCTAACCGCTATCCCCGTTCTGCCCAAAGAACGGCGCCGCACCGCCGGAGCGGCAACCTGCCCATCATCGTGTTGTTTAACCGCTTCGTTTCTGCCATTCATTTTACCAGCCTCCTTTTACACTAACCCATTTATCTGCTATCCGGTCATCTGGCCCTTTTCGGTTTTCTTACAGAATAGCACAGCTACGGCTGCTGTTACAACCCATTACAGAAATAATGGAAATAAATACACCATTCAAATCCGCCAACATGCAACAGCGGGCCAACCACTTAATGTGGCCGGCCCGCCGCTGTGCTTTTGTTTACCGCTATACGCTTTTTTTACGAACCCATTGTATGATGGGCATTATTGATACTTGGGATACCACACCCGCACTTTATAGTAAGCATCCGATTGATGCACGCGCTGCTCGTGGAAGTAGCCGTCGCCTGCCGGATGATACAGATCGATGGTGTTACTATTCCATTCATACAGCGTACCGTTGGGGATGATGGTAACGATGGTGTCGGAGAAGGGCTGGTTGCCAATCGCCTTCATGTTCTCATGGGCCTCAAACGCTGAATACCCATCGTAATCGGTGGTAAAGGTTCTGGTATCGGTGTTGAAGTGGTAGGCATCCGACACTGTGGTCACCCACAGCTCGTCCTCCTCTCCGTAAACCGGGTAGAGGTCGTGGCCGCCTTCGGTGGGAAGGTCATACACCATATCCTCTTGCAAAACCAGGGTGGGCTCTTCCACTGTGCCGCCAATTTTAAAGGCCACCAACTGGTGCCCGCCCAACGCCCATAGCACCTGCAGATCCGGATCCCACAGCAGGCCGTGCGCGTCTGCTAAGGTGTATTGCTGGTAATAGCCGTTGCCGTCCCCTTGAGATGCGGCGTATATGGTCACCGTGTTGCCTGTGCTGGAGGCCACTGCCAAATTGCCGTCCGGTAACAGTTCTATAGCGTGAGAATTGTTTTCCGGCGTAATGTCACGGGAATACAGCCGCTCGCCGGTTTCATAGTCAATCAGGCCCACAAAGCCACCGGAAGACGTGGTAAGGGCAACATAGCCGCCGTAAAAGTCGCTGTAGCGCAGCTTGGCGTCAGAGGCATTGGTATAATAATGAATGCCCGTAAAGCCTAAGCTGGAGGTAGGTTCCCACTGCCATACAACAGAGGAGCTGTCGTTCCAATCGGTTGCATTCTGATTGAATACCACCAACTTGTTGTCTTTTTGATCAACCCCCGCCACAAGCTCAGTGGAGGCGTCTTGGCTGAGGGTATCCAGCAAGTAGTGCTCGTCATCACTGGTAACCAGGCTTGAAATCAGGTTGGCCTCCTGGAAGGAATCTAGGATGAAGATACGGTATGTGGCGTCTTCGGGGCAATCCTCCAAAGATAAGCCCAGCGTGTAGCGGCCGCTGCCGGTAACCGGCACCGTTTTGTACTGCAGCAGTCCGCCGTCTGCGTCGTAAATGCCGGCAAACAGCACGCCTTGGTTAGCGCCTTCGGTATCCTGCCGCTGCACCTCAACAGAATCGATTTGCTGGGCAAAACGCATGGCATACACCGTCTGATCCGCTTCATCCTTCAAGGTAACCTCGTCTATACGGTAGGGTTTGCCGTCATCGGCCGCCAGATTGACTCGGATGGACTTTTCGTCCGCTACCGTGTCGCCCGCCATGCGCTGCACGGTCATACCGCTTCTGATCACTCGGTTTTGATCGGTTATGGCGTTGCCATCAAAATCTGTTACCACAATCTCTTCGCTGTTATCCATATTGGCGATAAATTCGCCTACCGTTGTTTGATGGGGGATATCGGTTATCGTGTCGTTTTCCACCGTATAAACACTGGAAGTGATGGCTTTAACCAGCGGGATAGAGTAGGAATAGGGGTAACGGCGGCTGCCTTGCTCCTCGCCATAGTTTTTCATTTCCAGATCAATGCGATCCTCATAAACATAAATCATCAGCGCCTGCACAACCTTAGGCTGTTCCGCAGACAACCATCCGCCGTTAAAGCGGTTGTTGTAATAGCTTAAAGAACCCATAAAGGCCGACACAAAGCCGGTGGAGCGGGTGCTGCGGGAGGAAAGAATGGAACCGTCGGCCTCATAAGGCGTTACTCGTTCAAAAACATCCTTTTCAATAAAGGGGGCGCCGTGATCGTGACCGTACACCTGAATTAGGTTGGGATACTGTAGCAGGATCTCTTTGAGCCGGTCGTTCATACCGTTGGCATTGCTCAACCCCTTGCCCGGCTCAGACATCCCTTTGGAATCCTGCAGCATGTAATGGCTCAGGAAGATAACAGTCTCGTCTTTGTCAATGGCCGCCAGTTTATCCGCCACCCACTCGATGGATTCGGGGGTGTACACATAGCCGCTAACCGTTTTATCGCCGTTATAAGGCGTATTCAGACCGATGAAATGAATGCCTTCTATCTGGTAGTAATAGGCCAGCAGGTTGGACTCTCTGTCTTCTGATTCATAGAGCACATCGTCGTATGCGCCAACCTTTTCTTGCATTTCAGTATCGATATAAGCGCCGGAGTTGTAAGCGGTGCCGCCTACCTCATAATCGTGGTTGCCGTTAACGTACAACACCGTATCAGACACATCGTTTAGCGCGGTGGTCAACTGTTCCACCACTTTGGCATGAGTCGCCTCATCCCAAGGCTGCCCGCCGTTATCGCTGACGGTATCGCCGCCCACCAGCACAACATCCGGGTTTTCCTTCTCCTTTACGGTTTGCAACATTTGCAGGTTGGTTTCACGCATCGTTTGATCTTGGTTTTGCATACCATAATCTACATGAAAATCGGAAAAGGCAGCGATGGTGAAAAGAGGCTGTTCCCGGTCTTGTTCTTCATCCGGCGTATCCGGCTCCTCTTCCCACTGGCCGGTTACATGGTAAACCTGAAGCTCGCTGGTCGCCGTAGGCGTAGCCGCCTGCCAGCCGCAACCCATGGTGTTGGTGTAGCGCACCCGGTAGGTTTGCCCGTTGATTTCGCGGGTGATCACCAGGTTGCCGGTATCGGTTTTCACCAGGTTTAGGGTTTGCTTGTTGCCCAGCTCTAGGCTACCCTGCCCGCCGGCTAAAACGATGTTGAGATACATGTCTTCGCTCACTGAGCGCAAGGCGTAACCGTCGCCGCTTTCTTCCAGCACCCAAGCGATGGATTTATCCAAGGTGGCCGTCGTTTTGTCAAACTTTACATGCTCGCGCAGCTGCGGGCTAACGTTGCCGTTGCTTTGGGCGGATACCGCAAAGGTGCCGTGGCCTTGCTCGCTGCTGTCGATGCCGTCAAAGGCAAACACATAGGTTTCGCCCACCTGCATATCCTGTGCGTTTATCTTTTGCACGCCAAGCTCTTGGCTGGGAGCCTGGCCCACCACGTGCACTTCAAACTGGCTGGTGTTCACCGCGCTCCACTCTGCGGCTTGCCATCCACCGCCGCCCGAGTTGGTGTAACGCACGCGGTATTTGGCCCCATCGATCTCGCGGCTAATAAGCACTCTACCGTCGCCGTTATCCTCAAGTTGCAGCGCCTGCTGCGCGCCCATTTGTAACTTCAGGCTGGAACCATCTTTTACAATGTTTAAATATTCGCCGGTAGCAACCGATTGCAAGCTATAGCCGCCTTCAAAGTTTTCTACCAGCCAAATCATATCGTCTGAAGCGGTTGCCCCGTCAAACAGAAGGTAATCCCGCTTATCGTTCTGCGTAGCATCGCCGCTGGCCAGGGCAAAAGTGCCCGATCCCTTATAGTCGCTGTTAATACCCGGGATGGAGAAAATATATTTGCCGCCGGCGGCAATATCAGAAAACTGACCCTCGGTAATTTCTTCTTTTATCGGTTGCCCCACCTCGTGAATTTCAAAAAGGCTGGTCGCCTCCGCTTCAGCCGCCTGCCAGCCGCTGCCGTCGTTGCCGGTATAGCGGGCCCGGTAGACCACGCCGTCGATTTCACGGGTTATGGCAGCCCGATCGTTCTGGGCAAGAAGGGTAAGAGCCTGCTGCTCGCCCATCTGCAAGCAAAGCTTGCCGGCGCTATCCTTCACAATGTTCAAATACGCGCCGCTATCGGCGGACTTTAGGCTGTAACCGTCTTCAAATTCTTCTACTACCCAAATAATATCGCTGGGGGCAGTTTCCCCATCAAAAGCGACATAATCCCGCAAATGGGGCTGGGTAGCGTCGTTGGAAGAGAGCGCAAAAGTGCCTGTCCCCTTTTGACTGATTACACCCGGAATGGAAAAAACATATTGGCCGCCAGATACAATTTCTTCCGGCGATACCTTGGTCATTTCATACCGCCCGGCTATGCCTGCGGCGTTGACAGGGAACGCCGACACAACCGAAACCAGGCAGAAAACCAGCACCAGAAACAGCGCCTGGATTCTGCGCGCAACGCCTTTTGCCTTACTATTCACGTGACGAATCCTCCTTGTTTAACGATTTGCTGCGAATTAGGCCTACTGCCACGATAACCGAACAGGCTGCAAGCCCCATAATAGCGGGAAGATACAGGCTGACGCCGTCGCCTGTTGCGGCTTGGTTTTCAGACTGTGATCCGCCGTCTGAAACCGACGGCGCATCCGGTGCGCTGCTGTCTGACGCCTCTGAAACGCTGGAGCTATTGGAAATATCACCGCCCTGCTCGGGGGAACTACTGGTGGAGGAACCATCTGAACCTGTGCTGGAAGGCTGGCTCTCTGGGGCTTCGCTTTCGGGCGTGGAACTGTCCGGGGCCTCACTGGCAGAAGAAGAGCTGCTGCCCGGATCTTCACTGCTGGATGAGGAGCTATCGGGTTGCTCCGAACTGGTTTTAGAAGAGAAGTCGATTACCACTTTTTGATCCCCAACCTCGTTGTTTACCACAAGAACGCAGTCCTCTAGCGACGAAACCGACACCGGGAACGACAACGTGATCGCGTCTTGCCCATTGATATATTTTGCGTCGGTATAGATCAACTGCTCCTGGGAGGAACCGGCCTCTTCTTGCACCAGGGTATAGGTTAGCATCTGATCCTTTTGCGTGTGCGCAATGCCGCTGATGTCCATGGTAAGTTGATTGTCCTCAAAAGATGTAGTCACTGTCATGCCGCCGTCGCTACCGCTTTCAGCCATCGCTAAAACGGAGCCAAGCGAGACGATTCCCACCGCTGCCAATGTGGCAAGCATCAGGGAAAACATCTTTCTCCTTCTTCTTAGCATTTTGTAAAACCCCTCCTAAGTCTGAACAAATGCGCCTTTTCTTTTTCAGCTTTTCATTCGTCCTTGTATTTTTCTTTATTATCATATAGGCGCTATGTTAAGTCCTAAATACCCTGCCGGGTAAGCGGCCGTTAAAAATAACTGACCATTCGATCATTCGCCACGTAAGTTGGCTTTTGTTCACCAAAAGCAGTGCTTTCTCATATGGCTTTCCACGCAAAAATGTGCAAATAAAAAAGCCGTTACACGGCATCAAAAAGCTTGATGATTGCTTTTTGATGCGCTGTATAACAGCTTAAAATATAAAAGACTGAAAACACTTGGTTTCTTTATTATGTGGATATCTTCAGGCTACGTGCGCCTGTTCATCACGGATTTTATTGTTTTACTTAATACCGCGCACCACCATAATGATTGACACGCTCGTATCCCATTGCTTTTCACCGCAGTCATATTGTTCGATTCGGACGTCATACTTGGCATTTATGATGCTTTTCATTTTTTCCGCTTCTTCTGCCGTAAAATACGCGGGCATGTTGTGCAGCACCATGTCAATGCTGTCTAATTCGGTTTGCCGGGAGGCATTTATTATTTCGCGGGCCAATATGGCCGGGAACTTTGGATGATCCGGGGTGAGGTCAATGGTTGCATAACCGGTTTTAATCTCATGAAAACCATATTTTTCCATAGCGGCGGGCAGCTCCATTTCGCTCATGGGGTATTGGCATACAGCGAACTTCGTCATAGCATCGTCGTACTGTTGCGCCTTTTTCCAGAATTGTTGTTCATATGTATCGGGAGCAACGCAATGCGGGGCAAGATGGATCCCCTTTCGGGAGGAAAGCACTAGGCAGACTCCGCCGGGCTTGAGTACACGCAGTTGTTCTCCATAGAATTGTTGAGGGGCAATGTGTTCGCTCACTGTATTGGAGATGGTAACATCAAAGGTATTGTCTTTAAATGGGAGTGCCGTAGCATCGCCCTCTAGGAATACAATGCCTTTTTCGTGCTCTTTGGCAAAACAGATAAATGCACTATCGCGATCTACTGCTGTTATTTCTGCATTGGGGTACCAACGGTGAAGAGCGCCTGCAAGGGCTCCGGGGCCGCAGCCGATTTCAAGAATCTTGATCTCCTGCCCGGCGTCCAACCCAAACAGCGCTTGATACTGCTGTGCAAATCTATTGTCAAACCGCAGTTTACGGGTATAATACAAGGTCTTTACACCCTGCACATAGTGCGACCAAATGGTATTCATTTTGGCATCCCCCTTTCTTTTGGCGCTATTGTAACATATACTGGCGAGCTTATTGTTTATAAAAAGAAAAACAAAGGCGCCGAATGTGATTACTTTATTGGAACATCGCAATCCGGTAGCACGGCTTAATACTGCCTGCCCCAATACACCTGGTGCTTGGCGGGGCGGCCGCAGCATACGCAGGTATCCGCCACATGCTCCTCTTCAAAGGGGATGCAGCGGGATTTAACGCCGCCGGTTTCCTCCTTAAGCTTATCCTCACAGGCGGAATCTCCGCACCACATGGCTTTGATAAAGCCTGGTTTGTTAGCAGCGATATCTAAAAATTCTTCGTGGGTGCGGGCTGTGTGCATTTTTTCGTGCAGATTATCAAGAGCGCGCTGATACAAACCCTCGTGCACGGCGGCCAACTCTTCGGCCACCGCCTGTTCCAACTGATCCAAGGGGACAAAGCGCTTTTGCCGGTTGTCGCGCCGCACCAACACGCACTGATTATTTTCGATATCCTTGGGGCCGATCTCCAAGCGCAGCGGCACGCCCTTCATTTCATATTCGCTGAACTTCCAGCCGGGAGAATTGTCGGAGTCATCCAGCTTTACCCGGTAGGTTTCACCAAGGCGATCTGCCAGCTGACGCGCTTTTTCCAATACGCCGGGCTTATGCTGGGCCACCGGCAGCACAACCACCTGGATGGGCGCCACCTTGGGGGGCAACACCAGGCCATTGTCATCGCCATGCACCATGATAATGGCACCGATCATGCGGGTGGATACCCCCCAAGAAGTTTGGAAGGGGCTTTGCAGGGTATTATCCCGCCCGGTAAAGGTAATGCCAAAGCTCTTGGCAAATCCATCGCCAAAGTAGTGGGAGGTGCCGCCCTGCAGCGCCACGCCGTTGTGCATCATGGGCTCAATGGTGTAGGTTTCCAACGCGCCGGCAAACTTTTCTTTTTCGGTTTTGCGGCCGATGAGGGCAGGGATCGCCAAGGTCTCTTTATAGAAATCAGCGTAAACGTGCAGCATGCGCTGGGTTTCTTCCCGCGCCTCTTGGGCCGTTTCGTGCATGGTGTGGCCCTCCTGCCACAAGAACTCCGCCGAACGCAGGAAGGGGCGGGTGGTTTTCTCCCACCGGACTACCGAGCACCACTGGTTATACAGCTTAGGCAAATCCCGGTAGGAATTGATAATCTTTGCATAATGGTCGCAGAAAAGCACCTCAGAAGTGGGGCGCACGCACAGCCGCTCGGTCAGCTCTTCCTCCCCGCCCTGGGTAACCCAAGCCACCTCTGGGGCAAAGCCCTGCACGTGATCCTTTTCCTTTTGCAGCAAGCTTTCGGGGATAAACAGGGGCATATAAACATTCTCGTGACCGGTCTTTTTAAACCGGGCATCCAAATCCTTTTGAATATTTTCCCAAATGGCATAGCCGTAAGGGCGGATGATCATGCAGCCTCTCACGCTAGAATAATCCACCAGTTCCGCTTTTTTTACCACATCGGTATACCATTTGGAAAAATCCTCTTCCATTGAGGTGATGGCTTCCACCATCTTTTTCTGACTCGCCATAAAACTTCCTCACTTCTTGTCTATTTTTCAAGGCGTCCTGCGCAACACAAACCTTTGGGCAAGCATAGCGCCGCCTTGCCAGGCAAGGCGGCGCTATATTTCACACGTTACCGGCTGCTTGTATTATTTTCATCATCGTCCTGTGCTGCTTTTTTGCGTTTATTCACCGCGCCCAGCACTAAGATTACAATGAATATCAAGGCCATTACCACAAAGATACCGGCCATGCCTTGCAACATCAGCCACAGGGAGTTCCAGATGTCAGCAGTCTCCACCGGGCCCATCACGCTTTGAAACGCGCGTATCAAATCCGTACCCAACATTCCGTCACTCCTCCTTTATAGCATGGTAGCAGCCAACGAAAGAATAATACCGCCTGCTACAACCGAGCCGATTTGCCCAGCCACATTAGCGCCCACCGCATGCATCAGCAGATGGTTTTGGTTGTCTTCTTTCAGCGCCATTTTCTGAATGACCCGGGCAGACATTGGGAAGGCAGAAATGCCCGCGCCGCCTACCATGGGGTTGATTTTCTTATCATGGGGCAAAAACAGGTTAATAAGTTTGGCAAACAACACGCCGCCAACTGTATCAAAAATAAAGGCAAACAAGCCCAAGCCCATAACTATCAAGGTGCCCCAGCTGAGGAATTGATTCGCCTGCATTTGGAAAGCAATGGTGATACCAAGGAAAATGGTAATCAGGTTTGCCAGCGGGCCCTGGGCGGTTTGAGACAGGCTTTCTAGCTTGCCGCATTCGCGCAGCAGGTTGCCGAACATCAAAAAGCCCACCAGTGCCACCGATTTGGGCGCTATCAAACCAGCAATAATCGTTACAATAATCGGGAACAGAATCTTGGTGGTTTTGGAAACCGAAGCCGGGTTATAGGGCATATGGATAGTACGCTCTTTTTTGGTGGTAACCATCTTGATAGCCAAAGGCTGAATAATGGGTACCAATGCCATATAAGAGTAAGCCGCCACCGCAATCGCGCCCATATAATTGCTTTCTAGGCGCTGCGATACCATGATAGAGGTGGGGCCATCGGCCGCACCGATAACACCAATAGACATAGCGTCTTTCAAAGGGAAGCCCAGCAGCACAGCCAGCACAACGGTAAGGAAGATGCCGAACTGAGCAGCACCGCCAAAGAGCAGCATCTTGGGGTTAGACAGCAGCGGCCCAAAATCGATCATGGCGCCGATGCCCACAAACAACAGCAGCGGGAATGCTTCTGAAGCGAGAATACCAATGTCGAACAGCCATTGGATAATGCCTTCTTCCCCCAGCACACCGGTGAAGGGGAGATTAACCAGAATAGCGCCGAATCCCATAGGCAGCAGCAGGGCAGGTTCCATATCCCACTTTAGCGCAATAAAAATCAGCAGCCCGCCGATGATCCACATCACCAGCATCTGTGGAGTAATGGCTTTTACCCCATCCAGCAGAAACGAGAAATCCGACAACAAAGACCCTCCTTTTACAAATCCTTCCATTTTTTACTTACACGCAGGCAAACGACCCACATGCTCTACCATATTATAGGGAATTGCCCACGGGATTTCAACCCGTTTTTCATATGCTTTTTCATAATAAAACAAAAAGACAATTTTTTTCAGTACAACGGCAAATGCAAAGATTTTAACCCTCCCCAAAGTAGGGGAAGCTGCGGCGTTTGCATTGCTACCATACCAGCAATTTCTGCGCACCATCTTGTCAATAACAAACAGAAAAAGCCCGCCGTGCAGGCGCACAGCGGACCTTTATTCGGGCAAGCCGCTTTTACTTACATGTTGCCCTCAATATACTTCACCAATTCGCCGACCGTCTTGATGTTTTCAATTTCTTCGTCGGGGATCTCGATTTCAAACTCATCTTCCAAAGACATCAGCAAATCCACAACATCCAGCGAATCAGCGCCCAAATCTTCGGCGATAGAGGTATCGGCGGTGATAGAATCCTCCTCAACATCAAACTGCTCGCTGAGTATTGCTTTCACTTTCTCCAGTACCATGCAGTGAACTCCTTCCTCTCTAAATAAAATATTTGAAAATAAAAAGATTCCTGCCCATGCAACCTGCGCAACAGCAAAGCCGGCTAGCTTTTCCGGCTGCCAAGCCTGTTATTCACAAGGCACCGCACATTCCGATATAGACAAAACCGGCCCCTTCGTGTACAATGATGGGTACCTACCTGCGCATGTCTGCACAGCGGGCCTTTTGCCTAAACACTGGGCAACGGAAGCATTTCCATATCCACATATTATTAGTAATTATACGCTTTGTCAATAACCAAATTCCAATTTTGCGCATTTGTTGCTGTTTTCCTGCGCCCGGCTATTATTTCCAAGAAAAGTGAGGTTTTTGCCGTGTTAAAAAAGCAATACGCCGTTATCGGCCATCCCATCGGCCACACCCTGTCGCCTTTTATCAATCGCCGGCTGTTTGAGCTAGCCAAGCAACCGGCCGACTACCAGGCACTGGATATTGCCCCCGGCGAACTGAAAAGCGCCCTGCCCCAATTGCGCGCGTTGGACGGCTATAATATCACCATACCCCATAAGCAAGCGATTATTCCCTTTTTGGATAAATTGGATCGCCGCGCCGCTTTATGCGGTTCGGTAAACACCGTAAAAAACGGCGAAGTTTCGGTAGGATACTCCACCGACGCCCAGGGCTTTGTGCGGGCTCTCAGCCATGCGGGCATTCCCTTGTGGGGGCGTGTGGTGATTATAGGCGCAGGCGGCGCGGCGCGAGCCATCGCTTTTGAGGCGGCGAGGGCCGGTTGTTCGGTTACCCTGGCCGTGCGTCCTTCCAGCTTAAGCCGGGCGGCCAAGCTGGCCGGCGATATTTTGGCCAACGTTTTGCACGCCCAGCTGGATACCTGCTTGCTGGATAGGCTGGATGGATTTATGGATCTGCTGGTAAATGCAACGCCCGCCGGTATGTATCCAGATATCGAATCTTGCCCGGTAGACGACAGCGTGCTTTCAAATTGCAGCGCTGTTTTTGACGCGGTTTATAATCCGCAAGACACTTTACTGTTGCGCAAGGCCCGGGCACTAGGTTGCCGCACCGTCGACGGCATGCCTATGTTGGTGTGGCAGGCCGCTGCCTCTCATTTGCATTGGGACGGTTCCACTTACCAAGAGGCCGATATCGACCAGCTTTGCGAAGACAGCGCCAAAGAGCTACGGCGCATTTTCGGCTAATCGCCTTTCTTGATACCGGCGTTTTTGTATTTTAGCAGAAAGGAGATTGGCTATGTGTAATCCCGCAAATCCCGCAGCGCTCCCCTACAACATTGTGCTTTGCGGCTTTATGGGGTGCGGCAAAAGCACAGTGGGCCGCAAATTGGCCCGGCTGCTATCGCTCCCCTTTATCGATATGGATGCACACATTGAACAGCGTTCGGGCATGGCAATAAGCGAAATTTTCGCTCAGTTCGGCGAAGATCGCTTTCGCGAGCTGGAGTATGAGGCAGCGGTGGAGTTATCCGGGCGCACAGGCCAAGTTATCGCCACCGGCGGCGGGGCCCTAATCTTTGCACGCAATGTGCTTGCCTTAAAGCGCACCGGTAAAATTGTGCTGCTGGACGTAACCTTAAACGATGTTAAGCGCCGCCTGTATGCCGATACAACGCGCCCCTTGCTGCAACGGGCGGATCGCGACAAGGCTATGCAGGAGCTTTACGAAGCGCGCCTGCCCTTGTACCGCGCGGCTGCCGATTATGTAATATCTGCGGGTGCGCCGCCCAAAAAGGTTTGCGACAAAATTTTAACGGAGCTGCACTTAAACACTGAACCGGCGGAATTTTCTGTGCGCAAAGGTTGACAGATTTCTTTTCTTGACTTATGATTAATAAAGATGCAGAATCCGGTATAAAACCGGCGCTTCTGTTCGGCAAGGAGATTTCTTCATGAATACAACCGCTCAAACCGCTCATGCGGTGAAAACAACACGATTTACCGGTTTTGCTTACCCCAGCTTCTTTGAGGCTTGGGGTTTTTGGGCGTGCTCTTGTTTTCACTGTAAGGGATCGTTGCAAGCGGATAGCGGTAGTTGTGAAACCATTGGTTAACAACTGTAAATAGGCCTGTTATCAGCGGAGCCCCACAGTGGGCTCCGCTGTTTTTTTATTTCTGTATCACCCAGCCGCCCCGCGGGGCGGAAACATTGATTGGAGGAGAAAAAGCATGATTATCACCTTAAAACCGGAATGCACCCAGGAGCAGCTGGATCAGTTCAAAAAGACACTGGAAGATAACTTCCCTGTTAAGGTTAACGTATGGTTCGGCACCCAGGTAACCGTTCTGGGGCTGATTGGCGATACTTCCGCTGTGGATATCGACTTTATCCAGGCCCAAGAAATCGTGGAAAGCGTAAGGCGTGTGCAGGAACCCTATAAAAAGGCCAACCGTAAATTTCATCCCGACGATACGGTAATCACCTTGCCGGGCGGTCAAACCATCGGCGACGGCGGGCTCGCCCTGATTGCCGGCCCTTGCTCGGTGGAAAGCGAGGAGCAAATTTGCTACGTGGCCGATCGGGTGAAAAAAGCGGGCGCACAATTTTTACGCGGCGGCGCTTTTAAGCCGCGCACTTCTCCCTACGCCTTCCAAGGGCTCAAGGCCGAGGGGTTGGAGTTGCTGCGAGAGGCCAGAAAAAAGACAGGGCTGCCCATCGTAACCGAAATTATGCGGGTTTCGCACATCGATATGTTTGAGGATGTTGACATCATCCAGGTGGGAGCGCGCAACATGCAAAACTTTGAGCTGCTCAAAGAGCTGGGCAAGCTGGACAAGCCCATTTTGCTGAAAAGAGGTCTTTCTTCCACCATTGAAGAGCTGCTGATGAGCGCCGAATACATTATGGCCGGCGGCAACGAAAAGGTGATTCTCTGCGAGCGGGGTATCCGCACCTATGAAACCTACACCCGCAACACGTTGGATATTTCTGCCGTGCCCATTTTGAAAAAGCTCTCTCACCTGCCCGTTATCGTGGATCCCAGCCATGCCAGCGGCATCTCTTGGCTGGTGGAACCTCTGGCGCTGGCGGCCGTGGCCGCCGGGGCGGACGGCTTGATCATCGAAGTGCACAATGATCCCAGCAAAGCTTTATCCGACGGCGCGCAGTCGTTGACCCCGGATCAATTTGACGAGACGGCCAAACGCGTTTTTGCCGCTGCCGCCGCCTTCGGCCGCAAGGTAAACAAAGCATGAGCGGGGGCGCTGGGTTCCCTCTGAAAACGGTGGCCATTGTTGGCTTAGGGCTGATTGGCGGATCCCTGGCCAAGGCTATCAAAAAAAATACCCCCTGCCGGGTGTTGGGGCTGGATAAAAGCGAAACCGTGCTGGAGCAGGCGCTGGCCTGCGGCGCTATTGATAAAGCATGCGCCCCAAAAGAGCTCGCTCAGGCTGATCTGGTGTTCTTATGCCTGTATCCCCAGCAGGCGGTGGATTTTGTAACCGAGCATTTAACTTGTTTTCGTAAAGGCGGCTTGGTTACCGACGTGGCGGGCATCAAAGGCATGATTTGCCAAATGCTGCCACCTTTGGCGCAGCGCGGCGGTTTTACTTTTATCGCCAGCCACCCCATGGCGGGGCGTGAGAAAAACGGCTTTTCGGCCTCCGACGCCGATTTGTTTTGCGGCGCCAGCTACCTGCTGGTGCCCTGCGGCGCGCCGCAAGCTGCAGTGCAAACACTTTCGGCCTTTGCGTTGCGCTTGGGTTTTGCGGGCGTGCGCCTCACTACCGCCGAAGAGCACGACCGTATGATAGCTTTCACCTCGCAGCTGCCCCACGCGCTGGCCTGCGCTTATGTGCTCAGCCCTCAGTGCCCTAACCACAAAGGCTTTTCTGCCGGCAGCTACCGGGACGTATCCCGCGTGGCGCGCATCAATGAAACGCTGTGGAGCGAGCTGTTTTTGGATAACCGCGATGCCTTGATCGCTGAGCTGGACTGCCTAATGGGCAACCTACAAGACATCCGCAACGCCATACAGGCCGGTGATCGAGAGGAATTAACCCGCCTGCTGCGGCGGGGCAGGCAAATAAAGGAGGATTTGGGAGAATGAAGGAGCTAACTGTAAACACTTCGCGCCCCTACCGCATTTTGATAGAGGAGGGCTGCCTGAATGAAATAGGCGCCCAAGCCGCCGGATTGTTTTCTCCGGGCGCTCAGGCGGTTGTGGTAAGCGACAGCAACGTTGCCCCCTTATACGCCTCACAGGTAGAAAAGAGCCTACAGGCGGCGGGGTTTGCCACCCGGCTGTTTACCTTCCCGGCCGGTGAAACCAGTAAACGGCTGGCCACCCTGGAGCAACTGTATTCCTTTTTGGCCCAGTGCAACACCACCCGTTCCGACTTTATTGTAGCCCTGGGCGGCGGCGTAACGGGGGATATGGCCGGTTTTGCGGCCGCCACCTATCTGCGGGGCATCGGCTATATCCAAGTGCCCACCACATTGCTTTCGCAAATTGATTCCTCCGTGGGCGGCAAAACCGCCGTGGATCTACCCCAGGGCAAAAATCTGGTGGGCGCCTTTTGGCAGCCGCGCCTGGTGCTCATCGATCCCCTTACCATCAACACTCTTTCCCCCCATTATTTTGCCGACGGCATGGGGGAAGCTATAAAGTACGGCTGCATCCGCAGCGCAGCGCTGTTTAACCGGTTGGAAAAAGAGGATGCCCGCAGCTTTTTGCCCCAGATGATCGCCGAATGTGTGGATATCAAGCGGCAAATCGTCGAGCATGACGAACGGGATACCGGCGAACGGATGCTGCTCAATTTTGGCCATACCCTGGGCCACGCGTTAGAAAAGCTTTATCATTTTGAAACTCTCTCCCACGGCCAAGCCGTGGGCGTCGGCATGGTTATGATTACCCGCGCCAGCGAGCGCGCCGGGCTCACCCATGCCGGCACCACCGGGCGCATCTGCGCCCTGCTGCGCAAATACGGCCTGCCTGAAAGCGACTCTACCTCCATGGACGCAATCGCCGCCGCCACGAATAATGACAAAAAGAGCGAGGGCGGCACTCTAAACCTAGTGCTGCTCAGCCAAATAGGAGAAAGTTTTCTGCATCCTATCCCCCGGACGCAGCTCACCTCCTTTTTAAAGGAGGATGCCCAATGAGCCGGGCCGTGGTGTATCCGGGCAGGCTTCAGGGGAGCGTTGTTTTACCCTGCTCCAAAAGCCAGGCACACCGGCTGCTGATTTGCGCCGCCTTGGCCCCTGGTGTTAGCAGAGTGCGCAACGTGCAGATGAACGACGATATTTCCGCCACCCTGGGCGCTCTGTCCGCCTTAGGGGCGGCTGTGCAGATAAACGGGGAGGAAATCATCATCGACGGTTCCGCTCTGTTTAGCGCCCCGCAAAGCCGCATAGACTGCAAAGAGTCGGGTTCCACCCTGCGTTTTCTCATCCCCATTGCGGCGGCCGGCGGGATAAGCGCTCAATTTACCGGTAGTGGGCGGCTGCCCCAACGCCCCATCGGCATTTATTTAGGCTGTCTTCCTAAAGCCGGTGTGCGCTGCGCCTCGCAGGGCGGCCTCCCTTTAAAAATAGAAGGCCAACTGCGTTCCGGCGTGTTTACCCTGCCGGGCAATGTCAGTTCTCAGTTCATCACCGGGCTGCTGCTGGCCTTGCCCCTGTTGCCCGGGGATAGTGAAATCCGTCTTACCACGCCGTTGGAATCCTCCGCTTATGTCGATATGACCATCGACGCCATGGCCTCCTTCGGCGTTACAGTCCGGCGGGAGGCAACCGGCTATTCGGTACCCGGCAACCAGCGCTACGCCCCACGCGACTGCACAGTGGAGGGGGATTGGTCTCAGGCCGCCTTTTTCCTTTGCGCCGGGGGTTTGGGGGGCGATTTGCTGCTGCGCGGGCTGCGGCCCGATTCTTTGCAGGGCGACAAGGCGGCGGCGGAACTTTTTGCCCGCTTCGGCGCACAGCTGCGCTGGGAAGCGGACGGCCTGCGGGTAAGCGGCGGCCAGCTGCAAGGCATAGAAGCCGACGCCTCTCAGGTGCCCGATCTGGTGCCTGCTCTGGCCGCCACGGCTGCTTTGGCCCAGGGGGTAACCCGTATAACCGGCGCCGCACGGCTGCGGCTAAAAGAAAGCGACCGGCTGGCCGCTATGGCGCAAGGGCTTCACCGGCTGGGCTGCCGGGTGGAGGAGCTCCCCGACGGGCTTGTCATCCACGGCACCAAGCTGCTGCAAAGCGGTTGTGTCAACGGCTGCAACGATCACCGCATCGTTATGGCTTTTGCCATGGCAGCCTTGCGTTCCGGCGGCCCGGTAGAAATCAGCGACGCCCAAAGCGTGGGGAAATCTTATCCGCATTTTTTCGATGACTTTATTCAGTTGGGAGGCAATGCGCATGTCGTCCACATGGGGTAATCAAATCAAGCTATCCATTTTCGGCGAAAGCCACGGTCCGGGGATAGGGGTAGTGCTGGACGGTCTGCCCGCCGGGGAGGCCGTCCAGCAAGAGGAACTGCTGCTACAGATGGCCCGCCGTGCGCCAGGACGGGATAAAACCGCCACGCCGCGCCGGGAGGAGGATATGCCCGAAATCCTTTCTGGTATGCTGGATGGGCGCACCACCGGCGCGCCCTTGTGCGCTGTTATACGCAACACCAACACTCGCTCGCGCGATTACAGCCAGCTAAAAAACCTCCCCCGCCCCGGCCACGCCGATTACACCGGTATGCTGCGTTACGGTGGGTATAACGACGTGCGCGGCGGGGGGCATTTTTCCGGCCGGCTAACCGCGCCGTTGGTGTTTGCCGGGGCGGTGTGCCGCCAAATATTGGCCCGGCGCGGCGTCTTTATCGGCGGCCATATTTATTCCATCGGCAGTGTGTGCGACGATCCGATGGATCCGGCCGCTGTCACTGCCCAACTGCTCAACGAATTAAGCCGGCAATCGTTTTGCCTGCTCAATCCTCAGGCTGAAGCGCCCATGCGCGAACTGGTGGAGCAGGCCCGCATGGAGCAGGATAGCGTCGGCGGCATTGTGGAATGCGCCGCTGTTGGCCTGCCGGCGGGGGTAGGTTCCCCCATGTTCGGCGGGGTAGAAAATGTGGCAGCTTCGCTGCTGTTTGGCATTCCCGCCGTTAAGGGCGTGGAATTTGGGGCAGGCTTTGCCGCCGCCCGCATGCGCGGCAGCCAGCACAACGATCCTTTTTATTACAGCGACGACGGCCGCGTGCTTACCTCTACCAACAACGCGGGCGGCGCCTTGGGCGGAATCACCACCGGCATGCCTTTGCTTGTGCGTGTTGCTGTTAAGCCCACGGCATCCATCTCTCAACCCCAGCAAACCGTCGATCTCAGCAAACACCAGGCAGCCCAGTTGCAGGTAACCGGCCGGCACGATCCCTGCATTGTGCCCCGGGCAGTGCCGGTGGTGGAAAGCGCCGTGGCAATTGCCGTTATGGAACTGATGAAGGAAGGTGGCCGTCTATGACGCCCGTGAACTTAAAAGAGGTGCGCGACAAAATTGATCAAATCGACGAGCAGCTGCTGGAGCTGTTTCAACAGCGCATGGCCTGCGCCGTTCAAGTGGCGCAGATAAAAAAGGAACAGGGCCTGCCCATATTAAACCCCCAGCGGGAGCAGGAAATATTAGAAAGCGTTAAGGCGAAAGCAGAGGCCACCGGAGGCAACGGCGCCGCCGCCCAGGTTTTGTTCTCTACCCTGATGGAAACCAGCCGCTCATTGCAGCACGATCTGCTGCAAGACGGCGAGCCTCTGCGCCGCCTGATTCAAGAATCCTTTCAGCCCCAAAATTCACAGCCGCAAAGCGCCGGGCAGCAAACCGTCGCCTGCGCGGGCGCGCCGGGCGCCTATGCCTCTTTGGCCGCCGGCAAACTCTTCCCCGGCCAAAAGCTCATTTACCGAGAGGGTTTTGCCGATATCTTTGCTGCCATTGATAACAGCGAAGCCGATATCGGTGTGCTGCCGGTGGAAAACTCCCTAGCCGGTTCTGTAATTGAGGTGTATGATTTGTTGCAGCAGCACCGCTGCTTTATCGTGGGCGCCATCGATATCCCGGTGCACCACTGCTTAGCCGCTCCTGCCGGTGCTGAATTGCCCGGCATAAAGGCCGTTTATTCCCATCCGCAGGCGTTGTCGCAGTGTTCCCGCCTAATTCAAAGCCGGGGCTATCGCTCTACCACCTATTCCACCACAGCGGCCGCAGCGGCTCTGGTGGCGCAAAAGGGCGATCCCTCTATTGCGGCCATCTGTTCCAAAGAAGCCGCCCAATCCTGCGGGTTGTCTATCCTAGAGGAAAATGTGCAAAATTACAAACACAATTGCACCCGTTTTATCGCTGTGGCGCGCAGCGCCCGCATTCCAGAGGATGCCGAAAAAATCAGCCTGTGTTTTTCACTGCCCCACACCACCGGATCTCTTCACCAAACCTTGGGGCGTTTCGCCCTGCATGGGCTCAATTTAACCAAAATTGAATCCCGCCCCATAGCCGGCAAGGCCTTTGAATACTTGTTTTACCTAGATTTTACCGGCAATGTGCATGATGAAACGATCTGCAACCTGTTGTGTTCCTTATCGGAAGAACTGCCCTCTTTTTCATTTTTGGGCAATTACCGGGAAATCCGTATTGAATAGCCCCGCAGCACGTCTCCTGCCATACGTTAAGAGGCCGACCCATTGGGGCCGGCCTCTTTTTTGCAGGCAAAATCAGCGGTATTTTTTCTAGATAAAACGGCATTTACTGCAAAAGAACCGCATCCAGCTTTTTCATCAGCTTACCCAGCTGCTTGGCAATCAGGCCAACGCAAGCTGCGGCCACCACCGTCCCTTCCCGTACGCCATACAGGCCGCCGAGAAAACACAGCGATAAAACCACAGAAACGCACACCAATGTCAGATCAAAAGCCACCTTCATATTGCCGAATTTGGCCGGCGTGACCTGGCAAATGGCCAGCACCACCCCTTCGCCCGGCGTGGTAACCAGCTTAGCCTCCACCTCAATACTTACCCCCAGGGCAACGAAAAAGATGCCGAGCGCACAAAGCGCCCACTGCTGAAAATAATTACCAAATGCAATTCCTTGAATCGCATACTCCGCCACATCGATCATGCTGCCGAATAAAACCACTGCCGGAAGCTGGAATAACTGAAACCAATCGAACCGCCGGCGCAGGATGACGATTTGAATCAAAACAAATAGAAAGTTAATAGCAATGGTAGTCGCCCCAACCGACATCCCCGAAATCATCGAGGTAACATACGGTGCGCTGGAAATCGGAGAGGTTCCCAGCGCCGCTTTAATAGAAAACGCAATGCCAAGCGCCATCACCGTCAGGCCAACACACAATAGCGCCAACCTTTTAAGCGGATGATTGATTTTGCCGCCCTCCCCTATGCTCACAAGATCACCTTCTCGCTCTTTTGTGAAGACTGCATAGAGCCGCACATTTTAGATAATATCTCTTTCAATGTCTGCTGCTCTTGTGGGGTAAGGGCGGCGGTAGCCGTTTGCTCCACCTGCTGAAAAACATCCTTTAGCTGCGTGGCGGCGGCCATTCCTTTTTCTGTTAACGAAACATAAAGGGATCGGCGGTTCCCCTCCTTTTGCCGGCGCACCACCAAACCGGCATTTTCCATACGCCACAAAATGCTGCCCACTGTGGCCTGTTCTATTTCGCAATAGGCGGCAATGGTTTTTTGATCTGCTTCCTGGTATTGCAGCAAAAAATCCAAAACCTTGGGCTGTCCTGCGGTCAACCCCAGCTTGCTAACCTCGCTTAAAATTTGTTTTGAAAACATTGCGCTGCTTTTCATCAGCAAATAATGCAGGCTTTCCAATCATAAGCCTCCTTATAATAAGAACTCTAATTATTTCAACACTTATTATAAGGCAAGCGGCAGAAAAGTCAAGGTCCGGCGGGCTTACCGCCGCCTGCGTTGTTGCAACCCGTTCTTTTGCCGGCGCCTGAAACTTCACCCCGCCATACAAATAAAAATCGCCCCCCACGGTAGCCGCACCGCGGGGGACGTCAAGCTAACAATGTAAAAGCCAAAAGGCGTCTTTTCAACTAAGTCCCGCTCCCCATCCGGCCGGTCATTTTGCCATTTGCCACAGCAATCAACCCGATCGCAGAACGCTGGCGGAACCTGTCGAAAAACAACATCTTTAGTATATAGAAAGCGACACAAAAAAGCAATACCTTTTTTACATAAAAAACGCAAAATCGTTACAAAACGTTCATATATGTATCTGCTGCCCACCCTCGCGCCCGCCTTTCACCGCATTTACAAATTTTTACGGTAACAACAATCTTTTTCGCGCAACAAAAAACGGCGTGAAACAAACAGCTTGCTTCACGCCGCGATTATTTAAGAATCTGAAAAAGATAGTAAAAAAGAAAACCTATGTATTGGCTACATAAATTATATTGATATCATACAGCCAAAGGATTGCATTGTCAAGCAAAATAATAAAAAAACGCCAAAAAAGAATGAAAACCAAGCCTCGCTTTGTCCAATCCATCCACTGCCTTGGGCCCTCTGTTTTACTTTCGCCACAGGATTTTATAAAATGGAAAAACATCCAAAGTTCAATCGTAATATTTGCGCAAAGGAGGGGTTGGAAATGACGCAGATCAGCCTGCAACACATTTGCAAAAGCTTTACTGTTTCGCAACGGCCTCAAGGACGGGCCGCCGCTGTGCGCGGTATCTTCCACCGGGAAAAGCGGCGCATAGACGCCCTAAAGGATCTCTCTTTCTCCATCGAAGAGGGGGAACTGGTGGGCTACATCGGACCAAACGGCGCCGGGAAGTCCACCACCATCAAAATTATGGGCGGCATCCTGACGCCGGAGGCCGGGAGCTGTTCTATCTTAGGCCGTGTGCCCTGGAAGCAGCGCACAGAGCACGTTGCCCACATCGGCGTCGTGTTCGGTCAGCGAAGCCAGTTGTGGTGGGATGTGCCGGTGCGCGATTCCTTTGAGCTTTTGCGGGATATTTACGGTGTGCCGCAAGAGGAATACCGCCGGCGGTTACAGGAGCTATCGGACATACTCGGCTTTTCCAACCTGCTGCACACGCCGGTGCGCCAGCTTTCGTTGGGCCAGCGGATGCGCTGCGAAGTGGCGGCTGCGCTGCTGCACAGCCCCCGTATTCTATTTTTGGATGAACCCACCATCGGGCTGGACGCTGTTTCTAAACTGTCGCTGCGCGAATTTTTAAAGGAAGAGAACCGCCGCCACGGCGTAACCATGATCCTTACTACCCACGATATGGACGATATTGAGGCGCTGTGTTCCCGCGTTATGACCATTGGGCATGGGCAGCTGCTTTATGACGGGGATTTGGAAACTTTAAAAGCGCGATATGCCCCGCTGCGCCGTATGCGCGCCACCCTACTGGCCGATGCACCCGGCGATCGCGAACTGCTCAAATTGCCGGGCGTGCGCAGGGCGGAAAACACCGGCAACCTGTGCACTGTTTGGTTCAACCCTTATGAAACACCCGCCCATCTGCTGATGCAACATTTTATGCAGAACTATCCTGTTAAAGATATTACGGTGCAGGAGCAGGATATTGACGAAATGATTGCCGCCATGTATCAAGAGATGAAGCTATAGGGCATAGGGATCGCAAAGGCAACAAGGATAGCCAAGAAAAGGAAGAGTGTGGAACAAGCGCAACCTGTTCCAGCGCGACAGGAGGTATGACATGAACGAACAATTTCGCGGCGAATATCCGGCCGGTGTAATGTGCCGGCCGCGGCCCCTGCGGGCCTGCCTTTCTATCTTTCGCATAAAGCTGCTAGAAAGCCTGCAATACCGTTTGGCTGCTTTTACCGGGGCTGCTACCGGCGTGTTTTGGGCCCTAATCGAAATTACCGTGTATATCGTATTTTTCACCTATGCAGAAAACGCCTCCGTCCCCTTTATAAGCAACGGCCTAACCCTTCCACAAGTGATCAGCTACAGCTGGCTGGGCCAAGTGCTGTTTGGGTTGCAGGTAACTGCCATCGAGGGTGATATTTTAGAAAAAATCACCAATGGCGACGTGGGGCTGGAGCTATGCCGCCCGCTAAACTTGTTTGGCCAATGGTACGCCCGCACAGGGGCCTCTCATCTATCTACTGTGCTGCTGCGCGGCGGCATGACGCTAATCGCCGGTTTGCTGATGCCCGAACCCTACCGTTTAAGCGCCCCCGTTTCTTGGGCCGGTTTTTTGTGTTTTCTTTGTTCCATCACCAGCGCCTTTTTGCTGTGCACCGCCTTTGGCACCTTTGCCAGCGTTATCCGCCTGAATATCGCTTGGGGCAACGGGCCTATGTATATCATGCTACTGCTGGGCAGCGTGCTGTCGGGCAACTATTTGCCTTTGCAGCTGTGGCCGCAAGCGCTGCAGCCCTTTCTTTTGGTGCAGCCCTTTGCTGGTTACCTAGATATCCCACTGCGCCTTTATCTGGGCACTATGCCCACTTCGCAGGCTTTCGCCGCCATCGCCCTGCAACTTATCTGGACGGCGGTTTTTGTGCTGGCCGGCGTTTTGCTGCTCAAACGGCGCCTAGCGGATATTGTGGTGCAAGGCGGATAAAACGGCCGGTTAACCCTTTGAGAACTTTCTAAGAAGGGCCGGCTTTGAAATTGTTGTAAGAAAGGAGAATTTTTATGCCGCAAACTGCCCAACGCAAAAAAATGAACGGCTTTTTTCTCTATTGGCGTTACATCCGCCTGCATTTCCTTTCGGGGCTGCAATATAAGGGTTGGTTTCTCATGGTAATTCAGGTGATCTTCGTGGTGATCACCGATCCTATCGGCACTATTTTTCTGTTCTCACGCTTCGGCAGCATCGGCGCATGGAGCATGGAGCGCATTTTGCTGATCTACTCCATGGCTATCACTAGTTTTGGGCTGTCCGAAAGCCTGGCCCGCGGGTTCGATTCTTTTCCCTGGAAGATGGTGCAAAACGGCGGGTTTGATTTGATTTTACTGCGTCCCCGCTCCACCTTTGTGCAGGTAGCGGCTTCTGTGTTTCATATTCATCGCCTGGCGCGCGTTGCAAGCGGCCTTATCGCCATCGCTTGGTGCCTAGTTCGGCTGGACGTTGCGATAACGCCTTGGCGGCTTTTTTTGCTACTGTATGCCCTGGCGGGCGGTTGTTTGCTGTACACAGGGGTTTTTGTGCTGACCTCCGGTTTATCCTTCTTTACCATCAAGGGGCTTAACTGGATCTACATCTTAACCAACGCCAGCTACCAGGTAACCCGCTGCCCCATGGAGTATATGCCCCAAGCCCTGCGCACCATATTCGTTTTTTTGGTGCCTGTTATGGTTGTGAGCTACTACCCCTCCTCTGTTATCTGCGGCTGGGGGGAACCGGTTTGGACAGGCTTGTTGGCTCTACCGGCCGGTTTTGCTTTTTTGGGGCTCTCCTTTTTCATGTGGCGCGTCGGCGTTCGCCACTACAAAAGCACCGGCAGCTAAAAGCGCCTTGCGTTTTCTTTCACTTCTCACAGCCCCTGCTTGCTTCGCATCTTACTATTCAATTGACCGGTTGGCCTTACCTTTCATGAGGCTAACCGGCAATTTATATAAAAATCATTTCGTTTCAGCTTGTATTTTACCCATAAGAGTGATAGGATAAACGCAATCTTATGTTGTGCCGGAATACAAGCAAGGAGATGATAACAATGGAATTTTTAAAAAGTAACCGGCGTTTTTCCTTTTTATACGGCGGCGTTCCCTTTTGGGAACAGGAAATGCAGGCCGCCTGTATTGAAAGTGAAAACCAGGTGGTCCAAGAATACCAGCTGCCCGACGGCCTCAAAGTGACCAATGTTGGGATAAAGTACCCAGCGTACGGCGCTTACGAATGGGTAACCTGGCTGGAAAATACCGGGCCCAAGCCCACACAAATTTTGTCGCAGCTGTATGACTGCGATATCACGCTGCCCTTTGGTCACGACGATCCGCCGCGTCCTACCGCATATATGCGAAGCGCCGCCGATCAAGCTATGGTATACGCCCCCTCCGGTTCCTCCGGGGTGGCGGGGGAGTTTTACTGCGCTGCCGACTCCCTAGCCTCCAACCGGTATGTGCACCATCTCTTGCCTGGTGAGAGCAGGGAATACCGCAACCATGGCGGACGATCCTCCGACGGGCATGCGCCCTTTTTTAACGTATACCGGCAAAACAGCGGGGTAATCTTCGCCATTGGCTGGAGCGGCCAGTGGAACTGCCAGCTAGAACGGGAAGAAAACGCCCTGCGCATCCGCACAAAAATAGAAGACACGCACTTTCGCCTGCTACCGGGTGAGAAGATACGTACTTCTTCTTTTGTAATGATGCCCTATACCGGCAGCTACCAGGAGTCTCAAAATCAATGGCGCCGGTTGGTGAAAGAGCACTTTTCTTTGCTGGGCAAAAGCGGCCGCCCAGCTTACGCCCCCTTCTGCGCAGGCATTTGGGGCGGGATGCACTCTTCCACCGCCATCAAGCGCATTCAGACCATGCAAAAGGCTCGTCTCCCTTATGAATACATTTGGATGGACGCGGGCTGGTACGGCGATTCGCAGCAAGATTGCATCGACGAATTTGAAGGCGATTGGGCCGACCACACCGGCGATTGGCGCGTGAACCCCTATTACCACCCCGACGGGCTCAAAGAAGTAAGCGCTGCGGTTCATAACGCGGGGATGAAATTTTTGCTTTGGATGGAGCCGGAACGGGTGATTTACACCACCCCCATTGTATCGGAACACCCGGAATACTTCTTAGGCCCGCCATGGGCCAACAACGCCAACCGCTTGCTCAACCTGGGCAATGAGGCGGCTTGGCAGTATTGTTTTGCACTGCTCTGCCAAAAAATAGAAGAGCTGGGCATCGATTGCTACCGGCAAGATTTTAACTTTGAACCGTTGGAATTTTGGCGGCTCAACGACGCCGCCGACCGGCAGGGCATCACCGAAATCAAGCACATCATGGGCCTTTACCGCTTGTGGGACAGCCTGCTGGAAAAATACCCGCACTTGATCATCGACAATTGCGCTAGCGGTGGAAAACGGATTGACATTGAAACCCTGCGGCGTTCTGTTCCCCTGTGGCGCAGCGATGCCCAATGCCCCGCCAACTATCCGCCGGAGCTGTCGCAAGCGCACAACATGACCTTTGGCACCTGGCTGCCCTATTCCGGCACAGGATCCGGGCGCCAATGGGGCGACGTTTACCGTATCCGCAGCGCTTATGCCCCCGGGATGACCACCAACTACGCTTACTCCGGCCAAGAACCCTTTGGCGAAGAGGAAGCGCAATTGGCTTGGATTCGTCAATACGGCGCGGAATACCTAAAAGCCCGGCCCTATTTCTCCGCCGATTTTTATCCCTTGACCGATCCGGTAACCGGCAACGATACCTAGTGCGCCGCCCAATACAACCGGCCGGAGGAGAAAGACGGCATGGTGCAGGTGTTTAAGCGGGAGCGTTCCCCTTATCATCAGGCTTCTTTTTGCCTGCATGGGCTGCTGCCTCACCTGCAATATGAATTTACCGACGCCGATCAACCTGATGCTTCCTTTGTGATCAGCGGGGAAGATCTGCTGACCCATGGCTTGCCGGTGACAATAGCGCAGCCGCGCACCGCTAAGCTTTATTTCTACCGCGCCGTATGCACCGCACAAGAAAAAGCATAAGAAACGTTCCTGTTCAGTAGAAGCTACATAAAGGCAGTTTCACCGCTTTGGCAGGTTGCTCACAATCTTCAACATAGGGTATGCGCTGCATTGGGCAGCAAATATCCGCAATACGGCTGCAAAATTCATACATGCCACAAGGAGGGAGCGCTATGTACGTTGGATGCAGCGCTTTTCTTCTTTCCAGCAGCGTCGGAAAAGAAAACAGTATAGAAAAAAACGGGCATAACAAAACCCCCACGCAAAGGGGCGGTGACGTAAGAAAACACTTATGTGAGAGAATCGGCGTAGTTTAGGCTACGCCGGTTTTCTTTTCTTTTTGGGCTGCTTGGGATTGCTCCCTTGCTTCCTCAAAATCAAATGCACCAATGAAGTTGTAGACGATCTCAATTTCTCTGACCTTAATACGCGGCTCGTTCTCGTCCGGCGTGTAAACCTCGGAGATATAAATTTTATCCACGAACTCCCGGAGAACAGAGGCGTCAAGCTGCTGCATATCGGTGTATTTTCTGACCGCTGCAATAAACTGTCTGACGTTGACTTTCTGCTTCTCCTGTTCCTTGACTTCCTGCCGCAGATGTTCGACAAGATTTGTAAGGTTGGTCTGTTCCAGTTCATAGTCACGGGACAGTTTGATGAAACGCTCGTCGGAGAGCTTGCCGGAAATGTTATCCTCGTACAGTCGCTTGATGATAACATCCAGCTCGGCAATCCGCTTTTGCGATTGCGCCAAAGTATCTTTCTTTTGTGCCAGCTCCTTGTCCCGTTCCCGCAGGCTTTGATCTGCGGCCCGCTGCACAAAGTCGTCCTCATACTGCGTCACATACTGAATGGCTTCCCGCAGGTTTCGCAGCACGATTTCTTCAAGGACAACGCGCCGGATAGAATGGGTCGAACATAAGGTACGGCCTTTGCGATAGGTAGAACAGATGTAATATTCCTGCTCTGGCTTGTAGCAATTAGCACGGCACAGGTACATCTTGCCGCCGCAATCCGCACAGTACAGCAGGCCGGAAAACATTCCCATGTCACCCATTCTGGTAGGACGGCGACGGCCCTGCCGGATTTTCTGCACAATCAGAAACACACTTTCCTCAATGATAGGTTCCTGTGTGTTCTCGAAGATCACCCATTCTGACGGGTCATTCCACAGCTTTTTCTTGCTCTTGAACGATTGCTTGGTGGTTTTGAAATTGACCGTATGGCCCAAATAGTCAAGGCGCTCCAAAATCCGTGATACCGTTTCATTCGTCCACTTATAGGGATTGACCGGCGGCTTATTGGATACCGGCAGCCCTTTATCGTAGGCGTAGGCAGTAGGGTTCAGCACCTTGCTCTGTGTCAGCCATTTTGCAATCTGCGTCGGCCCCATACCATCCATGCACAGCGCAAATATCTTCTGGACAACGGCGGCAGCTTCTTCATCCACGATCCATTGTTTTTTATCCTCCGGGTCTTTCTTGTACCCATAAGGCGGGATAGTGGTGAGGTGTTCGCCGGAACGTCCTTTGGATTGCCACGTTGCCCGGATTTTCTTGCTGGTGTCCTTGGCGTACATTTCATTGAATACGTTGCGGATGGCGGTAAACTCGCTGTCACCGCGTACACTGTCCACACCGTCATTGACGGCAATAAAGTGGACGCCGTACTCTGGAAACAGCATTTCCGTATACATCCCGACTTGCAGATAGTTACGCCCGAACCGGCTCATATCCTTAACGACAACGCGCTTGATCTTGCCCGCCTTGATGTCGGCAAGCATC
>DVJE01000040.1 GCA_018716975.1 Candidatus Gallacutalibacter stercoravium | reverse complement strand
AGCTTAAGTACAACTACCTGAATAGCCAGCAGGGGCCTGACAAGACCTCAGCTTTGCTATACCTTTTTGAGCCATCTCTTTTTCACCACTACCATTCATTTTGAGGATTGACTTTTAATAGTTAATCTTTCAAAAATACGGGGTCTAGCACGTTTGAGCACAGCAGTTGACGGCGATAAAAAATACAAACGCGCCTGTATAAACCCAAAAGAGCGGTTCATACTACTAACGCGCGGTCGATATTCATTCATGAGAACCTGCGCAAGGGGGTGAAATCATGGATCAGCAGTTCGACAAGATCAACAACCAGTTTGACAACGAGAATAACCCGAACCGTAATTCTCAAAACAAGAATAATAAAAAGGCTTCCAACAAGCAGAATCAGAGCGGCCAGAACAAGCAAAACAAGAACGGCCAAAACTAACACAATCCAAACGGCGCAACCAAACAGTCCTACAACGCTAAGGGGCGGCAGAGGTGGTATGGTATCCAGGGGATCCAACGTCTCTGCCGCCCCTTGCGCATTTTCTTTTGCCCTTCTAAAGCCATCGGCCCTGCGGCCGTTTTGCCTATATTGTCATGCATTTTTCGCCTGCCGCCTGCGGGGCGAACCTTTGCCCTCTTGTTTTCTGATTCGAAAACCTTCGCCTGTGATTTCACCGGCCTCCCCCACAATGATGAAAGCGCCGGGATCCACCGAGTAAACAATATCGTGCACTCTGTGCACCTCCTGACGTCTTACCGCGCACAGCAATACCTCGCCCTCAACGCCGCTGTATCCACCGCGCGCTTTCAGCTGCGTTACGCCGCGCTCCACATCCTCCATAATTTGCTGCGCAATTTCTTTGGTCTTGGGCGAGATAATAAACATCATTTTGCCAATACCGCTGTCTGTGCCGTACATGGTGGCATCAATCACTTTTGAGGTTGTAAAAATTGTCACCACTGCGTATAGGGGACTTTCATAGTTACGGTAAACCAACGCCGAAGCCAGCACCACCAACATATCAATGGCCAAAACCAGCTTACCGATTGAAACATGCCGAAACCGCCAGGCAATTAACGTAGCAATCAAATCCGTGCCGCCGGTTGTTCCGCCTCGCATAAAGATGAGCCCTAACCCTAAGCCCGAAAAGACGCCGCCGAACAACGCCGCCAACATCATGTCGCCCCGGTAGGCGGGCAGCCATAACGCCAAAGTGTCGATGGCTATTGAAGAAATGACGGTAGCAACAGCAGTGCGGACGATAAATTTGCTGCCCCGGGCCAAAAAGCCCCAAATAAACAAAGGAATATTAATCAACAGCATGGTAGTGCCGATGGGGGTGCCGAATAGATAATGCAGCATGGTTCCTACGCCGGTTAGCCCGCCGGGCGCAATATTATTCGGGGCGGTAAATACGTTAACCGAAACGGCAAACAGCACGCCGCCTGCCACAAAGAAACCGCCGTCCAACACCAATGCTTTTATTCTTCTACTCCGCTTTCGGCATACCATGGGCGCATTCCTCCATTAAGAACAAAATAGCCGCGCATTAACGCGCTTCATTTTCCTGCATCCACACAAAAATCTGGCGCAGCCGTTCCATTCTGCCCTTTAAATATAGGTAGCCTATCAACGCCTCAAATCCGGTAGCGCAGTGGTAATCAGCAGGGCTGGCATTTTTGGGGATATGGTTGGTATGCGCATTCCGTCCCCGCTTATACACCGCTTCTTCTTCTGGCTCCAACAATGGCAGCAACTTGCGCACGCCGTCGGCTTGCGCCTGGCAACGCACCAAACGCACCGCTTCACGGTGCAAAGTGTCCACCGGTAAATTGCCGCGGCTTACCAGCGTTTGGCGAACCATCAGATCGTACACCCCATCGCCCACAAAAGCCAAAGCTAAGGCGCTTAAAGATGCCGGATCACAGCTATCGGTTAATAATTCTTCCAATCGCGCCGCCTCCTTTTCAAAATACAATCAACGCGACTAATCCACAAAATCAAACTCAATGTCGTATATGCTTACCGTATCCCCCTGTTTGGCGCCGGCGTCATACAGCGCGTCAATAACACCGGCATTGAGAAGCACCCGCTGTAGATATTGCAGCGATTCATAATCGTCAAAATTAATAGAACGCACCACCTGGGCCAGCCAATCGCCTTCTACTACAAATATGCCGTCCTGCTGGGTGATGCGCACCTCTCGCCGGCCAAAATCTTCTGCGGGCGTTTGCGGCAAAGCTTCCGGCTCATAGCGCAAAATGGGCGGCAGTTTAGAAAGCATTTCTTGAATCTTTTGCAGTAACGGATCCACATCATAGCGAATGGCCGCCATAATGGGGAAGAACGCATATCCCTTTTCCTCCACATAGCGTCTAAACTCCGCAATGTGCTCGTCGTCGGTTAAGTCACATTTATTGCCCGCCACCAACATCGGGCGCTGGGCCAAATCGGGGTTAAACTTTTGCAGTTCCCTATTGATGATTTCAAAATCCTCTTTGGGATCGCGGCCTTCACTTCCCGATACATCTACAATGTGAACCAACAAACGGCACCGCTCCACATGCCGCAAAAATTGATGCCCCAAACCGGCCCCTTCTCCCGCGCCCTCAATCAGCCCGGGAATGTCGGCCATGACAAAAGAGGAGCCCTCCCCCATGCGCACCACACCCAATACCGGCGACAAGGTAGTAAAATGGTAATTGGCAATCACCGGCTTTGCTTCGCTTACCACCGAAACCAGGGTGGATTTGCCCACGTTGGGGAAGCCGATTAGGCCCACGTCGGCCAGCAATTTTAGCTCCAGCTGTAGCTCCAAGCTTTCGCCCGGCATACCCGGCTTAGCAAAGCGCGGGGCCTGCCGGGTGGGCGTTGCAAAATGAGAATTGCCCCAGCCTCCGCGGCCGCCATGAGCTATCACCTGAGGTTCGTCTTGCGAAATATCCGCCAGCAACCTGCCTGTTTGGGCGTCTTTTACCAAAGTGCCGCGCGGCACCCGAATAATCAAATCTTCTCCGCTTTTTCCAAAACAACGCCGGGAACCGCCGTTTTCACCGTTGGCGGCGGCGTATTTGCGCTTATAGCGAAAATCGGCCAGGGTTGACAAGTTGTCATCCGCCTGAAAGGCAACATTCCCGCCGCGGCCGCCGTCGCCGCCCTCCGGTCCGCCGGCCGCCACATATTTTTCTCTGCGAAAAGCAACTGCGCCGTCGCCGCCGTTGCCCGCCCGCACCGTAATTTTAGCCACATCGATAAACATATTACACACCCGCTTTTCGTTGCATTTCAAAAGCCGCGCTTTTATTCTACCCCACACGCGGCCTCTTTTACAAAACAGGGCGGCAAACAGCCCTACTGTTTGCCGCCCTGTACCGGTTTCTTACAATCGCTTACGCATTATTGCTCGATCGCATACACGCTAACGCGCTTGCGATCGCGGCCCATGCGCTCGAAGCACACCTTACCGTCAATCTTGGCGAAAAGAGAATCGTCCGATCCACGGCCTACATTGTTGCCGGGATGGATATGGGTGCCGCGTTGCTTGACCAGAATGTTACCAGCCAACACAAACTGCCCATCGGCACGCTTTACGCCCAGACGCTTCGACTCAGAATCACGGCCGTTCTTGGTGGAACCCATACCTTTTTTATGGGCGAACAGCTGAATGTTTATCTTCAACATTTGGTTACACCTCCGTATAAATTACCTGAATATTGCGCGGATATTGCTCCTGAAGCCCTTCCATATGCAGGCGCAATCCTTCTAAAACCGCCCGGCATTGATCTGCCCAGCGAGGTTGCACCATTACATACAGCACGCCTTTTTCATCAACCGTAACCTCTGCTTGCGCTTGAATCACATCGGTTATGGTGTTCGCCGCCATATAAGCGGCGGAAGAAACGGCAGCGCAAACAATATCATTGCCTTCGCTCCCCGCGTCTGCATGGCCTTTCATCAAAAAGCCCACCGGCGCGCCGCTTTGGTTACAATAAAACTCTGCGCGAATCACAATTAAGCTTCAATGGTCTCGATCTGCACCTTTGTGTAGGGCTGACGATGACCCATAGCGCGCTTAGAACCCTTTTTGGGCTTATAGGTAAACACGCGAATTTTCTTACCCTTGCCGTTTTTCAGAACCTTGCCGGAAACCTTGGCGGAATCCACATAGGGCGTGCCAACGGTTAGGCCGTTATCTCCGTTTACCGCCACAACTTTAAAATCAACGGTGGCATTTTCTTCAGCCGCAAGCTTTTCAACGAAAATGACGTCGCCATTTTCTACCTTGTACTGCTTGCCGCCGGTTTCAATTACTGCATACATGAATACAGGCACCTGCCTTTGTTCAAACTCGCTATCCCCGGGTGGAGCGCATCACTTAAACCCGTAATAAGCGGCTTATCAAGAATAGCATATTCTGTCAAAAAAGTCAATCCCCAAGCTGTAAAAGCGCACGTCCGCCGTTTTTTAGCGCCGGGCTTTGCTCAAACGCAAACCTGAACAAAAGCAAATTACAAGAGCCCGCAAATCCAGTAAAAGGGGAGATTTCGCCCGCAAGCTGTTTTCCTGTCTTTTTTCCTTTAGTATAATGAAATTGTCCCAACAAAATGCACGACGCTAACTGCCGCAAGGAGGACATTTTATGATTCGACTGATCGCTTCGGATATGGATGGAACTTTACTGGATGACGAAAAGAGGCTGCCGCCCTCCTTTTTTTCTCTGTTGCAACGGCTTGGGCAAAAGGGCATTCGCTTTGTGGTTGCCAGCGGGCGTTCTTTTCCTATATTAAAGGAACAATTCGCCTCTTACCTTGATGAAATTTGCTTTATTTGCGATAACGGCGCCTGTTTGGCAGAAAACGGTGTGATAACGCAAGCCAATGTTATTCCGCCGGCGCTTGTTTCGCAAGTTTTAACCGCCTGTGCCTCCCAGCAGGGTATGATCCCCATTCTTTGCGGTATACATGGCGCCTATATGCTTGCACGCAACCGCCAAGAAGTTCGCGAGATAGAACAATATTACCCCAATCGCTGCTTTTTAAGCGATTGGGGGCAGCTACAAGACGATATTGTAAAAATCACTATTTATGACGTGGGGGACGCATCGAAAAACACCTATCCTGTTTTGGCGCCCTTATTTGAAAAACAATTGCATGCGGCGGTATCGGGCCTGCACTGGGTGGATATGACCAACCTAGCCGTGAACAAAGGGGCCGCCCTACGGCGCTTGCAGCAGCGGCTGGGTATTACCGCCGCTGAAACCATGGCCTTTGGCGATTTTTACAATGATGTGGAACTATTGCAAAACGCCGGATACAGCTACGTTATGGCCAACGCCAACCAAGATATGCGCCGCTATGCCCGCTATATTGCCCCCAGCAATCAAGAACACGGCGTGGTAAAGGTGATTGAATATCAAATTTTTCAACAAGGAGCAAATAATCCCGTGCGCTTTAGCCCCTATTATTCCGCTTAACCTCTTTCAGCTCGCTGTAAAAGCGGGCTGTTTTTCTTTTGGTTCATTTTGCAATTTGGCCGTCATAGTGATACTATATGCCTTAACACCTTAATCGTAGCAAATGGAGGTGGAAGAACGGAACATGAAAACTTTTGCACAGTTATATCCCATTTGGAACCAACTAACGCCCGAGGAACAGAAAACGTTATCCAATGCCGCCCGGCCTCGCCGTGTAGCGGCCGGAGAGACAGTGCACAGCGGATCGGACGACTGCGTTGGTTTATTTTTGGTGGCGCAAGGGCAGCTGCGCGCTTTTATCTTAACCGAAGAGGGCAAAGAGCTAACGTTATACCGCCTATTTGCCGGCGATCTATGCCTATTTTCTGCCTCTTGTATTTTAGGAGGGCTACAACTGGATATTCTAGTGCAGGCGCAAGAGGAAACCTTTTGTTATGTTGTTCCTGCGGATATTTACCGCCGTTTTATGCATACCTCGCTTGCTGTTGCAAATTATACCAATGAACTGATGGCCGCACGCTTTGCCGATGTTATGTGGCTGCTGGATCAGGTGGTAAGCAAAAGCTTCGACAGCCGCCTGGCCGCCTTTTTGGTGGAGGAAACCAGGCGTTCGGGTAACCCCGTGCGGCTTACCCATGAGCAGATAGCGCGGCATTTGGGATCCGCCCGGGAGGTGGTAACCCGCATGCTGCAATATTTTCGCTCTGAGGGGCTGGTATCTTTATCGCGCGGCGGCATCACGCTGACGGATGAAAAAAGGCTGCGTGCCGTTGCCCAGCAAAGCCTGCGAGAATAAGCCTCAGTTTTCGTTGCAATTTTTTTGAGAACTGTGATAAAGTCACAGATCAATGGCGAACCTTCTGTTATGCTAAACACACAAGATAAAAAAACAATCTAACCTGCTATTACAGAAGGGAGTTTTTCATTATGTTTTCTGCTACACAAACCCGCAAAACCGCCGAATTGCAGCGCGCTTTGGCCGCCGGTAAGCCTGTGCTATTGGATTTTTGGGCGCCTTGGTGCGGCCCCTGCCGTATGCTGACCCCGGTGATGGAACAAATTGAAAAGGAATATGCCGGTAAGCTGCAGGTATTAAAAATCAATGTGGATGAAGAAACCGAATTGGCGCGCCAGTTTCAAATTATGAGCATTCCCGCTTTACTCTTAATACAAAACGGAAGTGTAACAGCATCCTCGCTGGGCGCTAAGCCCCAGCGGGCGGTGGAAGCCTGGCTTTCGCAAAATGGGGTGACAAAATGAGCAATTTAAAAGTTTGTATCGTCGGCGGCGTGGCGGGAGGCGCTTCTGCCGCCGCCCGTCTTCGCCGGTTGAACGAAGAGGCCGATATCACGATTTATGAGCGCAGCGGCTATATTTCTTATGCCAATTGCGGCTTGCCGTATTATATCGGCGGGGTTATCCAAGAAGAAAGCGCCCTCACCCTGCAGACGCCGCAAAGTTTTTCTAAGCGTTTTCATGTGCAAGTAAACGTGCTGCACGAGGTAACAGCCATTGATCCCAAAAACAAAACCATCCGAGTCCATCCCCTACAAGGCGGAGAAGACTTTACCGATACCTACGATAAACTAATTCTCTCCCCTGGGGCACGTCCTTTCATTCCTGCTTTGCCCGGCATTGACAGCCCGCAAATTTTTACGCTGCGCACGGTGGAAGACACCCTGCATATTAACAGCTGGATACAGCAAAACCAGCCCCGCAGTGCGGTTGTGGTAGGCGGTGGATTCATCGGCCTAGAGATGGCCGAAAATTTAAAACGCCAGGGGCTGGCCGTTACCATCGTGGAGCAAGCCAGCCATCTTCTTCCCCCGTTGGACTGTGATATGGCCTGTATGGTGCACGACTATTTGCGCCAGCAAGGGCTCACTCTAAAACTTGGGGCCAGTGTCAGCGGTTTTGCGCAGCACGAGAAAGGCCTTGCCATATCGTTAAGCGACGGCAGCCGGCTATCTTCTGATATGGTTGTGCTTTCTGCCGGTGTGCAGCCGGAAAACGGCCTCGCCAAAAGTGCCGGATTAAAGCTGGGGATAAAGGGTTCTATCCTTGTCAACGCCAATATGCAAACCTCTGACCCAGATATCTACGCCGTGGGCGATGCGGTGGAAGTTCTCAATCCCGTTACCAATCAGCCTGCCTATGTTCCCCTGGCTGGCCCCGCCAATAAACAAGGGCGCATTGCTGCCGGCCACATTGCCGGAATCAACAACGGGTACCAAGGATCTCTGGGGGCCAGCGTGGTGGGGCTATTCGGCATGACAGTGGCCGCCGTAGGGGTAAACGAAAGCGCAGCGCAACGGGCCGGGCTTTCTTATGATAAGGTGGTTACCTTTTCTCCGCATCACGCCACCTATTACCCCGGGGCCAACAATATGACCATCAAAACTTTATATTCTCCCGACACCGGCGCAATTTTAGGCGCCCAGCTGGTGGGCTTTGACGGTGTGGATAAGCGGTGCGATATATTGGCTACGGCTATCCGGCATCATCTAACGGGAGCGGATCTGGCAGAATTGGAGCTTTGCTATGCCCCTCCCTATTCCTCAGCCAAGGATCCGGTGAATATGGCGGGCTTTGTGATTGAAAATATCCGCAGCGGTTTGGTGCGCCAGTATCATTGGGACGATATCCCGCAATTAAACGGCGACAACACGGTTATTCAGCTGGACGTTCGCACCCCTGCGGAATATGCCGCCGGCCATATACCGGGCGCCATCTCCATTCCGCTTGATAGTTTACGAGAGCGGCTGGACGAATTGGATCCCAAAAAGTCCATTTATGTAAACTGCCAAAGCAGCTTGCGCAGCTACATTGCCTGCCGCATCCTTTCTCAGCACGGCTTTACTTGTTATAACCTATCCGGCGGTTACCGTTTTTACCAAATCGTTACAAAAGAGAATGAATTTGACAGCGCCGCTGCGCATCCGTGCGGAGTAAAGCTGTAAATGAGCTGGTTTCAGCTTATTAGTACCTGCTGCTCAATGTTCCTCACTGCCCCACAGAAATCTCTATTGTCATTTTACCGGCAAAACGGCGCCTGTGTACAATCGTGTTTTTCGTACACAGGCGCCGTTTCTCATGGTAGTAAAAACCGCTGGACATCATCTCCTTGCCAAGGAAAACGAAATAGGCTCCTCTTTTTTCTATATATTATTTAGTTACTATATCATTTAGTGTTATAAAAATACTTTCTTGACACAAAGAGCGAAAAGTTGCAAAAATTCTTCTTTCGCCCCCGAAACTGCTCGGTTGTAACGAGCCGCTTCACCCTGCATTCTGGCCGCGCAGCTGTTGTAAACTGCTGCGGAACATCTCCAGGTGCAGCTGTTCATCCAATAAAATGCGCTTTAAAACATCAACCACATAAGGATCCTTTATATGGGCTATCTGTTGGGTATAAGTATCAACAGCATGCTGCTCTAGCAAAATATTCCCTTCCAGCATTCGGTCCGGCTGCTGGGCATACGAAACCATAGAACCGCTCCAGCTCACCGGCCGGCCCTGTTGCAACACCGCGTAGCCCGGGTTGCCGCCCAGTTGCGCAATGAGGCGGCCCAAGATATCTAAATGCCGCATTTCTACAATGGCTATCCCACGCAGCATTTCAGAAAGGGCCTCATTCTGCAAAGACAAAACCCAACTTTGATAAATATATTGCATCGAAGAGGTAACCTCACTGCGGGCAGAATCGGCGTCCATCTTTAACATTCTGGCGTACGCTGGATTGAGCTCCTGCACACGGATAGGCGGATACGGCCCGGCGGCCGCATAAGTGGGAGGATTGGGTTTACCGCGAGGATCTTCTACTGGCATAAGATACAATCCTTTCTCCGCCAAAAAGAATCTTTCTCTTCATGCAAGCGGCGCCGGGCGTTTTGGCGGCAGCGCGTCGGCCTTCTTTTAAGGTATATGCGCGCCGCAATTCTTTCATGCGCTTGGCTTTCAAGGCGTTTCTGTTTGAGCAAGTAGGCGCACTTTGCTAATAAAATAACTCCCATCCTGTGTATTCGCTTGGGTTTCAAAAGAAAGACCCCGAACGGTATAACAACGTTTGTCCACAAAAATCTGATCACCCGGCCGAGGCAACGGGCTGCCGTTTAGCGTTAAATCCAACTCGGCAACTGTTTTATTGTTTTCTTCCAATTTAAGCGAAACCGGGGCCATAAACACCCTCCTTTTCTTTTCACTTTCAGTATCTCCTTATTTTTTGTGGATATCACCCAGATTTGTTGACAGGGCAATTTCGCAGTGGTATACTGGTTACAAATATGATAAAGCTGTCTTCGGGGCGGGGTGCAAGTCCCCACCGGCGGTGACGTGTTCTTTGCACGAAGCCCGCGAGTTCCAATTTTTGGTACAGATCCGGTGTGATTCCGGAGCCGACGGTATAGTCCGGATGAAAGAAGAACGGCGCGCTTGGCAACAGGTGTGTGCATCGTCCCGCAACCTCAATATGAGGTTGCGGGATTTTTTGCGGGGCAGCGAAAAGGAGTGTTTTTATGAAAAACAGTAAGCTGATTCGTCTGGCCCAGATGTCGCTGCTAGCGGCTATCGCCGTGGTGCTCGTGATGTTGGTGCACTTCCCCCTTATCCCCTCTATGCCCTTTTTACAGTACGACATGGCAGACGTGCCCATTCTGCTGGCGTCTCTTTTGTTTGGCCCTTGGGCCGGCCTGGTGATTCTATTTGTGGTATCTGCTATCCAGGCGTTCCTATTCGGTGGCGACGGCTGGGTTGGCTTGGTGATGCACTTTGTTGCATCCGGCGCGTTAGTGGTGTGCACCGGCTTATTTTATCGTTATAAACACCAGCACAAGCTGCTATGGGCTGCTTTGGGCATGGCGCTGGGCACCATAGCCATGGCGTTGATTATGATCCCCATGAACCTCATCTTCACCGTGCATGTATACGGCACGCCTCAAGATGTGGTGATGGCCATGATTTTTCCCGGTATTTTGCCCTTTAACCTAATCAAAGGCGGATTAAACAGCCTATTGGCCATGCTGCTGTTTAAAGCGCTCTCCCCCTTCATTCGCAAAAATAAAGAGATGATTCAACCGCAATAAGCAGCTTTTTCTACAAATATTGCAATTTATATTATGGCAGATTGACTATTTACTCTGCAAAAGCCTTATGCTATACTTAGCTCTGTTCTTGGATAGCGGTGTTTTTATCCGCATTTGCAAACTGAATAGCTCCTTATCAAGAGTGACGGAGGGAACAGACCCTTTGATGTCCGGCAACCTGCCTGGAGGCAAGGTGCTAAATTCTGCGGTTTTAACCGGAAGATGAGGTAATCAATACACCGCCCGGTTTAACCGGGCGGTTTTTTTGTTGCATGGTAGTGGAGCATTTGGCTAAGCATTGGGAACAAATGAATTTTTTAACAGGAGGAGCAAAATGGCAAAACGTTTCTTTACGTCTGAATCGGTCACCGAAGGGCATCCTGACAAAGTGTGTGACCAAATTTCCGACGCTGTTCTGGACGCAATTTTAGAAAAAGATCCCAACGCCCATGTGGCGTGCGAGGTCACTGCAACCACTGGGCTGATTCATGTAATGGGTGAAATTTCTACAACTTGCTATGTAGACATCGCCGCTGTAGCGCGGGATGTAGTGAAGGGCATCGGCTATGATGATCCCGCCTGTGGCTTTGATGGCAACACCTGTGCCGTTATCACGTCTATCGACGCGCAATCGCCCGACATTGCTATGGGGGTAAATGAATCCTTAGAGCGCAAAACCGGCGAAACGGATGCAGAGGATCTATTAGGCGCCGGCGATCAGGGCATGATGTTCGGTTATGCCTGCGATGAAACCCCCGAGCTAATGCCGTTGCCCATCTCGCTGGCCCACCGGCTAGCCAAACGGTTGGCTAAGGTTCGCAAAGACGGCACCTTGCCTTATATTCGCCCCGACGGCAAAACCCAGGTTACCGTGGAGTATGACGACGCCCGCCCGGTGCGGGTGGATACTGTGGTGGTTTCTACCCAGCATGATCCCGACGTCACCTTAGAGCAAATCCGGGCTGATATTTTGGAGCATGTCATCAAGGCCGAACTGCCGCCTGAGCTTCTTGATTCGTCCACAAAGGTATATGTTAACCCTACCGGACGTTTCGTGGTAGGCGGCCCTGTTGGCGACAGCGGCTTGACCGGGCGCAAATTGATTGTGGATACCTACGGCGGATATGCCCGCCACGGCGGCGGCGCCTTCTCGGGCAAAGATCCCACTAAGGTGGATCGTTCCGCCGCCTACGCTGCCCGCTATGTGGCCAAAAATATTGTAGGGGCCGGTTTGGCTTCTCAGTGCGAGGTGCAACTGGCTTACGCCATTGGTGTGGCCCGCCCGGTGTCTATTCTGGTAGACACGTACGGCACAGGTAAGGTTGCCGATGATGCGTTGGCCGACGCTGTATCACGTGTTTTCGATCTGCGCCCCGCCGCCATCATCCGTGATTTAGGGCTGCGGGCTCCGATTTACCGTCAGCTGGCTGCTTATGGGCATTTGGGGCGTGAAGAGCTCAACGTCGCCTGGGAAAAATTGGATAAGGTAGATGCTTTAAAAGCCGCTTTGCATCAATAACAGAATAACGAAAATTGAAGCACGATACGCTCAGAAGAGCCGCTCTAAAAAAGCGGCTCTTCTTTTTGTATCTGTTACCTATGAGTACCGTTTAATAAAAAGCGAACAAAAACAGACGTTTCACCTAATTTTAGGCCGAATTTAAGCAAATTAGGCTTGTACTGCTGAATACTCCCTATTTTTTACACAAATCTTGCAATTAGATTAATTCGCTTGCAATCTTTCTATTTTATGTTATAATGGTGTGCGGACGCGTTATCCCATACAGGCGTTTCTTTTTTTGCTTTTTTAGCCGGATAGGCAATAGATAAGCTGCTGGGACTGCTTGCGCGTACAGAGAAAAGGAGGTGTGCAACATGATTAACTACTACAAAACCATTGACGGGCGGATTACGCCCATTGCACAATATGAGCCGGGGTGTTGGATTGACTGTATCGCCCCGCAGGAAGACGAAATCAACCGCCTAATCTCCGATTTCAACATTGAACCCGATTTTTTGCGTGCTTCGCTGGATGAAGAGGAGTCTTCCCATATCGATTCGGAAGACGGCACCACCCTTATTATCATCGATATACCAGTGGTGGAAAAAAAGGAAAAAAATATCTCTTATACCACCATGCCGTTGGGTGTGCTGGTAACCGAAAAAAATGTTATCACCGTTTGCCTGCGCGATAATCCTATTCTCAGCGAATTTGCCGACGGCGCGCTGCGCAATGTGCACACCAACCTGAAAACCCATTTTGTGCTGCACATTATGTTGCGCATGGCCACCAAATATTTGCAGTACCTAAAGCAAATTGATCGCATTAGCGACCATGTGGAACGTGAGCTGCGCAAATCCATGAAAAACAAAGAGCTCATTCAGCTTTTAGAGATTGAAAAGTCCCTGGTCTATTTCTCTTCTTCTTTAAAGGCGGATGAAACCACCCTAGAAAAAGTGATGCGCGGCCGGTATATTAAAATGTATGAAGAAGATCAGGATTTGCTTGAGGACGTGCTGATTGAAATTAAGCAGGCTATTGAAATGGCGGGCATTTACCTGAATATTCTTTCCGGCACAATGGACGCTTTCGCCTCGGTGATTTCTAACAACTTGAACATCGTGATGAAGGTTCTGGCCTCCATCACTTTGATCATCTCTATCCCCACGGTTATCTCAGGGTTATACGGCATGAACGTAGAGGGGCTCCCCTTTGCTCAGTTTTGGTGGTTCCCCATGGTGCTTTCGCTGATATGCATGTTGTTGGCAGGATTTATTCTGCACAAAAAGGACATGCTGTAATTCCAGCCGCACGAGATACTCTTGCCTTTTTCCGAATTGATAAAAAGAATAAGGCCCGGGTTGCATTTTCGCTTATTTGGGGTTATCCTTTTGAAAATGCGCAAAAGCGAACGATAGGCCGGGCAGTACCGCCTAAAAAACAGTGAACCGCCAAGGCAAGCACTTTGTAAATTTTACGCACAAAGTCTTGTTTCGGCGGTTTTATGTATATCCGTTAAAACTTGATACAAGTTATAGATATGTGTATAATGTTGGTAAATACAAGGGCCGGTATTGGCAAAAGGATTTTATTGCCTTTTGCCGGCCTTTCTTAATTTAAACAGAAAGAGGCGTATGGCATGCAATCCCAGCAACCAGCAGTAATTTTCCCGGATAGCGCGCAGGTACTTTACTTGGTGGTTCCCTGCTACAATGAAGAAGCTGTGCTGGCCGAAACCACCCGCCAGCTCACCGATAAACTGCGCGGTATGATAGAGCAAGGCCTCATCTCTCCCTTAAGCCGCATTTTATATGTAAACGACGGCTCTAAGGATAATACTTGGGGGCTTATCCGGCAATTTTACGATGCCAATCCCTTGGTGCTGGGCTTGAGCCTTTCTCGCAACCGCGGGCACCAAAACGCTTTGTTGGCCGGACTGATGACAGCCAAAGAGCATGCCGATATGGTCATTTCATTGGATGCCGACCTGCAAGACGACATCGGCGTTATCGACCAATTTGTAAAAAAATATTACGAAGGCTGCGACGTTGTTTACGGTGTGCGCAGCAGCCGCAAGACCGATACCTTTTTCAAACGTTTTACCGCCCAGAGCTTTTATAAACTGATGAGCGGGCTAGGCGTAGATGTTGTGTATAACCACGCAGATTACCGGCTAATGAGCCGCCGCGCTCTCAATGAGCTGCAAAATTTTAAAGAGGTCAATCTTTTTTTACGCGGCATTGTGCCGTTAATTGGTTTTAAAAGCGATGTGGTAGAATACGAGCGGCATAACCGTTTCGCCGGGGAATCGAAATATCCTCTTAAAAAAATGCTCAGCTTTGCTTTTGACGGTATCACCTCTTTTAGCGTAAAACCAATTCGTTTTATCACCACTTTGGGCATTGTTATTTTTACCATCAGCATCGTAATGCTGCTTTATTTCTTTATTGTATATTTGTGCGGTAAAACAGTGGCCGGTTGGACCAGTATTGTGGTATCCGTGTGGGCTATCGGCGGCTTACAGCTGCTTGCTATCGGCATCATCGGCGAATATATCGGCAAAATCTATATGGAAAGCAAAGCCCGCCCCAAATTCATCATTGATGAATTTTTAGATGATGCGGGCAAGGCGCAAACGGGAGGGGATAAATCGTGCAAATAAGCAAAGAGAGTTTGTTCCATTTGGCCCTTACCCGCAATCAGAGCGCCCGCTACGCCATTTTGCCCGGGGATCCCGGCCGGGTGGAACGCATTGCCTCTTTACTCGATGCCCCTACTTTTGTGGCGCAAAACCGCGAATTTACCACCTGGTGCGGCACGTTGGAAGGGGAGCGCGTTTTAGTCACCTCCACCGGCATCGGCGGCCCCAGCGCCGCTATTGCTGTTGAAGAGCTGGCGCAAATCGGGGTGCACACTTTCATCCGTGTAGGCACCTGCGGCGGAATGCAAACCCAAGTGCAAGCAGGGGAACTCGTCATCCCCACCGGTGCAATTCGCGCCGAAGGTACTTCGCAGGAGTATATCCCGCTCGCCTTCCCCGCCGTTCCTTCTTTTACTGTGCTGCAAGCTTTGGTAAACGCGGCAAAAAAGATGCAGGTTGGCTACCATACCGGTGTGGTGCACTGCAAAGACTCTTTCTACGGCCAGCATGCACCACAATCTATGCCCAGCGCCCCCTGGCTGGAAAATAATTGGCAGGCATGGATCCGCGCGGGGGCTTTGGCCTCTGAAATGGAAACCGCTGCCCTGTTTACAGTGGGTGCTACGCGCGGCTTGCGTACAGGGGCGGTACTATTGGCCTTGTGGAACCAAGAACGGGAACGGCAAGGGTTGCCCAATCCCCATGTTTCCGATACCACACCGGCCATTCAGGCTGCCGTTGCCGCTATGCGTCAATTAATTTTAGATGATAAGTGCAGCGGAAAATAGTGCAAAGGGTAACGCTCGGCCCCTTTCTAAACTTACGGCCACACCGGCGGGTTTTATCTGCGACAAAGTGCAATGGATACCGCTCATGTTCCGGGGTTCTTTTCCGCCAACGTTTACACTGATTTTTTCTTGTATGAAACCAGAGACGGGAGCGGTTATAAATGCAATAGCTACCCAGTTTCTTATCGCCGCCGCTTTGCTTGTATTTGCTCATATCGACCGTATAAAAGGAGGTAGACACGAAAAAGTGTCTACCTCCTTTTTGCTGCCTCCTGATTCGGGTTGTCAGCATAACGCTGACAACTCTTTTTCTCTATACGCACCTTACCGGCAACCGGCGGGCTACACGCCAGCGGGATTGTACTTGCAAATTTTAAGATTTTCTTATTGATTTTTATTCACATAAGTGTTAGTATTTCACTTGTGGGGATATTCTGCGCACAAGCTATACCCGGTATAATGATTCTAAGGGGGAACTACAGTGAACGACATAAAGCATTGCAAGCAACATAAACCAGCTGAATGCCCGTCCAGTAATCAAACAGAGAGCAAAATGAAGCACCTAGCCGCCTCACCCTGTCATTCTTCTCTTTCAGCCGCTGAAAAGCAACTGCTTTCGTTATTTCAACAATTAACGCCACAGCAAAAAGACGAGCTTTTCAATATAGCGAAAGCGACCTTGCCAGTAGACGACGGCGAAGATAAGGCTTGATTGCAGCAAAATGCGCCGCTTTTTTGTGCTGGGATTTGTGTTGCTACCGAACGAGCGGGAACAAACAATAGTGCAACTACCCTATTCTTTAACTAAATACAAATATTTTTTCAATAAAGGTATTTTCGCCGTAATAAAAATAATGAGCACACTGGCCACTAAAGAACCAAACGCAAGCACCAAAATACGCACCGGCTGCCCTAAAAAGGAAAAATCCACCACCGCAATAGCAAATTGCATCAGCACAATGTGTACAAAATAAATGCCGAAAGCAATTTTAGCAATATAGGTTACCAACCGGTTTTGCCCACGTACCACACGGCGCAGTAGTTCAAACAAGAAAATACCGCATATCAGCAAACCCACAGATTGATACGACACCAAATAATCATAGGGCTGTGTGTAAACATAGCATTGGTAGGCATAACAAATGCCAAACGATAAAACGGCCCCAACTGCAACCCAGCCCACCGGTATTTTCGACATAACCCCTTGCTTAATATAATAGCCGGCAAACACATACAAAAGATACATTGGCAAACTGGCAAAATCGTCTGAAAAATTCAAGGTGATCCCCAGTTCCTGCACGGCAAAAAAAGCTATTTAAATTCGGAATAATCATCGTGGCAAATAGCGTAGCTGCGCAGGGAATCAACATTGTTTTCCATGATAGTTTTTTAACCAATGCGCAAAAAAACGGAAGCATCAAGTAAACGCCTATAATCATGGGCATATACCACATGCTGCCAAAAGTGTGCTGATCAATGAGCAATTGATTTTTAACAAAGCCCAGCAACAGCTCCCCTATAGACGGCATTGGGTTGTGCTGCAGCACATACTGTTCACCGCAGTAAAAAACATACATAAGTGCATACCAAATCTCCGCTGTTATCACCAAAGGCAGCAAATTATGTTTATAAAAGCGCCTGACGTTTTTCTCTGCGTTCATCTCTTTTTGCAAAATTAAAGCGCCGGTTATCATCAAAAATAACGGCACTCCTAACCTGCTAAAAATACTAATGAAGGTTTTAAAACCCAGAGAAAAACTTGAAAGAACCATCGTTTCTTCCAGTTGGCCAGAAAAAGTGGCATATACCCGATTGAGCGCATGGTTAAATGCCACTGAGGTAATCGCCAATGCTCTGGCAACATCCAGCCAAAAAATTCGTTGCTTATCCATCTTCTTCCTCCAAATCCATTAAACTTATGTTAAAGGCGAAGCGCCTAAAAACCATTTACAAAAAATGTGAAAAAAATATTCTCATACCGGATACGCCAAAATAGACAAACCCCTCTATAGCAAGGTGCTACAGGTTTTTTCTATACCAGCAATCCTTTTATTGATTGCCGATTGGTCCCCAGATATGTGAATAGTAGTGAGTTTAAATCACTTAAATAGCACACCTATTCTACATGCCTACCATTAATAGGCCTATAGAATAGGTTTATAGAATATATCGTTATTTCACCAAGTGAAAACTTTACCGAATTAGCGCACTAAAGTTTTGGGCATTATGATAGGGCACACTTGCTATGGTCTTCTGTAACGATCAGCAAATGTGCCGCATAAATCATTTTGCAAAACAGCGCTACTATTTACCTGAATAAAGAAGATATTTTTCAATAAAATGCGAGGATTAGGAAAAAGAAAAACCTACGATGTGCAACCCTGCACGCCGTAGGTATGGAGCGGAAGACGGGAATCGAACCCGCATATTCAGCTTGGGAAGCTGATGTTCTACCACTGAACTACTCCCGCTTAACGATGAATAAGTATATCATATACGTTAAAGAAAATCAAGATAAAATTTTATTCTAAGGCCATAAAATATTTTTCAACCGCTTTGTTATCTGCGGTAATAGACAGCAATACCAATTCCCCATTGCGGTAAAGCGTGTAGCCCTGAATTTGTTGATACGCCTCGGGGTTTACTTCTTTAAAGCCCTGTGCGCGCTCAGCTACATGTTTGGCAATCGCTTCTTCCAATTGTTCATAATCATCTTGCTCTGCTAATTGAAAGCACGCCAGTTCGCTCCCGTTCCCTGGTGAAGTGCTAACATATACCGAATAATCTTCTACTAGCCCTTCTGGCAAACTGTAATGCCTTTCTAACTGATCGGCTTGCAGCTGCACCATACCTGTAATTGATAACTCTGTTAAAATTTCATCCGTAACTTCGTCCGGCGCCAACTCCTCCTGCTTTGCGTTTTGCGGCATGTAAGCCAATACAAGCATAATGGCGGCCAACACCGTCACAAGCACCAGGGCAAGTAATGTAAGCAACCTTCTTTGAGACGAAACCGCCATACGCTTTCTCTTTCTCCTTCACTCGCCTTTTAAACTTAACAAAATGCTATTACCAATAGCAATCAACCATTCGCCTTCGATTTCAAATAGTATAACACAAAAGCATTAAGATTCAACTATAAATTTAGGATTATATGCCAAATACATCAATAATTTCACTTTTTACCGGAATTTTATCATACAAAATGTTAGATTTTTAAGCAAAAAAACAAAGATTTTTTCGATCATTGTGAAAAATGCGCTAAAGAAAAAGCAGGCACATTCCCCTCCAATATTCCTAATCCTGAAAAAGTATGATGAAACAGCTTGCACAAATATGAAGCAACCAAGGGGCAAATTATACAAATTTCTTGACATCCCCCCCCAGAAGGTAATACAATAATGAAGGATGCCGTTTGTGCATTCTTGGAGCTCACCGCCCTGCGTGTTTGGACGTAACGCACCCAAAGCCGGCAGTAGGCTCCCTTATTTCTTTATCTAAAATTTTATATCTTACAAAAAGGAAGAAAAGGAGGTGCCAGTTAACTTTGGATACATGGATATGGATACTCATCATCGTTATAGCAATCATAATCAGTGGTATTATTGCCTTTCTCGCAGGTGTTTCTCATAGAAAGAAAGTAGCAGAAGCCGCCATCGGATCTGCCGAGCAAGAAGCGAATCGTTTGGTAAGCGATGCCATCAAAACAGCGGAAGCCAAAAAGAAAGAAACCATTCTGGAGGGGAAAGACGAGATTCACCGTCAGCGCCTTGAGGCGGAACGGGAAATCAACGACAGGCGCAAGGAGGTACAGCGCCAAGAACGGCGTATTCAGCAAAAAGAAGAAACGCTGGATAAAAAGCTTGAGCATTTAGAAGCCAAAGAAGAAGCGGTAAACGCAAAAAATAAAAAGGTGGAAGAACGCTTAAATGAAGCGGAAGCCGTAAAAAAGAGCCAGTTTGAAATGCTGGAACGGATTTCTGGCTTTTCTATGGAGCAGGCAAAGGATTACCTCTTGCAAAACCTAGAAAGCGAATTGGTGCATGAAAAGGCTGTTAAGATCCGCGAAATCGAACAGCAAACCAAGGACGAAGCCGATAGCCGCGCCCGAGAGATTATTTCTTTGGCCATTCAGCGTTGCGCCGCCGATCACGTAGCAGAAGCTGCTATTTCGGTTGTACCCCTTCCCAATGATGAAATGAAGGGCCGCATTATCGGCCGTGAGGGCCGCAATATTCGTGCAATTGAAACCTTAACCGGCGTCGATCTCATTATTGATGATACTCCCGAGGCCATTACACTCTCTAGCTTTGATCCGGTTCGCCGTGAAATCGCCCGCGTTGCTTTGGAACGGCTGATATCCGACGGGCGTATTCATCCGGCCCGTATTGAAGAAATGGTAGAAAAAGCCCGCCGTGAAGTGGATGCTTCCATTAAGCAAGCCGGTGAGCATGCTGTAATTGAAGCGGGCGTCAACGGGCTTCATCCGGAACTTATCAAGTTGTTGGGGCGGCTGCGTTACCGCACCAGCTATGGGCAAAATGTGCTCAATCATTCGCTAGAGGTAGCTTACCTTGCGGGAATCATGGCTTCAGAATTGGGGCTGGATCCCACCATTGCCCGCCGCGCCGGTCTGTTGCACGATATCGGCAAAGCGCTGGATCACGAGATTGAGGGCTCCCACGTTGATATCGGTGTGGATGTGGCCCGCAAATACAAAGAAAACGAAACTGTTATTCATGCTATTCACGCGCACCACGGTGATGTAGAAGCAAAAACTGTTATCGCCTGTTTGGTACAGGCGGCGGATGCCATTTCGGCGGCACGCCCCGGCGCCCGCAGAGAAAATCTTGAAAACTACATCAAACGCTTGGAAAAATTGGAAGAAGTTGCCTCTTCTTTCGATGGTGTAGAGCGTTGCTTTGCAATCCAAGCCGGCCGTGAAATCCGCGTTATGGTGAGGCCTGAAGTCGTTAACGACGAACGAATGCTTCCCCTGGCCCGTGAAATCTGTAAAAAGATTGAAACGGATTTGGATTATCCTGGTCAAATCAAGGTTAATATTATCCGCGAAAGCCGGGCCATTGAATACGCAAAATAATCTGTCGTCGCTCCGGGTCGTATTAATCGGCCCGGATTTTTTAAAGCTTTCCTTTTGTGACTTTCACTTTTCAATTTTCGTAGGTATTCAAGGAAAGAAGGAAGCTGTGCATGAATATATTAGCAATAGGAGATGTGGTTGGCAGCAATGGTTGCGCTTTTTTAAGAGCGCACCTGCCCCAGCTAAAAAAGCTGAAAGGGATTGACCTAGTCATTGCCAATGGTGAAAATTCCGCCGACGGCAACGGTATTACCCCTGCGTCTGCCGATTATCTGTTCCACAGCGGTGTTGACGTTATTACCACCGGCAACCATGCCTTTCGCCGTCGGGAATGTTACCCGCTTTTCGATGAGGAGCCAAACCTTATCCGGCCTGCTAATTTTCCTGAAGGGAGTACCCCGGGCCACGGATTGTGCGTGGTAGATATGGGGCGTGTTCAGGTGTGTATTATCAATTTAATGGGGGTGGTATACCTAGATAGTCTTGGTTGCCCCTTTGCTGCCGCCGATCGTTTGGTAAAAGAGGCGCAGTCTCTGGGGGCCGCCGTCATCCTTGTTGACTTTCATGCTGAAGCCACTGCCGAAAAACGCGCTTTAGGCTATTATTTAGATGGCCGCGTTTCCGCCCTTTTCGGCACCCACACCCACGTGCAAACGGCCGACGAGTGTATCCTTCCACAGGGAACCGGTTATATCACCGACGTAGGCATGACCGGTGCAATTCACTCCGTTTTGGGAGTGGAAGTTTCCAGCGCCATTGAGCGAATGAAAACGAAAATGCCGGTTCGTTTTACACAGGCCAAAGGGGACGCTAAAATGGACTGTATCCTTTTCTCTATCGATACAGCCAGCGGAAAAACCGTTGAGATTGAGCGCATAGAAATCGTTTAATCATGCATAGTGCGCCTAGGTTTCACGGAGATTTTGTATATATCGTCAATTTCTTTTGTGCAAACATATTATTTTATACAAAAAAGAATAATTATGGCTTATTTTCTATTATAGAATTTTAATTATGATAATAATGTATAAAATATAACTAACCAAATAAAGTAATATAGGAGGGTTGGCTATGGAGGTTTTAAAGGTTTCTTCAAAATCTGCACCTAACTCTGTAGCGGGCGCGATAGCCGGCGTGATACGCGAATTTGGATGTGTTGAAGTCCAGGCTGTTGGAGCCGGTGCTGCCAACCAAGCGATTAAAGCAGTCGCGGTGGCACGTGGATATTTAGCGCCCTCAGGGGTGGATTTGATATGTGTTCCCGCATTTGCTAGTGTTATGATTGATGGGGAAGATCGCACCGCTATCAAACTCATTGTAGAACCACGCTAAGGGGTTGCAAAACATAGCCGATTCACATCTTACATGATGGTGGGAAGAACCGCGTTGTGGTTCTTCCTTCTTTTCTTTTTACCCGTTTGCAGGTTGGACATAAGAAAGTACATAAAGTTGCCTCGGTTTTTTAATTGAATATACCGGCAATTTGTGATATACTAAATCGCAGAACTCATTTTCTTGGGAAATCCAGAATGAGAAGGACGCTTCCGGCCGGCTTTCAGCTGCCGAAGTCCAGCGAGGGGAGTGCTTGTGTTGATTAATGGAACCTGTCTACGCAACGCAATGATTTCAGGCGCCAATAATATTGCCAACAATCGAACGGCTATTGACGACCTCAATATTTTTCCCGTGCCTGATGGCGATACGGGTACCAACATGTCGATGACCATGGCGTCCGGCGTGCGTGCATTAGAAGAAATACAAAGCGAAGCTACCGGGGAAGTTTCAAAAGCGGCGGCTTCTGCTATGCTGCGTGGCGCCAGAGGAAACTCGGGCGTAATATTATCTTTGCTATTTCGCGGTTTTTCGCAGGGGCTGGAAGGCACCGATAGCGTAGACGGTGTTGCGCTTGCCAATGCCCTGGGTTTGGGGGTTGAGGCGGCCTATAAAGCAGTGATGAAGCCCACAGAGGGCACCATTCTTACCGTGGCGCGGGTAGCTTATGAAAAGGGCAAGGCCGCTGCCGCCATCGATAGCGACCCTGTGTATGTTTGGTCTACCGTCTGCAAAGGCGCTTATGAGGCGCTGCAGACTACGCCGGATTTGTTGCCGGTATTGAAAAAAGCCGGTGTAGTGGATGCCGGCGGCAAGGGCTTGTGCATCATTTTTGACGGTATGCTTTCTGTTTTTAAAGACGGTTACTTGATAACCGGCCAAGAGCCCGCTAAAACAACCGGCGATCAAGAAGAAACCGACTATTTCCGTAGCGCAGCGGCGGAGTTTGATCAAGATATCACTTTCACCTATTGCACGGAATTTATTGTAGGGCGCAATCCCGATGTATCTATGAGCCCGTTGGAGCTGCGCGCATATCTTGAAACAATCGGCGACTGCGTTGTTGTTGTTGACGACGACGAAATTATCAAGGTTCACGTGCACACAGAGTCCCCTGGGTTGGCCTTGCAGGAAGGAATAAAGTTTGGCCAGCTGCTCACCGTTAAGGTAGAAAATATGAAAGAGCAGCACCGTCTAGCCGCAGAAGCCAACGAAAAGGCGAAAGCCAAGGCGGCGGCAGAGCAGGCCGCTAAATTAGCGCCCACAGAACCGACCGAAGAGATCGGCTTTGTATCTGTTGCTATGGGCGATGGCCTTATCTCTCTATTTCAAGATTTGGGCTGCACGCATGTGGTAAGCGGCGGGCAAACCATGAACCCCAGCACGCAAGATATTGTTGCAGCAGTGCTGGCTACCCCGGCTAAGCTGGTGTATGTGCTGCCCAATAATAAAAATATTATCATGGCCGCAGAACAAGCGATACCGTTGGTGCAAGATCGCCAAATCGTTGTGCTGCCTACCAGAACCGTTCCGCAAGGGTTGGCCGCCATGCTGGCCTTTGATCCCGACTTATCGCAAGAGGATTGCGCCGCGCAGATGATGGAGGCCGCGCATAATGTTTCTACAGGCCAGGTAACCTATGCTGCGCGCGATTCGGAATACGGCGGCTTTAAGATCAAAGAGGGCGACATTTTGGCCTTGGAAAACGGCAAGCTTATCTTTACGGAGCGGGATTTTGTTAAAGCGGTTTGCAAGCTCACCCGTTCTATGATAAAACGCGACACTTCATTTGTTACCTTGATTTACGGCGCCGACGTAAGCGAGGCACAGGCAGAAGAAGCGCGCAAGTATATTCAAGGTAAGGCGGGCAACCATGTGGATGTTACGGTGGTCAACGGCGGCCAGCCTGTTTATTACTTCATGGTGTCGGTGGAATAAATGGCGTCGCTATTTGAAAAGGATATCAGTTTGTTAAAAGGCGTCGGCCCTAAGCGCGCCCAGCTGTTTCATAAGCTGGGCGTGGCTACGGCCGGCGCTTTGCTACATTTCTACCCCAGAGCCTATGAGGATTGGAGTTCCCCACTCCCCATTGCGCAAGCGCCCTTTGATAATCCGTGCTGTATACGGGCTTTTGTCGCCTCGCAAGTAAGCGAAAGCCGCATCCGCAAGGGTCTTTCTCTATATAAAGTAACTGTAAGCGACAGCGCTTCTTTGTTGCACATTACTTTCTTCAACAATCCTTATGCTGCCAAACGGCTGAAAGAAGGAGAAGAATATTATTTTTATGGCAAAGTAGGAGGCACTTTTACCCGGCGGGAAATGACTTCTCCGCTGTTTGAGCCGGTGGAAACAGGGCCGCGCATCCGGCCCATTTATAGTCAAACAGAAGGACTATCCACCCGCCAAATTGAGTCCGCCGTGCGGCAGGTGATACAAAGCCTGCCGGATCCGCTCCCCGACTCTATCCCCCAGCCTATAATAGCCAAATACCGCCTGTGTTCTTTGCGGTTTGCACTCGAAAAAATTCATTTTCCTACCAACCACACCGAGCTGGAAGCCGCGCGGCGCAGGCTGATTTTTGAAGAACTGCTGGTGCTACAGTTGGGCTTCTTTTTGTTGAAAGGAAAACGCCGCAAAGAAAACGCCATGCGCCTAAGCCGGGATGACAGCTCCGCCTTTTTTGCACGGCTCCCCTTCTCCCCTACCAACGCGCAGCGGCGCGCCGTTGCGGAATGTTTACAGGATATGATGCACGGCTCTTCCCCGATGAACCGGCTGATTCAGGGGGACGTGGGTTCCGGCAAAACTGCTGTGGCCGCTGCGCTGTGCTATTGCGTCGCCTGTTGCGGCATGCAAAGCGCTTTGATGGCGCCCACCGAAATTTTAGCCGAGCAGCATTACCACACCATGCAAAATTTTATGCAGGGCAGCGGTGTCAACGTGGCACTGCTCACCGGTTCTTCCTCTGCCGCCGAAAAACGTGAAATACGACAACAACTGCAAGACGGCAACATCTCGTTGGTGGTGGGCACTCATGCTTTGCTGACCGATGACGTTGCCTTTCGCCGCCTGGCATTGGTGGTTACTGACGAACAGCATCGTTTTGGTGTGGGGCAGCGCGCTAAACTGGCGCAAAAAGGGAACAATCCCCATCTATTGGTTATGTCTGCCACCCCCATTCCCCGTACCCTCGCTTTGATGATCTATGGGGATTTGGATGTTTCTGTGCTGGATGAGCTCCCGCCCGGCCGTCAACCTATCGATACCTTTTGGGTGGGCAGCAACTTGCGTCAGCGTGTTTATGCCTTTATCAAAAAACATCTCGCAGCCGGGCAACAGGCCTATATCGTCTGCCCGTTGGTAGAAGAGAACGATTCCGATTTGGCATCCGCCCAGGAATACGCCGATCGATTGCAGCAGGAGGACTTTCGCGGCTACTCCGTCGGGCTGCTGCACGGCAAGATGAAAGCAGCAGAAAAGGAACAAACCATGCGGGATTTTTCCTGCGGTAAAATACAGCTCTTGGTTTCCACCACCGTTATTGAAGTGGGGGTGGATGTGCCCAACGCTGTGCTGATGGTGGTGGAAAACGCAGAGCGCTTCGGCTTATCTCAGCTGCACCAGTTGCGGGGGCGTGTGGGGCGCGGCAAGCAAAAATCCTATTGTATTTTGCTTTCTGACGCGCAAAATGAAGAAGCCAAACGCCGGCTAAACGCCATGTGCCGCACCAACGACGGTTTTCAGATAGCAGAAGAAGATCTGCGCCTTCGCGGCCCCGGCGACTTTTTCGGCGCCCGGCAGCACGGCCTGCCCGATTTAAAGCTCGCCAACCTGGTAACCGATATGCGGGCCTTAAACTGCGCCCAACAAACTGCTTCACAGTTGTTGGCACAGGATCCCGATTTATCACTTGCCGCGCACCGGGGGCTGCGTGTGCAGGTGAAGCGCCTGTTTGCACAGGTGGGCGAAGGCGGCATGAATTGATCTGCGCCTACATCCGGATTATCCGGCAAAGTTTGCAAATGTTCTGAAACTATGTGTTTATCCTTCCGGCAATTCGTGTTATACTAAACACCGGGTTTTACTTTGCAGAATTTCCCAAAGAAGGGTGCGTTTCCTGAATGAGAAAATATTTGGCTATATGGGTGACTAAATTTTTGATATGGGCCGGTAAGGTAGCCGGTAAAGCAGGTTCTTCCACACCCGGCCGTTTCGGTTTAAAAATTTGCCCTAGTCTTTTGGCCGACCTGGCTTCTCAAGTAAAAGAAGGCATTTTTGTGGTATGCGGAACCAACGGCAAAACCACCACTAACAATCTGCTGTGCGCTGCGTTGCGTTCAGAAGGCAAAACGGTGGTTTGCAACAATGTGGGCGCCAATATGCTAAACGGCGTTGCCACAGCCTTTATTGCGGCTGCTGATATGCGCGGGCGGTTGGCGGCTGATTATGCCTGCATTGAAGTGGATGAAGCCTCTACTTTGCGGGTTTTTCCCCATTTTCACCCCAACTTTTTGGTGCTGACCAATTTATTTCGCGATCAATTGGATCGCTATGGCGAAATTGATATCACGATGGACATCTTTAAAAAAGCGTTGGCCCTCTCACCCGAAACCAAGCTTATCGTCAACGCCGACGATCCTCTTTCGGTAGCTCTGGCTGTAGAGAGCGGTCATCCTTGTGTTTGCTACGGCGTAAATGAAGATACCGGTTTCTCGCAATATGCTGCCCAAGAAACAAAAGAGGGCCGTTTTTGCCGCCTATGCGGCGCCGAGCTGGTTTACCGTTTTTACCATTATAGCCAATTGGGGGATTACGCCTGCCCCTCTTGCGGTTTTCACCGGCCGGATCCCACCTATGCCGCCACCCAAGTAAACACCAATAGCGGCATTCAGTTTACGGTAGAAGGGCGCCGCTTTTCGGTGGATTACCACGGCTTTTACAACGTTTACAACATGCTGGCCGCCTATGCCGCCGCACGGGAAAGCGGCGCCGGGTTGGAACATTTTCAGCAGGTGCTGGATGATTACCACCCGCAAAACGGACGGATGGAGCGCTTCTCTTTAGCCAAGCCGGTGGTGCTGAATCTGGCAAAGAACCCTGCGGGCTTTAACCAAAATATCTCCGCCTTGTTGGAAGACGGCGGTAGCAAAGACGTGATTGTGCTGATTAACGACAACGAGCAGGATGGACAAGATGTTTCTTGGCTGTGGGATGTGGATTTTGAGCGCCTGAAGCAAGCAAATGTGGTTTCTTTCGGTGTGTGCGGTATTCGTGGCCGGGATATGCAGGTGCGCTTTAAATACGCCGGTATTCATGCGCAACTTTACACCGGCGTGGAAGAAGCGGTGCGCAACATGTTGCCCTCCAACGCCGAAACCCTATATGTGCTGGTAAACTATACCGGGCTGTTCGCCACCCATAACGTGCTCAAACGGATGGAAACACAAGGAGGCGGCAAGCATGAATGATTCCAACCCTTCAAAGGCAACATACAGCCTGACCATCGGGCATCTTTACCCCGAATTGCTCAATCTTTACGGCGATAGAGGCAATATCTTGTGCATGGAGCAGCGCTGCCGCTGGCGGGGGATTGAGGCGCATACAGTTGGCTTTCGCTTAAACGACAACATAGATTTTTCTCAACTAGACATCATATTAATCGGCGGAGGTTCCGATCGGGAGCAGTTGCTGGTATGCAACCGGCTAAAAGAAATCCGGCAGGATTTTGCCGCTTATGTAGAAAACGGCGGCGTCGTACTTGCCATTTGCGGGGGATACCAGTTGCTGGGCCACCACTACAAAATGGGCGAAGAAACCATTGAAGGGCTGCATTTGATCGATTTAACCACCGAGCGGGGCGAAGGCCGGCTGATCGGCAATTTGATTATCCAAAGCCGCCAGTTTGCTACCCCTTTGGTAGGCTTTGAAAACCACGGCGGGCGCACCTATCTGGGGCAAGGGTTAAAGCCGCTGGGTTATGTTCTGTATGGCAACGGCAACAATGGCAAAGACGGGGGCGAAGGGGTTCTGTACAAAAACCTTGTGGGAACCTATCTGCACGGCCCCCTGTTGCCGAAGAACCCCCATTTGTGCGATTATCTGCTCTCTGCCGCCCTGCGTAACCGCTATGGCGATTCGGCCGGAGAATTGGCGCCCTTAGATGACAAAGAGGAACTGGCGGCAAATGCTTCAATTGTAGACCGTTTTATTAAGTAGACAACGCTTTTAACCAAGTAACAACTTTAACGGACGGAGGAACAAACCATGAAAAAAGATACCCAAACACCGGTGGAAGCCACCTGGAATTTAAGCGATATGTTTGCCGACGTAGAAAGCTGGCAAGCACAATTGGCCCAAGCCAAAACAGTTTGCGATAAACTGGCCGCCCAAAGGGGCCATGCCGGTGAAAGCCCCTCTGCTTTGCTGCAAACAGCCCAGCTGTATGAACAACTCAATTTGAATATTGAGCAGCTGTTTGTTTTTGCCAATACCAATTACGATCAGGATATGTCCAACAGCCAAGCAAAAGATTTATACGAGACCATTTCCAACGAGTATACCGCCATGCAGGAACGCATCTCTTTCTTGGCGCCCGAGTTGATGCAGATGACGCCGGAACAGTTCTCCTCTTATTGCGAACAATGCCCGGAACTGCGCCTTTACGAACAGTTTGCCAAAGACTTTTTTGCTAAGCGGGAGCATATCTTGCCCGCCGAAATGGAAACCCTGCTGGTGCGTATGGAAAACCTGGGCAGCTCCTTCTCTAAAACTTTTGACGATTTAACGGTAAACGATGTTCACTTTCCCGAGGTTGAGGGTCCCGACGGCACGCCTTTTACCGCCAACGAGGCCAATTATCAGCAGGCTTTGATAAATTCGGATCGGGATTTTCGCGCTCGTTATTTTAATGGGCTGTTGGGCGTTTATGGGCAGCATATCCACACCCTGGCGTCTTTGTATTATGGGTCGGTTAAAAACGACGTATACCAAGCCAGAAGCCGCCGCTACCCCTCTGCCCGCGCCATGTCGCTAGACGCCAATCATGTGCAAGAGGCGGTTTACGACAATTTAATTGCCACGGTACGCGAACACATCGGCCCGCTCCAAGATTATGTGGCGCTGCGCCAGCAGGTGCTGGAGCTTAACGATATCCATTTTTACGATCTGTTTGTGCCTATGGTGCGGGATACTGAGCGCCGCTATTCCTATGAAGAGGCTCAAGAGCTGGTGCTGAAGGCCACGGCCGTACTGGGCGAAGATTACACCGCCGTATTGAAAGAGGCCATGCAAAACCGTTGGATAGACGTTTACCCCGCCTCTAACAAGGCAACGGGCGCCTATTCCACCTGCGCTTATGGGTTCCACCCCTATATGCTGCTTAACTACACCGGCACGCTGGATGACGTGTTTACCCTAGCCCACGAGCTGGGGCACTCCATGCACAGCTATTACAGCCATAAAAATCAGCCCTATATTTACGCCGACTACAGCATCTTCACCGCCGAGGTGGCCTCTACGCTAAACGAAGAGCTGTTGTTCCACTATCTTTATACCCACAGCTCCACACCCGCGGAGCAAGCTCTGCTGCTTAGTAAGCATTTAGACGATATCCGCTCTACTTTCTACCGGCAAACCATGTTTGCCGACTTTGAAAACCAAACCCACCAAGAGGTTGAACAGGGCCGCCCATTGCTCCCTGAAGAGCTTTGTGAAAAACATCGGGCTCTTAACCAGCTTTATTATGGCCCGCAGTTCACCGTGGATGAAAGCCTAACCTACGAGTGGGCTCGTATTCCTCATTTTTACCGTGCGTTTTATATGTATCAATATGCCACCGGTATTTCTGCCGCCATCAGCATCGCCCGGCGGATCCGAGAGCAAGGCGCCGGCGCCGTGGCCGACTACCGCCGCTTCCTCACCACCGGCGGTTCCAACCATCCCATTGAACTATTAAAAATTGCCGGGGTGGACATGGCCTCCCCCAAACCGATATTAGACACCATTGCCGATTTCAGCGAAACCTTGCAAAAGCTGCGTTCTCTTTTGGGTAAATAAAGATAAACTTTCCACTAGCTATCACGCAACCGCCCCTTCCGGTTTTATACGAGCTTGAACAGCCGCCGGAGGGGCGGTTTTTTGCAGGCAGGCAAAAAAAACAATATGTGCGCTTTAATGCGCTATACGGCCCTTTTTAGGCGGAAACAAACGCGAAAACCTATAAACATACAATTGGGCCGCTATTGGGCTTTTCAGGCCATTATAACGCAAGGCACAAGCAAATCTCTCTGAAACCCGAATGGGAACGAGATTCTACTTTACAAATGCAATCAAACGCCACTGGAATAACAAACCGTTTCAAAAAGGACCTCCTTCGTTGTGCCATTCTAGGTTACGGCAGTTTGGCAGCCGCCTGGTTGCACTTTGCACCAATACCGGTACAATCTTTTTCATAGCACAAAGCTTCAGCGCAAATTGAGCCTGCTCGCACAGAGGGCTACACGAAAAAAGAGCGAATCTCGGGCTAACCCGAAACTCGCTCTTTTTATTGCGCTGCGTTATATCTGAAAACAACTGCAACAAATGAAACTTAGTGAATCATGCTGGCAACTTCTTCAGCGAAGTTATCCTGACGCTTTTCAATGCCTTCGCCCTTTTCAAAGCGCACAAAGTCGGTAACAGCAATCGCGCCGCCCAGCTCTTTAGCAGTGTTCTCTACATACTTCTGTACAGAGATATCACCGTCTTTAACAAAGGGCTGCTCCAGCAGGCAAACCTCTTTGTAATACTTGCCCATCTTACCCATTACGATCTTTTCAGCAATGTTAGCGGGCTTGCCCTCGTTCATCACCTGCTCGGTGAGGATCTTCTTCTCATGCTCCACCACATCGGCGGGAACCGCTTCTTTGTTCAAATACAGGGGGTTAACAGCGGCAATCTGCATCGCGATATCCTTTGCAAAAAGCTGGAACTCCTGCTTCGCGGCGATATCTGCACTGGTGTCGAACTTTACCATAACGCCAATGCGGCCAGCGGCATGAATGTAGGTAGCCACAACACCTTCAAAACGGGCAAAACGGCGCACCTTGATGTTTTCGCCAATGGTGAGCACCTTTTCCTGCTGCAAAGCTTCAACCGTCAAATCACTGCCAGAGGCCTTGCATGCCATCAAAGCAGCCAAATCAGCGGGATTTTGATCCATTACGGTTTGGGCGCAAGTTTGCACAAAAGCCTGGAATTCGGCATTCTTAGCCACAAAATCGGTCTCGGCGTTTACTTCGATAACCACGCCCACCGTGCCGTTCTCGTTGGTGGCAGCATAAGCGATACCCTCAGCAGCAATACGGCCGGCCTTTTTGGTGGCAGCAGCCAGGCCCTTTTCACGCAATATATCAATAGCGGCCTCCATGTCGCCATCCGTTTGAGTCAAAGCCTTTTTACAATCCATCATACCGCAGCCTGTCTTTTCACGCAGGGCTGCTACATCCTTTGCAGTAAAAGCCATTTATTCGTCCTCCGATCCAAAATTTATCTTTTCAAAAAAATACCCGCGCCGTGGCCCGGGTATTTTCTCTTGTCTTACGCCGCGGGCAACCGCATCTTACTCAGCGGCTTCCTCTTCGTCGGTTTCATTCTCTTTTTGAGCAGCTGCTTCTGCCAGCTCCTCTTGCTCTTCCGCACCCATCTGGCCCTCTTTGCCTTCAATGATAGCATTGGCCATGGTAGCGGAGATCAGGCGCACCGCACGGATAGCGTCGTCATTGCCGGGAATAACATAATCTACTTCATCGGGATCGCAGTTGGTGTCAACGATTGCCACAATCGGAATACCCAACTTCTTGGCCTCGGCAACTGCGATTCTCTCTTTGCGGGGGTCAACAATAAACAGCGCGCCGGGCAGCTGCTGCATATCTTTAATACCGCCCAAGAACTTCTCTAATTTTTCAATCTCCAGCATCAATTTGCTGACTTCTTTTTTTGGCAACAGCTCAAAAGTGCCGTCGGCCTCCATAGCGCGCAGTTGCTTTAATCTGTCTACACGATGACGGATGGTGGTAAAGTTGGTCATCATGCCGCCCAACCAACGGGCGTTTACATAATAAGCGCCGGCACGCTCGGCTTCTTCTTTCACAGAATCCTGGGCCTGCTTCTTGGTGCCCACGAACAAAACCGACTTGCCCTCCGCTGTTAGATCGCGCACGAAATTGTAAGCCTCTTCCAGCTTTCTAACGGTCTTCTGCAAATCGATGATATAGATCCCATTGCGCTCGGTAAAGATGTACTCCGCCATTTTGGGGTTCCATCTTCTGGTTTGGTGGCCGAAATGAACGCCGGCCTCCAGCAACTGCTTCATAGATACAACTGCCATTTTCAATTCCTCCTTGGTTAATTCCTCCGCTCAGCCGTGCAACAAAACCACCCATAACTATGGGCACCCGTTTTATTAAGGCCAAACGTGCGTTTTAGCTTTTCTATTATAGCACGATCCCGCTTGTTTGACAAGTTTTTTTTGCTATGCGGATCGGACTATCCGCCAAACAGGGTGCTCCAAATGCGGTTTCTTTTTTTCGGCCGCATGGCGGGGCATTGGCTAACCAATATGGTATCTGCCCCAATCACCTCTATATCGCTCCATTTAATGATAATGTCGTCATGCCGGCCAAACAGGCCAAAGCATTTGAGTTTGCCGTATATAACGATGGCCAACAGTTTTGCGCAAGACGTATCAATCTCTACATCACTAACGCACCCTAGGCAGGCCCCGTCTTTGATGCTCACCACCTCTTTATGCCGTAAATCGGCTATCCGGCATGTATTCACAAAAACCGCCTCCTTACCGAAATCAAACGCCGCCCTGTTTTTTGTTCCGTCACCCATATGTTCTAACAACGCACCGTTACATTATATTGCTACAGCAGCGGTATCATTCCATATGGCCTTGCATTGCATTATAACGCGCAATTCTGCTATAATGAAAACAGTTTACAGCCGTTTTTATGCATAAGGGGGGAGGGGCTTTGCCTTATACAAACAGCGGCGGGGTGCCGGGCGAATTCCTTTTGGTTTTTACGTTGTTACTCTGGCTTCTTTTCTTTTTTATCTATTTTAGCAACCGCAAAAACAAGCTGAATTTTTGGTGCTTTATCAGTGGTATGTGCTTTAGTATCGGCATTTTTAAAGAATATTGGCAATATACCCTTTTGCCGCGGATAACCGATACTTTTCCTGATCTCATCAGCGAAGCGGCGGCTTTTTCAATTTATTCCATACTGACGGCTATCCCCTATTATTTGGCAATGCCCTGCGCGTTGGCTTTTTGTATGTATTACTGCCGGATTCCCGAAACCTACCCGAAAGCTTTTCCCTGGCTGCTGCGCGCTTTGTTTTTGCCGGTGTTTCTGTTCGGCTGCTTCTATCCGTATTGGCAAACCCGTTACTTTCAACTAAACGATGCGAACTATTATCTGTTGGTAACCCTATATAACCTTAGCTACGGGATCATCCTGACCGTGCTCCTGTTGCGCACCCTGTTCGCTTGCCGCCGCCAGAGCAACTTTAAAAGCAATTTGATTGTGGCCGTTTTTGTGCTGCTTCCCACCTGGTATACTATGCTCACGGTCTTTCCCGCACAGCTTTTTCATCTTTCCGAGCACGAAAAAGCCTGGCAAGGCAATTTATTCATTATGCTTATTATCATCGCAATCTATTTCCGCCAGGCTTTTCGGGGCGGCGTGATGGGCGTGCAGCTACAGTGCCGCCGCTATGATTGGAACCAAGAAAACCAAATCATCAACCAGGGGGCGCAATTATCGCAGCACGCTGTGAAAAATGAAGTGGCAAAAATTGAATGGTGCGCCAAAAAGCTGGAAGATCCCCGCCAACAGCTCCAACAAGCAGAACTGTCGCGCATTATCCTAAATGCAACCGAGCGTTTAAAGGATTATGTTTTTAAAGCGTGGTCTTACTCGCAAGATGTGATTTTGCACCCGGCCGAGTGCGATGTGGCCCCGCTGCTTAAGCAGTGCATCGATAACTTTGCGCCGCTTTACCCGCGAATACAGGTAACGGTGCAGTGCCCGCCGGCCGCGCGGTTAATTTGCGACCGGGGCTGTGTTGCTGAAATGTTAAATAATCTTTTGCAAAACGCAGCAGAAGCGATGCAGGAACAAGGGGAGCTGCTGGTTAACTATCAGCCTCAAACGGGCCGCAAGGGCGCTATCCTGTCGGTAACAGACAGCGGCAGCGGCATTGCCCCATCCGTTCTCTTAAAGCTGTTTACACCTTATTATTCCACAAAATCCGGTTCACAGCACATGGGGCTGGGGCTTTATTACTGCCGCAACGTTATGCACAAACACGGCGGCGATATCTCGGTAGAAAGCCAATTGGGAAGAGGCACAACCTTTACGTTGTCTTTTCCTCCTGTACGCGCACGCCGTAAAAAGCCGTTCCGACTCAGCAAAAAAGGAGGCAACACCCATGAACTCAGCTAAAATTCGGGTTCTGCTTGCCGAAGACGATTTGGATTTTCAGTTGTTAACCGCCGACGAAATCAATGCGCAAGAAGACATGTGCCTTATTTACGCTGCTTCCACCCGAGAAGACGCTTTTCGGGCCGCCCGCGCCTTAACGCCCGATATCGTTTTAATGGATTTAAACCTAACCGGAAGCTACTTAGATGGCATCGAAACCTCTCGCGACATCCGTTTAGCCACGGATACTAAGGTAATTATTCTAACCTCCTTTGAAAATCCAGAAATTACCGTAGACGCCTGCAAACGCGCCTTTGCCAGCGGCTATGTTTATAAAAGCCAATTTAGCATTCTGGTAGAAACCATCCGCAAAACCGCTAAAGGCTATACCCCGCAGGAACACATGATAAATTCCCTGATTTTAGCGGATCTTTCTCCAGCGGAACAATCGGTGTTTTATACCCTTTTGGGCAAGGAATTGCATCTGCGCTCTTCACCCAAAACCATTGCCAACCAAAAAAAGGCGATTTTACATAAATTCGGCCTGCAAAGCCAACAGCAGCTTTTGCACCTGTTTCATGATAAGCTTTGACCCGGTTCTTCGATAACTTTCTGCGCCCTGTAGGTCCGTTCCTGGCGGCCTTGCGGGGCGCTTTTTATTTGTCTTTTGCCTGAAAGATTCTGTTTAGCCAACGTTTTCGTTATCGATAAGCAGCTAATAACCAGCGACTGGTATGGCTGCTATCTCATCGCTTTGCATTGTTATCCAACTCGTTCCAGATCCTTTTTTAGCCGCTCGATGATACGTTTTTCTAACCGGGAAATATAGGATTGAGAGATTCCCAAAGAATCGGCTACCTCTTTTTGCGTGTGCTCCTTGTTCCCCGCCAACCCAAACCGGAGCTCCATAATGCGTTGCTCCCGTTGCGGTAGGCGCGATACTGCTTGCCGTAACAGATTGCACTCCACCTCTTGCTCAATGCCGCGGTTCACAACATCCTGATCGCTGCCCAACACATCTGACAAAAGCAGCTCGTTGCCGTCCCAATCAATATTTAACGGCTCGTCAATGGAGATCTCGTTTTTTAACTGCGAGGTTTTTCGCAAAAACATGAGGATCTCATTTTCGATACAGCGGGAAGCATAGGTTGCCAGCTTAATATTTCGCTCCGGCCGAAAGGTATTTACAGCTTTAATAAGCCCAATGGTACCAATCGAGATGAGATCCTCCACACTGCCACTGCTGGTTTCAAATTTTTTTGCAATGTAAACGACCAAACGAAGATTATGGGTAATTAGGGGTTCTCGCGCCGTTTCGTCCCCCTGCTGGATTCTTTGGATAATATCGGCTTCTTCTTGGGGGCTTAACGGTGCAGGAAGGGTTTCGGGCCCATTTATGTAAAAAATTGACGCCGCTCCCCGGTGCATCAGCTTGCCGCTCAGCCAAAGACGTAGCCGGCAAGCGGCCCGAATAATTTTTTCTTTTAAATCAGCATATCCTTTCATGGCTTTGTTCTCCTTTTTGCCCGTAGGCACAAATTAGCCTTCTAATAACGCCGGGTTGAGCAGCGCCGGATGTTCCCCCAACTGCTTAGGCGGGCATACCGCCACATAGCCTTGGGCTTTATGGGCGCGGTTTTGTTGGTAAACAATCATTTCTTCTGGAAGAAAACAGGGCAGCACCCCACCCCCTGCTACCGAGTGAAAGGGCGCCATCCGGATTTTCTTTTGCCAGATCTCGGGAAGCTTTTCACCTTGCATGCCGCCGGATTCAAAAAAAGCACGCGCCGCTTGTGGGATGACGGCCTTCACACAAGGATATTCCGCCACTAAAACCGGTAACTGCGAAAAGGGTTCTACCAAGCTGTTGCCGGTATCCACCTTGGCCTGAAAGGAACAAACCGCTCCGTCTGCCGCCACTTCCACATGGCAGTAAAGGCTTTTGGGGGCGGGGCGCTGCACCAAACGATGCAGCACACGCAATAACAAATAACAAACGATGGTTGCTCCCGCCAAAAAAATAGGAGAAATTTCAAAATACACCACCCCGTTGTGCACCAAAAGCCCTGGGGGAGCCGCTATGTACCACAAAGCGAACAAAATGCCGCCAAAAGAAAAACTAATTACCAAAAAGCAACCAGCTTCTTTCAAAAAAACTTTCTTGCCGTGCCAGCCAAAGGCCGCCAGCGTTATGGTGGTCGCCATCACCAATTTAAGCAAAAGCGAGAGCAGCGCGTTTTGCGGCAACAAAATACTCAAGGAATAAACAGCGCCCAAAGCTGCGCCTAACAATAATCGCCGCCGCGGTGTGTGCAAGTTTAAAAAACGTGCGCTGCCCAACAAGATAAAATAATTGACAAACAGGTTAACTGCCAGCAAAACGTCCACATAGATGATCTGTGTCATCCTGCGCCCCCTTCCATTCGCCCGGCCTTCTCCGGCTGCCAATCCAGAATTCTTCGGCTGATACAGCGGTACTTTTCTATTATCCCATTGCGGATATGCCGTTTTTGTCAAAACAGCGGCCTGTCCGGTTCAAAATTACCAAAAGCCCAAGGGTGGAACCATGTATTTTTTGCAAATCTTCTCTGTCTCCCCCTGATTCCAGCGCAAAAGGTGCGCTTATTTTTCTCCTCCTGCGTTTCTGATGAAACGTTGTGGCAAAACCAAACCCGTATCTTTGAACTAGGGAGCCGCCTCTTCCCCTATTTTGCACATACTGCTAAACAGCACAAAAGCGGGCCGCTGAAGTAAACAGCGCCCGCTTTTGGCTCATGAGATACGCTTTGTATGATTGACTATAGGTTCGGTTCCACAAAATGAACAGAGGACTGTTGCCAATATTTTTGATAGGTCCACTCCGAACCATCAAAATTCAGCTGATAAAGCCGAAAGGTTACCAGGCGATCCTTCGGCTGTCATTGTTCCTCGTAGGAATAACGGTAGGTCATTCCAAGTTTTTTCATCACATCACCGCTATGGGGGTTTTGCACATCGTGAGTAGCCGTGATATAAGCGCAGCCATCTTTCTTTAACTGAGCCATCACCGCTTTAGCCGCCTCGGTTGTAATCCCTTTATGCCAAAACTCCTTTCGCAGCCCGTAGCCCAGGTCATGGCTGTCGTCATCCCCCACATGAACATAGCCGATAGGCACGTTATCCTGTTGCAGGCAAACAGCATAACGGTAACCGCTGGGCCGCTCATAATACTTTTGATATTTATGCCGCAGCTCCTGTTGCGCCTGCTGCAAAGAAGCACAAGGAAACCACGGCAAAAAGGTGTTTACCTCTTCATCACGCAAAATATCCAACAAAGCCTGCACATCTTTTTCCTCAAACCGGCGCAGAATTAAGCGTTCGGTTTTTAGCATGGGCGTATTGCTCATTTGCATTCTCCTTTATTCCACAGAAAAATCTTCTGTCCACGTTTGCAACTCCTTAACAAAACGCGCTACATGAAAGCCGTCGCACGCGGCATGATGCACCTGAATGGCCAACGGCAGCTGGATATTGCCCGCTTGTTGCGTAAATTGGCCTAAGGTAAATATGGGGAGTAAGTGCTCATAGCCGGGCTTAATATTCAAATGAAAGCTGGTAAAGGACGCCCAAGGGATGCAAGAAACATCAAATAAATTGGGCGGCGTGATCGGCAGCTGGCTAACCGGCTGAGCAGCACTCTCGAACCCTTCTTGGTGTTGCAACGCCCGCTGGGCATCCTGCAAATAACGCTGATAAAAGCCGGCAAAGTTGCTGTCAAATACACTCCAAGTTACAGTAAAGCTTTCACTTTGGGGATGAAACACCGTATAGCTGGGGTGCACTATGTCGTAATAGCCCGGCTGTTTTTCATGATCTAGCCCCATGCGAAACTCTTTATGTTGATTTACAACAGTTGACAACCCATAAAGCAGCACCGGGAACAATTTTAGCCCCAGCGCATCGGTTTGCGCTTTTATTGCGGTAATATCCCAGCTGACGCACATGCTATAGGTGCAAGGAACATCGCGCATATAATGCTGATATGTTGCTGCCCTTGGCCACGTTTGCATTTCAATTTTTTCAAAGCGCATAGAAAACAAGCGCCTCCTTTTTTACAAACAAGAATGCCTAATAACCGCTATTTTGCAAGCCAATTCTACCATTTTAGCAAACGCTTTACAAGGCGCATAAGGCTTAGAGACTGCAAGCAAAAACCCCCGGCAATACGATTTTTTGCCACAGAGTTGTTCAAACGATCGTCGCTTTTTTACACGCAAACAGGAAGATGATAAAGACACATAAAGATAAAAGCCCGCAGCCTGTTTTGCAGGTGCGGGCCTTAAAAGCTATACAATGAATTTTAGAGTAACTCAGTTATACCATTCTGATATTGCCTATTTCCTTAACGAAACCGATTCACCTTAATCCATCTGTTCATCTGTGTTCGTTCCAAATTGCCGGCTTACCTCTTTTATCTCCTCCGGGGAAGCCGTTTTGGGGGTATACCAGTTTCGGTTTTGCATCTGGGTGAAAACGTCGGTTTGAATAAGATGCTCTTCGTTGAGCAGGTTCATCAGCGCGTCGCGCACTGCTTGCGTTGCACACTCGTTGGCGTAAATGTTATAGCTGCCGGTCATCTGCTTTTGTGCCGAGAGAATATCTTCCACAATTTCTTTATCCGTCAATCCCAGTGTTTGATCCATAGCTGCCCCCTATTCCTGCAAAAAACCAAGCAGGTTTTGATAGTGTGCTTGGTGTTTACCGGCCAGCAGCTCGCACATCGACTGGATTTGTGGATCCTCAGCCATTTGCGCATATGCTTTACATCTGGCCACCAGCAGCTTTTCTGCATTTAATTGATCTGCGATTGCCAAGAGCTCCTTTTGCGTTAACTGCATTTGCACACTTCCTTAAACTTTTTCCTGTGGTACTGCTGCGAAAGGCCCATAAGCCTAAAAGGCTGTCCTAATCCGGCTTATGTAGCCTCGCGCATCCCGCCTTCTCTTCCCAAGCCAAAGCTCACCGATAGGGCATGGTCTACCAGGTTCATGGCGCTGCCATCTAAGCTGCCCATCTTTTCTTTTAGCCGCCGTTTATCAATGGTTCTAATTTGTTCCAACAACACGATGGAATCCTTAGATAGGCCGGTATTGGCGGCATGCAGCTGGATATGCGTGGGCAAATTGGCTTTGGATTTTTGGCTGGTGATTGCGGCCGCAATAACAGTGGGGCTAAACCGGTTGCCAACATCGTTTTGCACAATTAATACCGGTCGAACGCCCCCTTGTTCTGAGCCAACAACCGGACTTAAATCCGCGTAATAAATATCTCCCCGTTTAATATTCACTGTTTTCACGCTCCGCATATTTTTATTGGGCGTTGGATTACCCAGTTATATATTTGCCGCGCGGAGGCCCGTTTAATCATCAAAACTTACCTGCAAGAAAAAATTGTATCAATGTGCGAAACAGCAGCCTCCTACCCCATAGTATCGGCTACTGCCAACCGGCGTGACTGCCCTGTTGCTCCTTTGCCAGCGGGCATTTTCTTCTTTTAACACTATCACCCCAATAACACAAAATCCTGTGGGGTAATCTAGCGCTTTACGCCTTGAAAAAAATTTACCGCCGCCCATAGCAACGGGCGGCGGCCATCAGCAAACTGAGCATTGTCTTTTTACATAGCGCCCATAAACAAAAAGCACGAGATCCGAAATAGGATCCCGTGCTTTCACTATCACCCAAAAATTACTCTTGAGGCTCCTGCGCTTCGGCTGTGGCAACCACTTCGTCGGGCTGCTGGCTGGCCTCTTCAGCCTGCTGGGCCGCTTCGTCCTCCAACACCTTGCGGATAGAGAGGCTTACGCGCTTTCTTTCAAAATCAACATCGGTAATGGCAACCTTTACGGTTTGGCCAACCGACAACACATCTTGGGGCTTTTCAATGCGGTGATCGGCGATTTGCGAAATGTGAATCAACCCATCGATACCGGGGATAATACGGGCAAAGGCGCCGAAAGTGGTCATGCCCACAATCTGGGCTTCTACCACGCTGCCAATCGGATAATCCCTCTTCAGGATTTCCCACGGATTATCTTCGGTCTTCTTATACCCCAAAGAGATCTTACCCTTTTCAGGATCCAGATCCTTAATGTACACCTCAACCGTATCGCCAACATTCACTACCTCAGAGGGATGCTTAATCCTGCTCCAAGAAAGCTCAGAAATGTGGATCATGCCGTCAATACCGCCCAAATCCACAAAGGCGCCGTAAGAGGTAAGGGATTTAACCGTGCCGGTATAGGTTTTGCCGATTTCGGCAGTTTCCCAGAATTTTTCGGCCAGTTTCTTTCTCTCTTCGCGCAATACGGCGCGAATGGAACCAACCGCACGCCTACGGCCACGGTTAACCTCAATGATCTTAAACTGCACTTCTTTTTTCAGCAAATCCTCTAAAGGCTCGCCGCGAGAAGCCGTCGCCTGAGAGGCGGGAATAAACACACGCACACCGTTGGCCACGGCAATAACGCCGCCCTTAATCACTTCGGTTACTACGCCGGTAACCACTGTGTCGTTCTCATTGGCCTCAACGATCTGCTCCCAGCCCTTGATAGCGTCAAGGCGTCTTTTCGACAGCATAATGGTGCCTTCTTGATCATTGGTGCGCATAATGAGCAAATCCAACTCATCGCCAACCTTAACCAGATCCTCAGCCTTGGCTGTGGGATCGGCGGTTAGCTCATTTAAAGGCACAAAACCGGCCTGCTTACGGCCAACATCTACATAAATCTCGTTGGGAGCGACGCCTACAACAACGCCATGCACCTTTTCATCTGTATTAAAATTTTTGAGGGATTCTTCCAACATCTCCTCAAAATTCATTTCGGAGCCATCATCCTTGATCTCCTGTGTTTCTTTGTTGTCTAGAATTTCCGACATGGTATCTAGTACCTCCTTTATAATGCTGGCAGGTGTTGAAGCGCCCGCCGTAACCCCAATGTTGGCCGCGCGTCGTATGGCCTGCACCGGAAGTTCACTTGCTGATTCAATCAGATAGGTTGGACAGAAGGGTAAACAAACATCACGCAATTTAGCCGTATTGGAACTTTGGCGGCCACCAATCACAATCATAAGATCGGATCTCTGCGCTAACCCAACCGCTTCCGCCTGACGTTCTGACGTAGCATTACATATTGTATCAAAAACGGCGGCATTTGTATATACCCTTTTTACTATTTTCAAACAATTTTCCCATTCAGATACGCTAAAAGTGGTCTGTGCAACGACACAAACCGGCATATTTTTCAGATTATTGTGTTTTTTTGTCAATATTTCTAGTTGTTCTGCATTAGAAAAAATATAGCACGCTCCGCCGCAATGGCCACGTATTCCCTGCACTTCGGGGTGATCCGGATTCCCCGCTATCAACACACAGCGCCCTTCTTCACCAGCTTTTTTTACTAGGTGGTGAATTTTGGCTACAAACGGGCAAGTGGCATCCTGATACTTTATTCCGGCAGCGGTAAGGCTATCCAGCATTTCTTGTGCAACACCATGAGAACGGATAACCAACACGCCGTCTTTCGCGGCGTCCTGCGGTCCGTGAGCGATGCGCACACCACGGCCCGCCAAATAATCCACCATCTGCGGATTGTGAATGATAGGCCCCAAGGTGCTTACCTTTTCTCCTTTATCCAGCAATTCCTCTACCAAGCGAACCGCCCGGTCAACGCCAAAGCAGAAGCCAGCTGTTTTCGCCACAGTTATCGTCGGCATCGTATCTCACCTTTCTGCGCCCTTTTCAAAGCGGTTATTCCCTATACTCCTGTTGCAACAAATGTGTTATCTCGCCTGCCAATAGCCGGGCGCCGGCCCGGTAGCCGCCCGCCGCCTGAAACCTCTTTGCGCTAACCGGCGCGCCATAGCGCACTACAATTTTAGAAAACAGGCGGATGGGGCCTTGCGAATAAATGCAGGCCGGCAGCACGGCAACCCCCGCCTTATCCGCCACCAACGCGGCTCCCGCCTTGGGCGTAAAGGATATATCCTTATCCCGCACACAGCCGCCTTGTGGGAAAATGCCCACCAGTTCCCCTTGCTGCAAAAGGCCCACAGCTGTTTTCAGCGCATGCAGATCCGCCTCGCCCCGATGCACAGAAAAGGCGCCCATTTTTCGCAAAAACCAGCCGGCCAAGGCACCGTGCTGGGTAAAGAGCTCGTCCTTTGCCATAAAGCGCACGCGCCTGGGGCATTTCATCATCAACAAATAGGGATCCAACACTGATTTATGGTTGCTGCACAGCAGCACGCCGCCTTTGCGGGGAATATTCTCTACGCCTTCTATCCGAATGCGAAACAGCAGGCGGGCAATCGGGCATAACAATGCCACCAAAAAGCGATACAAAGGCGCCCTCCTTCCATCAGCTGTTCAAGTGCGCGCCGTCATATCAAACAAACGCTTACAGCTGCTGCTTATCTCTTTCCCGCAGTTGGCTGATTTTATCCATAATCATGCGGCTGGCTTCACGGAACTCGGTTCCGCTGCCGGTAAGTAGCCCCAGATCCTGCACAGACAACGGTTCTCCATAGGAGACAACCAGCCGGTGAAACAATTTGGGGAACGGCGTTTTAACTGGAGTTATGCTGGCAGGAATCACGGGGGTTCCTGTTTTATAGGCCAGCATTGCCGCGCCAGACTTCGGGCGAAGCAGCTCGCCCGTGCGGGAGCGGGTGCCTTCTATGAATATCCCCAACACCTTGCCTTGGCCCAACAGATGCTCTGCCGTGTTGATGGCATGGGTATCGCCTGTTCCACGACTGACGGAGAAAGCCCCCAACGCCCGGATAAGGCAGGCCAAAAACTTGTTATGGAACAATTCTTCCTTCGCCATATAAAACATCTGCCGCCTTTGACCCAAGGCCAAAAAGACAGGATCCTTCAGCGAAATATGGTTGCAGCACACAATATATGCCCCCTCAGAAGGGATGCTGTTTTTATTGCGCACGGTATAAGGGAACAGCAGTTTAAAAATTGGGATAAGCAAAGCCCGGCCAAACCGGTAAAGGCGCCCTTCTTTCATTGTGCTTCTTCCTCCAATCGGCGCATTTTCTCACGCACTAGGGCAACCAAACGATCCACCGCCTGCTGCGGCGTGTCGTTAGAAGTATCCAACAAAACCGCGTCGGGCGCAGGCACCAGAGGCGCTATCTCACGGTGGGAATCCTGATAGTCCCGCTGTTGTATGTCCTTTAAAACCTGCTCATATTCCACTGTTTCCCCTTTTTGCCGCAGCTCGTCAAAACGCCTGCGGGCGCGTACCTGGTCTGATGCTGTTAAAAACACTTTCACTTGGGCGTTGGGCAGCACCACCGTGCCGATATCCCTGCCATCCATAATTACCGATTGGGTGCGCGCCAGGTCCCTTTGCAAATCAAACAAAAATGCCCGTACCTGAGGGATGGCAGACACCTTTGACGCTGCCATAGAAACCTCTGGCGTGCGAATACCGCCCGACACATCTTCTCCACACAGCAACACCTGCTGCTCTCCTTGGCAAAAGGCGAGAGAAAGCTGAATGCCCGAAAGCTGCGAAACCACCTGTTCCGCACTGGCCGGATCGATCCCGCGGCGCAAGACATGCAGCCCAATGGCGCGGTACAATGCTCCCGTATCCACATAAACAAAACCCAATTCTTTTGCCGCCGCACGGGCTACTGTGCTTTTTCCGGCGCCTGCCGGCCCATCCACTGCCACCGCTATCATCGCGATTCCTCCTGTCATCCGGGCTTTGAACGCCCGGCAAATTATTCTACATTTTACACCGCTGCGCAGCCTTCATCCCGCTGTTTTGGCAGCCGCTTGACCGGCCAAGCGGCCGGTAGAAAAGGCTATTTGTAAATTAAAGCCGCCCGTGTAAGCGTCCACATCCAACACTTCGCCGGCAAAATAAAGCCCGCTCACCAGCTTTGACCCCATTGTTGCGGGGTTTACTTCGTCTACCGCCACGCCGCCGGCCGTTACAATCGCCTCTTCTATCGGGCGAAAGCCCTGAACGGTCAACGTCAAGTCCTGCAAAAGCCTCGCAAACGCCTGCCTTTGCTCCCGAGTTATTTGGTTGCACTTGAGATTGCCCTCTATCTCCGACAGCCGAACGGCCACTGGGATGAGCTTGCGGGGCAGCAGCGCGCCCAAAGAATTGATAAAATCCCTGTTGCGGTTGGTGGTAAAATCCCGCTGCAAGCGCAGATCCAGCTGCTGCTCAGACAAGGCCGGCTTTAAATTGATGTGAACTCGGTAACGGCCCGCCTGCATTGGGCGCATGTGAGCGCTGGCGCTTAAAACAAGCGGCCCTGACAGACCAAAATGGGTAAACAACAGCTCTCCAAAATCTTTGTATACGGTTTTCCCCGTTGTTACATCCTCTGCCCACAGCGACACATTGCGCAGCGATAGGCCCTGCAAATCACGACACCAATCCTCGGCAGCCGTGAGCGGAACCAACGACGGCACCGGCGGCACCACACGGTGCCCCGCCTGGCGGGCCAAGCGGTAGCCGTCGCCGGTGGATCCGGTAAGCGGATACGACATTCCCCCGCAGGCCACTACAACTGCGTCGGCCTCTATACATCTTCCCGAACGCAACTGCACGCCCTTTACCGCGCCTTCTTCCAGCAGCAGTTTATCGGCCGCACCCCACGCCAAGCAGCAGCCGGTCCCCTCCACATATCCCTGTAGGCACTGAACCACATCCCCCGCTTTATCAGAGCAGGGAAAAACCCTGTCGCCCCGTTCAGTTTTGAGGGCAAGGCCTCTTTCTTCAAAAAAAGACATAAGATCCCACGGAGTAAAACGGCTGACCGCGCCGAATAAAAACCGCCCGTTGGCGGGCACGTTGGCAATCAGCTCCTGCACGCCGCAGGCATTGGTAACATTGCACCTGCCCTTACCGGTTATGCGCAACTTTTTTCCCAAGCGATCATTTTTTTCTAGCAGCGTTACGTCGGCCCCTGCTTCGGCGGCAGCGCCGGCCGCCATCATGCCCGCCGGTCCGCCTCCTATGATTAATACCCGTTTGCGATGATTCAAGTTTGATTCTCCTCTGTATCCTCCACCTTTTCATACACCTGGTTTTCATCCCAAATCTTTTCCAAATGCCGAAAAGTGTCGGAAACCTCGTCTTTTTTCTTCAGCGCCGTGGCCACAATCAGGGCGTTTATCAGGCTCAAAGGCGCCACTAAGCTATCCACCACCGAAGCCATATCGCTGCGGGCCAGCAAAACGTAGCGGGCGGGCTGCACCAACGGCGACACCATGCTATCGGTTAGTGCAACAACCGTAGCCCCCCGAGCGCCGGCAAATTCCATGGCGCGCACAGCCTTGCGGGAATAACGCGGAAAACTAATCCCCAGCACCACATCGCGCTGATCCACACGCAGCATTTGCTCATACATTTCTGTTTCGCTGCCGGTGGTAACCAGCTTTACATTTTCAAACATTAAGCTAAAGTAAAAATTCAAAAAGCTGCCCAACGCCGCCGAACTGCGCGCAGCTAAAATATAAATCTTTCGCGCTTCGGCAATTACATCCACCGCATGATAAAAATCCTCATGAGAGGTTTCTTCTAAGGTGCGGCGGATCTTTTCAATATCCTGATTCAGCACGCTGTCTAGCACATCGGCATCCCCGATCCGGGCGCTGGTCACCTCCATACGCTGCACAGAGGTTAACCTGCTGCGTATCATCTCTTGCATGGCTTTTTGCAGCTGCGGATACCCCTCATACCCGATCTCGGTGGCAAACCGCACCACGGTGGATTCGCTAACGCCCACGGTAGCGCCTAAACGGGACGCCGTCATAAAAGCCGCCTTATCATAATGCTGCTGAATATATGCCGCTATTAAGCGCTGCCCCTTTGAAAAAGAGGGGGCCATTTCTTCCATTTTTGCCAATAAATGCTTTGCCATACCAAAACGCCTCGCCTTCCCGCCATACCTGCATCAGCACAGTAAGCGGCGCCCTATCTCTATTTGCACAAATCTAGTTAATATTTGGAATAAAGCCGCAAAATGCGGCGTATCACTTTATGCTGTTATTCATATTAAGCCTTAATCCTTCAAAAATCAAGGGGATATGCGCACGTCAACGCCTTAAAGCTCTATTTTTTGCAAGAAGCCGGTTCTTTAACATCATTTCTCACAAAACACATTACATACAAAACCCCTGGCGGGAAAACCTGCCAGGGATCTGCAATTGCATCTCATTATTTTCTCCACATTTTTTCAATCTTAGGATGCACACGGTAAACATACATGGAAACAACACCGGTTAACCCATAATCGTAAATAACAAAAATAACATTGCCGATTAACAAAAGCACCCACGGCAAATACAGGCCAAATATGGTGAAGGCTTCCTGCGGCATTTGCAACACCCATACCGCCAATACAAACGACAACACCATAGCCGCATTGAACACTGCCAGCTTCACGATGATTTGCAGCACTTTATTCTTCCAAAAACTTCTTTCAAGCACCGCTTTTATAATGGGATAATACCCGAAAAACAACACAAACAGCAGCGCGGCCTCTTTATCCGGTGCGAACAAAAGAGAAAGCACCGCAACCGCGGCATATACAGCCCAAGCCCAACGGGCACCCATCTCTACCACCATAACAATGAGCAACGCCCCCGCGATAGCCGGCAAGGCATAGGTGCCGATGGTAATAATACCGGTGAGAAACATTAATACCAAGCACAACGCGGTTATCATGCCGCCTAACGCAATCTTACCACTTTGGCTCAACATAAAGCCCCCTTCACGCTATTAGCAGCAGCTGATTAAATCGCCGCCCATGCATTCACAACAGCAGTCAGCGCAGATAAGCGAAGAACACATATCGCAGGCATTGCAACCCGTATTTGCCTGACGGGTGGTGTTATACCCACCATAAGCGCCGCTGCGCTGCGCCTGCACCTGGTTCAGAGCGGCGCGATACTCCGCATTGCCCGGATCCATATTGCAGGCAGTGGAAAAGTGATTATAAGCCTCTTCCAACCACCCTTTGCGCATGAGCACTGTGCCTTTTAGAAAATACCATTCCCCATCTCGCGAAGCGGTGGGAACCCCGTTCAAAATTTGCTCGGCATCCGCCATGCGGCCCACCATAATCAAATGGCGCACATCGCTAAAATTTGAACTGCGCCGGTAGCCGCCATTGTAAGAGGAGCCCGAATTATTATAGCCGCCGGAGGCACGCTGCTTGCGCTGGGCCATAATTTCATCGTAAGCCTCGTTAACCTCTTTCATCTTCTCCGCAGCCAAGTCGGCCAGCGGGCTATCGGCATAATTATCCGGGTGATATTTTTTAGCCAGCTCCCGATAGGCCGACTTCACCTGTTCATCTGTGGCATCCGGGGATATTCCTAACACCTTATAGGGATCTGACATGTTCTTTCTCCTTACTTTGATCTTTATCAAATAAAATTTGCTTTTGCATGGCCGCTAGGCCTTGCTGCATAACATTGCCTAAAATGCCGCCGTATTGCGGCCACTCCAGCAAAGAAAACGCCGCGTTCGCTTGGGCAGCGGTTTGATTGAGCACGGCATTGCAGTATTCGTTTTCCTCCTGCTGGCCGTTTTGCCCCCAACCAGGGCTGGAAAACGCACGGATAAAAGGATTAAAGTTGCCGGTTTTACGATCCTTTTCTATATCATCCGCCGCATCCATAAAATAAATCCACCGGCCCATAAAATAGCCATATTGTTCCAGCACACGCTTTGCTGTTTCATCGTCGTGCGCCAGCAAAACCATTAAGTCCGAAAGCATCTGCGCCGTAGGCTGTGCGGCTGCATCCAGCCCCGTAGCTTCGTCTTGTTCCGCTTGCGCTTGCTGCTGTATATAGCGGGCTACAAGCCTCTCCACCTCGGGATACCGCTTCGCCGCTTTGCGCCGCCCGCGCGCAGCAAACGGCAACACAAGGCGCAACGCTAAGCTTTTAAAAAAGCCGGAATCCTGAATATCGTCTTTTACCTTATAGTAGGTGGTAATAACGCCGAACGCGCCTGCAAATTCCAACACATCGTCTGCGCCGGTACAAAAGGCGCATTTTTTTAACGGATTAACCACACACCGCCCTTGGTGCACACCGGGGCATACCCCTTGGCGTGAAAGAGCCAGCATGGCTAAAAAGGTGCAGTCATAGCTCAGCGTCAAGCGAGATAACGCGCCAAACGACTTGCCCAGGCGTTTGCATAAACCACAATACACCGCCTGATAAGCAGTATACTCCTTTACCAACAGTTCCGGCTTGTAGGGCCTGACATATCCAAACACAAAAAACCATCCTTCAACGGCCCACCGGCCCAATATACAATTGCGCATTTTATTCTACTATACTTTGCCAAAACATCAATTAACAATGTGTAAATTTTGCTTTGCGGGCTGTTTTTTCCTCTTGCTACAAAAAACGCATCTCTTTTTATACAATAACCGAAGATATCAAGTCAAATACTTTATCGGTTAAATTACACATTTGCGGTAAAAATCTTTACAGAACACAAAATGGCGCCGGTGTTGTGTTGACTTTTGAAAAAAAACATTGTAGAATATGCTGGAACATTTGTTTGTTATTGTGTCGTGATTTTTACTGCTTTGAAAGAAGCCTCTACGGAAAGGGCAGGCAGTGCTTATGAATGAACAAAATCAATTTAAGCTGGTTTCTTCCTATCAACCAACCGGAGATCAGCCCCAAGCCATTGACAAATTGGTAGAAGGGATTCAACGGGGCGATCGGGAGCAAACCCTTTTGGGCGTAACAGGTTCAGGTAAAACTTTCACCATGGCCAATGTAATCGCCCGGTTAAACCGCCCCACGCTGGTGTTGGCCCACAATAAAACCTTAGCCGCCCAGCTATGCGCAGAATTCCGGGAATTTTTTCCCGAAAACGCGGTGGAATACTTTGTGTCCTACTACGATTATTATCAGCCGGAAGCCTATATTGCTTCGACCGACACCTACATTGAAAAGGATTCTTCCATCAACGACGAAATAGAAAAGCTGCGCCACTCGGCCACGGCCGCCCTTTCTGAGCGGCGGGATGTTATCATTGTGGCCAGCGTTTCGTGTATCTACAGCTTGGGCAACCCTATCGATTACCACACCATGGTGATATCTTTACGCCCCGGTATGCAGAAAAACCGCGATGAGCTGCTCAAAAAGCTGGTAGAACTACAATATGAACGCAACGACGTCAACTTTGTGCGCAATAAATTCCGGGTGCGCGGCGACGTAGTGGAAATTTACCCGGTTACCTCCACCGATACAGCCATTCGCGTGGAGTTTTTTGGCGATGAAGTGGATCGCATCAGCGAGATCAATGTGGTTACAGGCGAAGTAAAAGCCCAGCTGAAACATGTGGCCATCTATCCTGCCTCCCATTATATTGTTCCAAAAGAAAAAATGAACCTGGCCATTGCAGAAATTGAACGGGAGCTGGAGCAGAGGCTGCAACAGTTCCGTCAGGAGGGCAAACTGCTGGAGGCTCAGCGCATTGAACAGCGCACCCGTTACGATATTGAAATGCTGCAAGAAATCGGCTTTTGCAAAGGGATTGAAAATTATTCCCGTGTGCTTTCGGGCAGGGCGCCGGGCAGTTCCCCCTTTACCCTGTTGGATTACTTCCCCAAAGATTACATTTTGTTCGTGGATGAATCTCACGTTACACTTCCCCAGGTGCGGGGGATGTACGCCGGCGACCGGGCGCGCAAAGAAACTTTGGTGGAATATGGTTTTCGTTTGCCCTCGGCTTTTGACAACCGGCCTTTGAATTTCGACGAATTTTATGAACGGATCAACCAAGCAATTTTCGTATCTGCCACACCGGGCGATATGGAAAAAGAAAAAAGCACCCAAATTGTGGAACAGGTGATCCGTCCCACCGGATTGTTGGATCCTGAAGTGATTGTTAAGCCCACCGAGGGGCAAATTGACGACCTTCTTTCAGAAATTAACCTGCGGGTTGCAAAAGGGTTTCGCGTGCTTGTTACCACCCTGACCAAAAAGATGGCCGAAGATTTGACCTCTTACATGGAAGGCATGGGGGTGCGGGTGCGGTATATGCACCACGATATCGACACAGTAGAGCGCATGGAAATTTTGCGCGACCTGCGCTTGGGTGAGTTTGACGTGTTGGTGGGCATTAACCTGCTGCGCGAAGGCCTGGATATTCCTGAAGTTGCCTTGGTTGCAATTCTGGATGCCGATAAAGAAGGGTTTTTGCGCTCTGACCGTTCGCTGATTCAAACCATCGGCCGCGCGGCGCGCAACGCGGAGGGGCAGGTTATTATGTACGCCGACCAGGTGACGCCCTCTATGGAGAGCGCCCTGCGAGAAACAGCCCGCCGCCGCTCCATCCAAATGCGCTATAATGAAGAACACGGCATTACGCCTCAAACCATTGTGAAAAAGGTTTCTGATATTCTAGAGATTTCCACCCACGAGAACGACGACAAGAAGCAACCGGCTAAGAAGCTAACCCGCGCGCAGCGCCAGCAGATGATCGAACAGCTGACCAAAGAAATGAAGGCGGCGGCTAAGCTGCTGGAGTTTGAACACGCGGCGTTCCTGCGGGATAAAATCAAGCAGCTACAGGGTGGAAAAAATTAATTTTGTAAAGCCCAACGGGAAACGGGGGATTTATTTTGTCTAACACAAAAATCATTGTACAAGGCGCCCGGGAGCACAATCTGAAAAATATTGATGTAGAAATCCCGCGGGACAAGTTGGTGGTATTCACCGGGCTATCCGGTTCCGGCAAATCTTCTTTGGCGTTTGACACTATTTATGCCGAAGGGCAACGGCGGTATGTAGAATCGCTTTCTTCTTACGCCCGCCAATTTTTGGGGCAGATGGAAAAGCCCGATGTAGATTTAATTGAAGGCCTTTCGCCCGCTATTTCCATCGACCAGAAAACCACCTCAAAAAACCCTCGCTCAACAGTGGGAACGGTTACTGAAATTTACGATTATCTTCGTCTGTTGTATGCGCGCATCGGCATCCCTCATTGCCCCATTTGCGGCAAAGAGATTAAACAGCAAACCATTGATCAAATTGTGGATCAGGTTATGGCGCTGCCCGAAGGATCCCGCATTTTGGTGTTGGCGCCGGTGGTGCGCGCGCGCAAGGGCGAACACCAAAAGGAATTCGATGCGGCGCGCAAGGGCGGCTATGTGCGCGTGCGGGTAGACGGCATTATTTATGATCTCTCTGAAACTATCAAGTTAGAAAAAAACAAAAAACACACCATCGAGGTGGTGGTGGATCGCTTGGTGATCCGCCCGGAAATGCGCTCGCGTTTGTCCGACTCTATTGAAACCGCTTCGTCGCTATCCGGCGGGCTGACCACTATCAGCGTAGTGGACGGCGAAGATATTAACTTTTCGCAAAATTACGCCTGCCCGGAGCACGGCGTCAGCATAGAAGAACTGACCCCACGCATGTTTTCGTTTAACAATCCTTACGGCGCCTGCAAAAAGTGCGCGGGCTTAGGCGTATTTATGAAAATTGATCCCGACTTAATTCTGCCGGACAAAAAATTATCCATCCGCAAAGGCGGAATCAAGGCCAGCGGCTGGGCCATGGAGGGCAGCACCATTGCCACCATGTATTTTGAGGGCCTGGCCAAGCATTACCACTTTTCTTTGGATACGCCCGTAGGGGAGCTGCCGCCGGAGGTTATTGACATCCTACTTTACGGCACCAAAGGGGAAAAAATACGCTTAGAACGCAAAAGCGAATACGGCAGCGGTGTGTTTCACAGCGACTTTGAGGGCATTGTCAATAACTTAGAGCGGCGTTTTCAAGAAACGCAAAGCAGCTGGATTAAAGAAGAGATCGAGTCGTTTATGAGCGCCATCCCCTGCGATGAATGCGGCGGCCGCCGCCTGAGCGCCGAAAGCCTTTCGGTAACTGTGGGCGGGCTCAATATCAGCCAGCTTTGCGATAAATCGGTTGCCGACGCTCTGAGCTTTATTGAAAACATGGAGCTTAGTCAGCGAGAGCACATGATAGCCGACGCTGTGCTTAAAGAAATTCGCAACCGTTTGGGCTTTTTGCAAAGCGTAGGGCTGGAATATTTAACATTATCTCGGGCATCCGGCACTTTATCCGGCGGCGAGAGCCAGCGCATCCGTTTGGCCACCCAAATCGGCTCTTCGCTGATGGGGGTGCTGTATATTCTTGATGAGCCCAGTATCGGCCTGCATCAGCGGGATAACGACAAGCTGCTGGGCACCCTAAAGCATTTGCGAGATCTGGGCAATACGGTGATTGTGGTGGAGCACGACGAAGACACCATGCGGGCTGCCGATTATATTGTGGATATTGGTCCGGGAGCCGGCGTAAAGGGCGGCAATTTGGTGTGTGCCGGTAGCCTAAACGATGTGATGTCTTGTTCGGAATCTATCACAGGGCAATATTTGAGCCATCAAAAGCAGATTGAGGTGCCGCAAACCCGGCGCAAAGGCAACGGCAAAACCTTGCGGATTGTAGGGGCCAAGCAGAACAACCTGAAAAATATCACGGTGGATATCCCCTTGGGGGAGCTGGTGTGCGTTACCGGCGTATCCGGTTCGGGAAAATCCTCTTTGATCAACGAAATTTTGTACAAACATCTGGCCGCCACCTTAAACGGGGCCAAGTGCCGCGCCGGCGCCCACAAAGAAATAAAAGGATTGGAACATCTGGATAAGATCATCGACATCGATCAATCTCCCATCGGCCGCACCCCCCGTTCCAACCCGGCCACCTATACCGGCGTATTCAACGATATCCGCGAACTGTATGCCTCTACGCAAGACGCCAAAATGCGCGGTTTTTCCAGCGGGCGTTTTTCCTTTAACGTGAAGGGCGGACGTTGTGAGGCCTGCCAAGGCGACGGCATCATAAAAATTGAAATGCACTTTTTGCCCGATATCTATGTGCCGTGCGAGGTTTGTAAAGGCAAGCGCTATAACCGCGAAACATTAGAGGTAAAATACAAAGATAAGAGCATTTACGACGTGCTGGAAATGACGGTTGACGAAGGGGTAGAATTCTTTTCCAGCATCCCGCGCATTGCGCGTAAACTGCAAACCCTGCAAGACGTAGGGCTGGGGTATATCAAAATCGGCCAGTCCTCCACCACCCTGTCGGGCGGCGAAGCGCAGCGGGTCAAACTGGCCACCGAGCTTTCGCGCAGATCCACCGGCAAAACCATCTATGTGTTGGACGAACCCACCACCGGCCTTCACACCGCCGACGTTCACCGCTTGATCGATGTGCTGCAAAAGCTGGTGGATGCCGGCAACACCGTGGTAGTTATTGAGCACAATCTGGATCTCATCAAAACCGCCGACCATATTATCGATCTTGGCCCCGAAGGCGGCGATCGCGGCGGCTATGTGGTAACCACCGGAACGCCGGAGCAAGTGGCACAGGTGGAGGAATCCTACACCGGGCAATATTTAAAAAAGATGCTGTAAGATCTGTTTTCAAAAGAAGTTTCCCCGGCAAATATGGCGGATTACAAAAAAGTTGCAAACTGCTCATTTATGCCAAATAAGGCAGCCCTTGGCTTTGCCAAGGGCTGCCTTTTTTCTAAAGCAGACTCATCTAAAAGCACCATCCTAGCTTTGAAACCCTAGGATGATATTCTTTATTATAAAAAGCACTTGCGGTTCTCATGAAATCGATCCGCAAGTGCTTTTTCAAATTGCTTCTTATTCTTTCTCTTTTCGCTGTTTCACCGGGAAATAAGTGGTGTATACTTCATCCCCGATTGCATACAGGGGTAAAAACTTTAAATTTACCGGCTGACCCGTGGTTTTCCACTCGCCGCGCCAGCTGCACCACCAGCGCTCATCCCGCGGAATTAGAATTTCTTCGGGCGAGTTGTGATAATACAACGTTCTCTCTTCTTCCGTCAGGGCCGCCAGCGCTACGGGTCCGTCCAGAAAAGCCCCGGTGTTCGGATCGTCTGCCAAAGGATAGAAGGTGATCTTTTTCGGAATAATCACCATGATTTGCTCCCGGTTCCAATTCCTGGTAATATGGGCAAACCCTTTTTGATCCCAGACCGCTTCTGTCTTTTCTCCATCGATATAAAATTCCATTTCCCCTGCGCACCAATCCGGACGGCGAAAAGCCAAAGAAAAGCTCTTTTCTCCTGAAGCCGAAACTTCAAATACCCTCTTAAGATAATCCGGGCGGGCCGGGGTGCGCATATTATCGTGCGCGATACGGAATGTATGGCTGTTTTCCCGGCTTTCATGCTGCACAAGAGAACCCTTTATTTCTTCTATATCAAACCGCACTTCCGCGTCTAAATATTGCGGAATATAGAGCGTATTCTTTTGATGAAAATAAAGATTCTGATGCAAAAAAGCGTTGGCCTGCAACAGCGTGCAGTGGCAGCACCAAAAATCATCTGTGGCGCTTCCCCAAGCCTTTTTCGCCCCCGCCTCTAAGGGGAGAAAATAGGAAACATATTTGGCCATTTCCGGGTAAGGGGCTTCGCAGATCTGCACCTGGGCAGACTCCTCATGAAAGCCCTGCGCCAAAATGCCGTTGTAAAAATTCTTTTCCCAAAAATCGGCATATTTGCTTTCCCCCGTCCAACGGAACAAATAGCCGGCCAGGCGCATCATATTGTAAACCGTGCAGTGTTCCTGATTCAGCTTCCCAATGCGGGCGCTGTGCCGTCCGGGCGGGGTCCACATTTCTCCGCTGGTCTGCCCGCCTGTAACAAAAGGCAGGCATTCCTCCACCGCGATTTGCCAATACCGCTCCACCACTTGGCGGTAGCGCTCTTCCCCGGTGACCTCATAAGCCCTTGCCGCTCCGTGCATCTCGGGAATCGTTCCGTTGGCGTGCATATTACTCAGGGGATTTTCCCCGCCAAGAAGGCTTTCATAAAGATCCCGCCGTTCATACCGCCTCATCAGGGTGAGATGATCGGGATTATTGGTAATGGAATAAAGATCCGCCCAAAATTCCATCAACCCGCCGGTTTCTTCATTCATCATCCGCGCCATGGTATCCGGGTCAATGTCCTGCGAATACCGCAGAAACCATTCCGCCGCTTTTTCTACCACCGAAAGAGCCTGCGCATTTCCAGCATAACGGTACATATCCAGCAGCCCCATCATCACCTTATGGCAGACATAATGAGGCGCCCAAATCGGTTTGCCCTGTTTGAGCCGGTAAAGATATTTTTCCGGAATAGGGAAGCACCATTCCCCGCCGTTTTCCTCTTGGCACAAAGCGATTTGAGAAACAATCTCATCCCCTTTTATTTTCAGCTCCAGATCCCCGCACTCCTGATAAATCATGGCGGCTGCGCTTAACCAATGGCCGCAGACAGTTCCGCGAATTTGGGAATAAGGGGAATCCCACCCTCCGTGAATGGACTTTGGCAAATAGGTCAAGGCATTGATCCCCGCTTCCTGGTAAAAGGGCCGCAACAAATTTTCATTGGTAAGGGATTTTAGATATGCCCGGTCCAGATCCCTGCGGCGCGCCGGTAAACCAGACAGTTTTACGGTATCCTGGTAAGTTGTCAGCATCATTTTGACCTCCTAATTATTTCTTCCTTTGGGTTGCTATAATATAAACAGCTATTCTTTGGTTGTTCACACTCTCCTCTGTGCTGGGTTATCGCTCTTTATTCGCCAGTGCCTCTCAAAACAATTTTCTGCTGCACGCCCACAGCGCACGCGCTCAAATATTTATCTACTACGGCGAGGTACTAAGCGTGTTTTCCATCCAATCGATCCGGGCGCAGGCAAAATTAAAACGCATCGGTTTGCGAGCTAAGCGCTGCTTGGTGCAATTGCTCGTCAGCCTGAACAAAGCGCAACCGTTCAAAATCCGCCGGATGCATCACACGGCGAAGATAGGGCAAACTTTCGGGCAGATCGTTTTTTCGGTACCCGATGACCGGATTGGTAACCAGCCCGAATCCAAAATCTGTGTACAGTTTGATGGCGCAAACAGAGGTGGGTTGCGTGTGCAGATATACTGGGTATTCCGCACCTTGCAGCAACCTGGTTAACAAGGCGCGCCCTAGCCCGTGGCCCTCGTATTCTGGCAAAACCCGAAACCACGCCAGAGTGTTGATTTTATCGTAAGATCGCCAGATAAAGCAGCTGGCAACAGGTTTATCTGCACCGTTGCACACAAACAAACAGCGGCGAAAAAATTCTTCTGCTTGGTTCGCATATACTCTGTTGTAATAATTGGTAATATTGGGCACATATTGCTCTTCGGCAACAATGCGCTTCCAAACTTCTAATTCATCGCGCCGGCACAGCCGAAAGGAGTAGCCCTTTGGCAACGTGCGAAAAGCGCTGGGCACCGGCGCTTCACATGCCATAAAAAGGTTGTAATTACCAACCGTTTTGTAATCCTCTGCAAGCCCCGCTTGAGAAAACGCCTGCCAATCCCGGCAAGGAGAAACCACAATTCATCACCCCTCTTTTCGTTTGCGCTATTTTAGCACAGAGCGGTTTATAATACCAGGGATTTCTAAAAAAAGTATCCAATTATGCAAGCGAGTACCGAATGTGTGCCGCCGGTAAAGGAGAAAAAACACGGCAAAGCGCTTACCCCCTCCAATCGATAAAAAATGTATTGCAAACGTCTGCGCCGGGGATTATAATAGGGATAACCCGAATAAGGGAAGAACAGGAGGTTAAAATGATGACGATTACCAGACAAACCGTGATTGGCGATATTCTTGATTTTGATAGATCGACCGCGCCTTATTTCTTAGAAATGGGGATGCATTGCTTGGGCTGCCCCGCTTCTCGTGGGGAATCGGTGGAAGAGGCCTGCATGGTGCACGGGGTGAACCCCGACGAGTTGGTCGCCAAGCTCAACGAGCATTTGAGCAAAAAAGCGTAAGCGGGCGACTGCTCTACTGCTGTAAAATGAATGAACGGGGGCTGCGACAACAAGAAATGTTGCAGCCCCCGCCTTGTGAAGGGGAAGCTGGAGGGGCTTATCCTTCTTTTTCATCCGCTACTAGCTGATATGAAAGGAGCCTACCCATGAAAAATTTGCATCTAATTGTGCGGCTAAAGGATGCAGTTGGCGGTTACACGCTGGGCAGCCCGTTTTACAAATTTTTGCGGGTACATACTTTGTATTTGATTTTTACCTCTTTGCCGGGGGTATTTATCAACACCTTTTTGATGAGTCAATCAGACGATGTTAACATCGTGCTGTATTTCAATTGCTTGATGTACGCTTCTATGGCGCTTACCATGTTATTTTCTTCCGGTATCTCCCGCAAGCTCAGCTCCAACACGGTGGCGGCGATAGGGATAATCGGGTTTAATCTGTTGTACCTCGCCTTGATCTTGCTGAACAACCGGGCGGCGGAATATTTTTACGTGCTGGGGATTCTCAACGGCGTAGCGGGCGGCTTTTATTGGATGAGCTACAGCAACCTGCTTACCGCCAGCACCACCAACGGCAACCGCGATAGCGCCATTGCCATCATCAGTATCTCCGGCGCGGTGGTAACGCTGCTTGTGCCGCTTATTTCGGGCTTTTGCATCAGCATGATTCCCGGCAATTGGGGCTATATTTCAGTGTTTGGCCTGGCGCTGGCCATTGCTATTGCCACTTGCCTTACCATGACCACCTTGCCCAAATGTGAAATTAAAAGAACCTCTTCTCAAATTGGACGGGCGGCTAAAATGGTGTTTACCCAAAAATATTGGATGTGCGGCATGCTGGGCGAAACCATGAAAGGGCTGCGCGAGGGTGCGTTTGCCTTTATTTTAACGGTTATTTTGTATGAAATTGTCAGCAGCGAGATGCTCATAGGCTTTAACACCTTTTTGTCCGGTGTGGCATCTATTGTTATTTTTGTGGTGATGAGCCGCATTATGCGTCCCCAGAACCGGGTGAAGTATATGGCGCTGGCGATTGTGGTGCTCACCCTAGCGGGGATCCTCTTGGTGTTTTTCACCAACCCCTTTACCGTTATTCTGCTTACGGTGCTCAACGCTTTGTTCTCCGGCTTTATTGTCAATTCGGCCAACTGTGTGTTTTACGCGGTGGTGCAGGCCCGGCCGGAAGGCAACGAATGCGCGCCGGAGCTGTTTGCCGTTCGGGAATGCTTTTTTGCCGTGGGCCGCTGTGCGGGTATTTTGCTGATTGTGCTTATCAATATGTGGTCGGACGGTTCTCGGGTATGGCAAACCATTTCTTTGGTTATTTTAACGTTAACCCAGTTCGGCACCATGTGGCTGAATCACAAGTCAATGAAAATGATAAATGAGGGAAGCAAGTGAGCATCAGGCCATTATTTACGCTGGATAACCGTTTGAAGGCATGCGCGGGTATGGTGCCGCCGGGGGCAAAGCTGGCAGATATTGGCACCGATCACGCCTATTTGCCGGTTTGGCTGGTTCGGTCGCAAAAAATTGAACAAGCCTTGGCCTGTGATTTGCGGCCCGGTCCGCTGGAAAGGGCCAAACAGAATGTTAGGCGCTATCAGGTGGAAGACAAGATAGAGTGCAGGCTGTCGGATGGATTGGATGCCGTGGCCCCTGAGGAGGCAGACGTGATCGCCATAGCCGGCATGGGTGGGGAGCTTATCGCCCGTATTTTGCAGCGGGCGCCATGGGTGAAAGAAGACAAACTGCTGATTTTGCAGCCCATGACGGCGGCGGAACAGTTGCGCCGCTTTCTTTGCGGCGCAGGCTATGCCCTGCTGCAGGAGCAGGCGGTTTGCGCCGACGGCAAGCCATATACCGTGATGTGCGCCCGATATCACGGCGCGCCGCGGCAGCAGGATCCTCTTTACCCATACATTGGGCTGCTGGGCGATACGCCGCAGCAGGATGAATCCGCCGGGGCATGCTATATCCGCAAGGTGATCCGGGATTTAGAAAACCGGCGCCGCGGTCTGATTGTGCAGGAAAATCAAACCGAGGCGGAATACTTGCTGGCTGTTGTGGAACGGCTTAGGGCTATGCTGCCCGAACAAGAAGGGATAAATGGATAAAATGGTTACAGTTTCGATGATATATGATTGTATAGACGCATTGGCGCCCTTTTCTACGGCCCTGTCTTACGATAATGTGGGGTTGTTGGTGGGCAGCAAAGATACCCAAGTGCGCCGTGTTCTGATCAGCCTAGATATCACCCCCGCTGTGGTCAATGAGGCCCAACGCACGGATTGTCAGCTGATTGTCAGCCATCACCCGGTGATATTTAACCCCCTGCGCAAGCTGGAACCCGATAGCGCTCCTTATTTGTTGGCTCAGGCGGGCATTGGCGCTTTGTGCGCCCACACCAACCTGGATATGGCCCAACAAGGGGTGAACACGGCCCTAGCGCAAGCCTTGGGGTTGCAGCATGTGCAACCGCTGGTGTTGCAAGAGGGGTTGCCGCTGGTGCTTGCCGGCCGGTTGCCCGGTGAAAACGGCAGCAGTGCGGCGGAGTTTGCTGGGCTTGTAAAAAAGGCTCTGGGTTGCGATGGGGTGCGTTATGTACCGGGTGCACGCCGGATTCAAACGGTGGCTTTGTGCTCCGGCGCCGGCGGCGAGTTTGCTCAGCAAGCCGCTGCCTTGGGCGCAGACGCCTTTGTAACCGGCGAAATCAAGCATCATGAACTGTTGGCCGCCGCCCAAGCGGGCATGACGGTGGTGGATGCTGGGCATTACGCCACAGAGCGCGTGGTGTTGCCGTTCCTTTGCAACTATCTTGCCCGCAGATTTCCAGAGGTAACGTTCGCGCTATCTCAGCGCCAGGAAGATGTTACCCGCTATTTGGTATAGAAAATCGCCCAGCCGGCGCTTGCCTGTGCTGGGCGGTTGGTGGTAAAGTGGTAAAAAGGTGGAATAAATATGGCTTTAGACGGCGCTTTTTTGCGGCATATCATTGCAGAAATTTCGCAAAAGGCTATTGGCGCCCGGGTGGATAAAATTTACCAGCCCAACCGGGATGAACTGGTGTTGGCGTTGCGCACCCGGCAAGAAATGCTTAAGCTTTTGATTTCGGCGCGGGCAAATAGCCCGCGAGTTCATTTTATTACGTCTGCTCCAGAAAATCCTTCGGTGCCGCCCATGCTGTGCATGCTGTTACGCAAAAGGCTAACGGGGGCCAAGCTGGCAGAGATTAGCCAGCCGGATTTGGAGCGCATGCTGTATCTGGATTTTGATGCAGTCAACGAACTAGGGGATTCCGTACGGCTGCGCCTAGCGGTAGAAATTATGGGCAAATACAGCAATGCCATCCTGGTGGATCAGGATGGCAAGATTATTGATGCCCTCAAACGGGTGGATGCAGAAATGTCTTCGCAGCGCTTGGTGTTGCCCGGGCTGCGCTATGAGCTTCCGCCGCCTCAAGATAAGCTGTGTATGCTGAATAGTACGCCCGAGCAAGCGGTACAGCGTATAGAAGCGGGAAAAAACGAGCATTTGGCTAAAGCGTTGCTGAACGCCTTACAAGGCGTTTCGCCCGTGGTTTGCCGGGAGATCGAATTTTTAGTTGGGCGGGGCGCGGATGTTGCAGTGCGCGAAATGAGCAGCCAGCAAAGGGAACGGTTGCTGTTCTTTTTAGGCGATTTGTTTGAAACGGTGCGTCAAAAATCCGGGCAGCCCTATATCGTAACTTTGCCTGAGGGCAAACCGCTGGAATTTTCTTTTCGCAATATTACCCAATATGGCCGCGCTGCAGTGGTGAGCCAATGCGCCAGCTTTTCCCAACTGTTAGATGCTTTTTATGAACAGCGGGATCGGTTGGAGCGTATGCACGCCCGGTCGCTGGATTTGCTGCGCTTGCTTACCAACGTTTCTGATCGGCTCAGCCGCAAAATCAACCTACAGCAGGAGGAACTCAAGCACTGCGCCGATCGCGACACGCTGCGGGTTTGCGGAGATTTACTCAACGCCAACCTGTATCGGGTGGAAAAGGGCGCTTCTCAAGTGGAGCTAGAGAACTTTTATGACGATATGAAGCCCCTGCGCATCAAGTTGGATCCGGCGCTTACCGCATCGCAAAACGCCCAAAAGTATTACAAGGATTACCGCAAGGCGCGCACAGCTGAAACGGTGCTGGCCCAGCAAATTCAACAGGCCCGTGAAGATTTAGATTATATCGATACGGTTTTTGATGCGTTAAGCAGAGCCGAAACCGAGCGTGAGTTGGCCGAGATCCGGCAAGAGCTTTCGGAGCAAGGGTTTTTGCGTACGCCCAAGGGGAAGCAAAAGCAACCGCCGTTACTGGGGCCTATGCGCTTTACAACTGCCGGCGGCTTTACTGTTTTGGTGGGAAGGAACAACCGGCAAAACGACAAGCTCACCTTAAAGCAGGCGGATAACCGCGATATTTGGTTCCACACCAAAAATATACCGGGCTCGCATGTTATCTTAGTCACCGAAGGCCGCACACCTGCTGAAGCGGACTTGGTAGCCGCCGCTCAGCTGGCCGCGTGGCACAGCAAGGCGAGGGAATCCTCCCAAGTGCCGGTGGATTACACCCAGGTGCGCCATGTTAACAAACCGCAAGGCGCCAAGCCCGGCCGGGTTATTTATGTGGATTACAAAACGATTTACGCCACGCCCGATCGCGCGCTGGTGGAGCAAATGCGCCAAGAATAGGCGATTTGGCAGGGCAACCCACAAAGTTAAGACAACAGGCGCGGCTTGTCTGCGCCTGTTTCTTTTACCTTTTGTTTTGCAGCCAGCTGTATATCTTGCTGATCTGGAAAATAAAAAGATAAAACGGCGCCCAGGCGTTTGCGCGCGCGCTGCAAGTGGCGGCAAACGGTGGAAACGTTAAGCTGAAGACAATCGGCAATTTGCTGCATATTCTGATGTTGATAGTAATATAGCAGCACGCAATCCCGCTGGCGATCGGTCAAAACGTGGTTCACCAAAGACGCCAGCATCACAGGAGGAACTCCCCTATTTCTCTTGGGGCGGCCAGCGGGCAATCCCATCGAAGCTTCGGCCAGTTCCTCCACAGAAGGTTCAGCGTTGGTGTTACTGTATGGATAAAGGGATTCGGTTAGCTGCAAAAGATGTTTTCCACCCATGAGCGTCATCCTTTCATTTTAGATAATGATTTTAAATTAATTATAGCATGAAAATTTAATTATTTCAATAAAATGCGATTATCTCTTTCTATTTTGTTACCGACGATTGACAAAGCGTATTGTGTGCGGTAAAATAAAAGTCCGCAGGTTCTATACGAATATAACAGTATCCTGCTGCGTGATAAATATTAACAATGCCCCCGTAGTTAAATGGATATAATAGCCCCCTCCTAAGGGGTTGTTATCAGTTCGATTCTGGTCGGGGGTGCCAGGCTGAACCCGAATGCATCTTGTGTTTCTGGTTCAGCCTTTATTTTTATATCGCCTTGCAGTATGATAAGTGGCTGCAAGCGGAACTTCCTTTTTATAGGATCCGGTGGTAAACCATATGAAAAAATGGCCAAACGCCGCCGTTAACGGTTTCACCAACATGATTTTTGTTGAAAAGTAACGGCGTATGAATAGAAAAAAGGAAGGTGCAGGCAAATGGATATTACCTTTAAAACGGAAGAAGGCAGATTTAATTACAGGGTTGGCGCGCTTATTCTCCATAACGGGCATATTCTAGCAATGCACGATGAGCGCTCCCCGTATTATTATTTGCCCGGCGGCAGGGTTCAACTGCATGAAACCGCACAGCAGGCGGTGTTACGCGAAGTGAAAGAAGAGCTGCAAATCGATGCCGAAATCCTTCGCCCTCTTTGGCTGAATCAGAGCTTCTTTGTTGAAGATGTGGATCAAGAAAAGTTCCATGAGCTATGCCTATACTTTTTGTTGGATGTTTCCAAGACGGATTTGCTTTCCAAAGGGGAGCGTTTCATCATTCCAGAGGGTAAGCATACCCACGAGTTTGTGTGGCTTGCCTTTGAAAGGTTAAAAGAAGAGTATTTTTATCCGCTGTTTTTGAAAGAACGTATTTTCTGTTTGCCCAACGAACTCACCCTTTTGACGGAATACGAATAACGAAAAGCCAATATATCGGCGAAGACTGCTTTCTGTAACAGAGCGGCAGATTACCAACATGGGGTAATCTGCCGCTTTTTGTTCTTTAAAGAGAAAGTTAAATTGTTTGCACTCCTCACCTGCGGGCACCTGCTTTTGCTCATAAAAGCAGGTGGTGGCACATCGCAGCGATATTGGTCAAAACCAGCTGTCCAGCAGGCGTTGATATCTCCCCCTTTCCCTATCTCCACCCGGCGGCTTGGGTGCGAAGGACGCCACCCTTTGCCGTTATAGCCGTCATAATAGGAACCGTATCGGTGGGGATCTCTCGCCTGTGGCCGCTGGGCCCATTCTGTTACCCTGCTCAGACTGTTTGATAGTTTCTAAAACTTCGTGATATTCCCATTGATAAATGATGGATAACCTTCCGCACATATTATTCCTTTGCCTCCACAAACCACCGCGTTTCTTCCAACCAAATGTATTTTACGCGCCCGGCAATCCGGCAGGTGTAGCGAATGCCGGCCCCGCCCGCCTTTAAGCTGGCAGCGGGGCGGATATCCAGCACCTTGTCAATCGGGTAAACCCTGCCGTCCTCCCAATTGACTTTGCTGGGCAGAATGGTGCCGTCTTCCCGAAAGTACGCCTCAACGCCCACATATTTTTTGCGCAACATAGCGTGCCATTCCTCCTTTTAAAAATATCCTACCGGATGGATAATGTGCTCTTGTTTTGGATCGAAGTGAGACAGGGTGGGATCCTTAAGCAGCAAAGCGGGCTGCACGGCATAAGAACCAAACCGGCTTTTGATGCTGTCCACTGCGCTGTTTAACCGTTGCTGCCTTTCCAACCGTTGCGGCGACTCAAACAAACTGGTTTGGGTCGCTGCGCTGTCACCCGTTAGGGAAGAAACACTAATGCCGACGCTGCGCACCGGGAACCGCCAATGGTAGCTAGCCGCAAATAATCGATAGGCAGCCCGAGCGATTTCTTCCGTAAGGTTTGTATAGCGGTGCAAACTTATTTGCTTTGTAAAGGAAAGCAAGCGGTTATCCCGCACATTGATATGCACGGTTTTTCCCTGAAAGCCCTGCTCTCGCAAACGGCGGCACACGCTGTCGGCCAATACCAACAGCACAATTTTTACATCCTCGTTATTGCACAAATCCCGGGGCGCCGTAGTGGAATTGCCCACGCTTTTCACCGTAGGCTGGTTATCGTAGCGTTCCACCGGGGAGGCATCGTAGCCGTTGGCAAATGCCCACAGGATTTCCCCCACCTTGCCAAATTCGGCGCGCAGGGTTTGTATCGGCAAGGCGGCCAGCGCGCCGATGGTGCGAACTCCATAGCGCCGCAACCGTTGCTCAGTGGCGGGGCCCACATACAGCAGATCGCGCACCGGCAGGGGCCAGGCAATTTTCCGGTAGTTCTCGCGGCCAATTGCAGTAACGGCATCGGGCTTTTGATAATCGCTGCCCAGCTTGGCAAACACTTTGTTAAAGCTTACGCCAATGCTAACCGTAATGCCCAGTTCCTGTTTCACCCTGCGGCGGATTTCCTGGGCAATCGTCTTCCCATCCCCTTTGATACAGCGGGAACCGGTAACGTCAAGCCAGGCCTCGTCCAGCCCGAAGGGCTCCACCTGATCCGTATAATCTAGATAGATCTGTTGGGCCAGCCGGGAGAAACGCAGGTATAAATCGTAACGAGGCGGTACGATAACCAAATCAGCGCATTTTTGCTTAGCCTGCCAAAGCGCCTCGCCCGTTTGCACACCACAGCGCTTAGCCAATTGATTTTTTGCCAAAATAATGCCGTGACGTTGCGCTACATCCCCGCCCACTGCCACCGGTAGCCGCCGGATTTCTGGGCGATGCAGGCATTCTACACTGGCGTAAAAACTATTGCAATCGCTATGCAAAATAATACGTTCCATTATGGTCACCTCCGAAAACAGAACGCATGTTCTATATCTATATTATAAACTCCTCTTGCATAAATTCTAGAGGTAAATTTACCCAATGGCCGGCATAGAAAAAGGCCCCTTCTTCTTTTGGGAAGAAAGGGCCTTTGTTGCAATATGCAGTTACAGCAATAAAACAAAAAACTTATTGGCATTTGGGTTCTTCTTTTGCAAAATTGATGAGTTTATCACCTGTTAGGCGATAAACCGTCCACTGATCCATAGCCTCTGCGCCCAAGGAGCGGTAAAATTTGATGGAGGGTTCATTCCAATCTAGGCAAGACCACTCCATCCTGCCGCATCCCTGTTCCACCGCCCGCTCAGCCAACCGGTGTAGCATTTGCCGGCCAAAGCCCCTGCCGCGATACGGCTGGCGCACAAACACATCCTCCAAATACAGACCTCTGCGCCCCAAAAACGTGGAAAAATTATAGAAATAGAGAGCGAAAGCCACCGCTGTGCCGTCTAATTCCCCTATCAATACTTCTACGCTTTTCTTCTCAAAAATTTCACTGCGCAGCATCGCCTCAGTGGCGACAACATCGCTGCTCATTTTTTCGTAGTCGGCCAGTTCACAGATCATGCCAAAAATGGCGGCTGTGTCCTCTTCACGGGCAGGTCGAATGATAAATGCCATTAAAAAATCTTCTCCTATTCTTATGAATTTGCCTTGCATGAAAAAACACACCGGTTTACAAAGCAAACGGTCAACTCCAACATTACCGCGCATATATTGAAAGGTATCTATCGTTTTTTGTACACCAGCACCTATGCGCAAAGGAGGGCCGCCGGTATGGCGATATTGATTTGTGCCTTTTGCCTTATCATTTTGGTAGCGGTTTACGCCTGTTTATGTATGAGCAGCGATTAACCGTCTAAACACAATTGCAAAACAGCAAATTTGCAAGGCTGGATCACACAATTTCAATTGTAAAATAGCAAAATTAAGTATAGCGAAAACAATGGTATAACGCTACAATAACTACAAAACATCTAATTTTTAATGAGATGTTGTTTTATTGGCCCGGTATTCCGCCGGAGACACCCCTTGCAATTTTTTAAACACTTGGCTAAAATACAGCGGGTTTTCATAGCCCACCGATTTGCTTACCTCTGATATGGGCATCGTGGTTGTGGTAAGCAGCTCGCAGGCCTTAGAAATCCTTCGCGAGGTCAAATATTTTATCGGCGAAGTGCCCGTTTGCTCTTTGAACATGTGCGATAGGTAATGCTTGCTGATATAAACCGTTTCAGAAAGGGAATCCAGCGTGATGGGCGAGGTATAATTTTGATCCAGGTACTGCTTAATTCTGCTGCACTCCTCGCTTAACACGGTTTCACCCGGCGTATTGATGCACATAATTCGCATAATCAGCACCAAGATGGCCGAAACAAGGCTGCGCGTAATTTGTTGGTAATAACGCACCTGGTTAGAGGATTCCAGCAGCAATTCTTCAAAATAGACATCCATCCGGTACCGGTATTCTCCACAGGGGATCACGGGCTCACGGTTTTTCTCCAACAAATGGCACGGGGGGAATCCCGGCAGGGTAAAATCACGAATGCCCAAAAAAATAAGAACCAATGGGTTTTCTTCATCTGAGCGTTCTTCATGAGAAATACCCGGGTTTAAAATAACCAGATCTCCCGGATGCAGCTCGTAGTTTTTGCCGTCTACAATGGCGCTCCCCGCTCCGCCGGATACATATAAAATCTCACAAAAATCATGAGAATGCTTCACATTAAACCAGTGAGGGGCGTCGCATACCCGGCCGGTATAAATGAGTTCCGGCTCCAGCTGCAAATTCGCCTTTTTGGAATTTTCTATCATATATTGGTTATGAGGCATAGACATCCCTCCTTTTTCCACGGATAATATGCCACACTGCTTATAGTATACAACATCTTGTAGGAAATGGACAAGGATGTTTGTAATATTTTCTGAATAATCTTTTTTAAGGAAAGGCGTGTAAAAGACATGAATTTTAATGGACTAAACATGGGCATGGGGAATTTGTTCCGCGTGTCCGACGCCAAAACTCGCTCCATCTCCCCCGAGAATTACGACGGCAAAAAGGGCGCCGGCGGCATGTGCGAGCTGGAAAAGGGCTTTGCCAAAAATGCCGCCCGTGATCTGGGCAAGGGCTGGAAGGTAAACCCCTTTGTTGTGCTGCAACCCGGCGAAGTATTCCCCCTGGCCGACATTGAAGGCCCCGGCTGCATTCAGCATATTTGGCTAACCCCCACGGGCAAATGGCGCAACACCATTTTGCGCATTTATTGGGATGATCAAGAGATCCCGTCTGTGGAGTGCCCCATTGGCGACTTTTTTGCCAGCGGTTGGAACGAGTATGCCCAGCTTTCCTCTCTGGCGGTGTGCGTTAACCCCGGCAGCGCCTTTAACTGCTACTGGCAGATGCCTTTCCGCAAGCGTTGCCGCATGTCTTTGGAAAACCGCAGTGAGGAATCTGTTGTGATGTATTATCAAATTGACTACACCCTCACCGAGGTCCCCGACGACGCCGCTTATTTCCACGCTCAGTTCCGCCGGGTGAACCCCCTGCCCTATAAAGATGTTTACACCATTCTAGACGGCGTAAAGGGCAAAGGCCAATATGTGGGCACCTATATGGCTTGGCAGGTAAATAACCGCGGCTGGTGGGGTGAAGGCGAAATTAAATTCTACATGGATGGCGACAGCGAGTACCCCACTATTTGCGGCACGGGCACTGAGGATTATTTCTGCGGTTCCTACAACTTTGAAAACCAAGAAACCCACCGCTATCAGCCCTTTACTACCCCTTATTCCGGGCTGCACCAGGTGATTGAACCCGATGGGGTTTACAAGAGCCAAGAGCGCTTTGGCATGTACCGCTGGCACATTATGGATCCGATCCGGTTTGACACCGATTTGAAGGTAACCATCCAAGCGCTGGGCTGGCGTGAAGGCGGCCGTTATCTTCCTTTGCAAGACGACATTGCCTCGGTAGCCTATTGGTACCAGGTGCTGCCCACCGCTCCCTTCCCCGCTTTGCCGGATAAAGACTATCTGGAAGTAATTTAAGCTAAGCCTTTTGGGCTGGGCCGGCCTGGCCAAACACCGGGCCGGCCTTTTGCCATACCAACAAATCTTAAAACGCGGATGGAGGCATATGGATGCTCAATTTGATAAAACCGCCTCGCCTTCAGGCCGGCGACAAGGTGGCCGCCGTCAGTTTATCCTGGGGCGGTGCCGGCGATCCCCAAACCTTGTGGCGCTATGAGCAGGGCAAGCGCCGGCTGCAAGAGGTGTTTGGCCTCCAGGTGGTAGAAATGCCGTACACTTTGGCCGGTTCCGATTTTGTTTACCGGCACCCAGAACTGCGCGCCGCCGATTGGATGGAAGCTTTTGCCGATCCCTCTATAAAAGGAATTTTCTCCTGTATTGGCGGCAATGACAGCGCCCGTTTGCTGCCCTATATTGACTTTGATCTCATCCGGCGCAATCCCAAAGTTTTTATCGGCTATTCCGACACCACGGCGCTGCACTTTATGTGCTTAAAGGCCGGGCTTTCTAGTTTTTACGGGCCGGCGATCCTCAGCGATTTCGCCGAAAATGTTTCTTTGCCGGCATACACCCGCAATGCTGTGGCAAAAGCTCTCTTTTGCTCAGAACCCATCGGCCGCGTGGAGCCCTCCCCGGTATATACGGGCCAATACCTGGCTTGGGAAGAAAAAAACAAAGATACCGCCCGCGTTTTTTCTCAAAATACCGGCTATGAGCTGTTGCAAGGCAGCGGTACTGCACAAGGTCCCTTGATTGGCGGCTGCTTAGAAACATTAGAAACGCTTAAAGGAACGGCAATTTTTCCCGCTGTGGAATGTTTTGACAAAGCTATCCTCTTTTTAGAAACCTCAGAGTGTAAGCCGCCTGTTTGGTTTGTGGAGGATGCGCTGCGCAATTTGGGAGTAGCCGGTATTTTAAACCGCCTATCGGGTTTATTTTTCGGCAAGCCCATGAGCGGGCACCTTTACGGGGAATATGCGGCTATGATACAAAAGGTGTTAAAAGAGTTTGGGCTAGAGAACCTGCCGGTTTTACTAAACGGCAGCTTTGGCCATAACGAACCCAAAACCGTGCTCCCCTACGGAGCAGTTGCCCGCATTGACTGCAACGACGCCAGTTTTTCTATTTTAGACGCCGGCACAGCCAACAGAGACTAGCAGCGGCGGTTAAAACATCGCCGGTCTATTCTTTTATCACGAGGAGGACGACATGAAAGAAATAAATGCTGCCCGCCCGCTTCGGCTGGGGCTTATCGGCTTTGGCCAGCGCGGTATGGGATTATTGGATCAAGTTTTGCTGCCCATGACCCAGCAAGACATCGCCATCACCGCTGTATGCGACACTTATGCGGATCGCGCCCAAGACGCCGCCCGCAAGGTAGAGGAATTTACCCATCAAGCTCCTTTGTGCACGCAGGATTACCACGATGTGGTACGCAGCAGCCAGGTGGACGCCGTGGCTATTTTATCCGCGTGGGAATCTCACATTCCCATTGCGGTTGACGCCATGCGAGCCGGCAAATATGTGGGCATGGAGGTAGGCGGAGCCTACTCCATAGATCAGTGTTGGCAGCTGGTGCGCACCAGCGAAGAAACAGGCGTGCCCTGTATGCTGCTGGAAAATTGCTGCTACGGCCGGCGTGAAATGATGGTGCTGCACATGGTGCGCCAAGGCGTGTTGGGTGAAATTGTGCATTGCTCCGGCGGATACCGGCACGACCTACGTCAAGAGGTGGCTTATGGCCAAGAAATCCGTCACTACCGGCTGCGCAATTATTTGGCGCGCAACTGCGAAAATTATCCCACCCACGAGCTGGGGCCGATCGCCCAGATTTTAAACATCAACCGCGGCAACCGCTTGTTAACCCTAACCTCCACTGCCTCTTGCGCTAAAGGGCTGCATACCTATATTGCACGGGAGAAGGAGGGCAGCCCGCTTTTGAACCAAAACTTTGCCCAAGGCGACGTGGTTACCACCGTGCTGCGTTGCGCCCAAGGGCAAACCATCACCCTGACGTTGGATACCACCCTGCCCCGTTTTTACAGCCGCGGTTTCCACGTGCAAGGCACCAAGGGCATGTATACCGAAGATACCGACTCTCTATTTTTGGATCAGGTGCACAACCGCTATGACTTTAACTGGAAAGAGCAATGGGGCAACGCCTGCCAATACGAAGAGCAGTACGAGCATCCGTTGTGGCGCGAATATAAGCAGAATCCCCGCGGCGGCCACGACGGGATGGATTGGCTGGTTTGGCGAGACTTTATAAAAAGCGCCGCGCAAGGGGTGCAGCCCCCCATCGACGTATACGACGCCGCCACATGGATGAGCATCAGCGTTTTAAGCGAGCAATCCATTTTGTCTGGAAGCGCCCCCGTTGCCATCCCAGATTTTACCGATGGGCGTTGGATTGAACGCCGGCCGCTTTAACCGTGAAAACCGGCAAGCTCTATTGATTTCGTTTTTTATGGGGAGGTTGTGAAACGCTGCCCGATATCAACCACTAAAAAGCAGCTGCCTTGCTTTCTCAAGGCAGCTGCTTCTTTATTTGGCACAAGATGAACTTATTGTTCTTCCTTCATTTTTGCAAAGCACTCGCTGCAATACACAGGGCGATCCTCGCGGGGCTGGAAGGGAACCCTAGCCTCTTTGCCACAAGCGGCGCACACCGTGGTATACATCTCACGGGTTTGCTTGGCTCCGTTTTTACGGGCGTCACGGCAAGCCTTGCAACGCTGGGGCTCATTCACAAACCCCTTAGAAGCATAAAACTCCTGCTCGCCGGCTGTAAAGACGAACTCCGCGCCGCACTCCTTGCAAACTAATGTCTTGTCCTCGTACATGATAAACTACCTCCGCATTGGTAAATATTTGCCCCTGGACGGATTTGCACCGACGCCTTTGCATCAATAATGACAACGCTCTAACCTGCTAAGCTACCTGGGCATAAAACGCGACATAAAATCGCGCAATTAACGCACATGAAAACTTTTTTTCAATTTACGGCGAATCCGCTGCAAGGCGTTATCCACCGATTTTGCCGAAGTTTGCAATTTTTTTCCAATCTCCTCATAGGTGAGGCCGCACAAATAAAGCGAAAGGGTTTGATATTCAAACGGCGAAAGCTGCTGCTGCACACGCTGCCGAAAACGGTGAAACCCCTCTTTTTCAATCAGCAACGCTTCGGGATCCCCCGCCTCATCCGAAACCACTGTGCTGCATAGCGCCCCTTCTTCGCCACCGCTTAAAGACAGATAGTCGTTTAAGGGCAGATGCTTTTTACGGGCCGCCGAACGGTAAGCGGTTATCAGCCGCCGCTCAATACATAAGCCCGCATAAGTTTGAAAAGCAGCCTCTCCCCCACTTTGAAAGGTTTCAGCCGCGCGCAATAAGCCCAGCAAGCCCTCTTGCATCATATCTTCCGGCTCTAAACCCATTTTTCGGTAGGCCGAAGCTTTGCTTTTGATAAAGGGCAAATACCGCGACGTAAGTTCGGCAAAAGCACTCTGCACACCTTGGCGAACCTGCGCCGCCAGCTGCTCGTCGGTCTGCCGGCACATTTCGTCTTTGTGTACAGAATCCCCCACTGCAAGCCCCCTCCTGTTATCCAGATACGCCGTTTTGTCCATCATACCGCACCGCCCTTGAAAAGTCAACGTCAACAAAAACTTTTATCCACCGCAGCTACAATAAGCTCTATTTCAAAAAACAGGCACGTGAAAATCGCTCAACTATTACTCTTACCGAATCAGCCCCGCGTTATACTGGAAACAAAAAGGAAGGGGAGGTTCGCCCTCATGGTTTCTAAAATCCACAGCCTGGGGTTATACGGCATAAAGGCTTTTCCCGTTGAGGTAGAGGCGGCACTGTCTAGCGGTTTACCCGCTTTCGATATGGTAGGACTGCCCGATTTAGCGGTACGCGAGGCGCGGGAACGGGTGCGTTCCGCCCTGAAAAACTGCGGGTTTGATTTTCCGGTCAGCCGTATTACGGTAAATTTGGCCCCGGCCGATATCCGCAAGGAAGGGCCTATTTACGATTTGCCTGTGCTGCTGGCTTTACTGCAAGCCAGCGGCCAGCTACAGGCCAATTTACAAGACTGCGCTTTCATTGGGGAGCTGTCGCTCTCCGGCGATGTCCGCCCGGTAAACGGGGTGCTGCCCATGGCTATTGAAGCCATGCAAGCCGGCTTTCGCCGCCTATTCGTCCCGGCTGCCAACGCATCCGAAGGCGCCGCCGCCCGCAATATACAGGTGTATCCGGTAGAGAATCTGCCCGCTTTGTTGGCCCATTTTGACGGTTCTTCGCCCCTCACGCCCGCCCATGCCCCTGAGCAAACTGTAACAGACTGGGCCCGGTTGCCCGATTTTTCGCAGGTGAAAGGCCAGGCGGAAGCCAAACGCGCCGTTGAAATCGCCGCAGCCGGCGGGCACAACGCTTTGCTGATTGGTCCGCCCGGTTCCGGTAAAAGTATGCTGGCCAGAAGGCTGCCCTCCATCCTGCCCGATATGACCTTTGACGAAGAAATAGAAACCACCAAAATTCATTCCATCGCCGGGGTACTGCCCAAAGATACGCCTCTTATCACCACGCGCCCTTTCCGCGCGCCTCACCACACCATTTCGCCGGCCGGTTTGTCCGGCGGCGGCACCGTTCCTCGCCCGGGAGAAATATCTTTGGCTCACAATGGGGTGCTGTTTTTAGACGAGCTGCCCGAATTTTCCCGCAGCGCTATGGAAACCCTACGCCAGCCCTTGGAAGACGGGTTAGTGACCATCTCCCGTGTCAACGGCACTCTGTCGTATCCCTGTTCTTTTATGTTGGTAGCGGCAATGAACCCCTGCCCTTGCGGCTATTTCGGGCACCCCACCCGTCCTTGCACCTGCTCCCCCGGCGCGGTGGCGCGTTATCTCGCCCGGGTTTCCGGCCCGCTTCTCGATCGCATTGATCTGCACGTGGACGTGCCCGCTGTGGAATACGACACACTAGCCGCCCAAAAGCCCGCCGAAGCTTCTGCGCAAATACGCCGGCGGGTCAACGCGGCCCGGGCCATGCAGCAAAGCCGTTATGCGGGCACCGGCGTGGCCTGCAACGCCAGGCTTACTCCGGATTTAATGGAGCGCTACTGCGTTATGACTCCCCCAGCCAGCGCTTTGCTGAAACAAGCATTTGACAAGATGGGCCTTTCAGCCCGGGCTTATGATCGCATTCTGAAAGTGTCGCGCACCATCGCCGATCTAGACGGTTGCGAACACATAGAAACCTTTCATGTTGCCGAAGCGATTCAATACCGCACGCTGGATCGAAAATATTGGCGGTAGCCGGCGGCTTTGCACCGGCAAGACCAATTGCGCCTGTCGATCCCACCTGCCGCCTGCTTCTATTGGGCTTGGTTGGGCTCTTCGCGCGCCAGCTCTAAATAGTGGTAAAAGGTAAATTTGCTCACACCCAGCAGTTCGCTCACCTTTTCTGCCGATTTGGTGATGAGAAACGCCCCTTTTTGATCCAAAAAACGCAAAAACTCCACCCGCTCCTGCTTATTCATATCGGCGGGCTCCTTACCGGCGCGGCTCTTTCCCTGTGCAATCAACCGCTCCAGCAAGCCGGATACATCCTGCTCAAACACCTCTTCCTGCCCGTCGGTGGTGTAATGGTTCATTTGCTTGAGAAAGCCCTCAAAGCGCACCGAATCGGTAATATCCAAATTGACGCACAGGGCGCCAATTACTTTCCCCTCCCCATTTTTGAGGTAGATGGAGGAAGAGCGCAGGATGCGCCCATCGGGTAAATGGGTAATATAATGGAACCGGTCGCCGTCTTGCACCGTGCCGCGCAGCACCTCCAGCCCCAGGTTGCTGCCGCACCCCCCTACATGCCTATCCGTTACATGGCCGTTGCGGATATCCACAATAGAGTGGTTGTAATCGCCTGTTAAATCATGCAGCACCACCTCGCAGCGGGAACCAAACTGATTGGCAATTAATGTCATAATCTGCCCCAAAAGCTGCTTTTCCTCTTCTATCCGTTCCACAAAAACGCCTCCTTTGCAACTAAATAAGGCCCGTATGGTTCGCATTATAGCACAGAGAAGAAAAAAGGCAAACTTTTTGTGTTAAAAATCAAAACTATTTATCAGACAACAGCCTTTATTTGCATTGCTTTTCCCTTCTTCCTGTGGTATTCTACAAACCAAAGGGGCCTTTTTATTTTACGCTGTTTGAGAGAAATGCCTTGCCAAGAAAATTCGAGGCGGCCCTGTGCGCATCCGGTTCATTTTTCTTACGATTTGTTTGATAGGAAAGGGGTAGGTTATGCAACGGTTATCGTTAAACGGAACCTGGCGGCTGAGCCAGGCTGGGCAGGATTGGAGTCTTCCCGCCACGGTGCCCGGTTCCGTGCTGGCGGATTTACTAGACAATCAAAAAATCGACGATCCCTTCTGGCGCACCAACGAGTATGCTGCCCGGGATCTATTTTGGAACGACTACCTTTATGAACGGGAATTTGAAGTGAACAACACGGTGCTTGGCAGCCAAATGGTAGAGCTGGTATGCTACGGGCTTGATACAATAGCCGATATTCGCATCAACGGCACGCTGCTGGCCCAAACCGACGACATGCACCGCACCTACCGTTGGCCGGTAGGGCAACTTTTGCACGAGGGCACCAATCATATCAGCGTTTATTTTCATTCCCCGTTGCAATATATCAGTGAGCAATATGCAAAGGGCGATATTCATTATACCGCCACCGGAAGTTTGCCCGGCAACGGCTTTTTGCGCAAGGGCCATTCCATGTTTGGGTGGGATTGGGGCCCCCAACTGCCCGACGCCGGCATTTGGCGGGGCATCGAGCTGCAATACGCCCGCGGGGCCGTGTTAGACGACGTGCGGGTGGTGCAAAAGCATGAACAGGGCAAGGTTTGGGTAACCGCAGAGGTGGCGTTGCGCCGCTTTGACAACTCCTCCTGCGGGGTGGAACTCACCCTCACCGGGCCGGATGGATCTTGCCAAACCTGCGCCGGTATACAAGAGGATTCGGGCAGCTATACCTTTTGCGTTGAAAAGCCGCAACTGTGGTGGCCAAACGGCTGGGGGGAGCAGCCGCTGTATGAGCTGTCGGTTGTGCTGAAAAGCGAGGAGAATGTGCTAGACAGCAAGGCGCTCACCATCGGCCTGCGCACCATCACCGTCAGCACCCAGAAGGACCAGTGGGGCAGTGAATTTGCCTTTGTGGTGAACGGGATTAAAATCTTTGCCATGGGCGCCAACTACATACCCGAGGATAACATTCTGCGCCGCGTTACGCCCCAGCGCACCGAACGCTTAATCCGAGATTGCGCCCGGGCCAACTTCAACTGCCTGCGGGTTTGGGGCGGCGGTTATTACCCCGACGATTTTTTCTATGATCTCTGCGACCGCTACGGCATTATGGTGTGGCAGGATCTGATGTTTGCCTGCAATGTGTACGGTTTAACCGATGCCTTTGAAGCCAACATTGTGGCCGAAACCCGGGATAATGTGCGGCGTATCCGCCATCACGCCAGCCTGGCCCTTTGGTGCGGCAACAACGAGATGGAATGGGGCTGGGGCGAGCCCTGGGCCCGTATTCAAGGGCATTCTCCCCGCTATACGGCGGATTACATCAAAATTTTTGAATACATTTTGCCGCGCACTGTGCGCCGGGAGGATCCCCAAACCTTTTACTGGCTCTCCTCCCCGTCGTCCGGCGGAGCGCTGGACGACCCCAACAATGTTGATCGGGGCGACACCCATTATTGGGAGGTTTGGCATTCCAACAAGCCCTTTACCGAGTACCGGCAGTCTTACTTCCGTTTTTGCTCGGAGTACGGCTTCCAATCCTTCCCCTCCATCAAAACCCTGCGCAGTTTCTGCCTGCCGGAGGATGAAAACATTTTCAGCGAGGTTATGGAATCCCACCAGAAAAACGGCCAGGCCAACGGCAAAATCTTCTCTTATGTGGCCGGCTATTTCCGTTACCCCAAGGATTTGGAAAACATCGCCTATATTTCGCAGGTATTGCAGCTGAAGGCCATTCAATACGGCGTGGAGCATTGGCGGCGCAACCGCGGGCGCTGCATGGGCTCGCTGTATTGGCAGCTGAACGACTGTTGGCCGGTTGCCTCCTGGGCCAGTATAGACTCCCTGGGGCGTTGGAAAGCCCTGCACTACGGCGCCAAGCGGTTTTACCGCCCCTTTATGGCTTCGGCTTGCGAGCAGGAGGAACTAAGCCCCCATATTAGCTACTATGTGCACAACGATACCCTACAACCGCAAAGCGCCACATTGCGCGTCACCCTGCTGCACCGTGATTTTACCGTTTTGTGGCAAAAGGAATTTTCCGCCTTTGTGCCGCCGCTGAGCGTAAACAAATTGTATGACGCCGACTTTTCCGGTTGGTTTGCCCAATACGATAAGCGCGAGCTGGTGGCGCAGTATGAGCTGGTGCAGCAAGACGAAGTTATTTCCCGCGGCGTTACCCTTTTTGTGAAACCCAAGCATTTCCATCTGGAAAAGCCGGTTTATCGGTGCCGGGTAGAAGAAGCTGACGATTGCTTCCTGGTTACGGTAAGCAGCAACACCTTCGCCCATTATGTAGAATTGGATCTAGAAGGGGCCGACGCGGTGTTCTCAGACAATTATTTTGATATTACATCTTCTCAGGGATACACGGTGACCGTTGCGAAAAACGATCTCAGCGCGCCGATGACCGCCGCCCAGCTTGAGCAGAAATTAACCGTAAAGAGCGTGGCCGACAGTTACGAATAATCGCATCATCTGTCGCCCGGCGCTTAGCAGGAATAAGGGAGGCTTGCCTATGTTAACCCTAACCCCCGGCCAAATTGAACAGCTGGAAACCCCCTGCCTGGTGATTGACACCGAGCAGGCAAAAAAGAACCTATTGGCCATGCAGCAGCAGGCCGACCGGTGCAACTGCCGGTTAAGGCCCCATATAAAAACCCACAAGATGAAATATTTTGCCCAGCTGCAGCTGCGCTACGGCGCCAGCGGGATCACCTGCGCTAAGGTGTCGGAAGCGGAGGTAATGGCCGACGGCGGCATAAACGATATTTTTATCGCCTATCCGATGGTGGGTGATTTTCGTATTGCCCGTGCCATCCGGCTGCACCGGCGCATTCAACGGCTGATTCTGGCGGTAGACAGCCGCCCGGGCGCTCAGGCGCTCAGCCGCGCCGCAACCGTCGCCGGCGTTACCTTAGAGGTGCGCATGGAGGTAGACACCGGGGCCAAGCGCACCGGCGTGGTGATGGAGAATGCTGTGGAATTGGCCAAATACATCACGGGGTTGCCCGGCCTGCGCCTCACCGGCATTTATACGTTTAAAGGCCTGGTGTACCAAGCCCAGCCCACCGTGGATAAACAGCAGGCCGCCCAAGAGGAGGGCGCCTTTATGGCGCAGGTTGCCAAGGAGCTGGAGGCTGCCGGCGTTCCGGTTGCCGACATCAGCGCCGGTTCCACCCCCACCGGCCTTGCCGTGGCACAAACAGGGTTGGTGAACGAAATTCGGCCCGGCACCTACATTTTTAACGACTATATGCTCACCAAAGAAGGGGCGGCCACGTTGGAGGATATTGCCGGCTACTATTATGTAACCGTGGTAAGCACGCCTTGCGACGAGTATGCCGTTATTGACGGCGGCACCAAAACCTTCCCCATGGATATCCCGTTGGACGCGCCCCCCTACCATTACCCCGGCTATGCCATTGTGGAAGGGCGGGAGGATCTCACTTTGCGCCGCATGAACGAGGAGCACGGTATGCTGGTGAGCAAAACCGGCCGCACCGGGCTGAAGGTGGGGCAAAAGCTGCGCCTGATTCCCATTCACATCTGCACCGCTGTCAACTTGCAAAACCAGGTCTATCTGCTGCAGGATGGAGAGCTGATTTTGCAAAAGGTTGACGCCCGCGGCATGTTGGTATAACCATCGGTTCTAACAAAGGAAGCGTAACCTATGAAAACATTGATTCAAAACGGCACCATATACGACGGCAGCGGCGCGCCTGCCAAAACCGGCGATTTACTGCTGGAGGGCGACACTATCTTGGAAGTGGGAGCGCCAGGCCAATTTCCGCCTCATTCCGATTGGCAGGTAATCAATGCCAAAGGCAAGGCGGTTACCCCCGGCTTTATCGATCCCCACCGCCACTGCGATCTCGCCGTGTTCCGGGACGCGGATTTCGGCTGCTTGGAGTTGGCGCAGGGTATTACCACCGTGTTGGGCGGCAATTGCGGGCTCACGCCCTTTCCCACCACGGCGCAAACCCGGCGGCAAACCTGCGATTTTATTGAGCCTTGCCTGGGCCCCGCGCCCGCATCTTTGCGTCTAAACGATTATCCGGATTATCAGGCGCAATTAGAGGGCGTTGCTCTTCGGCTAAACATGGGGGCCATGATCGGCACCGGCACGGTAAAAACCGCAGCCATCGGCGGCTTTGGCAAACAGCCCTTCACGCCGGAGCAAATGGCCCGCGCCCAAGGCTATTTGACCCAGGCGTTAGAAAACGGCGCCTTCGGCATATCCTGCGGGGTAATGTACACGCCGGAATGCTATTCCTCCACCGAGGAATTTGTGAGGCTGCTTACCCCCTGTGCAAAATATAACCGCATTCTCACCTGCCATATTCGCGGCGAGGGCGACAGCCTGGTTTCTTCGGTGCAAGAGGTAATCGATATTGCACAGCAAGCCGGCTTGCGCGTGAATATTAGCCATTTTAAAGCGGTGGGTTGCCGAAACTGGGGGCGCACTATCCACCAGGCGATTGAACGCATTGAAAACGCCCGCGCCCATGGCCAAGAGGTAACGGTGGATTTTTACCCTTACACCGGCGGTTCCACCACCCTGCTTACCCTCATCCCGCCCACTTTTGTAGAAACAGAAACCGCCGCAACCCTGGCAAAGCTGGCCACCCCCGCCGGTGTGGATACCTTGCGCCAAGAGCTGCAAAAGGCCCACCCGGGGTGGGATAATATGGTGCGGGACATCGGCTGGGAGCGCATTGTCATAAGCTCGGTGGCCCTACCGGAACATCTGCCCTACCAAGGCAAAAATATCAAAGAAATTTGTGAGAAAGAGCATTACGCCGACGAAACCGCTTTTATCGCCGATCTGCTGGTAAAGGAAAAAGGCAAGGTAGGCATCATCGTTATGAGCATGGATCCTGCGGACGTAGACACAGTGGCGCGCCTACCTTATTCGGCCATTATTTCCGATTCGCTATACGGCATTACCAGCTGCCCTCACCCCCGTTTGTACGGTTCCTTTGCAAAAATCATTCGGGATTACGTCAGGGAACGCGGCCTTCTTTCTATGGAGCAGGCGGTGCACAAAATGACCGGTATGACCGCGCAGCGCTTTTCCATCCGCAACCGCGGCTTGCTGCGCCCCGGCTACAAGGCGGATATTAATATTTTTGACCCGTTGCAACTGAGCGATCGCGCCACTTTCAGCAACCCCTGTCAAACCGCAGTGGGGATGGACATGGTGCTGGTAAACGGCGCCGCCGCGCTTCAAAACGGTAAACCCACCAATTGCCGTAAAGGGGCCGCATTGCGCGGTTCTCTTGCGGAAAAATAAATAAAATTGAGAAAGGTTGAAATGCAATGGACGTATATGAGAAATTGAAGGAACTCGGCTTACAACTTCCTCCGGCGCCCGCCAAAGGCGGCGTTTATTCCCCCAGCAAGCGCGCCGGTAACCTGATCTTTATCTCCGGCTGCGGTCCCGCCATTGGGGGCAATTGCCTGCACGGCAAACTGGGCGGCGCTGTTTCTTTGGAAGAAGGCCAGGCTTGCGCGCGCGACTGTATGCTGAACGTGCTGGCCGTGCTGCAAGCAGCGGTAGGCGATTTGAACAAGGTAACCCCCATTAAAATACTCACCTTTGTCGCCGGTACCGATTCTTTCGACAGCCAGCCTCAAGTGGCCAACGGCGGCAGCGAGTTGCTGCTGGCCCTGTTTGGCGATGTGCCCGCCCGTTCTGCCATTGGTGTGAACGCTCTGCCTGGAGATATCCCGGTAGAAACCGAGGCTATTTTTGAGGTAAAAGAATAATCTATTTGCAACATCACAAACGGCCAAGTATGAAAAGTTTCATACTTGGCCGTTTGTTGTTCGGCGTTATTTTATCATCTCTCGAATTGTTTCCCAAAAGCAGGCTGTTCCTGCCTATACCTTGCCGGAGCCTGCACTTTTACACGTGCGGCGCCAGCTACCCGCCAAAATACGCCGCTTTCTGTTCACTTCACCGCTAAGAGGAACACATCACCGGCTGCACAGGGGGCAAACCAAGAATTTTTGCTCAAGATTCTTGAAAATAAATCGTTTTCTAGAACAGAAACGCCGGAAAATGGGTAAAACCGTTTTGCCGTGCGTTAAACTTGTTTTAGCTCATGGATGAAACCAAGCTCCTCCCAGAGCTGCTTACTTCGTTCCAAAGAAAAATAGCCCGTATCCCCGCCGGGGCGCAAACGCAAGTGGGTAACAAGAAAATTGCCGGTTGCGCAAGCACTTTGCCCACCAGGGAAACTGCCCATACCTCCGTTCAGAGGGCGCGAACAAAGCAAGTAAAGGTAGTTTGGCGCGCACTACACTTTCCATGTGTGAAAATCATCTACAAACCACACCCGCTCCACCTGAAAGGCACGGCCGTTTAAATAAGAAAGCAGCCCGGCGTCCGTTTCAAAGTGAAAAACCAATCGATAGGCATAAAGCGCCTGCTGCTTATACCCGGTGGCCTTATTTTGCGCATTGGTGCCGTATTTGCCGTCTCCCACCAACGGGTGGCCAATCGAAGCCATATGTGCGCGGATTTGATGGGTGCGCCCGGTTAGCAGTTGCACCTCCAACAAGCTGTAAGGCCCGCGTTCCTCTAAAACGCGGTAACGGGTTTTGATGCTTTTGGTCTGCGACGTAGCCTTATGGGTGATATACACCCGGTTTTTCGATTCGTTTTTTTCTAAATAGCCGGTCAGGGTAGCTTCCTTTTCCTTCATTCGGCCGTGTACAATGCAAAGGTAATATTTCTCCATCTCGCGGGCTTTCATTTTATCGTTCAGTATTCGCAACGCCTCGGCGTTTTTGGCCGCAATCACAATGCCGCCGGTGTTGCGATCGATGCGGTTCACCAGCGCCGGGGCAAAGGAATTTTCCTTTTGGGGGTCGTATTCCCCCTTTTCATATAGATACCGCTGCACGCGAGCAATCAAGGAGTCAAAATGATAAGTTTCATCCGGATGTACCAGTAATCCCGGTTTTTTATCCAGCAACAGCAGGTTCTCGTCCTCATACACCACGTTCAAGGCATTCGGCGCCTTTAAAAAGTCATATTGCTGTTCCGGCGAGGAGGCAAAAAACTCATCTTTGATAAATAAGCTGACGCGATCTCCCTCCTGCAAACGCTGGGAGATCGTGCAGCGCTTGCCGTTACACTTAATGCGCTTAGTCCGTATATATTTATAAAGCAGCGCTTGGGGTAAATCCCGCACCGCTTTTGCCACAAATTTATCCAACCTCTGCCCGGCATCGTTTTTTGCCACAATAAATTCCTTCATGCCCCATCCTTTCCCGGCAAGCGGCGTTGCTGTTCGTTGCTGTTAAAACAAGGTGTCGCCTATCCCGCTTTGCGCCAGTGATACATAATCGTTATCGGCAATTATCAAATGATCAATCAGCTGCACGTTGATTAACGCCAGCGCGTCGCGCACCTGCGCGGTGGTGGTGAGATCATCGCGGGAGGGCAAAGCCACCCCGCTGGGGTGGTTGTGCGCCAATATCGCATAGCTGGCACTGTAGCGAATTGCATACTCCACAATTTTTCTCACATAGATTTCTGAGGCGTTGACGCTGCCTTCGCTAACAATGCCGCAAAACAGCAGCTTGCGTTTGGAATCGGCAAGCACCAAATAGACCGTTTCAAAATTTCGGCCGATATATTTTTTCAGCAGCATATCGCCCACGCTTTCCGAATCCATCAGCGTAGCGGGCGTGTTATATTTATCATCCATATACCGGCGGCTCAGCTGCGGGATCATCTTAATCAGCGTGGCGGCGGATTCCCCCACGCCCTCCACCCGGCAAAGGGATTCTTTCGACGCGTCGAACACCGCCGAGAGGGAGCCGAAAGTATCCATCAGCCGGTGTGCAATATCGTTGGTATTTCTGCGCGGAATGGCGTAAAACAGCAGCAGCTCCAACACTTCGTGCGGGTTGAAGCTATCCAATCCGTCTGTGATAAACTTTTGCCTCATCCGATCGCGGTGCCCATCGTGCTGCATGAAGATTCTCCATTCCCTAAACTAAGGCTGCGCAACATCCGCCCTCCTTCATTATAACGAAAAGGTCTGCCTTTGCCTAGTGCTTGGCAAAAATCCTCCCCACATCGTTTGTGAATAATAACAACAAAAAGCAAAGACACCCTTCGTTACCATTCTCTCTATTTTGCGCTATCCACTTTTTACGCTTTCTGCTATAATAAAGGCAATGATACCAGATAAGGATGTTGACGCCACATGATAAAATGGCTTGCCCACTTAAAAACCGTTTTGCACCACAAACGCTATGTTATGCAACACTGCTTTCGTGTGGGCCTTTATCGCCAAGGGATTTTGCACGATATGTCAAAATTTTCACCCGCGGAATTTTTTGTGGGCGCGCGGTACTACCAGGGTAATCGCAGCCCTAACGAAGCGGAGCGCTCTGAAAAAGGCTACAGCAGCGCCTGGCTGCACCACAAAGGGCGCAATAAGCACCATTTGGAATATTGGATTGATTACAGCCCCGTGGGCGATCACCGCATGACCGGGATGGAAATGCCGGTGCGCTATGTGGTAGAAATGTTTTGCGACAGGGTAGCCGCCAGTAAAACCTACCGCAAAGAAGCCTACTGCGACCGAGATCCCTATGATTACTACATGCGTTCTCAGGATCATTACATGCTGCACCCCCACACCAGAGAGCTGCTGGTTGAGATGCTCACCATGCTCAAAGATGAGGGCGAAGACAAAACCTTTGCTTATATCCGCCGCGAAATTTTGCATAAGAGGCATTAATATAAAGCTATTTTTCATGATGCTCTTGCGGTTTTCTTTCAAAAACAAGAAAAAGAAAGTTTAATAGGTTGTTTTGTTCAACTTATGCTTTTCGTTTCAATAGGAGGTATTTTACTATGGCGATTCGCAATGCGGCAAAAGCCCTGCTGTATGAAAATGGGAAAATATTATTAAATAGCCATAAAACAGAAAACGGCAGAATCTATTACGATTTGCCCGGCGGAGGGCAGCACCAGTATGAAACGATGGAAGAAGCAGTCGTGCGTGAAGTATTAGAGGAAACCGGCTACACAGTGGAGGTTGTTCGATTTCAGTGTATTGCAGAAGAAATATGGGATGACCCAACAATGCAAGCACAATGCCCCGAATATACGCACCGTGTTTTACATATTTTTCTGGTACGCCGTTGCGATGCAAGCAAAGCGGAGATACTGGAATCGGACTTTGAACAGACCGGCAGCATATGGGTTACCCCCGAAGAGGCAGACCAATTGGATTTGGTCCCTCGCCAGCTTTGCGGGCAAATGCGAAAAATAATCGAATCCGAAACGCCCTTGTATTTGGGTAGTTTAAAATTACACAAGCGTTTGTGAGAGATGATTTTCTCTTTACCCACTCAAAACTGCACCTTTAGCTGTATCAAAGGTGCAGTTTTGTGATATATTCTGCTATGCTTTGCCTTATGAGATTGAAGTACAACAGCAAAACTACGCTTTGCTTTTAGTATGGCTACGCTTCTGGCGTGGAAACCATTTACAAGAATCAAACAACAATGCGCAACACACCAACTATACAACGATTGTGTTGATCTTTTTTTATTATGATATAATAAGCCAAACGATTTCGGGGAGAGATGTGCATGAAAGATCTCAAAATTGACAATGGGCAAGGTTTTGACTTTGGCAAAACGGCTTTGGAATACGCCAAATATCGTGATATTTACCCGAAAGAGCTATATGACCGGTTATTATCGCTTGGCGTAGGAAGGCCGGATTCTGCTTGGCTTGATCTCGGCACCGGAACAGGAACGATTCCAAGAGGTCTTGCAGATCATGGCGCCAATATTATCGGCGTTGATATATCAAGCCAACAAATTGAACAGGCCAAAAAATTATCAGAGGATTACAAGAATATTACATATATCGCATGTTCCGTAGAAGATTTAACATTTGCTGACAATTCTTTTGATACGATTACTGCTTGCCAATGTTTCTGGTATTTTGACCCTAAGATTATCGTTGATAAAATAAAGCGAATGATAAAACCGAACGGACTATTTTTAAAGCTTTATATGAGCTATTTAAAAGACGATCCCATTGCCGGAGAATCTCATTCGCTGGTACAACGGCTTAATCCAAATTGGGTTGGCGGATCGCCTGCCCTCCAGGATTTAAACACACATTATTTTGATAATCCTAAAACAGAAAGTTTTACAATAGATTTACCTTTTACAAGAGAAAGTTGGCACGGAAGAATCAAGGCATGTAGAGGCGTTCTGGCGTCCATGGATCAAAAAACATTCCAGCAGTTTGAAGAGGCCCACTTAAAAATGTTGCAGCAATTGCCAGAACAATTCACCATAAAGCATAAAGTATTTTTAACATATTATCATATCGCCAAATAGTCTTTCAAAAAGCGTCATGGAAAGACAAACCTCTTTGGTCTGTGTACCGGTGCGTGTCTGCGTAATATGCGAATTTATTTTGTCGTATACAGCATACAGCACATACCGAAAAAACGCCCTTCACAGTATATCTTGGCAGCGAAACATGATTTAACCGCCGATGCGCATGGCGCAAGAAATTTAAACGGAGCCCCGAACGCCGTGCATGCAAGCGGTTTTAAAATTCCAGATTACCTCTGTTTGCCAGATGAAAACCGGATCCTGTGCGTTTAGCATTTGTTAACCTGCGGCCTGCAAATGACAGCCGCAGGTTTTTTATATCTAAAAAGGAATAAAAGATTGTGTCTACCGTGCCGCACAGCTCTATTAAATTTTTACGCACCCAAAAGAGCAGGAAACTTTATCCCCCCTCCCCCATACAGTAACAGTAGAACGATGAGGAAGGAGGAAAAGTATGTGTAACGAATATACACAACAGCAAATTTGTTTCATGAGCCGGATCCAACAGTTATGGGCGCAACATGTATATTGGACACGGTTCTTCATCATCAGCACCGCGGCAAATCTGGACGACCTCGGGCCGGTTACAAACAGGTTGCTACAAAATCCAAAGGATTTTGCACAGCTGCTCGCACCGGTTTTCGGCACAAAAGCCGCCGGTCAATTTCAAGAGCTTTTCACGCAGCACCTATTGATTGCATCTGATCTGGTGAATGCAGCGAAAAACAAAGAGAAGGAAAAAGCCGATTGCGCGCGGAAAAAATGGTATCAAAACGCAGACGAAATCGCCAGTTTTCTGTCTTCTATCAACCGGTGCTGGAGTCAATCCAAATGGAAAAATATGCTTTACAGCCATTTGGCTATGACAGAGAAAGAAGCTTTGCTGCGTTTGCAAGGAAATTACGCTGCGGATATTAAAGTGTTTGGCGATATTGAAAACGAGGCGTTAAAAATGGCCAATGATATGTTTTGCGGAATCATAAACTGTTGTTAGCACGACATCCGTTTTATGTAAACTGCATGTTGGGAAACAGCTTTTCCATCGTCTGATCGCTGTATGTGCTATCCAGCCACTGAACCACAGGATTGGCGCTTTCTTCATCTGCCGCACGCGTCCTCCACCTGGTAACCGCGGCGGCAGTTACCAGCAGATTGGCCGCCATAAAAATTGTCATTCCTATACAGGCGCCCCGCCAGCCTTTGCCTTGCATTTTTTGAAACAGCCGGTTGATAAGAGGAAACGCCGCCCGCATAAAGGCCATGCCCAACACGCCCCATATCAAAGCCATCTGCAGGCTAACCCTGCCGCCTAAATTCAAAATATGGTCGCTATAATCCCAAGAAACAGAGCCTAAGCACAGCTGTTGAAACAAGCTTCCAAAATATTCTACAGCCGCGCCGGATATGGTAAAAGCTGCAAACTGGAGAATCAAATTTTTATCGCTGAGAATCATCGACAACAGGTAAACCGCTACTGCTCCAATGCCGTAAATGATGCAAAAAGGCCCCCATACCGTGGCCGAATGGTTCTCCCAATGGCCTTGCCACAAAACACACCACAAGCCCTCTAACACAAAACCTACAACGCTGCCCACCATGAACAGCCAAAACAAGGTAGAATACCGAATTTTGTACGCGGCAGCATCCCGCTTGGCAGGAACCGCCAGAGTTTGATGAAAAAAGGCAACGACAGCCTCCATGGTTTTTCTCTCCTTTTCTAAATGGGTTCTGTAAGCATTCTACCTGGGCGCTGTTTTTAAAGTGCTTATGAAGTGTTTGCAAAATATGAAAAACCCTTTTGCAAACGGCGGCGCATGCGGAGACAACCAGCGCTAAAAAAAACAGACTGGGCTCGGGAGCAATCCCTAGCGTCCAGTCTGTTTTTTATTCCGGCTTTGATAATTCTTCGGTCAGTTTTAAAATTTGCGGCGCCAGCTTTTGCCGCTGCTTTTTGGTAATGCGGGAATACAGCGGATAAGCCGCAGCTATGGCCACAATCCCTATCACACCGATAATCACGCCCGGAATAAAAAGCTGTTCCATCCACACCATTGTGCAGCACATTCCTATGCCCAAAAGCAGGCAACCAACAACGCCCATAAGAATGGAAACCACGGTGCCCTTTTTGGTAGCGCTTTGATCCAGCCTTCTGAGCTGCTCCATTTTGTTTTCTTGCCGGGGCAAATATTTTTTTCGAATGTTTTGTATTTCTTCCTGTTGTTTTGCAGAATAGGTATAGTTGAAAGTACCTTTTCCGTTTTCCATAATCAAGCTTCCTTTCTAGCGAAAATAAAATGCAGCATACAGCAACGCCGGCTATCGTTGGGCCTTACTGTGAGATATTCTGTTTTATCCCCTTAAGCAATTTGGTAGAGCGTGCAATCATATAGATAGCCATCGTAAGAACAATGGCGCAAACCCCCCCGCCGGACGCCGCCAGCATCACGCGGCGAAACTCCGGTTGATCGCTTCCAAACTGGGCCAGCATGGCGGTTTCTAGCGACAGCATAGAAACCAGCGCGGCGGTTAGGCTGATAACCTTTGCCGCCGACAGAACGGGGCTGCCGCGTTTTCGGTATTTTACCACGTTGATAACCGCCGCAATCGTTACATAAAAGGCGTAAATTGCCATTGCATAAATCATAAGGCCCGGGTAAGAAAAGCCCTTATTCTGCGTTACCATATAGACAATAATGCCAACCAGGGCTTGATTCATCAGCAGCAAAATGACGCCGCAAGCCCGGTAACGCAAAAGTTCCGATGCGACATCCTGCTCTGTTGGCTTTCGATGAACATATCGCACAAGCACTGCGCGCATAGCCGATAGCAGGGTATAGTAAATGGCCAGGGCAATAAACCAAGTGGAGCGATAGCGGATGCCAGAGAAGAGGTTCATCCCCACATACAAAAGGTTAACAATCAGCCCGCCGTGCAGTGTAAGCTCCGAGCGAAAAATTGCGTCGCCCAGCAGGCGGCTCCCCCACGAAGTATCCAAAACTTTTTTCACCACAGGCAAGCCGGCGATTCCCCTGCGCACCGCCTCAATCACACCGGGAATACCCGTTACCGTGATGATCATGGCGTAAGCCGATAGCAAATATGCCAAATAAGCGAGTACGGAATGCTCCCCGATGCTAAGCATGACAAATACAAAAATAAAAGAGGGCACGGCAATCAGCACCGTCAGCAGGGGCGGCAGGAAAAATAGTTTTTTTAAAACCGTTTTAAGACGTTGCATTTCGCCGCCTCCTGAGCGTTACCGTAAAGGTGCTGCCCCTACCCACCTCGCTGCTAACAGAAATATCGCCGCCCACAATATCGATCACCCGCTTTACCAAAGCAAGCCCAAGGCCGTTGCCCTGCGTGGCGTGGGAGGTATCACCCTGATAAAACTTTTCAAAAATGTGTTTTCCCACCTCTGGCGGGATACCACAGCCAGTATCCGACACCTGCACGGCCGCAAAATCCCCCTGTGTTTTTAAAGAAAGGGATACTTTGCCGTAAGGCTCTGTAAATTTAACGGCGTTGGAAAAAAGATTATCCCAAACCAAAGAGAGCAGCTCGGCGTCGCTGTCCACCAGCACACCTTCTTCTATATCGGTTTCGATATCCAAGTGCTTATCTTCCCACGCGCCTTCAAAAGAAAGCAAGCACTCACAAAGCTGCTCGCTTAAGTCGTAGGTTGCTGCCTGTGGATAAATCTGCTGGTTTTCTAACTTATTGAGCTTTAGGATATTGGTAATCAGATTGGCCAACCGGCGGGAGGCATCGGTTACGGCCTTGGCATATTCCATCCGTTTTTCCTTCGGCAAATCCGGCTGCTGAAGCATGGTGCCGTAATTTTGTATGACCGCCAAAGGCGTTTTCAGCTCGTGCGACACATTGGCTATAAAGTCTGTGCGCAGGGTTTCTGTGCCGGCAAGCTCCTCTGCCATCTTGTTAAAGCATTCTGCAATCGCGCCAAAGCCGTCGGCGTTATCAATACTACGCAAAGAGGGAATCCTGACGGAAAAGTCTCCCTTCATCAATTGCCCTGCGGCTTTCACAATTTTTTGCACCGGGCGATCCACCATAAATTTACGCCGAATTCCGTCTATAACGGTGCACAGCAGGCTTAATAGCATGACATTCAAAAAGGTTACCTTGGCGGCCTGCTCTATA
>DVJE01000039.1 GCA_018716975.1 Candidatus Gallacutalibacter stercoravium | reverse complement strand
AGCTTAAGTACAACTACCTGAATAGCCAGCAGGGGCCTGACAAGACCTCAGCTTTGCTATACCTTTTTGAGCCATCTCTTTTTCACCACTACCATTCATTTTGAGGATTGACTTTTAATAGTTAATCTTTCTTTATACGGCAAATGTCGACACGCCACAGGGGCGCTTGACTTATCGGTTTTCTCGGTTATGATTATAGCATAAATTATCCATTTCAAAACACCAGAAGCAGCAGAAAGAAGAAAAGGGAAACACCGGTTAACCGGCACCCAGCCGGCCCGGTTTAGATGTATCACAGGCGGCCCGCAAAATTGCCTGAGCCGTTCGGCTTGCGAAACTTGCAGCACCGGCAAAACGGGCAACGGGGGCAAAAAGAGAAAGGAGTGCACACAATGAAAGCGGTTACGGCCATTGGGTTGGATATTGGCACCACATCGGTTTGTGCGGTGCTACTGGATGCACAAAGCGGAGAAGTGGTATCCAGCGTTACTTTAGAAAACGATAGCTTCCTCACCGGCGGGCAGCCTTGGGAACGTTTACAGGATCCCGGCAGGATTTTACAAATTTGCACCCGCGCTCTTGAGCAGGCGGCAGGCGGGGAACAGCCCGCCTGTATCGGCATCACCGGCCAGATGCACGGGGCGCTGTATTTAAACAGCTGCGGCCAACCCTTGAGCCCCTTGTACACTTGGCAAGACGGCCGGGGCGATTTGTCCGCCGGGGAGGGAGAAACCTACGCTCAACGGCTCAGCCGCATCACGGGCTGCCCTCTGGCCACCGGCTACGGGGCTGTTACCCACTACTGGGCGGTGCAAAACAACGCCGTGCCAAAGGAGGCTGCGGCGCTGTGCACCATTGGCGACTATATTGCACTGGCGCTGTGCGGCGGGCAAAAGCCGGTTCTCACCGCTTCTAACGCCGCTTCGATGGGAGTATTCAGCCGTGAGAAACAAGACTTTGACCGCGCTGCCTTGGAGCGCGCAGGGATAAACGCCGCATTGTTCCCGCAGGTTGTTGAGAATCCCACCATTGTGGGCCGTACGCAGCAAGGCGCAGTTGTGTGTGCCGCGCTGGGAGATAACCAGGCCAGCTTTTTGGGTTCAGTGCGGGATACCGGCGGCGTGTTGCTCAATGTGGGCACCGGCAGCCAGATTTCCGTCAGCGTGTCCGCCGGCCAGCCGGAATGCAGCCGGCCCGGCTTAGAGCGCCGCCCCTGCCTGCAAGGGCGCGACCTGCTGGTGGGCTCGTCGCTGTGCGGCGGGCGGGCTTACGCCATGCTAGAGGGATTCTTCCGCAGCGTGGCCACTATGGCCGGAATAGAGCAACCGCCCCGCCTGTATGACGCCATGGAGCACTGCCTGCAAAATGCCCAGCCTTTAACCAACCCGTTGCGCATAGCCACCACCTTTCAGGGCACGCGGGAGGATCCCTCCGCCCGGGGTTCTATTCAAGGGTTGTGCGCCCAAAACTTTACACCCGCCCACTTTATTGCCGGCACCTTAGAGGGGATTGTGCAGGAGCTTTACGACTTTTTTCTCCTTATGCAACAGCAACTGCCTGCCGCTCCCAGCTGTTTAGTGGGTTCGGGCAACGGCGTGCGCGAAAACCGGGCGCTGCGGCGTATCGCTGTGCAAAAATTCGAGCTACCTTTGCGGGTTCCCGCCCACCGGGAGGAAGCCTCTTTCGGTGCGGCGTTGTGGGCCTTGGCCGCCTGCGGGCACTTCTCTTCTGTGGGGCAGGCCCAAGGTTTAATCCGTTATCTACCCGAAGAGGCGCTGCTGTAACGGTGCAGCAGCATAGACGCTCCGCTGCTTTTGGAACTATTTTTTCACATAAACCTGCGCTTAATTTTAATGAACTTCTTCCCCAACTAAGGAATCATCGCTAATGCTAATAGACAAAAATGCCTCCAAAGGATACTCATCCTCCGGAGGCATTTTGTTTGATTCTTCTCTTTTTTCGCCGGGCCTTAGTCCAGCTCCAAGGCGCCGGTATACAGCTGATAATAGGTGCCCTTGAGAGCCAGCAGTTCCTCGTGGGTGCCGCGTTCGATAATGCGGCCATGCTCCAGCACCATGATGGCGTCGGAGTTCTTTACCGTGCTCAACCGATGGGCGATAACGAAAACCGTGCGCCCAGTCATCAGCGCGTCCATACCCCGCTGCACAATAGCCTCGGTGCGGGTATCAATGGAGCTGGTGGCTTCGTCCAATATCATAACCGGCGGATCGGCCACTGCCGCGCGGGCAATAGCCAACAACTGGCGCTGGCCTTGGGATAGGCTGGCGCCGTTGCCCGAAAGGGGCGTGTCGTAGCCTTGGGGCAGCCTGGTGATAAAGTCGTGGGCGCCCGCCAACTTGGCGGCGGCGATGCATTCGTCGTCGTTGGCGTCCAAGCGGCCGTAGCGGATATTATCCATTACCGTGCCGGTAAACAGATTGGTATCTTGCAACACAATGCCCAGGCTGCGGCGCAGGTCTGCTTTTTTGATTTTATTGATATTGATGCCGTCGTAGCGAATCTTGCCGTCGGCAATATCGTAAAAACGGTTGATCAAATTGGTTATCGTGGTTTTGCCCGCACCGGTGGAGCCTACAAAAGCCACCTTTTGGCCGGGTTTTGCGTACAAAGAGATATCGTGCAGCACCGTTTTGCCCTCTTCATAGGCAAAATCTACGTTAAACATGCGCACGTCGCCCTGCAACTTGGTATAGGTAACCGTGCCATCCTGATGGGGATGTTTCCAGGCCCACATTTCGGTGCGCTCTTCGCACTCCTCCAGCTGGCCGTCGGCGTTCTCGCGGGCGTTTACCAGGGTAACATAACCGTTGTCAGCCTCGGGTTCCTCGTCAATCAGCGCAAAGATACGCTGGGCGCCTGCAAGGCCCATAACGACGGCGTTCACCTGGTTAGAAACCTGGCTGATGTTGCCGGCAAACTGCCTGGTCATGTTCAAAAACGGCACCACGATGCTGATGCTCATAGCCAGGCCCGAAACGCTCACATTGAGCACACCGTTTAACAGCAGCAACCCGCCAGCCAAGGCAACGATAACATATAGCACGTTGCCGATGTTGTTTAAAATGGGCATAAGCATATTGGCATAGCGGTTGGCCTTTTCAGAATCTTCAAACAGCGCGTCGTTTACCTCGTCAAAATCCCGCTGCGCTTCTTTCTCATGGCAGAACACCTTTACGACCTTTTGGCCGTTCATCATTTCTTCCACAAAGCCCTCCGTGCGGGCAATGGCCTTTTGCTGGCGGATGAAATACTTTGCCGATCCGCCGCCCACCTTTTTGGTAACCAGCACCATAAACACCACGCCAACTACCACCACAAGGGTGAGCCACAGGCTATAATAGACCATAATACCAAACACCGTGACAATGGTTACCAGCGAGATAAGCAACTGCGGGAAGCTTTGCGAAATCAACTGCCGCAGGGTGTCGATATCGTTGGTGTAATAACTCATCACGTCGCCGTGGTTGTGGGTGTCAAAATATTTGATGGGCAAATTCTGCATGCCGTTAAACATCTTTTCACGCATTTTGGCAAGAGAGCCCTGGGTAATAATCGCCATTAACTGGGTGAAAAGGGCGCCGGCTGCCAAGCTGAGCACATAAAAGATCACCAGCAGGCCCACCAGCTGCATAATCTGCCCCGACACCGAGGCCCAGTCGCCGGTTTGCCAACTTTGCTCCACAGCGGCTATTACGTTTTGCATAAAGATCGAGGGCATCGAGCTTACCACTGCGTTAAACAAAATGCACACAATAACCAGCGGCAGCATCACGGGATAAAAGCCAAATAGAGTGCGCACCAGCCGGCCGATTATGCCTTGGGGCGCGCGGCGGCCCTTGGCCGCTTTTTGAGGTGCCTTAGACATCGTCATCACCCGCCTTATTCTGAGAGGTATATACCTCGCGATAGATCTCGTTGGAGCGCATCAATTCCTCGTGGGTACCCACGGCGTTGATTTTGCCGCCCTCCATTACCACAATGCGATCCGCATCCTGCACAGAGGCGGTGCGCTGGGCAATAATAATCTTGGTGGTTTCGGGGATGTATTGCCGCATCGCCTGACGGATAAGGGCGTCGGTGCGGGTATCCACAGCGCTGGTGGAGTCGTCCAAAATCAAGATCTTGGGCTTTTTCAGCAACGCGCGGGCGATGCAAAGGCGCTGCTTTTGCCCGCCCGAAACATTGGCGCCGCCCTGCTCGATGCGGGTATCGTAACCATCGGGGAACTGGCTAACAAACTCATCCGCCTGGGCCAACTTGCAGGCCTCTATCATTTCTTCGTCAGTGGCGTTTTCGTTGCCCCAACGCAGGTTGGATTTCACAGTGCCGGAAAACAAGATGTTCTTTTGCAACACCACGGCCACCTGGTTGCGCAAAGTTTCCAAATCATACTTCCGAACATCCACGCCGCCTACGCGCACCGATCCCTCGGTTACATCGTACAATCGGGAGATCAGCTGAATCAAAGTAGATTTAGAAGAGCCCGTACCGCCAATGATGCCGATGGTTTCGCCGGAGCGGATATGCAAATTGATATTCTCCAGCGACATACGGGCCGCTGTTTTGGAATAACGGAAGCTGACGTTGTCGAAATCGATGGATCCGTCCTTCACCTCGGTCAGCGGGTTCTCGGGATTATGCAGCGTGCTTTCTTCGCTGAGCACCTCCACAATACGCTGGGCAGACTCAGCAGACATGGTGATCATAACAAAGATCATCGAAAGCATCATCAGGCTGCTCAGGATTTGGAAGCTGTAGGTGAGCATAGAGGACATTTGCCCCACGTCCAGCGCCAGACCCTGAGAGGTGATCACCGTATAAGAACCGTAGGCCATTACAAAAACCATCACCGCATACATACAAAACTGCATCAGCGGGTTGTTAAAGGCCAAAATGCGCTCAGCCTTGGTAAAGTCTACCTTTACATCGTCGGCCGCCACGCCGAACTTTTTCTTCTCATAATCTTCGCGCACATAGGATTTTACTACCCGCATGCCCTTGATATTTTCTTGCACCGAGTTGTTCAGCGCATCGTACTTTTTAAATACCCGGCGAAACAGCGGCATGGTTTTATAGATGACCAACGCCAGGCCAACCGCAAGAATGGGAATGACCACCACAAAGATGAGCGCCATCTTGCCGCCCATTACAAAAGCCATTACAAACGAAAACACCAACATCAACGGGCAACGAATGGCCGTGCGCACAATCATCATGTAGGCCATCTGCACGTTGGTGATATCGGTGGTCAACCGGGTAACCAAACTGGATACCGAAAACTTATCGATGTTTTCAAAGGAGTAACCCTGGATTTTATAAAACATATCCTTGCGCAAATTGCGTGCAAAACCACAGCTTGCGGTGGAACATGCCGACCCGGCCAGGGCGCCAAAGGCCAAAGACAGCGCCGCCATCACCACCAGCACAATGCCATAGCGAACAATTACGTCAATGGAGCAGCCGTCCTTAATTTCATTTACCAAATTTGCCGTAATAAAGGGAATGATACATTCCAGCACCACCTCCCCGGTTACGAACAAAGGCGCGAGCAGCGATGGCTTCTTATACTCGCGGATACTTCTGGCCAACACTTTTATCATTGAAGCAATCCCATCCTTTCCGATTCAACTACATACGGCCCAACACAACTCAATACATCCAAACATTACCACAGCAAAACGGCAATGGCAGCACAGAAGGCACAGAGGGCATTACTCATCCAGATTCGCAGACATTCTTTTCGCCGTAGCCAAAAATTGCTGCACCTGTTCTTGCGAAATCCCCCTGGTTAACACCTCCTCTATCTCTATAACGCAGTCGCGCACCTTGTTGTCGATACTCCCGGCTTTTTCTGTGGGCACCAAGCTTTTCAGTCGGGCGTCGCAAGCCACGCTCTCGCGCCGGATAATCCCGTTTTTTTCCATCAGCTGCAAAATGTTCGTCGTGGTGGAACGGCTCAGCTCAAATGCCTCCTCCACATCCCTTTGAAATACGGGGCCGCTTTGGTAGTGCTCCAAAATGTAGTGCATCACCCTGCTTTGCACGCCGGTTACGCCCAAATCTGCCAACGTGGCGTTTAAACGTTTTTTTACCTTGTGCGACAAGATATTAACCCAAGCACCGCAGTCTCGTTCCATGCACCGTTCCATCCTTTTGTTAGTATGCGAACAGTATGATAACTAATTTTTAAAAATTTGTCAATAGAAGATTTTTTTCACCTTTTCTGTGTGCACTATATTTACGCCTTTTTAGCTTTATATGGTTTTGCTATATCAATACTTTAAAGAAACACGAAAGTTTTCTTGTGTCTTGTGCCCATCAACTGCTTATAAGACATCGCTGCATTAGCGACACTTCTTTTCTCCGCCGCTTGCGGCCAACGCTCTTTTTCTCCCGGCCGCGCCGGAATTTCTTACGCTTCACAAGAAAAAAGGACGCCTTTTGGCGCCCTTTTCTACCCCATGAAACCAGCAATCTATTTTGGCTATTTTCGCTAAAGTACAAAACTTTTACGCAGGCAACCGCCTTACAATTTGCGCACTGGAACAGCCTGTTTGGCCCCGTTGGCAGCGTCGGCTCCAAAATTAAAACGCGGCGCCAGCTCGGGGGCATAGGCGTAGCCAAAGCGTTCCGGTTGATAAGCCTGCATGGCCTGCGAAACGGCACCTATCTGCGCGCCGAAATCCTCTTCGTTTTCAAACGGACCTGTTTGAAAATACAGCATGGTGCAAGGCGGCAGAGTGATAATCTCATAGCCCCCGGGCACATCCCCGCCGTATTCCATGGGTAGCTCCACCCCGGCGGCCACCGGGCTGGTGCCAAGGCGAACCAACTGCGGCGGCAACTCCAAGATGGCGGCTATGTCCAACCTGCCGGGCAGGCTATTGAGCATTCCCACCCAATCGCAGCATTTTTCTTCGCAATACGACCAATAATCCGTGGCCTTTACAGAACGCTGCAGCATCAATTTGCGCTGCGGGCGTTCTATCGGGGTAACGGTGCACACAATCGGCTTTTGATCCATTGGGCAGCTCTCCTTTTGATAAAGATGCACGTAGTAATTTTTGATGGGATCGGAGACAAACAGCGGAACGGGCCCTTCGCCCCTGCGGTAAGAGGAGGGCGTGCGCCCAAAACGGCTGACAAAAGCCCGCGTGTAGCCCTCATGGCTGTCAAAATGCGCGTCTAGGGCGATATCCAAAATCGCCTTATCGTCTTGCAGCACCGACGCACAGCTTTGCGACAGGCGAATATCCCGCAGATACTCCGCCGGTGTTTTCTGGGTCAGCTCCTTAAAGATCCGGTTGGCGTGCCGGGAGGAAAACCCCGCTGCGGCATAAAAATCCGACCAGCAAAAGGGTTCATCCGCCGCGTGCTCTTTTAAATAGCGCTGCATCCTGCTAACCGCTTCAATTTTATCCCACCGAACCAATTTTGATCCCTTGCCTTTATCATAGCCCAAAGCCGCTTTTCTTTCTTGACCCAAACGGACAACTCTTTTGCCGCCATGGCCTCCTTATCGCTCTTTGCTTCTCTGTTTGCCCGCCTGCTTAGAGCAACCTTTAGCCCTCTGCCAGCCGCCGTATATTACAGAGCCTTGGCATAATACAGCACCAAGGCCCCCTCTTCTTGGGCGTGAGTTATCAGCCTGTTGTACCCCCAATGCAGATAAATGGCCAGGTTTTTTGTCTGCGCCGCCTCCACGCCGATGGTCAGCGTGCGGCAGCCGGCGGTTTTTGCATATTGCTCCATGACGCGCACCAGCTGGGCCATATGCCCCCGGCCCCGGTGCGCCTGTTCTATGCGCAAAGCGTTTACATTTGCCACTCCTGCGCCGTTTGCCAGCTCTTGCCTGCCGTTTACCGCACTGCACCGGGGCGAAAACAGCAAAGTTCCCTGCCCCACCGGCTCCCCGCGGTACAGCACCGCAAAAGTGCGGCACCTGCCCAGGCGGTTATTTTCTAAATACTCCCGCCGCCACTGTAACCACTGCTCTTCACCGGGATGGGCGGCGACGTCTTTTTCCCACAGCCATTCCAGCTCTTGCCGGGTAGCCGGCCGATATTCATATAATGTGCGCGCCACCGGCGCCACCCCCTTTTCTTTTACGGTATCCGATCGTCTTCACCGAGCACCTGGGGCTTATACTTTAAACTATCCGCCTCGGTAATGGTGCGAATCACCTTACAAGGGTTCCCCGCTGCAAAGCTGTTGGCAGGAATATCCCGCACCACCACGCTGCCCGCGCCGATAACGCAGCCGTCGCCAATGGTTACGCCGGGGCACACCACCACGTTTGCTCCAAACCAGCAATCGTTGCCAATGGTTACCGGCTTTGCGTAGCACACCCGTTTTTTCGCACCGTCTTTGGTTAGGATGTGCCGCCGTTCCTCCGGCACCATGGGATGAATCGGGGTTACAATGGTAACGTTGGGCCCAAAGTTGCAGTCGTCGCCGATGGTAACCCGCGCGTCGTCTTGAATGGTCAGGTTAAAATTACCGAAAAAGCGTTTGCCAATTTGGGTATGCACGCCGTAATGAATGTATATGGGCCCCTGCAAAAAAGAGCCCTCCCCCAGCGCGCCGAAGATCTGCGATAAAAGGTAAGCCCTGATTTCGGTTTCATCCTCTGTGGTCTGGTTAAAGCGAGCGCACAGATTATGGGTGCGCAGCTTAATTTTGCGCAACTGTTCGTCGCCCGGGCAAAACAAAAGGCCCGACAAAAGCTTTTCTTCTTCTTGCATGGTATCCCCTCCTAAAAAGTATCCACGGCAACTGCGCAGCAGGCAATCGCCCGTTTGCTCACAGCCGGTGGCATGGTAAAACAGTCACAATTTGTTGTTTAATAGAAAAAACAACGCCTTGTTTTGCGCACATTATAACACAAGCCGCCCACCATCTCAACCAGCGCCGGCCAAACGAACTACGAACAAATAGAAAAGAAAACGGCGCCCAAATCAACCAAGCGAAACAAGCGCAATAAAAGAAAATAGAATCTTGACAAACGATGGGCAACTGTAGTATGTTGATAACAGGTTTGGTTAGTATAAGCTAACTTATTCCTCAACTGCTATCACACGCCATACAAAAAACATCAGCGCTACCCGGCGTAAAGAAGGAGGCCTACCGCCGTGAAGCAAAAGAAAACCGTGGAAGATTATTTAAAAGCCGTTTATGTTTTGCAAAAGCAAAACGGCGTAGCCCGGAGTTCCGGCGTAGCGGATCTGCTGGAGGTTTCGCGCCCCACGGTGTGCGCCTGCATAAAGGAACTGGTTCGGGAGGGTTACTTAGAAATGGACACGGCCCACCAAATTCACCTCACCCCGGCGGGGCAGCGCATTGCGCGCGCCACCTATGAGCGGCACCAAACCTTTTTGAGGCTTTTGATAAAATTGGGTGTGGATGAAAAGACCGCTGCGCAGGACGCTTGCCGCATGGAACACGCCGTTAGTGCCAAAAGCTACCGCGCCCTGCGCGCGTTGGAGCAGCGCCCTTTGGAGGAAGAAAACCATGAATAGCACATTGCCAACCTTGGGGCAAGTGGTTGCCTCCACCCTAACGGCGGCTGTGGTTTCTGCCTTTTGCACAGCGGTAAAGGCCGTTGCCCGAAGAACGCTGAAAAATGCTTACCGCAACGCCATCCCCCAAAACGAAACAACATCCGTTAAACCGCCCGTAGAAAGTGAAATTGAGCACAAAAATAATCTGCAAAACAATAGCCGTTGTTAGGCCCCGCCCCGCTGGGATTTCATCTGCCCAAGCGGGGCGTTCTTGTGCCTGCTTGCCTCTTTGGGCAACTTTTCCTGAATTTGTATCGTGTAGAATTTGGGCATACGCTGTGTTCCAGCCCATCATTTTCGTCATACTATCTGTAAAACAAACCGGCGAAAAGGTAAAAATTTGATCAAAGCACAAGAAGGAGGACGCAGCGCACCATATGAAACAAAATTTACGAGGCCGAAAAGCGATAAAATCAAAAGATTCTTTGCACGGCATACGCCTAAACCTGGCCGCTTTTGCCGCGCTCGTCCTCTTGGCCGCCACCGGCATCTTGATGGTGCGCCTGTCTTTGCTGAAAAACGCGCAAGAAACCGGCCAGGCATTGGCCCGTAGCTATGCTGCGGAAGAGCACAGCTGCCTATCTGCATACAAAACCCTTCTTTCCTTCGGTACGGCTTCTGTGGAACAGAGAATTGATGGCGGCGAAACGGAGCAAGAGCTTCTGGCATGGGCCAATCTGTATTTTTCACGCCTCAACACGGTTTTGGGTAGCGGCGTGGTGGATCCCTACCTTGTGATAAACGGCAAGATATTGGCGGCCAACCCTTGGGCAGGGGATGAAACCTATGATGTTTATGCCGCTCAATGGTATCAAGCAGCGGCCGCAGCAGCCGGCGAGGTGGTATTCACCAACGTTTATACCGATGCTATCACCGGCAGAGACGTAATAACCGCCGCGCAAATGTGCCGCAACGCCAACGCGGTTTTGGCTTTTGATATCTTCCCCGAGCGCCTCCGTTTTCAAACCGGTTCTTTGGAACTGAAACAGGGGGATTCCTTTTTCTTGTGCGACAGCGCAGGTGCTCTCATTTATAAACAAACGGATTTAACCTATCCGGCTGGTGAGTTACAGGCCTATTTGCACAATGTTATTATACAGATCAAGTCCGGGAGTTTCGAACGCTATGATTCTTATATCACCGACTTAAGTGGTAGCCGGCGGGCGGTTTATTATACCCGTATGGATAACGGCTGGTTTTCCATCGTTACCGTCCCTTACGCCAACATTTTAGGGAACCTAAACTGGTTTTTTCTTTTTTTCCTTCTTATCATCGGCCTGTTTTCGCTGGCGCTTGCCGGCGTGGCCTGGCGCGAAAAAAAATATAACGCCCGCATTAAACGCACCAATGAAACCGTGCAGGTGTTGGGCAACTCCTATTACGCTCTTTACCGGGTAGATTTCGGTCAAAACACTTATGAGATGATAAAGGGCTCCGATTATGTGCGCAACCGCATTCCTCCCACCGGGCCCTACGATCGGCTGTTGCGCACGGTAGGTGAAATCATTGAGGCCGACGCCTATAAAGAATTTGCCGAAACATTTTCCATAGATAATATCCGGCGCTTGGTGGCCCGGCGCGTGCGGGATTTCGGCGGCGATTTTCTGCGGCGGTTCGGCGAGGAATACCGATGGGTCAGCGTGCGGATCCTGTTTGACGAATCTTTGGCGCCGGGGGAAGTGGTGCTTTGCTTTCGCGAAGTGGAGCAAGAAAAGCAGGCCCAGTTGCGGCAACGCAAGCTGCTTCAAGACGCGCTGGAAATGGCCCGGCAAAACGAGGCGGCCAAGCAAAGTTTTTTTCGCAACATGTCGCACGATATGCGCACCCCGCTCAACGCCATCATCGGCCTTTCACAGTTGGCGGAGCAATCCGCCGGGGATCCCCAGAAAACCGCCGGCTATCTAAAAAAGATAAAGATTTCCAGCCGCCAACTGCTGGGGCTAATTAATGATATTTTAGATATGTCCCGGCTGGAACAAGGCAAGGTGATGCTCAATAATAGGCAATTTCATCTGTCCAACTGTATTGAAGAATGCGCAGCGCCTTTTCGCATTCAGGCGCAGAGCGAGAATAAAACGCTAACTACACAGCTTACTATCGAAAATAATCTGGTGTTGGGGGATCCCTTCCGCATCCAGCAAATTCTTAACAACCTACTTTCTAACGCGCTTAAATTTACCAACCGGGGCGGCTGCATTTCGCTCTCGGTTCATCAAATCGAAAGCGAGGGGGAATTTGCCAAATATAAATTTATCATTGCCGACACAGGCATCGGCATGTCAGAAGATTTCTTGCCCCATCTGTTTGAACCCTACAGCCGCGAAATGCGCTTTCGCGAAAAACAAACTGTGGGCACAGGGTTAGGCATGCCGATAACCAAAAGCCTGGTGGCCCAAATGAACGGCGAAATTTCTGTGCAAAGCGCCCCCGGACGCGGCAGCTGTTTTACTATTATCCTGCCCTTTCCTGTTGCACAGGAGGCAAACGGCTCCACCGGGCAGCAGGATAGGCAAAATCCGGCTGCACCCCCGCTGATAGGGCGCCACATTTTGCTGGCCGAAGACAATACTGTGAACAGGGAGATAGCCAGCGAGCTGCTTTCCATCCACGGCCTTCAGGTTACCCCAGCATCCAACGGCGCGCAGGCCTTGCAGCTGTTTGCGCAATCGCCCCCCTTTACCTTTGACGCCGTTTTAATGGATGTGCAAATGCCCGAAATGGATGGTTGCGAAGCTACCAGACGTATTCGCGCTCTACGTCGTCCGGACGCCGGGCTGGTGCCCATTATTGCGGTAACCGCCAACGCCTTTGCCGAAGATATTGCCGCCACCATAGCTGCAGGCATGAACGCCCATATTGCCAAACCGCTCGATATGGACGAACTGCTGCGGCTACTGCAAAAGTTCCTTAAACAATAAGCCAAACCGGTAGCCTTTCCTGCACATGATCTCAGCAAAAGAACGCTGCTCTAATCCCAGCAAAGTGTCAACTTCCGTTGGTTGATTAGAGCCTACAACCTGCCGATCCAGAAGCACTGAAATTTTGTTTTGATTGCAGCACGTACTCGATCCCCTTCTATTGCGGTAAGGCTGCTGGTTCTTTCTCGCTTGGCTCTATGCTTGAAGCAAAATCTTTTTTCTCCCCGGCCTAGCCGAGGGCGGGGAGTTGCCTTTTCGCTAAAGCGGATAAAATCACAAAAGCGCCGCACGGCTTATGAACCGCAGCGGCGCTTTTTGCATATACCGGCACATATTTTAGTTTAAATCCATCAGCTTGGCGCTGATGCCCTCTATGGCGTTAAACGCTTCCACCATTTTGGTAACGGTGGCCTCGTCGCCGCAAACCTGCAGCATAATGACCCCGTCGTCTGAGCAGAAATCCTCGCTGGTTTCGTGAAGCCCCACCCGCAGCTTAATATGGCAACCAAATTCGGTCAGCGCTTTTTGCAGGTTCAGCGCGTTGTTTCTGCGGTGATCCACTCGCAAGCCGATAATGTAATAGCAATTCATCACAAAACCTCTTTTCTATAAAATAATTCTTTGGTAAGATCATAGCACAAATGCCTCCGGCAACGCAAGAACTTTTCGCCCGCTAGGTTGCTGTGTCCACGAAAATGCTAAAATTAATAATAGCATACCCCTGCTATGAAACGCTAAGCGCTTGTACGTAGAAAATATTTTTGCGAAAAACGCCCAAACCACTTCTATTTGTGGCGTTGCGATGCCTAACTCTTCCATCGCGTTATGCGGAACAGACCCATCCCTTTGGCAATCTCTATTCTAGACGCATTGTCTCTCTGAACCCGCACCGTCAACTTTGATATATCGCCCCCTCGCCACGAAGACTTTTGCAGCCCATTTATCTTTTTACGGCATCTTTTCTCCATTCCAAAACGTGGAGCTGGTATTTCTACCAGCTCCACGCATGCCTATTGATTCATAGCTGTGACAAAAATTTAATGAAAATCAATCTTAGATTTCTTAGAAGACTTTTTGACAGCCACCAAAAGCGCTAGCACCCCCAGCGCGGCCAACGCCACTATTGCCGGTATAGACGAGGCGCTTTCTCCTGTACTTGGTCCGGTGTTACTTTGCTGTTGTTGCTCGCTGGCAGGATCCTTTTGTTCCTTAACCGCTTCCGTTTCCGATTCGGGCTTTTCTGCCGCCTTTTCTTTTACCACAACGGTAAAGGTAGCTGTTTTGCCTTCATACGTCACCGTCAGCTTTTGCTCGCCTGGCACGGCGCTGTCAAACCCGCTTACCATATCCGTTGTTATGGGGAGCTCTTGCGTGCTGCCGTCGGAATAGGTGATGAGCAACCTGCCGCCTTCTGTGCTCAGGGCCTCGCCAATCATGTATTCTGCCTTATCCGGCGCTTGTGCAATAGCGATGCCTGTTACCACTACAGCCACTGGCTGCTTTACGGTTACGGTAAAGGTGGCTGTTTTGCCTTCATACAGCACCGTCAGCTCTTGCTCGCCCGGCACAGCGCTGTCAAACCCGCTTACCATATCCGTTGTTATGGGGAGCTCTTGCGTGCTGCCGTCGGAATAGGTCACCAGCAACCTGCCGCCTTCCGTGCTCAGGGCCTCGCCCACAACGTACCCGGTCTTATCCGGCGTCTGAAGAATGGAGATGCCTGTTACCACTACGGCCACTGGCTGCTTTACGGTTACGGTAAAGGTAGCTGTTTTGCCTTCATACTGCACCGTCAGCTCTTGCTCGCCCGGCACGGCGCTCTCAAACCCGCTTACCATATCCTTTGTTATGGGGAGCTCTTGCGTGCTGCCGTCAGAATAGGTGATGAGCAACTTACCGCCTTCTGTGCTCAGGGCCTCGCCAATCATGTATTCTGCCTTATCCGGCGCCTGTGCAACAGCGATGCTTGTTACTGTTTTCGGAACTTTTTCAAAGTTTGCCTGAACACTGATATCCTCGCGGATGTTCATCACGCGATAAGTAGGATCGGTACCCAGTATCTGACCATCGCTATCAGTCCAACTAACAAAGCGGTACCCATCATTGGGGATGGCGGTTAATTGAACAAAATCTTCTTTCACATAGTCGCCCATTCCGATAACTGCCCCATAAGATGGTTCGTTTACCGAAGCGCTCACGTTAAAATGTTCACTAGAGAGAATGTTAAAATCATACAAGGAAATATGTAAAGTCTGTACCCCTCCTGGCGCGTCCAGCTTCACATATCGTGCGGTTACCGGTGCAAAGCTGTGTACTGCTCGTGCCCCGGCATAGCCCGCCGCTTCCCCGGCGTCTATCGTGCACACCGGAGTCCAGGTGCTTGCGTCGTCGGATACCGATATGGTGTAACCGTTGCCCACGGCAATCTCCCAGTCGATGGAAACCGTGTCAAATTTCGTGGGCTGGCCCAGATCCACATAAAACCAGTGGGGGCCGGCGGCTGTGCTGGAAGCCCAGCGAGTCTTCTCCCTTCCGTCTTGATACATCGTATCCGGTCCGTCGGTAATATAGTTACCGGCATAGACACCCGTATCATCAAAAGTGGAGCTGACGGTTACCGATTTGCCGTATGCCAAATCCTCCGTCGGCAGCACCCGGTACCATGCAACCAAATTCAAATCTGACTGAATATTCTGAATCGTCAGCGTCAGTTGATCCCCCAGCAAGTTGCCCGATTGATCCAACCATCCCATAAATTGGTAGCCTTGCACGGCCTCCGCCCGCAAGGTAGCAGATTTTCCCGGCAAATAATCGCCGGCGCCTGTGATGGAAGCCGCCTCTATATTTGCCTGGGCAACCACATGATAGGCCTCGATCTTTTCAAACACGGCGGTGTAGCTGCCGCCGTCACCAGATGCGGTTATTTCATAAAATGGCTGGCTGCCAACAGTTTTACCCGCTGCATCTTGCCACTCGATAAAGCGGTAGCCCTCTTGCGCGGCAGCTACAAAAAGCACCTGCTCGCCCGCTTCGTAAACGCCGCCTCCGCTTACGCTGTTGTTATTCGGCGTATTTTTATACACTTTGTAAACAACCGGCTGCTCATACGGCGCAAAGTTGGCAATCACTTCAATATTGCCGCTTAGGCCAATAACCGTGTAACGCTCGCTGTTGCTTAAAAGGCTCCCATGCGTATCCGTCCAGCCGGTAAACTTGTAGCCTTCTTTGGCCACTGCCGTCAGCGTCACATCTTGCCCTGAAGAAAAGCTCCCTGCCCCGAACACTGTGCCGTATTCATTATTGTTGGGGCGGGCCGTGACTTCACAGCTTTGTATCGCTTCGCTTTCTAGGCGGAACCTGGCTGTATAAGCCTTATCGCCGGTCCCCTCAACCTCAACCTGTAGCGGATTGGTTTCAATCTCGTTACCGTCAGCGTCTACCCAGCAAACAAACTCATAGCCCACTCTGGGCGAAGCAGTTAAGGTTGCGGTGGCGCCCAAAGGATACCATCCGCCGCCGGTTACCCGCCCATACAGCTTATCGTTGACGTTGGCCGTAATCAGGGCACGCTGCGCTTGCTCCGGCCGCTGCGCATAAACCGCCACATCATAAATGGAAGATGGCGCTTCTGGTTCGCATTTGGTTATATGAATTTTGATATACCGCGCTATCGATTCGGCAAAGTCATGGTACCGGTATTGAAATGCCACATCATTGCCGGTAACGGTTGCCACGGTTGTCCAATCTTCTTTATTCTGTGAAACTTGAATGGTATAATCGATGCCGCTGACGTCCACCGCGCCGCTGGCCCAGTTTATCCCCACCGTAGAAAATGCTTTAGGCTCACCCAAATCGATGGTCAACCAGGTGTCGGTGGCGCCGTCTTTACCAGAAATTGTTTTTGACGCCCATCGGCTGTCGTTTTCCATCGTGCCGTCAATGGCCTTGTCCGCCTGGTACCCATCGCTAAACTCGCTCTCCGCCTCGGCGGTTACGCCGGGCGCCTGGGTCAAATCGGTGTTTTGCACGCACACCAGCTTCAAGGCCACATCGGCCTGTAGGTCGGTAATGGCATAAGTTTCGTTAAAGCTTAAAAAGTTACCGTCTTCATCCGTCCACCGGTCAAAGGTGTAACCTTGGGGCAAAACAGCAGATACGGTAACAGCCGCGCCCTCTTCAAACGTTCCCGTGCCGTTAAAGGTTACGCCGGGGGTATCCGACTCCGCCGACACGGTATATGTATCTTTGTCGCCAACCACAACGCCTGTCCCCTCATAAGCGCCGATGTTGTGCATGTCATCCGTCAAAGGCGTTCCATACAAGTCTTGGGGGCCTCTGTCGGGCATTACCACGCCTGCGCCGATGCAAGGCGAGCCTGCGCGCAACCGGAATCCCTCTTTGGTGTCGGCGTTAACGTCTACAAACATGGGATCCGCCTCAACCCGGCCCTCTTCATCGGTAAAGGGAACCAGCTGCCCGTTGATGTATTGATACACCCCAACAGGAGAGCCATCTGTGCTGTAATAGCAGTTGTTGCTGATATCCAGATCTTCGCCGCGGTATTGCACACTTTGGCCGGGCAGCATATAAAAGATATTGTTTTTAATCACTTGGCCATCGCCCGGCATAGTAAAGTAAGAACCGTTGTAAATCGTGTTGTTATAAAACTTCATGCGGCGCTCGCCTGTGGCGCCAATACCGCCCATGTTATCGTTACCAGCGGCGTTGTCGTTTACCGAGAGGCAGTAGCGCACCCAGTTGTCGCCGCCGTAATAGGGGCTGCCATAATAGCAGTTGCGCATAAAGCGCACGTTATCATGAGAATAGATGTACTCATAGCCGCTGGTTTCGGTTTCATCATCAAAGTCCACCGTCATACCGTCGGCAACGTTTTGCTGGCCGGCTATTTCGCAGTTAGAAACAACGCTTTCCTGGCAACCCCAATACCATACCGCTGCCAACGCCGCGTTTTTCCAACCTTTGGCCGTATTAATCATAGAGCAGTTGCGCACCACCATGCCGCGGGTTTTGCTAAGCACTACCGCTTCGCCCCACAAATCCCGAAAGCTGCAGTTTTCAACTACAATATTCTCGTTTCTGGGATAGGTCTTTCCTGTTGACTCAAACAGGCAGTTGCCTTGGGTGTTGATCCCGTTGTCCATATTGTAAAATTCGCAATCGGCAATCAAGATATCTTTCAGGTAGCTGTCCACCCACAAGTCGGCGTTTACCCGGTTGTTGCCCACCAAAATGGCCAAACGCCCGTTGCCGGCTGTATCGGTTGCGTCCCTGTCGTGATTTTCATCTGGAGAAATATCGTGGAAGGTCATGTTGCGTATTTCGATATCTTCCACAATTTCATTGGGGCAGTCAATCCAGATTCCGCCGCCGTTTGGAGCCGTAATTTCCAAATTCTGAATGACCCAATGGGAACCATCCAGCAGCGTGATCACCTGCTCTTTTTCCAAAGAGGTGGTCAAGTGCGGTTTTTCTCCGCCGCCATAGGCGTCCACTGTAATAGGATAGTCTTTTGTGCCGCTGCCGTTTAATTTAAGCGTACCAGAAAACGTTTGGTTGCGCTTAAACAAAATGGTGTCGCCAGGGCCAAAAGTCTGTTGGCTCACCTTGCTTAGCGTTTGCCATGCCTGGCGTTCGCTGGTGCCGGTGTTGCCGTCATCCCCATCGAAGGCATCCACGTAATAAACGTTTCCCACCCGGTTGGCCGTGGCTTGCGCGCCGTCTTGCCGGATATCGGCGGCAAAAACCGCCGTTACATTGCCGACGGCTATGGTTATAGCCACCAGCACCGAAACCAAAACAGACGCTATCCTGTTTTTTCTGAACATGTGCTTCCCCCTCTTTAAGCGGCTGGGCGCCGCTGTTATAAAATTATAGTAAGCGGTATATCCGCCTTACTACCCCGGTCAAGCCATCTACCAAACTTGATACGCATCATAGGCCGCTGTTGTTTCCACCTGCGCCCCGGCGCGCATCTGCCTCAGCATTGCGTCGTATTTGTTCGAAACGGCCTGCTCTCTGGCAACCTGCTCCGCTTCTTCAAAGGTATACCAGCCCTCGGTTTGCCGTTGCTCACATTTCATAAGGCAATCCATCCCCCGGTAAGAAAAAACCTCTCCTACTTCGCCTTGCTGCAATGTAAAAGCCTGCTGCACCACCTGGTTTATCTCGCCGGTTTTATCCGTTATTTGCGTTTCCAACAGCGCCACCTGCGATAAATACTCCTCTAAGCCCTTTTGCTCCAAAAGAATTTTTAAATTTTCACCGCTCCGCGCCTTTTCAGCAATCTCTGAAAGCGTACCGGCCATGTTATCTTGCTGCGGAACCTGCACCAGTTGAACCGTAACCGTTTCCTGCGCGGCCTCGCGTTTCATCTGCTCATAGGTGTCTTTTACCTCTTGCTCGGTTGGTTCCAGTTCCCCCTGCGCCAAAATATTTTTCAGTTCCAAAACACCGGTATCGATCCAGTAGCTGTAAAATTGATCCATATCGATGCTTCTTAGGCCATATACTTCTTCGGCTGCAGCCGCCTGTTGGTTGTAATCTTGCGCCAGCTGCCGCAGGGCCGCAAAAGAAATATCCTCATATATCCCGGCCTCTTGCATCCGCTTAAGCTGTAGTTTGGCAGCCACGCAGTCTTCTAACGCCCGCTCTTTCAGGCGTTCCGCCGGCGCTTCGCCGTCAACCGGCGTTAGCCAAAAGGCCTCGTCCACCGTTCTGTCCCCACTGGCCAAATACTCATTTACCACCTCGGCCTTATCTTTTGAAATAAAATAAGCAAACTCTTCTTGCGTTATCTCATCGCCGTTTACTATAGCAATAGCCCCGTTGTTTGCCGTCCGGTTCCATAAGCAAAACCCCGCCAAAAACAGAAAAACAGCAGCGGCCGCCAGTATGGAAAAAACGACAAATTTCTTTCGCCTCCTCTTAACCCTCATCTGCGCTCACACCTTCCTCGTTTAAAAGTAATAACATTATATTATTATATTTATATAAAAATGATATCGTTATAATTACAGAATAAATTGAAATATTCTTGTGCGTTTTGACGAGGCGATGGTATAAAAACATGCAAACCGGCGGAGTAAGCGCTTAACCTGCGCGCATACTATGATATGTCTTACATTGGCCGTCGTTTGGCGGTTGTAGCGCAAGTATTGCGTGGTACAAAAGAAAAGGGGGTCTTTTTATGCAACCTACCGTCAGTTTGGTTTCTAACCACGACGGCACTTATGACATTGTGGTTTCTTTTCAAAGCCAGGATGTAGAAATTTCAGAGGACTTCGACTTAAAAAAGAGCCTAGCGCCCAAATCGCAAGGGGTTATCCCCACAGTAAAGGAGTATGCCAAAAAGGTTAAAGTGGCCGGCGTTAAAATTCTGGTTTCGGGCGTGCTGGTGGCTACCTTGGCGCTTTCTACCTTTTTGTCGGCCTTTGCCGCGTCCGATCGGTACAGCATGGGGTATTTGTACAGCGGCACCGATCACCAACAGATCGAGTATGTCAACCGCACCAACAGCGCGTTGGATACCGTTTCTCCCAGCTATTTCAACTTGCAAGAAGACGGTTCTCTTGTGCCCAATTATATCAGCGAATATTTTATCAACACCATGCACAGCCAGGGCATACGGGTGGTGCCTTTTCTGAGCAACCACTGGAACCGCACCGCAGGCGTCAACGCCCTAAAGGATGTAGAAAGCCTTGCTACCCAGCTGGCTGCCTATATTGAGCAATACAACTTAGACGGCGTCAACATCGATATCGAAAACGTCACCCACGAGCAACGGGATCAGTACACGCAACTGGTTAAACTGCTGCGCGAAAAGGTGCCGCAAGAGAAGGAAATTTCGGTAGCGGTGGCCGCCAATCCCAACGACTGGCAGGTGGGCTGGCACGGCTCCTACGATTACGCCGCCTTGGCCCAGTATGCCGATCACCTACTGATTATGGCGTACGACGAGCACTATGAAGGGGGCGATGCCGGCCCGGTTGCCAGCATCGGCTTTGTGGAGGATTCCATCCGTTACGCTCTTTCAAAAGCCCCCGCCGGTAAAATTGTGGTGGGCATTCCCTTTTACGGCCGTGTTTGGGGGCTAGATAGCAGCCGCATCAAAGGCAAGGGCGTTAGCAGCCAAACCATTTTAGATATTTTAAACCAGTGCGAAGCCACGGTAACCTATGATGCAAGCAGCCAATCGGTGAAGGCGGAGTTTACCATCACCGAATCCAGCCCCAAATTTACCGTGGGCGGCGACTTTGTGTTGGAGCCGGGCCGCTATGTTGCGTGGTTCGAAAACGACCAATCCTACGAGGCCAAGCTGGATCTGGTGCAAAAATACAACCTAAAGGGCGTGGGCTCCTGGTCGCTGGGGCAAGAGGATCCCTCCATCTGGGCCCACTACGACAGTTGGCTCAACGGTGAAGATACAAACGCCGGGGATTCCTCCTCCGGCACGGCGACCCCCGAAGATCCCGTGGCCCCTTCTGCGCCGGAGGAACCGGAACAACCCAGCCAACCTAGCGAGCCCGCTCCCCCCAGTGAACCCGCTAATCCGGAGGAACCGGACGCCTCAGAGGTTCCCAATATTCCAAATGAGCCCAGCGCACCGGAAAGCTCCGAAGAGTCGCCGGAATTAAGCGCGCCTGATCTCGCGGAAGAATCCGATACCCCCCAGGCGCCGGAGTCTCAGCCTGAGCAGCCGTCCCGTCCGCCGGAATCCGACGCGCCCTCTTCCATGCCGGAAATTCCTTCTCAACCAAACCAACCGGATACTCCTTCCGAAAGTTTGCCGGATACCGGCACGGACGGCAACACAAGCAGCGGTACAGACAACGGCGCGGAGGATAGTACAGGCGGTAACAGCGGCGAACAAGGCGCCACGGTTTGGATCCGCCCGGATCTGGACATCGTAACCATTTACCAAAACCAAAATTTAAACGGGAGAATGGTAGCCACCCTCTCCGGCGGAGCCTCTTTGACGCTGTTGCAGGATATGGGCGGCGGTGTTTACCGGGTACGGCTGCCTAGCGGGCAAACCGGCTATGTATCTGCCAGCTATGTTTCCTTTACCCAAAGCAGCGCGGCAGAGGATAACCCTGCTGCGCCGGAATACACCGTTTATACCGTGAAAGCCGGCGATAACCTTTGGAACATCGCCACCGCATACCTGGGCAGCGGCGCCCGCTACCCTGAGATTATGCAGCTTAACGGGCTGACCAGCCACGTAATATACCCCGGTATGCAGCTGCGCCTCCCTGCAGGCGCCCAGCGGGAATATACCGTTGCGCGGGGGGATTCCCTTTGGAAGATTGCCAGGGTATACCTGGGAGACGGCGCCCGCTACCCCGAGATTATGCAGCTTAACGGGCTGACCAGCCACGTCATCCATCCCGGGCAGGTGCTAAAGCTGCCCGCGCAATAAGCCAACAGAAAATGAACCCGGCCGTTTTGGCCGGGCTCATCTTTATTTGTTACGTTCAATTTGCAAAGCTGCCATTTGGTCGCGGGTCAACTGGTTCTTTTCCCCGCGCGCCAGCCAAAACTGGGTGGAGGCTTTTATAAACAGCTTTTTAGAAAGAGGCATGGTTACCATCATGGCGGTTACCTTTCGCTTGCGTATCGCCCCCGCCAGCTTTTTGAGCTTTCGCTTTACCAAAAAAATAAAGGGTGTTTCTAAGATGGCTTCTCCCGCTCCCACGCACAGCACTGAGCCAAAGGGATATCCATTTTCACGGCAAAACAGGCGCACCATATCCACCGCAACCCTGTTTTGTTCCGGTTCCAAAAAGCCACAATTAATCACTACGTGCACCGTTGGTTTGTGTGAAAAGGCGTGCTTTTCCAGCTCTTTTAAAAAATAGAGCAAAGTAACCGGCAAGCCGTCGGCATATAGCGGAAAAATCAACAGTAAGTTTTGATAACCGCCCACTGTTGCGCATATTTCCCGGTGCTTTTTGGCGGTTACACGGTACCCCGCCGCCCTTGTACCCCAATATTGTAAAAACAGTTGGCTATATTTTTCAGAATTGGAGCCAGGCCCCCGGGGGCTCCCGTTTACAATGAGCAGTTCTTCCATGCTTGCACCTCCTTCATCACCTGTTCCTCTACCTGATCCCGCCTAACAAAGCGGATCGCCCAGTTTTTCCATAGCATGTTGCGGGCGTTTCGTTCCACCAACCGGCGGAATACCTCCTGCTCCTCCTCAGAATCTGCCCCATAGGCTATTACCACAGCGTCCTTTTCTACAACATCTCTTTGTTCATGATGGGTTTCGCCTTGATATAGGCGGATAAAGGCCTGCTGGATGGGAATTGCCCGTTCCAACATCGTTTTCATAACCGTATCGTAGGATCCATAGCATATCCGGCTTACATAAATCAGCCGGTCGCTTTGTGCAATCAACGGGTATACCTTAGTGGCGTCGTCACGGATGACGCACTTGCCCGGTGTTTTTACCCAGCAACCAAAGCAGCCGGTGCAATTCGCAATAGAAAGCGCAGATAAGTCAACATACCGGAATGCTTGATCATCCTCATTTTCCGGCAACACGCCCCGCAAGGGGATATCGCTTATTACCAACCGCAAGGTCATCTTCCTTCCCTACTTTTCTGGTACTATCATAACCAATTTTTGCAAAGGGCTTCAACAATTACATCATTTTCTTTTTCCAAAATAATAATACATGTGTTTTATAGAATATTTATAAAATCATTTATTTTTTTAATGATAAGTAAACAAATTATTAAATTAGCACTCTCCTCTTGACAGTGCTAATTCTGGTGTTATAATAAAGGTGAACTTGAAAGAGAGGTGCTAAATAAAAGATAAGCCCCCTTCAAGTAGAGCGAAAAAATCCGGTAACCCGGGTAAAGCAAAAAGGTAACACAAAGCTCGCCACTGCGAGGATCGCTCCCCACAGCTACGAGTTGAGAGAAAGTTGAATGGAGGAATGAATGATGTTACCGAGCATTTTTAGTGAAAATTTGTTTGACGATATGTGGAACGACGCTTATGAACTGGCCCCTATGTTTGGCCGCCACAATCCACTGTATGGCAAGCACGCTAGAAACCTGATGAAAACCGATGTGCGTGAAACCGATAATTCTTATGAGCTGGATATTGATTTGCCCGGCTTTAAGAAGGATGAAATTCAAATCAACTTGGAAAACGGCTATTTAACCATTCAGGCCGCCAAGGGGTTGGATAAAGACGAACAAGACAAAAAGGGCCGTTATATCCGTCAGGAGCGTTATGCCGGCCAGTGCAGCCGCAGTTTTTATGTCGGCGACGGTATAAAGAGCGAGGATGTAAACGCTAAGTTTGAGGATGGTATTTTGAAAATTTCCATGCCTAAAGCCGCGCCCAAACAGCTGCCGCCAAAGAATTCTATCACCATCGAATAACAATGAAATCTTTGCCTTAAGCGTCAATCGCCGCCCGAGATGGGCGGCGATTTTTGTTTTTATTGGGCGCTGCTAATCTGCAAAGGGTTCAGGCTTGCCTTGACGCGCTTTACCGCTTCATAGTAGAATACGGTGAAAGGTGGCGGTAACAGTGGATTCGTTTTTCATCAAGCTGCTGTTGGATGAAATCAAGGGCCGGGTTAAAAAATCAACCTTTATTGTGTCGATTATCGGCGTTGGTATTCTTATGTTTGACATTTCGGCATCTCTGTTGGTTCCTCTGTTTCAGCGCGCATGGATCGGCCTTACGCTTATCGCTGTTTTTATGGCGGCCGCCGGTATATTAAAGCGGATCAGCGCAAAAAAGGGCGCACAAAGCCGCCAGGCACGGTTTTAAGATCAAACCTACCTTATTCAGGACGGCGCGCTTACCCTTTCTATCAACACCTACCGCAAACTTCACCCGCACCAGTGGCAAGAGATCATATTAAAAAATACTTCCTCCAGCGCCATACAACAGGCGGCTGGGCACCTTGATTTTTACCGCCAAGAAGTAAGAACAGAAGAAATTCGCTTTGATTTTGAGGATCTACCGGCCGGAAAAGCTATTGTGCTGTGTCGCTTTCAGAACGAGCAAATCAAAGCCTTTTGGAATTATGCTGTGCTTACCATACAATTAAGCCGCCACGGCGATAAAGATACGCTTTGCAAGACGCTTTACGGGCCGGTAATTGCCCAAGTTCCCAACATTGAAGGGGTGCTGACCGCCGGCCGGGATCTGCGTTGGCTGAAAGAAAAGGGGCAATGGCTGCGCAATTTTATACGTTTTCACTGTTCGCGCAAAATTTATGTTTCAAAAGCGTTAAAGCTAACGCAGCCAAAACAGTATCAATCTCTGCGCCGCCGGTACTATTTTGATGGGGCGTTGCGCCTGCTGATAGGTTTTCTTTTTACCGCAGCGGGCCTTTTGCTGCTGGCATTTGCCTTATGGAGCCTTTACCAAATCGGGCTAACACTTTATTATTTCGCCACATTGCACATCCAATATTTTTCAACGCATTTTTTACCATAAGAATCCGAACGGAAAAAACATACTTATTGAAAGCTTTTTATACCATTGAAATAACGTCTTATACCTCCTACCACAGTGGGCTCTGGCAATAGAGTTACCTTTAAAAAGTAAATTACGGAACAAGGGTTTCGTATATATTTTTCTCGCCGTGATAAATGCCTAACAAAGTCGCCTGATGCCGGACAAACACCCGGTTGGAGGCGGCATTTTCTATATACACAAATGATTTTATTTTGGTATACCCCAGCGCCTTGCACTGCGGCAACACCTTTTCAAACAAAAGATTCCCATACCCCCGGCCGCGGTAGGCCCTGGCAATCGCGTAACCAAAATTCCCAACACCGCGTTTTTCCAACTCTTCGCTGGAATGGTGCCGGATACAGGCGATGCCTACCGGCTGCTCATCCACAAAAAGAAAGTAAGTGGTTTGGGGAATCCACCCAGGGGGCAGCTTCTCTGCCCTGGAGTAAGCATCCTGCTTAACAAGCCACTGTTTGTATTCGTCATATGTCATGCCGTTTACTTCGTTGGTAAAGCCGTATTCGTCGCTGCCAATATCTTGCAGCATCTCATAAACGTTGCGGCCGTCGCACACCGACAGCTGCCTTAATTCCACAGCCATAGCTTACCTTCCTCCTCTGGGGGCGCAAACATCTTGTATTTTGCTGCATCATCAGACCGCGTGTGGCCTTTATTGCGCGCTGGGGGCGGTTACCTCGGTTACTTGCACGCCTTGCAGCATTTGTCCAAGGCGCGTTTGTATCTCCTGCGCCGATCCATAGGTAAACGAATCGTTAAAAATAAAGCATCCGGTTGCAGTCACTGCTCCGTCTTCTCCTGAAAGAAAGGTTACGGCAGCGGGCACCGCGTTTTCATAGGTATAGATATAAATTGCATCCTCCGCTGCCTCTTGACTGACAAAGGTTTGCCCCACCGTACAAATACTGGCCGCCGCCACTTGCACAGCCCCGCTCTCGCCGTTGATAATATTGGCCACCGAACCCAGCGCCCGCTGCTTGGTATAATTTTGCAACTGATCCGAAAGGCCGGTAAGCCCGCCGGTTTCTACCAGTGCCTCTAGCCCTTCTTGTGAAACCGTTACTTTGTAAACCGCCTGGGGGGCGCTGTAGTCTCCCTGCTCCGCCGTCTGCACTACCGCCAGCGTTTCTTCATCTGTGGTAAAAAGCCGCGCGCAGGATTCCTGCGCCATTTCATCCATCATAGATACAACCGCAAGCCCTTTGTCATACAGCGATTGGCCGCTGGCAACGACCGTTTCTTCCTCTTTACATGCGCTAAAAGACAAAACCACTGCCAACAACAAGGCTATGCTAAGCCCCACCTTTGCCTGTTTCATCATGTTTTCCTTCTTTCTTTTTTATTTGCCGACTAAATGTATATTTCTATTCATCAGGCCATCTCTGCCGTAATTTATCAACAACCTGTACGCAAAATCTTGACAAATATCTTTCAACCGGGGTCAATAAGAAATAAAACGCAACCCCAGCCGCTGTGCAAATGAGAACAGAAAGCAGTGCCATTAGCAATACAGATTGTCCTGCGAAAAACTGTAAAATATCTTTGTAATAATATTGATAATAAAGCATTTGAACGAAAAAAATATGGTAGCTTGCTTTTCCCAAAATGGGTAAAATAGGAATTTGAAAGCGTATATGCTCAATAAGAATAATAAAGCCAAAAAGAAACGGAACACACCAAAAAGCCACTAACATGCTAGTGGACGTCCAATATTGAAAGATTTTTTCTCGATATGCCGTATAAGTAGTTACATATAAATATAGAAATCCAACAATGACCGCTGGTAGGCACCAGCGTAACTGTTTATATAACGGGGTGCTGAAAATCATATTTTTCCGAAATCCAAAATAGATGCCGCAGGCTATTAAAAACGTATAACGAAAAATAAAAAGCCGGTAGCTTTCAATGTTCACCTGATACATTTGTACCGTAATTTCATATAACAGATTAAAAAGGAAACACAGCACAAGCCCTCTTTCCGGCTTATTTCTCATAATCAGATACAAAACCGGGAAAAGAAGACCAACTGCATCATAACGGGATAATAATAGCTGCCCTGCCCCCATCCACCTGTATACAATCCCCGAATATTTTCTGAGAGCGTTAACACATTGCCATGCTGGATATTAAGGATAACCTCCCACGCAAATATAACCAAAAACGGAGCCGTAAGCCTTACTATCTTTTTTAGTATATCAGGCAAAGCGTATAACTCTTCAAATTGCATCGGGCTGTTAAGGAAGTGCTTTCTTTCGATGGCGCCACACCAATTTATGCCGGTAACCACCATAAAAATAGGGACCGCCATATTAATTAAGAAGGGAAAAATAGGGTGCATCCTGTTTTCAGGAGTCCAGTTTGCGTGCGTAAAAACAACCATCATAATTGCGAAGGCCTTTAGTATATCGATAGACTGTAGCCGGTTTGAGGAATTGCTACGAATCATTTATGTTCTACCCCATTACAAACAAAATAACCTGTAGCCGGTAGTTCCCTTTTTAACAGGGAGCTACCGGCACTATCACATCTTCAAGCAAATGTTGGAGAAACACTCTGCTCTGGCAAATTACTAATCGTTTAGCATATCCGGCTGCAGAATCGTGTCGTCCGCAATGAATACCGCAGCGGTTTTTCCCACTACCAGATCAGTTTGCGTTGGCGAGATACCAGTACCCGGACGTTTAAAGGTGAGCATTTCTTGCGTAATAACCGTTCCTTGTGGAATATCGCAAGCGGCTACAATCGACCGGCGCGCGTTGCTGCGGGCTTTTTGTTCGCTATCCAGGCACTTCAAATCATAGCTGCCCCGGATCTCGTCTACAAATGCAATGCCTGCCAGAATTTTTCGCGCATCCTCCGGATCCATCGCATGGTAGTGATCATTGCCCTTTAGCTCTTTATTTAGGGTATAGTGCTTTTCAATTACCGTAGCGCCCAAACAATAAGCGGTTTTGATTACATCATAACAGCTATCTGGCTTTGTATGATCAGAATAGCCGATAATGAGATCCGGATACCGCTCTTTTAAGGCTACAATTTTATTCAAATTGGCGTGCGCATAAGGCGTTGGATATTCCAAAACGCAGTGCAACAGCACCAGGGGGCAACGATTATAGCGGCGGATGGTTTCCACCGCCCGATCAATTTCGTCTGGGTTGGATGCGCCTACCGATAGCAAAATAGGCTTGTTCTTTTTCGCCTGATGGGCAATAAACGGGAGGTTGCTCAAATCAGAAGAAGAAATTTTATAAATATCCATCATGGAATCCAGGTAATCGGCGGAAGCAAAGTCAAAGGCCGTGGAGCAAAACTCAATTTCCAGCTCCCGGCAGTAGGAGGCCAGTTCTCTGTATTCTGCCTCTCCAAAGGAGTCAAACTTTTGAAACAACTCATACTGCGAGCGGGTAGGTTCTTCTGTAATATCCCAATAATAAGGCGAGGCTTTCGCCGCCAGGGTTTCAGCCTTGTATGTTTGGAATTTAACCGCATGGATACCTGCCGCTTTCGCTTCACGTATCATCAGCTTAGCCGCCTCCATGGGGGAAATCCCCCTCTCCGTGGCGATATCGTAATAATTTACGCCAATTTCAGCAATTAACACGAATTTACCTTCCTGCGCCCTGCGGATTACCGTACTTTCCATTGGGGAATACATCCTTTCTTTATCACATTTTTATCAAACCGGCCAAATGATATTTCCCGGCATTCTCCAAACGGGCTTTCTTATCCCATCTCTCCTACAATAAGCTTTACTTCATTCTTTACGCCGTTTTTCAGACGCTGCTGGTGAGACAACATCAACTGACGCATCTCCTCACGCAACTGAGGGGTGTTGACCAAAAAATCAAAAGTGCGTTCCAAGGTTTCGTCTTCCAGGCGGGACCCCAGCCCCAAATTGAAAAAGCCGTTTTGCATCTGCGCAAAGGCGTGAAGTTGTTCTCTCTCATTTTGCGCCAGAACAATTGCCGGAACCCCCAAAACCGCCAACTCATATACCGTGCGTCCTTGTGAGGTAAAGGCCATATCGGCGTTTCTCATATAAGAACTGACAAATTTCGCGTTTTGCACCACCGTTATATTCGACTTTTCACAGGAAACTACCCCGTGGGCTTCATGGTCATAGCCAATGCCAACAACAAACGTAAAGTGCATGTGCGGATAACGAGCGCTTGCTTTCTTTGCCAAGCGGTAAACCTTTTCGGTTAAGTTGGAGGGATCCGTCCCCCCAAACAAAACTACCACCTCGCGCACCTCTTTGGCTAAAGGCTTTGGCTCTGCTGTCAAAAATTCATCCCGCAGGCAAATATAATCTTCGCCGCTATACACATTATGCCGCGACGCGGTTTCACCCTCCTCGTACAGTGCGTTGATAACTGCATCCGCATAATGGGTTCCCTCTCCCATATCCTCAATGGTAATCACCCGGGGGCAAAGCGATTTTAAGGTTTTTACATATTCTGCAGTGGTATCCAAACAGTCGTTCACCACCACATCCGGACGGTACTCCTTCAGAAAACGGAAAAACTCCTCGTCGTTTTCCACCACCGTCATGGGCATAAATGATTCTCGAAGTTTCTCTATCCCCTCTTGATGCGCCGCTTTCGTTACGAACATCACTTCGTGTCCAATCAGGTTATATGCCAAGGTTAAGCAATGATAGATATGCCCCATGCCCAATGCACGGTAACCGTCTGCCCGCAGCACAATTTTTTTGCGGCCCAGAATGGTCTCACAAATAATCCAGTCGCTAACAGAGTCAATATCCACGGCCTCCTGCTCCGGGATTTCATACACAGAAATTCGGTTACCCATACGGCTGTTTTCTGTTACAAACTGCCTGCGGGTAATAAAAAAGGCGCCGGCTTCCAGATAATTGGGGGGCAACTGCTGGCGGTTCAACCGCTTTTCGTACAAGGGATAGTAACCCTCTTCATTTTTAGACCACGACAAATGCGGCTTGTTGGTGGCGCTAATATAGGTATCCACTTGCGCAGAGACAAACGATTGCAACGCCCCCTCTAGGGTTTGGGGGCGCAATACCGGCGATGTTGGCTGTAGGGTAACAACCACATCATAGCGCACGCCGCGCTTGCGCTCCATTTGACACACGGCGTCATAAATAACCGGATCCAACGTTACGGCGTCTTCCGCCAGGCGCGCCGGCCGTTCTAACGCCTCCGCCCCATAACTGCGGGCAATTTCTAAAATTTCTTCATCGTCGCTGCTAACCGCCACGTCGGTAATAGCAGAACACTGCTGCGCATTATGGATTGCATAATAAATCAGAGGCTTACCGTGCATCAGCCGCACATTTTTCCGTGGAATCCCCTTTGAGCCGCCACGGGCCGGTATAATGGCCAAAATCCTCATATAGAACCCCTCTTTAATTTTAATTGTGTGTCATCAAAAGATACTTCTTTGTTTTACTACGCGCCGAATGAGCAAAGCTGCGGTTAGCAGCGCCAAGGCCCAACGGATATACCAAAAGTCGGCAGTGAGGTAAAACACGGCGCAAGCGCATACCAATACGCCTAAGCCCGGAAGAAACATCACAGATTTATAATGATAGGCGCCATTGCCAATGCGGTTTGCCAGAACCTGATGGAAACAAAACAGAAGCATATACGCGGCCATGGTGGCCAAAGCCGCCCCCATGGTCCCCCAAACCGGAATCAATAGAAAATTGAGCACAATATTCAACACCGCAGCGCTGCACGTGCCCACTGCAATTACAGAGGTCTTTTTGTGGTAAAATTCAAAATTCACCGGAAAACTGTAAAGGAACACCATATAAACCGAAACCACCATAACGGGAATCAGGCTCATGCCAGACCAAAAGTCCTCTGACGCGAACAGCATCGTAAATTCGGGAGAAACTAAAATAAATCCAACGCACAGCGCCGTAAAAAGAAAGATATAATTACGGCTCCTGCGTAGGATTGTATCCGTTTCCCCTCTGCCCACAAAATCGTAGTAAAAGGGCACCCAGGTATTGTTAAGGGCGCTCCATATAATATTTAAACTATGAGTTAAAGTAAAAATAAAGCTATAAATGCCCACTGCGCCGGCATCTTGCAAGATTTGCTGCAGCATGACCCTGTCTGACTGCCCTAAAATGATATGAGACAATCCATGAAAAACCAAAGGCAAACACAGCGGCAGGCAAAACTTCCAATAACGGCTGTTAAAAAACACCTTTCCTCTCAGTAAAAAAACAACCAAAATTGCTAAGCCGGCCAACGCCGTGGGAGCTGCGTAGCCAAGTATCCTACCCCAATACCGGTTTTCAAAGCTATCAATGCGATAGACCAATATTAGAGATAGCGCCACGGAAACAATGGCTACCCCTGTTGAAACGGCAAAATTGGCAAACGCCTCTTTGTGATAGGTAAATTTCAAAGAAGCAAAGTTAATCACATAAGATCCAAAAGACTGCAACAGCATAACAAAAACCAATGCCGGCGTAAACTGGGTAAAGGAAGATACCGGGCCGATAAACAAGGCGGTAAGCACCGTGACCACCGCCGAAGTCAAACAGGATAGCGTTAAAATACTAGAATAATAGCCGTCTTGCTCTTCTGCCTTTAGCTGCGCCTTAGAAACAGCAATGGTTCCGCCCGTTTGAATGCCCATAACGATAGAGAGCACCTGCACCCACGTGGTGTACAGCGAGACAATGCCGTAATTTTCCGTGCCCAGCAAACGTGTAAAAATAGGTACCGTAAAAAAGTTAATGCCGTTTAGCACAATGGGGCCTAGAATATTAAATATCGCCAAAACGTTTTCGTTTTTTGAATGAATAATACCGCGTAATTTTTGCATACTTATCCAACCCAATTCTATAAAGATATAGCATTTTTTAGCAAAAGATATTCGCTTTTACTAATTTCATTAGAGTTAAGATATCTCAAAGCAGCGTCCGAAATTTTTGAGATATTCCCCCTTGCATATTTTAATATATGTTTATTGATATTTAATATCTGATTAAGCTCCTCTTTTGTTTTTTCATGCCCAATTCCCCAAAATTTTTCACAGAGAGCATTCTGCATATTCGGATCTCCCGAATCAGAAAAGGCATGGTATAGTTGCTTAGAATTTTCCTGATATACCTCCCGGTTCACCTGACTCAAAGTAAGATCTCTAAAAGTATATTCAATAGTATTTGGAAGCAAGCGAACCGGTTTTTTAAGATAATGAGCGTACCCTATAAAAGTCCCAATATCATTTCCAACCACTATATCAGCTAGTGATAAAATAGTTTTTAGGCGCGATATAAAATAAGGATCACCACGAAAACCTGCGCTTACTACCTTAGCCCCGGCATTAATAAAACAATCATACAACGGATATTTCAAATCAGCCCAATATGCTAAAACCATAACAGTTTGATACGAACTTTTCGCTCTCATAATAGAATCGACAAATCCTTGCATATCATAATCTTGAGAAGCCATTTCATGAGTATGAGCAGGAACTATGAGAAGAGTTTTTCCTAACTCTTTTTTTAATGCAGTACGCTTTTCTAAAGAATAGTAATAATCTGCATAATGGATATACGGACCAACACAAAATAAAGGTACGCCGGGATACTTACGTTTCCAATTTTCTCTTAAATAATCACCTTGACAAACTCTTGGAAAGCCTGAAGCATTTACAATTTCCCAAAAAGTAACTCCATGTTCCATAATTGGAAAATATTTCAGATCTCTTTTTTTTATTTCAGCAAAATGTTCAATGGACGATAAATGGCCGTACAGTAGGCTCTCGCCATAAACACGTTTTAACGAAAGAATAGTCTTTCGATGTTTCGATAAAACGCCTGTCTTATTAATCAAACCACAAAACATTTTATAGTCCATTATACTATCTATTTTTGAAAATTCTGTAATTAGTTTTAATACATTCTGATTGTAATAGCTCATAATAGTTTTCCTGGCAAAATCATTAATAAAATAATTTTTTTCAATAAATCCCATTATTATATTCACCTCTCTATATTTATAATTTCAACCTGCTTTAATACGACACCTAGAGAAATCCAAAACAGTGCCGATTGAAGTGTATTGGTTAAAACAATTGCATCAGTAAAAAGCATTGTTACTCCTATTATAAAAACAATAGTCAGTGGCATCCAAACATTCGACAATTGGTGCATTTGTTTCCTCTTT
>DVJE01000038.1 GCA_018716975.1 Candidatus Gallacutalibacter stercoravium | reverse complement strand
CGGTGTGCAGCCAGCCGTCTTTGTCAATGGCGGCGGCGGTGGCCTCCGGCATTTTGTAGTAGCCCTTCATGATGTTGTACCCACGGGCCACAAATTCACCGTCTACATTATCGGGCAAATCTTCGCCGGTTTCAGGATCCACAATTTTGCATTCCACGCCAAAGATGTTGCTGCCCACCGTTGCCACGCGGGTTTCGATAGAGTCGGTGGTTTTGCTCATGGTGCAGGCGGGGGAAGCTTCGGTCTGGCCGTAAGTGATGCAAATTTCGTCCATGTGCATCTTGTTGATAACATCTTCCATCACCTTGATGGGGCAAGGGCTGCCGGCCATAATACCGGTGCGCATATGCGAAAAGTCGGTCTTTTCAAAGTCTTCATGCCCTAGCATGGCGATAAACATGGTGGGCACGCCGTGGAAGGCGGTGATCTTCTCTTGGGTGATGCAGGCCAAGCCTTTACGCGGCGAAAAAGCGGTAATGGGGCACATGGTCGTGCCGTGTGTCATGGCAGCTGTCATAGCCAGCACCATGCCGAAGCAGTGGAACATAGGCACCTGGATCATCAACCGGTCGGCGGTGGAAAGATCCATGCAGTCGCCAATGGCCTTGCCATTGTTCACCACATTGTAATGGGTAAGCATAACCCCCTTGGGGAACCCTGTGGTACCGGAGGTGTATTGCATGTTGCACACATCATCCTTGCTGATGGCGGCGGCCCGGCGGTAAACCTCATCCACCGGCACGCGGGAAGCCAGGCTCATAGCCTCCTCCCAGGTGTGGCAACCCTCTTTTTCAAAACCGCAGGTGACGATGTTGCGCAGGAAGGGCAAGCGTTTTAAAAACAGCGGCCGAGCCTTATCGGCGGTTTTCAGCTCTGGGCACAGCTCGCTGATAATGGCGGAATAATCGGAATCTTTGAATTTTTCCATCATCACCAGGGTGTGGGTATCCGACTGGCGCAATAGATATTCAGCCTCATGAATTTTGTAGGCGGTGTTAACCGTTACCAGCACTGCGCCGATTTTGGTGGTAGCCCAAAAGGTGATAAACCATTGAGGAATATTGGTGGCCCAAATCGCCACATGATCCCCCGGCTTAACCCCCATAGCGATCAACGCCCGGGCGAAGGTGTCTACATCGTCGCGGAACTGGCTATAGGTGCGTTCATAATCCAGCTCGGTGTATTTAAAGGCGGTTTGGTCGGGGAATTCTTCCACCATGCGATCCAGCACCTGGGGGAAGGTGAGATCAATCAGATGTTCTTTGGGCCACACGTATTGGCCGGTGCCCTTGGCATTGTCATACAGCCGGCCCCGGTGCAGCCCGGTGGAGATAAACCGGCCCATGTAATGAATAAAATGAGGGAAGACGATGCCGGCATTTTCCAACTCGGGGGCATAGTTGCGCACCCATTCCAGCGAGATATAGCCCTCGTAATTAATAGATTCCAGGGCACGCAGGGCGCTTTCAAAGGGAATGTCGCCTTCGCCCATCATACGGTAGGATACATGACCATTTTCCATCACGGAATCTTTTACATGCACATATTTGATATATGCGCCCAGGTTGCGGATGGTTTCTTCCGGTTGCTCCCCATGGAAGCGGTAGGGATGGTGCAGATCCCACAAGGCGGCCACATTGTCGCTGGTAATGCGATCCAGCAGCGATTTCAGCCGCGCGGTATCGGCGTATACGCCGTTGGTTTCCACCAACAGGGTAACGCCGCTTTCTTCTGCAAAGGGAACCAGCTCCTGCAAAGAAGAAAGCACCAACTCGTCGTCCACCGGGCCGTTGGCTTCGGCGTTTTCATCGGCCAACACACGTATGTAAGGCGTGCCCAACTTTTGAGCAAGTATGATATATTCCCGCAGCTCGGCGATGGTTTCGGCCTTTTTCTCGGGATATTTCAAGCTGCATCCCGAAGAAAGGCAAGGAATCTCTAAATGGAGCTTTTTCAGGTTGGCCACAGTTTGCTCAATATTTTCTGCCTTAAACGGCTTAGCATGCACCGAAAAAAGTTCGTTGCCGATGCCCCGCATTTCAATTCCCTGAAATCCCAGGTCTTTTGCCATAGAATAAATATCCGACCAGTTGAAGTCGGGACACCCCACAGTTGAAAAAGCAAGCTTCATAAAATCGCAATCCTTTCTTTCGTATTTTGTCTTGTTATTTATGGGCAACAAAAAAGCTTTCGCCTCTTGCCCATCACAAGAGACGAAAGCAAATGCTTCCGCGGTACCACTCTTTTTGGCATATTACATGCCCACTTACGGCGCTTAAAAGCGCACAACACCGTTAACGGATGTTACCCCGTCCGCCACTACCGGCACTAAAAAACGCCTATCACAGCGGCCGCTCCGGGGCGAGCCAACAGGATCCCTCCGGCTGCCTTGCACCCACCGGCAGCTCTCTGGTAAAGGGTATTCACCTGTGTATTCCCCATCACAGCGTTTCCTTTATCATTTATCATACCAAAAATTCTGCGTTTTTGTCAACAGCAATCCAGCCCGTTATTTTGCTTTGACGTTGAGAATTAAAGCAACGCTAAACAGCTGCTTTTTAGCACTTTACCATAAAAACCACCGCGTCATACCGAATGAAGAGCGGCACAGGGCTGGCGATTAACCGCGCCACTGCACCGTATCCTGCCACAATTTCCGCGGCCGGGCGGGAGGGGTTTCGGCGGCATACCCCAGCGCTAAGGCGGCGATTAGCTGCCCGCCGGCCTGCAGCCAATCGCACAGTTCCTGATAGGCAAAAAAGATATCGCAGATCCATAGGCTGCCCAGCCCCAGCTCGGCGGCCTGCAGCGTCATATTTTCTATGGCGGCGCCCACCGATTGGGCGTTGCAGATTTCATAGATCCGCTCTTCAGGCGTTAGCGCCGCAGACAGAGAAGCGCCCAAAGGGTTTACCACAAAAATGGTTACGGGCGCCTGTTTCATAATCTCTAGGGTATGCTCCGCGCCGGGTAAATGTTGTTTGCTATTGGGTAGCAAAGGCAGCCGGCGTTCCCGGCGCAGCCCTTGCTGCATCGCCCAAAGCATTTCTTTTTTTGATTGGCCCGACACCACAACGAATTGCCATGGCTGGCGGTTTTTGGAGGAGGGGGCCAGGGTTCCTGCGCGCAGCACCTGCTCGACGAGCGGCTGCGGTACGGCAGCATCCTGATATTTGCGGATGCTGCGCCGGTTTTGTATGGCGGAAAGTATTGGTTGCATGATGCTAAGCTCCTTTCCGGGGCAAAACTCTTTAAAAAACCATGTTGCAAGTTAAAAGGCAACCCCATTGCCAATGCCTTTTTCTCAATTGTGCGGTGCTGCCGCAGAAAAAACGCTGCGGGTTTGACGAAGATAGAAGACGCCGGTTGGTTTTAGCGCGCCGCATAAAAGAGGGGATGCCCGGCTGCAAAAATCCCCAAATTACCGTGGGCTTTGGAGGCCGGCCAGATATTGCCGAACGTCGCCGCATTGCATGAGCCCGCTCATCACACACGCGCCCTTTGCGCCTGCTTGCCGCACAGAGGCGATATTACCGCTGCCGATGCCCCCAATGGCGTATACGGGGATAGAAACGCTTTGACACACCGCTTGCAAAAAGGCAAGGCCCCGCGGCGGCACCCCTTTTTTGCAGTCGGTAGCAAACACATGCCCGGCGGTAATGTAGGTGCAGCCCAAACGTTGCGCTTCCAGCGCATCCTCTACCGAATGGCAAGAAGCCCCCAATATAGCAAACCGCTTTTTTTCGGCGAGCTCTAACCGGCGCAAAAGAGGGAGGGGGAGGTGAAGCGCGCCGGCTTGCAGGTTTAGCGCCGCTTGCACAAAGCTGTGCAGCACACAGGGCACCTGGTAGTTGCGGCAGATAGCCATAACCGCAGCGGCAAGGGGCTCGTATTCTTCCTGCGGCAGATCCTTCTCCCGCAGGATAATCCCGGCCGGCCGGCAAGCCGCAATTTTTTCTATCCGCACCAGAAAATCCTCTTGGCACAAGGCGCGGTTGGTAACGCATAAAATATTACACATAAAGGTAATCGTTGAGCACGGGCTGCAGGCCCTCGTCTGAAATATCCCGGTACATGGCCGCAAAGCTGCGCCCGTCGCTAATTTCAAACTGCTCGTCGCCTTGGGCGCCGTGCTGCTCCTTTCCGGTATATTTGCTTTCGTGGTCGCCGATGCCGGTGCTCACCCCGGCCGATACCTTGGTGGCGGCGATTTTTACAATACCGTTGCGGAAAGAGGCGCTTTCACGGGAAGAAACCGTGATGCCCACAAAGGGCAAAAAGATGCGGTAGGCGCAGATAATCTGGCAAAGCTGCGTTTCCCCCACATCCATGGGGCTTATCTTGTCGTTGTTGATAATGGGGCGCAGGCGCGGGCAAGACAGCGACATTTCGGCCTGCGGGTACTTTCTTTGTAGATAATAAACATGCAGCGCACTGGCCAAGGCGTCTTTGCGAAAATCTGAAAGACCCAGCAACGCCGAGAAGGCCACCCCGCGCATACCGCCCATCAGGGCTCGTTCTTGGGCCTCAAACCGGTAGGGCCAAACGCGCTTATGACCCATCAAGTGCAGCGTTTCGTATTTGTCGGCGTCGTAGGTTTCTTGAAACACGGTAACATAATCGGCGCCGCATTCGTGCAAATAATGATATTCGTCGGTGTTCACCGGGTAAATTTCTAAGCCCACCATACGGAAGTATTTGCGGGCCAGCTTACAGGCTTCGCCGATGTATTCCACGCTGCTTTGGCTGCGGCTTTCGCCGGTGAGAATCAGAATTTCTTCCATGCCGCTGTCGGCGATGATTTTCATTTCATGCTCAATTTGCTCATAGGTGAGCTTCATGCGGCTGATGTGGTTAAAGCAGTTGAACCCGCAGTAAACGCAGTAGTTTTCGCAATAATTGGCAATATACAGCGGTGTAAAAAGATAAACCGTGTTGCCAAAGTGCTTGCGCGTCTCCAGCCGGGCGCGCTGGGCCATTTGTTCCAAAAAGGGCTGGGCCGCCGGGGATAACAGGGCTTTAAAATCCTCGATGGAACAGCTTTCATGCTCCAAGGCGGTTTGCACGTCTTTGGCCGTATAGCGGGAATAATCGTAGCTGTTCATCTGCTCCATGACCTTTTGAAGGATGTCGGAGTTAATTTGCTCCATGCCGGGCAGATATTCCATGTGGCTTTTCCGCGAGGACGGATCGGTTTCCAGCTGATGCTTTCTGGCCAACGCTTGGGGAGAAAGCTGTTGTGAATCAACAAAAAATTGGTTTTCCATTTTTATTCACCTCTTAATCGTGCAAAAAACCGGTGAGGGGATCGGATGCAGCGGCGCCCCGCAGCAGCACCCGGCCCAAGCCGGAAAGATAGGCCTTTCTGCCGGCCTCAATGGCCTGGCGGAAAGCGGCGGCCATCATGGGCAAATCGCCCGCCGTGGCTAGGGCAGTGTTGGCCATAATAGCGGCGGCGCCCATCTCCATTGCCTCGCACGCCTGAGAGGGTTTGCCGATGCCGGCGTCTACAATAACGGGCAAATCAATTTCATCAATTAAAATTTGAATAAATTCCCGGGTGGCCAGGCCCTTGTTGGAGCCGATGGGGGCGGCCAAGGGCATAATGCTGGCGGCGCCCGCGTTGGCCAAATCCCGCGCGACGTTCAGATCGGGGTACATATAGGGCATTACCACAAAGCCCTCTTTGGCCAGAATTTCAGTGGCCTTGATGGTTTCGGCGTTGTCGGGCAGCAGGTATTTAGAGTCACGCATGATTTCGATTTTTACAAAGTCGCCGCAGCCCAGTTCCCTGGCCAGCCTGGCGATGCGCACCGCCTCTTGTGCGTTGCGCGCGCCGGAGGTGTTGGGCAGCAGGGTAACCCCCTTGGGGATGTAATCCAAAATGTTCTCGTGCTCTTTGGTATTGGCGCGCCGCACAGCCAGGGTGATGATCTCCGCCCCGGCATATTGCACCGCCGCTTCAATTAGGCTTAAGGAATATTTGCCCGATCCCAGGATAAAGCGGGAATGAAATTCATGGCCGCCGATTACCAAACTATCGTTTATAGGCATATTTTGCATTGCTGTTCCTTCTTTCTTTTCGGTTTTACAGTATCCGCCGCATCGCCCTTTTTGTATTTGGGCGCGGCACTTGGCTAAACCGTATATTCGCCGGCTAAAATGCGCAACACAACGTGGGCCTGATGGGCGGCGCACAGCATCACGCGGGGTGCAACCAGCCCCAATCCGCCGTCGGCGTCGCTGACGCCATCCCCGCAAAGATAAAACCGGCTGGCGATCCGGCGGGTTTTGATGCGGTTGGCTTCGCCCAACCCGGCCATTCCCGAAGCGGCCACCAGGTATTTTTGCGGCAGCTGCTCCAATACGCCGTTTACCAGCATGGCCTTTTCTTCGGCTACATCAAAGGCTTCGCAGATAACGTCGGCCTCTTGTAGCAGCGGGTGCAGGTTGCCGGGGGTTAAACGCTGGGTATGCGCCACGGTTTCTACATAAGGCGCGATGGCGAGCAGGTTCGCCGCCAAGGCCTGCGTTTTATAAAGGCCCACCTGGTTGGCGGCGTATTGCTGCCGGTTGAGGTTTGCAATATCCACCTTATCAAAATCAATGAGGATGAGCCGGCCAATCCCCGCCCGGGCAAGGGCAATGGCGATGTTAGAACCCAGCCCGCCTAAACCGCAAATAGCCACTGTAGCGCTGCTAAAGCGGCTTTGCAAAGCGGCGCCGTGCCGCGCCTCTAAGGCTTGCCGCATTTCCTCCCGGGTGGGAACACCGGGTTTTTGAGCGGTATCGTGCAACCCGGTCATCTCAACCGCCCCCCACAAAGCTAACAATTTCTACTTCATCGCCGGGGCATAAAACGGTTTGGCTATACAGCGCTTTGGGCACGATTTCGCCGTTGCGCTCTACGGCGATGCGTTTGCTGTCATAGTGGGTAGACGCCAAATATTCCGCTATGCTCTTACCGGCAATATCCAGGATTTCGCCGTTTATCTTTACGGTTGTTTTTTCCATATGGTATCAAGCCCTTTACTCAAAAATAAAAGGGAAGTTACCAAACGTAACTTCCCACAAAACTTGCATTCTTTGCCTACAAACGCCGGTTGCCCGGCGCGGCTTCGGGCCGAAGGCCCACCACCTTCCTTGCAGCCCGCCACACAAGCGCCCCTTTTGTTATTACCGCGTATTATTATAGCGCGATTACCGGCGGAACGCAAGTGCTTTTCCATAGGGCGGATTTGCGCCGTTTGCTTAATAGGGATTGGAGGGCATCATGTCCCAGGATTTTACCTCTAGGATTTCCGCGTCGCCTTCACAAATGAGGGAAAGCCCCGTATTGTTTGGGTTTTCCGGCGCGACGCGGCGGGCAACCGCCTGGCAGTCGTTGGCATACACTTCGGTTACCGACTTATCGATAAAAATGGTAAGCGTGAGCGTTTCGCCTGTTTGCAGCGCAAAGGGCGCTTCCTCAGGGGGCTGCTGTTGGGCTAAACCGGGCGCCGGCTTTTTGTAAGGCTCGGCGCGATATAGCGAACCGGCGCGGGAGGTATCAAAAATCAACTGGCCCGCTTGCGCCTGGTAGTAAGCTTCTGCATAGTTTTCGCCGTTTTCCGAGATATATAGCCGCATGCCGACCCGGCCGGAATTGCCGACACGCGCCTTGATTTGAATTTCGCAAGAGGTCTGCTCTACGCCGTCAATACCATTTCGCGGGTTGTAGCGAAGCCGCTGAAGCTCTTGGATGGGGGCCATGCCCAACGTGCCGTCTTCCCGAAGCCATAGGGAGCGGGGCAGGCCGTAAACGCCGCTCCAGCCGCGCTGCTCCTCGTTTTCCATGCTGTCGTTAAACCAGGCCCACATAATTTGGCGGCCGTCGGGGGCCATCAGCGCTTCCGGCGCGAAATAGGCGCTATAGTTCCACGACATGCGGCCGTGGGATTCGGGATAGAACAGATCCTTTTGCTGGTCGTAAGAGCCAATATAATACTGCGCGCCCCTATTATGGGCGATAAACAGCTGCAAAAATTTACCGCTGGGTTCGCCGCCCTCTTTGCCCTTGGGCAGAGGCAGAAAACTGGGGCACATGTCGTCTTCTGTTTCATCGGTCCACCGGTTGGAACGATCGCGCTGATAAAAGCGGTGCACAAATTCCCAATCCAATAGATTGCGGGAGCGGTATAGCTCCACCCAGTCCCCCAGCATATCTACGGGCGCGTCGGGCTGGCCGATTTTATCGCGGAATTCATTGAGAACGGTCAGCTGGCCGGCTTGCATGTAATACCAACCGTCTTTTTTCCAGATATTGCTGGGATCGGAGCAGCCGCGCAGGAAGGGCTTGCCGGTTTCATCCACGCCCTTGGTGTACCCCGAGTGGGTGCAGGCAACGGCGTAATCTGAAAACTTTTCCCATTTTTCATAGTGATTTTTGACATCGCTGCTTTTGGCAATGCGAAGGCCGCCGCAGCTGCCGGCTTTCCCCTCCACGGGGAGCCCCCAGTAACTCAGGTAAACGGTGCCGTCGTCATCCACAAAAGCCCCGCCGCTGAATATGCCGCCGTCCAGCTCGTCGGGAATGAGGGCGTCGGGATGCCGCCGCCAATGGATGAGATCAGTGCTGGACATATGGCCCCAGCGAAAGCCGTCGGACCGGCAAGCGTAAAGGTACATCAAATGGTACCGGCCGTTGGCGTAAAACGCGCCGTTGGGATCGCCGGGGACGCCGATATCCTCGGGTATGACGAAATGATAACCGGGGCGATAGGGATCGCTTAAAAATTTTTCGCGCAGCAGGCGGCTGTGTTCAATAGCTGTTGTGATATTCTCAATCTGTTTCATGGTGCTTCCTCCTCTTGCTGAAAATTACCGTTGCGGCTTTTTAAAGTGATATATTTCCCCTTGGCAACCGTGCAGCGTAATGTCGCTATCGCTGTAGGAATCCAGCGACCAATAAACGCTCAGGCTGTTCCACACGCAGGAATCGCTGGAAAACAGGGATTCATCATATTGCAGCGGCAGCGCGGCCTGCGTGTTGTCTTCTATCATAAAAGCTTCGTATCCCTGGCGGAAGTTCTGGTTGAACACAATACCTTTGTTGGTGGCCACAAACCGGGCCGCCCGGCAATAAATAGAACCTGGGTATAGCTCAAAGATAAACATGTGCTTGTTGGTATTGATGATAACGCCGGTGAAGGTGGACTGGCCGTCTATGTCAAAGTATTCTTCTTGAATCCCCATGTTCCACAACCGCAGGCATTCGCCGATGTTGCCGGAAGAAACAGCCGGCGGTTGCGGACGAAGCGATTCGTCGGTAAAAGATTCGTCCAACACGGCGGGATATGCGGCGCCGTCTTGAAATGTTACGGTAATTTGGCCGCCGCTTTCATAATAGGTAAAGGGCAATCCCATACCTTGCTTTAGCTCTTCCTCTTCAAAATTATCATAAACAGGCGGCTGGTTGGGGTTTAATTGCTGGCGTTTGGCAACCAGCTGGCCGTGGTAAATAAAAGCGGTTTTCCAACACGCCGGCAGCGCGTGCTGCTGCGCTGACGCAGGGCTGGATTGACAGATGCCGATGCAGCGGTATGCTTGCCCTTGCTTTTGGTATAGTTGGGATTCCAGCATATCCCTTTGCCGGTTCCTGCGGTACGTGATAATGTATGGGTTTGTAACCACCATTTCAAAGTCAGTGCTGATGTATACGCCAGACTGTAGCATGAGATCGCCCCCTAAAACAATAGAAGATGGTTGCTATTATATAAGTTAAAAGACCAATCTAAATTAGAAAAAATAAATATAAAAATTTTATTTATATCATACAGATGAGAGATTCCTGCTATGTACGTCCACTATAAATACCGCCTTTGGCTGTAAAGCACATTCGCGCACGTTATGGCTGGCTTACCATGGGCTTATTTACCTCGCGGCTCTCACTGCCGAATAGCTTTTCATAAATTTCCATTGCGTCCTCAAATGCGTTGTATTGATATAACCGCTGGTCTGATATCAACAAAAATTGATCCGCCTTTTTTATTGTGGATTTGCGGTGTGATATCAGAATAACAGCTTTTCCACGCTGCTTTAGAACCTCCATCAGCTGTAAAACCATAAACTCTGATTCGCTGTCTAAAGCAGAGGTGGGTTCATCTAGAATGATAATTTCAGAATCCTTCAGCAAGGCTCGGGCCAGTGCCACCCGCAGGCGTTGGCCGCCGGATAATGTATTGGGTTTTCGCTCAATATCCAGATCCCCCAAGGATAGCGCGCGGAGCACTTTTTCAATATCCGTCTTGGTTTTATTGGGGGCAGCATATAACAAATTATCCATTATAGAACTTTCTTCAAATAATTGGCCGTGTTCGGGAGAATAGGCGATATGATTCCTCAAATCCGCCAAAGGGCATTCTTGGGCGTTGGTTTCATAGATTTGAATTTCTCCGGTATAATCAATCAGGCCCATCAGCGCCTTAATCATACTGGTTTTGCCGCTGCCGCTGGGGCCGATCAGCGCCGTGATCTCCCCGGCCTTTATTTCTGCGTTTACATGGTTAAGCACTTGATTCTCTTGATAAGAAACGCCAAAATCACGCAGGATAATCGCTGGCTTTTCTGTATCAACCGAGATGGTATGCTGTTTTTCAACATCCTGCTCATATTCGTTGGGCAGCTGAAAAACATTCTGTAGGCGGCGGTAAGACACCATATGGATTCCCAGTTGTTGCACCGCCGTGCCCAGGCCGTTTGTTTGCATGATAATAAACCGGCAAATCTGTGCGATCATAACAATAGACGCCAGCTCTATGATGTTGGCCGCCGCCAAGATACAGGCGATGGGCGTAATGAGGGAGGTGCATACCGTTGCCAACAGTTCTAGAGTTGCTTTTTTGTATAGATTCAGGCGGATGCTCCTTTTTCCAACAGAATAGACGCCGTCGGCCTTTTGGGCAAGATCTCCTGCAACAGTATCGCCAATTTGAAGCTGCCGAAGGGTTATTTTCCCGCGGATTGCGGTGTCGGTCATTCTAACAAAATCTTCGCGCGCGGCGAGGGCTGATTTTTCCAGCTGCTGAAATTTGTTGACAAATATCCAATTTAAAAGAATAATCGCTATGGTTAGCCCCGATACCAGCGCCCCGATCAAAAGATTAACAGCAAACAGCGCGATGAAATAGCCCACAGCGTGAACAAGGGGAAACAGTATGGCAAATAGATCTTCTGAGATGATGCGAACCATCATTTCAGAATCCTTGTTGTAGTTGGTGTAGAATTCCCCGCGGTCGGCGTTGTCAAGCCTAGAATATTTGGTGTTTACCACGCTTTTGTAAAGATCGTGCTTCACTTCGTTTTGGGTTTTCACGATGAAAACGCCAAAGAGGTACCGGGCCACGTCTTCTATTATCACCGCTGTGACCAACGCCACAGCGGTAACAGCCATAATAATCAAGACGTTGCGAAAAGCAGCGTCCTCGCGGGTGAGCTCCGCGGTGTAATAATTCAGGCTGAGTGAGAATCCGAAATTCACAGCAAAAGACGCCAATGCGGGCACTACCAGCCCGATGATCCATAACAGGGGCCTTTTTCGTATGTACCCAAACAACTGCTTAATCATCGTTTTCACCTCCGTCACAGCGTCTTTTTACGCTGGCTATTTTTCCGTCGCAGACGACGGCTTGCAAGGTAAAGCGGGAGATGAGTTCCGGTTCATGGATGATACAGATAACTGTTTTGTTCCCGGTTTGGTTTACCATGTAATCGATGATGGCGTCTCGGCTTTTTACATCTAAGGCGGAGGTGGGTTCGTCAAACAGCCACACATCCCCATCCCGTAAAAAGGCCCGGGCCAAATTGATGCGCTGCATCTGCCCGTTAGACAAAGATACAATCACGTTATTAAGCACGGTGTCATATCCATCGTCCAATGTTTCAATAAATTCATGGATCCGCGCCAGCCGGCAGGCGCGGATCACTTCTTCTTTGGAAGCGCCGGGTTTTGCGATGGCGATGTTGTGGTAGATGGTATCGGAAAATACAAAGGATTCCTGCGGCACCACGGACAAATTCTTTCTCAGGTCGTCTATCGACAGTTGAGCAATATCTTGCCCTTTAAACAAAATTCTGCCCTCATCGGGGGTATACAAGCCGTTGAGCAGCTTAAATAAGGTGGTTTTTCCGCTGCCGCTTTTTCCCAGTATGGCCACTTTATCCCCTTTCATAATAGGAAGGGAGATGCCTTGCAAAATCTTGCTCTCTTGATAAGAAAAAGAAACTTCCTGAATATCGAAAACAGGCTGTTCCTCCACCGGAGCCAATGCCTCCCCGGTGGTGCGCTCGTCGGGGAGATCCAACAGGGTTTTAATTCGAGAAATACAGGACTTGACAGCCTGATACTGATTCCCAATGCCGGTAACCAGGTTGATGCCTTCCCCGGCGATATCGATAAAGAACATCACCGAGATGATCTGGCCCACGGTCATATTGCCCTGCAAAATCAGATATCCTGCAACGGTAAATAAAACAGGATTGGCGATATAGCCGATACACCGGCCAAAGGACTGTATCAATCGATCCCGCTTGGCTTTTTTCAGCCTGGCAGACTCCAGTTCATCCAGGTGCGCGCGGTTTTTTCGGATAAAAATTTTCTCTAAGCAATAGGATTTGAGAACGATCAGAAAGCCCAAAGTTTCTTTGATAAAATTGATGTTGTTTCCCACTGCTTTTTGTTCCTCTATATTGAAATCGTACATCTTTTTAGATAGGAACAAAGAAGGCAGCAGGGTTAAAGGGAAGAGAACCAGGCAGATCAAAAACAAAACCCAATGAATTTGAATGATGGCGATAAAGACGATAACAATTTTGATGGGAATTTGCCCCAGGGCTACAATGACGCTAAACCACTGTGTAATTCCCTCGGCGTTATCGGTGACGGTAGTCATAAGTTCCCCATCGCTGATATCGGATAACGCTTTGTACTCCGTTTTGCACAGCTTTTCAGATAACTTTTTTTGCAGCAGATTGGTTAGCTTGATAGACATATTCTGCATAAGCGCAAACAACAGAAAATCGGCGATAAAATTGACGAGTACGGCAACCGCAATAATAATGGTATTAGAAATAACGGAAGATAGCCCCAATGAAATGGAATCAATAATCTGCCCCAGATACCACGCGCTGAGAAATTGTGTAATGGCAAGAATAACTGCCAGCGCGAAAAGCCCCGCGGTGTTGATAGAAACGCGTTTTCCGTATAGATGACGGATAAATTGCTGAATCTTCACAAGAGCACCTCCTGAGCGGCCGAATAATAAGATGTACTGTTGCACAGCTTTACAAAATTATCAATTTTTTTGATATAAAACTACATGTTTTTGTTTGTTCAGTATAGGCTATAGTATACTGGATAAAGATTTATTTTGATATATTAAATTTGCTCAATGTTTTTTTTGTTTCATATATTTTTGTACATTATACCTAATACATCAGAGCTCGCTTATCGTTGCGCTTGTTTATTCTCTTTTTATATAAAAGAAGCCTAAAAATCTATATACTAAGAATCGATTATTCTGCCCCGATGGGGACAAAGGAGCAATTGGACTGAGCAAAAGAAAAAGCGCCCAAACACGAAAACCGTGTTTGGGCGCTTGGGGAATAAAGAACTCACAAGGGCGCATGAATATTAAAAATGTGACCGATTTTGTATCGGTCACGTTCATTAGAAGGGGTGGTCGCTTTCGATGACATCGATAATCTCAAACAAGATAATTCAAAAACTTATTCTATTGCGAAATCGCACGCAAAAACTTCTAACAATTCCGGGTAATAGCTCTCTAAATCCTTATATAGATAACGATGATTATCATAAAAATTATACTTTTCAAGAATAAGCGGGATATAGCGATATCCAGAGTGCAAATCATTTTGTAATAATTGATTCGCTGCTTCATATAGTTCACATTTTTGCAGCAAATGGATCACCATTGCTCTGACAAGATGTTCGTTGACACATTCTTCCCAATCTCCGTAACCAGAACGATAATCCGGCAATTTAGATGCGGTTAATTTCTCATGAGTGCTTTGATATTTTTTTACAAGATCTGAATATTTGGTCGTCAAAGGATTTATGAACGGGTGAGAATACTCATGCAGCAGTATCTCGGGCGAAAGGCTGAAATTATCTGTTGCTAAAACGGCAAATAAATCAGATTGTTTTGTATCATGATTAGCAAAACAAATGCCAAAATTACCAACCATAAGAGAAGAGAGCACCAAATTATAAGAGGCTTGCTCCTTTCCGTACTCATTTTCCAATAACGTGACAAAAGGGGGGTGTTTGACGAGTTTGCTCGCTTTTGTAAATAGACTATCATAAAATTTCAAATTTTCATGATAGAAATTAAAATAATTGCTTTGCTTAGCAAAGTCCTTTAATAAAGCCAATAATTCGTTTATTTTAGAAATACCGCCACTATATTTAATACATAACGACGATAAAGGATATTGAAGAGTAAAGTCTTTGCTGCCGCTTAACGATAATGCTATTTCTACAGGACGCGAAAAAGTAAAACCATTCGGGATCATATTTTCTATAAATTTATAAATTTTATGATTCTGATACTTTCCAAAAAACTTTTTTATAGCTTCAGTATATTCATTTGATTCTTCTGTCATGAGGCCATATCCAACCAAAGGCTTTGTGATTTCGTTGTATTTACTCGTTAAAAGAATGCTGTTAATTAATTCCAAAAAAGGATTTACTTGAACCACAATTTCTTTTGCTTTTCGCCTCGGCATTTAATAATCACCTTTTCGTCTTAATCTTACTATGTCAGATCAAAGTCATGCCCCCGGCTCAGCCAGGGGCGTGTGTAAGCTCTAGAAGGGTCTCATACCGGCAGACCTCTCAAGAGGCACTGAAATTTATTGCGCTTGCATTACTTGCCCTACCGCCCGTAAACGGGCGTTGCTTTTTCGGGATCAACTTTTTGACAATTGTAAAGTTGCTGTTCTTTTCTCGCGTCGCTCGCTGCTTGATGCTAAAGCTTTTTTCCTCACCAGCAGAGCTGGTGGTTCTGTTTGCTAAAAAGAACAAAAGCTACATTTCAAAGAACTGAAATGTAGCTTTTAATTTTGGTTGCGGGGAAAGGACTTGAACCTTCAACCTTTGGGTTATGAGCCCAACGAGCTACCGAATTGCTCCACCCCGCGATATCTAATTTTTAAGTGCCTATATAGTATATCATGTAAAAGGCAAAAATGCAAGAACTTTTTTCGTGTTTGAGAATATTTTTATTTTCGGTTCGTTTTCTTGCGTCGCCAAATGCAAAACCCCATGTGCGGCAATCATCCGGCACATGGGGAGGGTAGCGAGTGTACAGGTTAAAGGCCCATCGCTTATGAAATATTGCAGGGTTATAAATGACGGACGGGTAAACGATCATGTAGCTGCATGGGCTTGTGTTTGTTCTTTTGATAAAGAAAGTAAACCAAGCAGCACAAAGCGGCAGTGTAAAACACAACAATGCCCTGAACCAGCCATACATTGGTGAGCACGCCTTGGCCGTAGAGTATGCTGGGCAACAAATATAATGCATGCAGCGCTATGGAGATCGGGAAGAAATACAGGCGGATTAATTTAAGCGCCACCATCCAAATCAAAATCGATAAGGAAACCTGCAGCGCCATAGCGGTTAGCCGCTCTACGCCCATGCTAAGAAAACTAAGCGCCGGAGTGTTAACCAGCTCTAACAGGGATTGGGAAAAAGCATCTTGTTCCGATTTGGGCAGCGCGTCTATCATAGATTGCGCTCCTTGGGTTTTTAGGGTAACGGCCACGCTCAAGTTGGCGATGATACCCGAGCTGGAAAAAAACATAGAGTCTATTGTAATATAGCCAAGGCCAAAAGCGGCGGCAGCGCCAAGGCTGAGATCTTGCTTTTGGCTCAGCGAAAAGGCCGCCATCCGCCCAGATTCTTGTATGATCCCGGCGCTAAGGCAGCTGTACAGCGCCGCTACAGCCGGCACAGATTGGATAAAGGCTGCGGTTTGCTGATTTTGCTCTAACAGGTAATGGTTGATCCCGCCGGAAAACAATCCTGTAAACAGCACGCATACCGCCGCGCCCAAAAAGAAATTGATCATTTTAACGTGCGTTCGCATATAGAGCACAACCATCAGAACAATGGGGGCCAATATGGCGATAAACACAGAAATGGATATCGTTACAATAGAAGCAACGGATATTTCGGGTATCATATAGCTCCTCCCGCCTAACAATAACATAGTATTTTTACCGGTTTAACAGTTTGTAAGTGCACCGATTGCACGGTGATCCTTTGCCGGTAAAAGCAGTGTCCTTTTTAACATGTTATCCTTTGGTCAAATATCTGTCAAGCATATTTATTCTTGAATTAAACCTACATTAACGGTAGAATAGACGAAGAAGGAGGTGGGTGCGTCAAGATGCTTGGAAAACATGTAGAAGTTACCATTACCCGGCCGGTGCGTCCCTATATGCCGCAAGGACAGGGGATCGGCTTGTATAAGGGTTTTATCCGCAGCGCTATTGGCGCAGACGGCAAACCGCGCCCGGGAGGACGGGCCGGCGCGTATGTGCTGTGCGACAAACCGCCGGGCAAATATTTTGAGGGCACCGTTATCGCAATTGCCGATAAAGGGCGGCCCAATGAACGCTGCATTGTGGCTGCGGTGGGCTCGGTTCATTATGAACCGGCACTGCGGCGGCTGTTTTCTTACTACTTTCCCCGGCGCAACCCGCCGCCAAAGCTGCTGTGCCTTTATGAAAAATCCTGCGGCGCAGTGGTGTTTCGCAAAACCGGCAGAGGCCTTTTGTATCTGTTGGTGAAAAACCGCAATGGCAGGCATTGGGGTTTTCCAAAGGGTCATGTGGAGCAAGGGGAGAGCGAACAGCAAACAGCTGTGCGAGAGGTGCTGGAGGAAACCGGGCTGCACATTACCGTGTTGGACGGATTTCGTGAAACCTGCGAATACCGTCCCTTTGGCAAAATCAAAAAGCAGGTGGTGTTTTTTGCCGCGCGCAGCGAAGGCGCGCGGGTAACCATACAGCGCACGGAAATCGATCACTATATTTGGGCAAGCTACTCCGATGCTGTGCAGTTGTTCCGTTACGATAATGATCTGCGCGTGTTGGAGGCCGCTCAAAATTGGCTGTTGCGCCCGGGCGGTCCGCTGCGCGGCGGCCAGGGTGCAAAGGGCAAACAGGCACAACAAGATAAGGAAGGGTAAAAGAAAAGTATATGATTATCGTCATGAAACACGGCGCCGGCGAGAAGGCGGTGCAGCAGGTATCGGATGTGTTAAAAGAGCACGGGCTGGGCGTGCATATTTCCAATGGTTCCACCGCCACCATCATTGGGGTAATCGGCGACAAGGCCAAGCTTTCGGGGGTTAATTTAGAGTTGATGGAGGGCGTGGATAAATGCGTTCCCATTATGCACAGTTACAAGCTGGCCAGCCGCGAAATTTGCCCCCAGGGGCGCACGGTGCAAGTGGGTGATCAGGTGATCGGCGGGCAAAAGCTCGCCATGATGGCGGGCCCTTGCGCTGTGGAAAGTGAAGAACAGGTTTTTGCCGCCGCCCGCGGTGTTCGGCAGGCGGGGGCTGCCTTTTTACGTGGCGGCGCGTATAAGCCTAGAACCTCGCCTTATGCCTTTCAGGGGATGGAGGACGAGGGTTACCGCCTGCTGCGCCGGGCTGCCGACGCCGAAGGGCTCAAGGTGGTAAGCGAGGTCATTTCAGAAAACCAGCTGGATACCGCCGCGAAATATTGCGACATGTTCCAAATTGGCGCGCGCAACATGCAAAACTTTCGCCTGTTACGGGCGGTGGGGCGCAGCGGAGTACCGGTGTTGCTGAAACGGGGCATTGCTTCCACAGTGGAGGAATGGCTGGACGCCGCCGAATATATTATGAGTGAAGGTAATTACAATGTGGTGTTGTGCGAACGGGGCATTCGCACTTTTGAAACCTCCACCCGCAATACGTTGGATATTTCAGCCGTGCCGGTGATCAAAGAACGCAGTTGCCTGCCGGTGATTGTGGATCCGTCCCATGCGGCGGGCAAAAGCGCCTACATTTTGCCTTTGTCGCTGGCGGCTGCCGCTGCCGGGGCGGATGGGTTGATTATTGAGGTGCACCCCAACCCCAAATGCGCCCTTTCCGATGCCGCCCAGCAGCTCACCCCGCAGGCTTATGGCGAGCTGTTTGAGCAGGTTCGCAGGGTGGCCCAAGCGGTGGGCCGCACCATGTAAGAGGAGGCGGCACTGTGAACGAAGAATGCAAGAAAACGGCGCGCACTTTGGCCATATACGGCGATAGCATCTCCACACGGGATTATGGCGAAGGCGGGTATGAGGCCATGCTGAGCCAGCAGCTAAAAATCGGCACGGTTTACAACCATTCGGTGGGAGCCAGCGCTATCACGCAGGGTACGCCGGATTGTTTGATAGACGCTTTGGCGGATAAAAAAGTGTTGCATTCCGACGCGGATGTCACCTTGCTGTGGCGGGGCACAAACGACTGGTACTGGGGCGCCCCGCTGGGCGTGCCCGGCGATCGCAACTTGCACACCTTCTATGGTGCAGTGGAGGAATGTGTGCGTATTTTACAGCAGGCAAGCCCTTTGGGCGTTTTGCTGTGCGCATTGCCGCTGTACCGTTACCAGGCGCCCGACGGCAGCACCCGGATAGGGGAGGCTTGGGTAACGCCCAACAAGCGCGGCCTAACCATGCGGGATTACGACGGTGCCTTGCGGGAAGTATGCCGCCGGCTGTGCGTACCGGTGGTAGATATGCGGGTGGAAACCGGCATCAACGCCGCCAATGCTCCCCAGCTGCTGCAAGATTTTGTGCACCCTTCAAAACAAGGCTATCTTCGCGTGTGCAGCGTGCTGTGCCGCCATATAAAAGCGTTGACGGGGTGGGGTGCCCCTCTCGGCTAACAGCCGCCAGTGTGGCGGTGCGGTTTGGCTTTTGGATAGGAGAGAAGCGGGATGAAAAATATTTTATTTTTGCAGTGCGATCAGCTTAACGCCTCTGTACTGGACGTATACGGCGGGCCGGTACATACAAAGCACATCAGCCGCTTGGCGCAGCAGTCGGTGGTGTTCGACGCCGCTTATTGCTCCACCCCCTTATGTACACCCAGCCGGGCCAGTATGATAACAGGGCAATATCCCCACAATCATGGCATTGTGAGCAATGTTATGCGCCGCGATTACCCTGTGTTGGGCGGCCCGGAGACGGAACAGGGGATAGAAAACCAAGATGAAACGACGGATAAGGTCTTATGGCGCAACGGCTTTAAGACGGCCCATTACGGTAAGTGGCATCTTTCTGGTGAAGAGCTGGCGTATTATCCGCAACGCTATCGCGAGCATCAGGAGTATGAGCAGGAGATGCAGCCGTGTTTTGCCGCCGTTGCGCAGTTGCCCCCGGAGCAATGGCTGGATTGGTATGGCTGGAAGCTTCCGGTAGAAATAGAGCCCTCGCTGCGCCAAACAGTGGGGCGGTATATGCGCGCGCATCCGCAAAGCGGCTCGGCTACTTTCAACGAGAAAACAGGCAGGCTGCTTTTGCCGGTGGAGGATACCTTCGATTACCGTGTGGCCGAACGCTGTGTATCCTTTTTGCAACAGGTGGGGGACGCTCCCTTTGCCCTTACCTGCTCGCTAAATGCGCCGCATGATCCCAATGTAATTCCCTCCCCTTATTATGAGCGCGTTGATCCCGCCGGGCTGTGCTGGGATGAAGCGGCGGATTGCGACCCGTACTTTGCGCAAGATTGGTCCCGCTTGCTGCCGCGGGAAACGGGCAAAGACTTTATGCGGGAGTTTTTGCGGGTGTATTACGCAAGCGTGTTGTATGTTGACGATATGCTGGGCCGTGTGCTGCAAGCGCTGAAGGAAACTGGAAAATGGGAAAATACGGTTATTGTGTTTGCGTCGGATCACGGCGATATGGCCGGAGAGCACGGCATGTTTTGGAAAAGTACAAACGCCTTTTATGACGGGATTGCCCGGGTTCCGCTGTTTGTGAAGGATGCTTCGCTTAAACCGGGGCGGTTTGCGCCGCCGGTGGAGCTTATTGATTTGCCGCCCACTTTGCTGGCGCTATGCGGTATAAAGGCGCCGGAGGGAATGGACGGCAAAAGCTTAATTCCTTACCTACAGGGTCAAAAAGACCCCGGCGGTTTATCGGCGCTGAGCGAGCGCCTCGATTGGAACGAAGGGCATACCCGAGAAAAACGTTTTTATAACAGCTATGGTTTTATGCTGCGCAACAGCCGCTACAAATATTGCCGTTACCGGCAGGATGAAAGTGTGCACGAATTCCTTTACGACATGGAACAAGATCCCGGCGAACAGTGCAACCTGGCGGTTGGGTTACCAAAGAAGGCAGCGGATATAGAGGCGTTGGAGCATATGCGCACCCTGCTGCGAAATCGTTTGCTGCAAACCGGTTGCCGGTTTCAGTGGTAGATATAAAGACAGACTGTACATTGTGCGAAGACAAAACCTGCAAATCCGACAAAATATCGCGCAGAAAGGGCGTATTTTGTAAGGCAGCAAACCGGGCTTTCCTATTGAAAATAGCAAAGCCCGGTGGTAAAATAAATCAATATCATCAAGTGGGTAGCGAGTTTGCGGCTATTCACTTTTTGTTATACGATCGGAAAAACAGCTTGCATGGGGACCTGTACGATGCCGTAAGCTAAGGATGAAAAAGACAGGAGGCAGAAATCATGCTCAACACTAATTTTCAAGAAAAGTTTGTGAAAGAGGGCCTTACTTTTGACGATGTGTTGCTGATTCCAGGGGAATCCAACGTATTGCCCAAGGAAGTGGATGTTAGCACAAACCTTACCAAAACAATTCGCCTAAACACCCCCTTGATGACCGCCGCTATGGATACGGTTACCGAGGCGCGGATGGCCATCGCCATGGCCCGAGAGGGCGGCGTGGGTATCATTCATAAAAATATGTCTATTGAACAGCAGGCCGATCAAGTGGATCGCGTCAAACGTTCAGAGAACGGCGTTATCGTCAATCCTTTCTTCCTGTCTCCGGATCATTATGTGTATGACGCTAACCAGTTGATGGCCAAGTATAAGATTTCGGGTGTTCCCATCTGCCGCGACGGCAAGCTGGTGGGTATTATCACCAACCGGGATCTGCGCTTTATGACCGAAGCGGATTATTCTCAGCGTATTGAAAACGTAATGACCAAAGAGCCGTTGATTACCGCTCCGGTGGGCACTACGTTGGAGCAGGCTCAAGAGATTTTGCGCCAGCATAAAATTGAAAAGCTACCCATTGTGGACGAAAAAGGCTATTTAAAAGGCCTCATTACCATTAAGGATATTGAAAAGGCGGTGCAGTACCCCAATTCTGCCAGGGATGTAAACGGTCGTTTGCTGTGCGGTGCTGCTATCGGCGCCACTGGCGATGTGCTGGAGCGGGTGGCCGAACTGATAAAAGCCCAGGTAGATGTGCTGACGCTGGACAGCGCCCATGGGCACAACAGCGGCGTGCTGGAGGCTGTGCGCCGTGTGAAGGCCCGCTATCCGCAAGTGCAGCTGATTGCCGGTAACATTGCCACAGCGGACGGGGCACGCGCTTTAATCGAAGCAGGCGCAGATTGCGTTAAGGTGGGCATCGGCCCGGGTTCGATCTGCACCACGCGGGTAGTGGCCGGCATAGGCGTACCTCAAATTACCGCCGTTTATGATGCTGCCTGTGCGGCGCAGCAATATGGCATTCCGGTGATTGCCGACGGCGGCATTAAATATTCGGGTGATATCGTTAAAGCATTGGCCGCTGGAGCCAATGTAGTTATGGTAGGCTCACTGATTGCGGGATGCGAAGAGTCCCCCGGGGATACCGAGATTTATCAGGGCCGTCAGTTTAAGGTGTATCGCGGCATGGGTAGCTTGGGCGCCATGGGCAAGGGCAGCTCGGATCGTTACTTCCAAAGCGACGCCAAAAAGCTGGTGCCCGAAGGCGTTGAAGGTCGTGTGCCTTATCGCGGCGCGCTGTCGGAGACGATTTATCAGATGATGGGCGGCCTGCGGGCCGGTATGGGCTATACCGGCTGCGGCAGCATCGCACAGCTGCATGAAAAGGCCCAGTTTGTAAAGATTACCGGCGCGGGCTTAAAAGAGAGCCATCCCCATGATATTCAAATCACAAAAGAAGCGCCGAACTATTCGTTAATGGTTTGATGTTCACGCGCCGTCTGTTGTTAAGTTGTGAAAGCCGGGCGAGTGCACATCATATGTAAAAAGTGCTGAAAGGCCAGGCACTCCTGTTTCGGGAGTGCCTGGCCTTTTGCGCGGTTATGTTTTGTATCAAAAGTAGCGGCAAAGGATTGGACGGGCGGGCGCTGATTTTGTGAAAAAAGAAACGGACACCACTATAGGCCAAGGCACCTGATATGCCGGTAAGAATACACGCTCGCCCCAAGGGCAATTGTTCCGCATAAGCGATACAAAAAGCCTTAGATATAAAGATACTTACAAGAGCCGGCCGGTTGTTTTTGCAGGTTTCCTGCGCACAGCAAGAGGAATGCATGTAACGAAACGCTGCGTGTTGCATGCCGGCTACCTTTCAATTGCCCAAAAACAGCTGATAAACCAGCAGATGCGAAGGCAAATCGTCAAACTGTAAGGCTTGGATTACAACAAAACCCAGCTTTTCCAGCACCCTGCGGGAGGCGGTGTTTTCTTCTACCACCCAGGCCAACAGGGCGTGTGCCGCCAATTTTTGCCGGGCATAAGAAATAAAAAAACCGGTTACCTCTTGGGCATAGCCGCGGCCCCAGCAGTCTGGATGAAAAAAGACGGATATTCCCAATGCCTTTTTCTGTTCTGCTGGTTTAAGGGCAAATAGCCCGGCAAAGCGGCCGCCTTCTTTTTCGTAAAGGGCAAAGGCATGGCACCCCGGGGCGGTGTATTCTTCTATCAACCGGCAGGCTTCGGCCAAATTGGTTATACGCGAAAAGCGCATATAACGGGCAACCGCCTCCAATGAGGCCAGGCGGTAAATATCTTTTGCATGCCGGCTGTTTAACGGCTCTGCCCGTAAACGCATAGTTTCCATACGCACTCTGCCTTTCTAAAGCCTTTTTATCGGCCTTTTCGTATGCGCGCTGATATCTGGAGTTGTTTACAACAAAGGGATTGTCTTGGGGCAAAAAGCACAAAAAAAGGGCTTGGTTGCCAAGCGCTGTGGTGCTACAATAAAATGGAAGATAACAAAACAACCAACAACCGGCGTGCCGAAAGGAGGGGCAAATGGACGAATTGTTATTTTCCTGGTTGCGGGAAGAACGCCTGGATGCACCGGGGGGAATAGGCACGCTGGGCGAAAAAACGCAGCATGCCCTGCTTAAGCGCTATTTGGAGCCCAATAGCCTTTGCTACGAGGCGCGTATCGGCCCCTATGTGGCGGATATTGCAAAAAACGGCTGTATTACAGAGATACAAAGCAGAGGCTTTTCCGCCATGAAAAAGAAACTGGAATATTTTTTGCAGGAATGGGATGTGACGGTGGTGTACCCTGTGGCGCAAGTAAAATGGCTGTGCTGGGTGGATCCGGAAACCGGGGCAATCAGCCCCCGGCGCAGATCGCCGCAAAGGGGAAGGGCAATGGATCTGTTCGGCGAGCTGGTTTGTATTAAGCCTCTGTTGCGCAGGCCGAATTTGCATTTTCGTGTTTTGCTGTTGGAGGTGGAGGAATACCGGTTAAAAAACGGCTGGAGCGCCGACGGCAAAAAGGGATCCACCCGCTATGAGCGCATCCCCTTAGGCGTGGCGGAAGAGGTATATATCGGCGGGCCGCACGATTACCGCCGCCTGATACCAGCGGATTTGCCAGAGGTGTTTTCTTCGCGGGATTTTTCCCGCTGCGGCGCCGTTTCCCTCTCTTTTGCGCAAACGGCGCTCAATGTGCTGCGCCATGTGGGCGCTGTGGAACAAACAGGCAAACGGGGCAACCTGTTGCTGTACCGGCTCAGCCCGGCCTTGCAGCTATCATAAACAGCTTACCGACTAGGCGATTATTCCGTCAGAGATTCGGGCACGGCGGCCCGCAATACCCGGCCGATCCCCCAAGGCAGCAGCAAATCCGCCCGGCTGTCATAGGAGGTGGGGCTTTTGTTGATAAGGGCCAAATGCCCTTGGTAGTAATCCAGAAGACCCGCCGCAGGATAAACCGACAGGGAGGTTCCCCCAACAATTACCAGATCCGCGTTTTTCAGATCCTGCACCGCCTGTTGCAGCACGCCGCTGTCTAACTGCTCGCCGTATAGCACCACTTCGGGCTTAATGATACCGCCGCAACTGCAATGGGGCACGCCGGCGCTTTCTGCGATGTGCTCGAGCGTATATTCCTTGCCGCAGCGCAGGCAACGGTTGCGCCAGATGGAACCGTGCAGTTCCAGCACCCTGCGGCTACCGGCCTTTTGGTGCAACCCATCGATATTCTGCGTAATAACAGAAAGCAGCTTGCCGCGGCGCTCCAACAATGCAAGGCGCTGGTGAGCGTCGTTTGGCTGGGTGTTGGGGCAAAGCATTTTATCCCGGTAAAAACGGTAAAACTCTTCTGTGTGGGAATAAAAAAATTGATCGCTCAAAATGGTTTCCGGTGGGTAATCGTATGTTTGGCGGTATAGGCCGTCTTCGCTGCGAAAATCGGGAATACCGCTTTCGGTAGACACACCCGCCCCGCCAAAAAATACAATACGGCTGCTGCGTTCTATCCAATCGCGCAGCGTAGCCACAGCTTGTGAAAAGGCGGTTGCTTTCTGCTTGTTGTTTTGATGTGGCTTTTCCATGTTGCTCCCTCTATTCCTGTGGCGCCAAAGTTTGCTCTTGTATTACCTGTAGGCTGCTGGCGGTTAAACAACCGCCGGCAATTTCGCCATAGAACAACACCTGCACCCGATCGCCAGGGGTAATCCATTCCAGCGCGATGGGATTGCCGCTGGCGTCCTTGAGTAAAGTGCTGTTTTCTATCACAACATCCAGGCTTTGGTAGCCCAAATAGTCTTGCGGCGCACTGGTATCTAATGTTAACCGGCGGCCATCCATCGTGCAAATAACGCCTGTAAGCGAAGCGGCCTCTTCCTCTGACGGCGCGCAGCCCCACAAGGTGAAGCAAAGGCTGCAAACAACGGCCGGCAATAAAAATCGTTGCGCAGCGCTTTTGCCCCGGCGCTCATGCCGTGCAGGCTGGCCTCGCCGGTTTGCCCGGCTTTGAAACTTTTGCCGTTGCGACAAAAGAATATCCTCCTTTCACATCATCCCGGCATGATGTGAAATCAACGCCGGATTGCTGCATGTACCTCAGATATAGCATAAAAGCCGGGTATTGTCAATAAAGGCCCAAGTTACCCCATGTATAGCTAAGTTGCGGGGCGCAGGAGATGAAGCAAGATGAAATATTTTTCTATATTAATAAAACCGGCCTCTTCCCTATGCAATATGCGATGCAAATATTGCTTCTACGCCGATGTGGCCGACAACCGTCAGGTTCCCTCTTACGGCGTGATGCAGGAGGAAACCGCCAAAGCGCTTATTGATCGGGTGTTTGACTATCTACAGCCGCCGGCCACGGTTTCGTTTGCTTTTCAAGGCGGGGAACCCACCCTGGCTGGGCTGGAGTTTTTCCGGCGTTTTACCGAATATGCTGCGCAACGGGCAAACGGGCGGTATGAGCTGCAATATTCCATTCAGACCAACGGGCTGCTCATTGATGAGGACTGGTGCTCTCTTTTTTCACAATACCGTTTTTTGGTGGGGATTTCTTTGGATGCGGAACCATCCATTCATGATTTTTGCCGGGTGGATGCCCAAGGGAAAGGCACCTGGAACCGAGTGCGTCAGGCGATCCGGTTGCTGGATCATGCCGGTGTGCCGTATAACGTGTTGTCGGTTATCACCAAGCAAATGGCCCAGCATCCGCAAAAAGTTTTTGCCGCATACCGCAAAAACAATATTGGCTTTGTGCAGCTCATCCCTTGCCTACAGCCGTTGGAAGGCGGAACCCCCGGCCCCTACGATTTAACGCCGCGGCTATATGCGGCCTTTTTGAAACAGTTTTTTGTTCTTTGGTACAATAGCCTGCGGGCCGGTTACTATATCAGCGTGCGGCAGTTCGACAATTTAGTGCGCATGCTGCAAGGGCACCCGCCGGAGCAGTGCGGTATGATGGGCCGTTGCACCCCGCAGTTTGTGGTGGAGGCAGACGGCGGCGTTTATCCCTGCGACTTTTATGTGTTGGATCAATATCGATGCGGTAATATTCTAACGCAGGATGTAGAATCCATTGCACGCAGCGGGGCAATGGCAGATTTTGTGCAACAAACGCCGCCACCCGGCCCGCTGTGCGCCGCTTGCCGGGTAAAGGGCCTATGCGGCGGGGGATGTAAACGCTACCGGGCATTTTACAACCAAGAGGCGGGCTACTGCCCTTATCAGGATTTCTTATACGCCAGTGTGGATCAATTGGCCGATGTAGCGAGGATGGTATGATGGTATGTAAAATTTTGTTTGCTATACGGCGATTTGCGGCCTGAACTCTTTTATATAAAAATTTCGGCAATGTTCGTGACGAACCAACGGCAAAAGATTTGTACTGGCCATCTTTAAAAATAGCGGAAATGTGTTATAATGGTATCGTATAATTTTGTATATGCGCCTTGTGTTGATGCGGCAACACAGAAATCCGCTTTTGGCTTCATCTTATATGTTGCCAGAGGCGGAAGTTTTTCACCCTACATTGTGGAAGGACAAGCTTTGGAACAGGAAAACAATTCGATTGAGGTGTAACCATGCAGTGGCTGCGAATGTTGACCAGTAACTATTTTATCAATATGGGCCTGCTGTGCTGGATGGTGGCGCAAATTCTTAAAGTGTTGCTTACCTTGGCCACCACACGTAAGTTTGTGCCGGAACGCCTGCTTGGTGCAGGTGGAATGCCCAGCTCCCATTCCGCGCTGGTATGTGGTGTGGCGACGGCGGTATTTTTGCGTTATGGTTTTTCCTCTGTGGAATTCGCCATTGTACTGGTACTGGGCCTGATTGTGATGTACGACGCCATGGGGGTGCGCCGGGCGGCCGGCGAACAAGCCAAGACCTTGAACCAACTGATGGGTTTGTTTGGCATTGACGAAAACAGCGACGGCCCACAGGTAAAAAAGCTAAAAGAGTTTATCGGCCATACCCCAATAGAGGTGATAAGCGGCGGTATTTTAGGAATCGCGCTTGTGCTATTGGCGTCTTGGTAAAAAGAAAAAAGTTAAAAACAGGCGGACGATCTCTACTTTGAGATCACCCGCCTGTTTTGTCATTCAAAGCGCTACAAGGTAGAATAAGGACGTAACAGAACACACGGAGAGTTTTGCTATAAATATCGCCGCTTACTGGTCGCGTTTCCCCGATAACAAAGACCAGCTTAACGGCTTGGAGGTGCAACAGAAACTTTTTTTCGAATATACCAAACACACCACAACCCTGTGCGCCGTTATGCGGACGAGGGCATTTTCGGAACAAAATTAAGAATCAGAGAGCGCTTTTGCATTCAGCCCCACCTTTGCCAAGGTGCAAACAGCATCCCTCCTTTTTACACGGGCGGCGCCTATCCTGTGGATATGTGGATAAGCGGATAAAGGACAATCCGGCCTTGACTTTTACGCTATAGAGTAATATAGTGATTCCATTAGGCAGGGCCAACCTATGTATTCTTTTAAATTTATCATATTACCCCCCAAATTTAAAAATCAATAGAAAATACGCGGTTTTAAATTAAAGAAACGAAAATTCGCACTAAGGCGGTGGAACATGTCGGAATTATACCAAAGGATAGAATCCCTGTGCCGCGGCAAGGGCGTAAACATTACCGTGATGTGCCGGGATTGCGGCGTTAGCCGCGCCTCTTTAACCGATTTAAAGATGGGCCGCAAGCACGGCCTTTCAGCCGAAACCCTGTCGAAAATCGGCGCTTATTTCGGGGTGACGGTGGATTATCTGCTGGGGGCAGGGGCGCGGGAGATAAGCGATGAGGATATTAAGTTTGCCCTGTTTAACGGTGCCGAGGGGATTACCGACGAGGCCTATGAAGAGGTAAAGCGCTTTGCCGCCTATGTAAAGGAAAAATATCAAACCGGCAAAGCCGGCACAAAAGATTAAAATTTTCATTTTTGATTGCGGCAACCGGGTTCCACGCGGGCCCCGGGGTGCGGAAAGGACAGGGAAGATGGTAAAACACGTTTTATTTGTAAAGCTGAAAAACCCCGGCGAAGAGGAGTGCCGCCGGATAAAGGAGCTGTTCCTCTCGATGAAGGAGCGCATCGATTTTATTCGGGAGATTCAGGTGGGCGTTGACTTTTTGCATTCGCAGCGCTCCTACGACGTGGTGCTGGAGCTTACGGTAGACAGCCGGGCCGATTTGGAGCGCTACCAAAGCCACCCCTACCATGTGGAGCAGGTAAAGCCGGTGGTGCACCAGATGCGCCAGGGCAGCGCCACGGTGGATTACGAGTTTTAGCGTTTGAGCCGGGTGCGTTTTATGCGCTTTTTGCGCCTTTGTATGCCGGATACGGTAAGCCCTTGCCCCTTCGGCCCCGGCCTTTCTTTTGGGTATCGGGGCCGCGCCTCGGAGCCTCGGAGCGTTGGAGCAGGCGGAGAAGGCGGGGCGGATCGAACAAGAACCAGCAGCGCCGGTAAGGAAATAAGGCAAACGAATCAAACGGAGCAAACGGAGCGAAACAAAGCCCCCTGCGCCGCTTAACCCATCGCCTGTGCACACGTGCAAGGGATGGGAAGAAAAGCGGAACAGGGGGCTGTTTGCGTTTGGCGACAGGCTCCCGGTTTTGCCGGAGGCTGGCTCATTTTAACAAATAAATTTCCAACCTTTCTGATTGCGCTGTGTCTATATGGCTGAAAGCGCTTTCAAGGAGATAAAACAGATGAAACGAGAACAAGCCGAGAGATTGATAACAGAATATTTAAAGCCCATATACGGTTTTGCCCTGAAACGATGCGCCAATTTGCAGGATGCAGAGGATTTGACGCAGGAAATTGTGCTGAAAGCGTTCCGCACGCTTCTTTGCAGAGAAGATATGGAAGCTCCGGATAAATTCGTGTGGACGGTGGCGCACAACACCCTCGCCAATTATTATCGGGGAAAAACGAAAGCCGCATTGGGCGTTCCGATTGACAACCTTGCCGAGTTGTTACCCTCAGGCAATAACACCGAAGATAGCATTGTTGAAAAAGAAACGATTGACCGCTTGCACAGTGAAATTGCGCACCTTTCAAAACTGCAACGCCGTATTGTAATCGCCTATTATTTTGAAAAGAAAAAGCAAGAAACAATCGCAGGCGAGTTGGGGATTCCTCTCGGCACAGTCAAGTGGCATCTGTTTGAAGCCAAAAAAGACTTAAAGAAAGGGATGGATACCATGAGACAAACAAGTGAACTCAAATTCAATCCCATTCGGTTTGAACTTTGCGGAACAAACGGTTCACCCGGAACAAAGGGAGCGAACGGCAATTTCTTTCGCAGCGCGCTATCCCAAAACATTGTGTATAGCGTTTGGAAAGAAGCGAAAACAGTGGGCGAAATTGCGGACGCGCTAGGCGTTTCGCCGGTTTATGTAGAAAGCGAAGCGGAGTATCTTGCCGAATATGGTTTTTTAAAAGAAAAATGCGGCAAATATCTTTGCAACATCTTGCTTGACGAACCAAGCGATGAATTGATTGAACTGCACGACGAGATGTACAAGCAAGCCGCCGGGCTGTTTGCAAACGAGTTGTTTGACGCGCTGACAGGCAGCGGGATTTTGAACGACCGGCGTATTGTCTGCGGTCAGACCGGCCGGCCGGTTACCCGCCCGCAGGATGAACGCGCGGACGATAATTTTATCCTGTGGTCGCTGATTCCCTACATTGCGGCGCTTAGCGGCGAAAGCTTGATGGATAAAAGCATTTCTTTTGACGAGGTCGCCACCATACGTCCCGACGGCGGGCATAATCTCTGCGATGCGTCGGTTGCGGCGCCGAACGTTAAACGCCCTATGTATTTTGAAAGTATGCTGCGCTTTTGCGGGCCTTTTTGGAATCGAAACAAAGATTATACCTTGTGGCAGATTGATTCCGAATGGTCGTCCGGACGGGTAAGGGATGGTTACATTGAGAAATCCAATCGTATTTTATCCATATTATCGAATTTGCAGGCTTCAGATTCGGCAGTATCAGCAGTAAGCGAAGATGATTACGTCTTCCTGACGGAAACGGGCATCTTAAAAACAACGGATGTGGAAGGGAACAAAGGCCGGCCGAAAGCTGTTGTGCAAGTCGTTTGGCTAGAAAATTCTGAAATCAAAAATCAGCTGCTTGCAGTGGGCGGCCGCCTAAAGGAAAAACATTGGGCCGCGTTGGAAGCTATGAAAAAACCGTTTGTTAAAGCGGTTCTAAACGAAACGCCCAAGCATCTGCACAAAATGAAGAAATTCGAATTGCAGTATATTTTCTTTGCCGACGGCTGGTTTATTTTGCATTGCATGAAAGAACTGGTGCATCGTGGTAAACTGAAGCTCCCAACCGAAGAGCAGAAAAAATCGCTAACAACCATTATCATACCGAATGAATAAAGGCGCACAGTCCGCAGATTGGTTAAATCTGCGGACTGTGCAATCATGGATACTTATGGATAAATGCGTTGCTGATAAATATGATAGATAAATAATTTTGATTGCGCGGCATTCCAGGCAAAAAGCCTTAAGGTCTTTCACAATTAACAGCCAACAGCTCTAACAACCCTAGCAGCCCTAGCAGCTGCCGTACAACTCAAAGTCGGCCACGCGCACCAGGCCGTCGCAGCCGCCGGCGGTAACGTCCAGCCGGGCGTAGCGGGCGCGCACCGGGGTAAAGTCCACGTCGGTTAAATCGTCGCAGTTGCCGGTGCGCTGATCCACCGTTTGCCAGTGCTCGCCGTCGGCGCTCAACTGCAACGAGAAATCCCGGTTGTTGTAGCCGGCGTCTACGCTGTTCACCCCAGCGTGTTTTACCACATAGCGGCTCAGGGTGTATTCGCCACCCAAATCAAAGGTAAAGCATTTGCCGCCGGGCTGCTGGGCCGTCCATTGATGCTCGCCGTAGGGGCTGCCGTCCACCACGCAGCAGGGGCAGGCTTCATCGTTTACCGTTACCTTTAAATCGGGCGAAAGGGCCAGGTTAAAGGGCAAGCCCTTGGCCTCGTTGAGCAGCGAGAAGAAGTGATCGGCCCGCAGCACTTCAATTTTGCCGGGCTGCAGCGCGTCGAAGCGCTCCTTTAGGCCCTTGATGTTGGCCGAGGTAAGCGACCAGGTAACCCCCTGGGCCGCCAAAAACAGAGGCTTGCTGCCGTCAAAATCGCGGATCACGTCGCACAGGCTGTTGTAAATATCGTCGGTATCCGCAGCGTAGGCCGGGTAGTTGGGCATAAAGGCCAGGCGCTGGTTTTCTACGTGCAGCTGTAAGGGGGCGGGATCCTGAAACCAATCCTCCAATGTCAGGCCATATAGGGCGCGGCAGTTCTTTTCATAGGCGCGGTAGTGCATCTCGCGCAGCTGATCCCACACGGTAACCGAGCGGATGCCGTCTTTGGTGAGGTAACGGTTGGAAAAGGCGGTGTAAGCCTCGCAGAGGGATTCGTCCTGCAAAAACAGCACCTTGTTGTGCTCGTCGTAAATCAGGGCGTAGCCCAAGCCGGAGGGGCCGGAGGCAAAGCAGTCGTTCTGGGTGGCGGTGTCGTAAAAATAGTTGAGGATGCCGGGGCCGATATCCGCCAGCCCGGGGCTCACCGTCCAGTTCAGCGGCACGGTGCCCCTGTCTTTATTGCCCCAAAGCTCGCTCATGCGGTGCTGGCAATACTGCACATTGTCGCCGTCGCTGAAGAAAAGGGCCAAATAAATTTTATTTTCCAGCCGGGGCTTTTTGGGCACGGCCGGGATGTGCATCACGTGGGGTATAGCGGCGTGCACGGTGCTGTTTTCATAAAAGTCCGACGGGATGGTGGACACGCCGTAGCGGGTGCCCTCGCCGATGCCGGAGCGCTCCTCGGGCCACCAGCCCAAAATGATGCTCTGCCCCGCAGTGAGATCCTGCAAAAACAGATCCAGCATCTGCTTCTCCTCCGCGATGCGGGGATCCAGCCAAACCACAGCCGCGCCCACGGCGGCGGCCATGTCGCGGGTAAAGTGGCAGTGGCCGGTGGGACTCAGGCTGACAAACACCCGGCGGGTGCAGTCCTTCCAATAAGTATCGTACAAATAGCGGTAAATATCCACCGGCGTGCGGTAGCTAAGGCCGCGCAAATCGCACGCCACCGGCAAATTCACGCCGTTGGCGGTAAAGGCGGCAAACAGGCGGCTTTCCACCGGCAGCAGGTTTTGTATGCCGGCCACGGTGCACGCCAGGTTGCGGTAATGGGGGCTGAAACGGCAGTCGTAAAGCACAACGCCCGCAAGCTCCGGGGCAAACCGGCCGATGAGGGCGAACAGATCCCGCTCTTCCTCCACGCGCAGGCCCAGGCGTTGGGGCCAGGTTTCCAGCCCCTCTTGCAGGGCGTGGTCGCCGTAAAGATACAGCCGGGTCTTTTTGCGGTTGACAAGCCCCTGTAAGGCGGCCAGCGTTAAGCGGGCGTCGTCGGATAAGGGGAGCAGCGAAACGCCCCGCAGCGGCTCCTCCGGCTGCGAGAAGGAGGGCAAGGCTTGGCCCTCGGGCCAGCGCATCCCCTCAGAAAAGGTTTCATAGTGGGCCCACTGGGCGCCCTTGTTTTCATGCGTTGCCTGCATCGGTATGTCTCCTTTTCATTTATATATATAATTTATGGCCATAGAGCGGGCGGCAAAAAGCCGGAGGGGATTGCCCTTTGCGTGGTATCGCCTGCCGGCCGCCGGACGCCCGCGGTATACCGATCATTATAGCCGCGGCCCCGCCGCGGGGCTATGCAAAATCTTGCTGTGTGGGCTTTAAAAAATTGCTGCTTTTTACACCAATGGCAAAAAGCAGCAAAGCTAAGCTGTGGGCCAAAAAACGAAGGCGCAGTGGTTTGGGCTTACTGGGCTGGCTGGCGCAAAAAGGCGGAGGGCGGGCTGCCCGTGTGGGTTTTCATAAAACGGCTAAAGGCGTATACGCTAGAGAAGTTCAGCAGTTCGCTCACCTCGGTGATGGAGCGGCCGCAGGCCAACAGATCTTTGGCCTTTTGCACCCGCACTTGGTTATAGAACTCTATTACCGAAAGGCCGAAAGCTTTTTTAAAACGGGCTGAAAGGGAGGATTTGCTGATGGCAAAGGTGCGGCACAGCAAATCAATACTGATGGGCTTTTGATAGTTGGCCAAAATATAGGTTTGCACGCCCAGCATATCGTTGCCCAGCGGCAGCGCGGGATCCTCTTGCTCCCGGTTTACCTGCAACAGCAGCATGGCCAACAGGCGGATGGCCTTATATTTGAGCAGCAATTCATATTGCGACGGACGGCTGCACCAAATGTTAATGATCTCATATAAAAGCATCTCAAACACCTGGGGGTTGTTCAAAGTGATAACCGTGGGCAGCTCGGGCATCACCTCGCCCAAGATATCGGGGCGCATGTGCTGGCGCTCCTGCGGGGTGAGCTCGTCTTTATCCTCAAAAGAGACGGGTACCATGGGGCTGTCTTCTTGCTGCACCAAATCCAAATGAATATGGGGCTGCACAAAATTGTCGCCCTTTATCAGGCGGATGCTGTGGCGCTGGTTGGGGCGCAGAAAGATAGCGTCCCCGGGTTTGGCGGGAAAGGCGCCGTCGTCTAACGTGACGGTAACCTCCCCTTCTTTTACGTATATAATCTCATAATCCAGCAAAACGCGCTGGGATAAATGCCATGGTGCAGGGATAACGCTGTAAGACGCCCGGCGAATATAGGGTGAGATATTAGAGAGGGGATTAGGTGTGACGTTATTTTTCATATACTACCTCTATAAGTGGTTGCAAAGACGTAATTCGGACGAATTGTTAAAAATTTATTAGGTTGGGATATTTTCAATCCCATCTGTCTATTATATACTCTCTCTTCGGAAAGGCAAGACCTTTCTACGCTTTTTCACAGGAGAGGGATAGTCGTTGCGAGCCTTGGCGGCGGCTACCCTCTAGCGTTTATTAAGTGGAGAAGAGAAAAAAGGAGGATGACCAATGAAGAAGAGATTGCTCAGCGCTATGCTGGCAGTGGCTATGGTGGCCACAGCTGCGCTGACGGGCTGCTCGTCGGGCGAAGGGGAGACGTCTCAGACGAGCGGCGGCGACGCAGCGGCAACTGGCAGCCAAGAGGGCGGCCAGCAAAAGTTCGACAATGTAACCCTCAAGTACCTCAACTGCTGGAACGGCGGCTTCAAGAACCCCAGCGACACCTACAATAACGAGGTGGCTGCGGCTATCCGCGACAAGATCGGCGTAACCGTTGAGGTAGAAGGCATCATGATGAGCGAAACCGAAAAGCTCAACATGGAGTTTGCCTCCGGCGACATGCACGACATCATCAACGCTCCTTTCTGGGGCGGCGACGCCGGTGAAACCCAGGTGCTGAAAAAGGCAGCGGCCGAAGGCCGTTTGCTGCCTTTGGACGATAGCATCGGCAACTACGAAAATCTGAAAGACGCTTGGAAGGTCGGCTATGTGACCGAGGCCTTCTTGGAGAATGACCTGGAAGATCCGAGCTTTAACGGCAGCCATTACTTTATTCCCAGCGGTATCGCGGCTTCTGCCGAGAACATCACCAACTGGGCGTATGGTATCTTTGCCCGCAAAGATATTGTAGAAGATACCGGTATCGATCCTACCTCTATCAAGACTTCTGAGGATCTGTATAACTTCTTGGTGAAGGTGCGCGACGGCGGCTACACCGACGTAAACGGCAACGCCATCATCCCCGCTTCTACCTTCCATAACGGTTGGGATTTGAGCGGTTACACCCTCAACTTCCATCCCAAGCAGCTCACCAACTACATCCAGCAAGAAGACGGCAGCTACACCTACTATCAGCTGACCGAAGATTG
>DVJE01000037.1 GCA_018716975.1 Candidatus Gallacutalibacter stercoravium | reverse complement strand
AATACCTGCGGGTTGGAGAGATTATGGAACACGGCGATAATTGCAAAACTTATGTTTTGGTGCCGGATAGACAGCGCGGCACAACGGCGTGTACCTATTTTTCGGCGGGGCAGTATCTTTCGGTGTTTGTGGATATTAATGGAAAGAAATACAACCGTCCATACTCCATTGTGTCTTCACCTAAAGATGCGTTAACCGGATACTATCGAATTACGATAAAAGGGATTGAGGGCGGTCTGGTTTCTACATTTATTCTTGAGAACTGGAAAAAAGGAACAGCTGTAGAAACCTCTGATCCGATGGGGAACTTTACCTATGAGCCGCTGCGGGATACCTCTTCTATTGTGGGGATCGCGGGCGGCAGCGGGATTACCCCTTTTATGTCACTAGCAAAAGCGATTGCCGAGGGCGATGAGGAATGCAGCTTAACTCTTCTGTATGGAAGCACGGATGCCCAGCATATCCTTTTTCAAGAGGAGCTAGATGCGTTTCAGGCACGGTGCCCGAAAATAAGGGTTGTTTATGTGCTCAGTGAGGAAGAAGCCGATGGTTGTGCACATGGATATATAACCGCCGATCTGATAAGGCAATATGCCCCACAGCTACCCAGTACCTTTTTTATCTGCGGGCCGCGGGCAATGGTTGCTTTTGTGGATAAACAGATTGAGGAGCTTGCCATAGAACGTAAATATATTCGTCATGAATTACATGGCGAACTGCTGGATTACTCTGCACAATCCAACGCCCCAAAGACTGCTCCGCGTACGGTGCGTATTACAGTAAACTGTAGGCAGAAAACAACGGTTATAGTGGGCTCATCTGAGGATAGTATTTTGCGTATTCTTGAAAAAAACGGCATTGCTGCGCCATCGCGTTGCCGCAGTGGAGAATGTGGGTTTTGCCGCTCTCGGCTGATTTCTGGCGAGGTATACATCCCCAAGGACCTAGATAAACGCCGGCTGGCGGATAGCCAATATGGATATATTCATCCTTGCTGTACGTATCCTCTTGGCGACCTCCAAATCGAAATAGCCGCAAACCGATAAATATACAAGAAAGGAATGCAGCATAATGGAGACGATAACAAGACTAGACGGCACTATGTTTGCCAACATGCTGCGCGCCGGGGCGATGAATCTTCGTACCCATGCGCAGGCTATCAATAATTTGAATGTATTTCCCATTCCGGATGGCGACACAGGGGACAATATGATGCTCACCATCATGGGCGGTGTGGATACCATGAGCGGGGAAGAAAAAACGATATCGGAGGCGTCCCGAAAAGCGGCAGACGGTATGCTGCTCAGCGCCAGAGGCAATTCGGGCGTTATTTTGTCCCAGCTGTTTGAGGGGATAGCAGAGGGGCTGCAAAATATTGACGCTGCGGATAACATACAGCTTTCAAATGCTATGCGGTGCGGCGTGCAGCATGCGTACAATGCGGTGATGGAGCCAACAGAAGGCACGATACTAACCGTTGCACGCAACGCTAGCGAGTACGCATCAAGTCGTGTGTCGAAAAATATGGAAGAATACTTAAGCGACTTTCTTACCGAGGCGAAGCGCACCCTTGATCGTACGCCAGATATGCTTCCGGTGCTGAAAAAAGCGGGAGTTGTAGATTCCGGAGGTGCAGGGTTGGTTTATATCATCGAGGGCATGAGCAAGGCAATGGATGGAGAAATTAACCCTGCGGAATACAACCCCTTTACCAAAACATCTGCACAGGATATTAATCTGGATTTATTTACAGAAGATAGTATTTTGGAGTACGGCTATTGCACAGAACTGCTTCGCCTACAAAAAGGGAAGACAGACCCACAAAATTTTGATGTGAACACCATTACCGACTATCTGAAAAAAATCGGAGATTCAGTTGTAGCCTTCAAGACCGGCAGCATCGTAAAAATTCATGTACATACCATGACGCCAGATAAGGTTCTGGGCTTTTGCCAGATGTACGGAGAATTCTTAAAAATCAAGATTGAAAATATGTCGCTGCAGCACAACAATACCGCATTGGATGGGATTCATGTTTCAAAACCGGAAAGCAGTCAAAAGGAATACGGCGTGGTAGCGGTGTGCGCAGGTGAGGGAGTGAAGCGCCTTTTTCTAGAGCGAGGCGCTGACGCAATCGTAGACGGCGGGCAAAGCATGAATCCGTCTACAGAAGATTTTTTAGAGGCATTCCGTCAGGTAAACGCCAAAACAATTTTTGTGCTTCCGAACAATGGCAATGTTATTTTATCGGCGAAACAGGCGGCTAACCTTTATACCGGGGCCGATATCCGCGTGCTCGAAAGCAAAACCATTGGGGATGGATACGCCGCCCTTTCTATGTTGGATCCCAATGCCACCGATACCGATCAGATCGTAAGCGATCTAAATGATGCCATGAAGGGTGTGGTGACCGCAGAAATCTCTAAAAGTATTCGGGATGCGAACATGCAACAGACCCAGGTACATACGGGGGACTATATTGGCTTTGTGGGGAAGGAAATTCTGGCGGCTTCTAACAACCAGGTGGATGCAGTTTACGCAACAATTGAAAAACTGGATTTTTCAAAATATGAGATCTGCATCTTGATTAGAGGGGCAGAAACGAATCAGGAGGAGGCAGAAAAGATAGAAGCATATCTTTGTTCCCAATATCCAGGAAAAGAAGTTTACACTGTTGATGGCATGCAAGAGATTTACGATTACATCCTGATCTTTGAATAATGGAGGTGCATCAAATGGAGGCCCTGCTTTATATTGCGGCAGCAGTGTGCGCCTACCTTGTGGCTGGTATAAACCCTGCGATTGAAATTTCTAAAAGGATTTATCATAAGGATATTCGCACCTGCGGTAGCGGCAACCCTGGATTTACCAATTTCAAGCGCACGTTCGGGAATAAATGGGCCTGGTGGGTCCTTCTCTTTGATCTTTGCAAAGGGGCGATCGTTACAGCAGTGTTCGCCTATCTGTTTACTGCTTTTATAGGCAACTATCAGTTTGGTGCAGCGTATACCGGGCTGTTTGCTCTGCTTGGTCACGCTTACCCCATCTGGTATAAGTTTCAAGGCGGCAAAGGTTTTCTGGTGTACATGTCGGTCATTTGGTTTATCGACTGGCATACAGGATTAATTGCACTGACCATCATGCTGGTACTGCTGGCTTTAACCAAATATATGTCGCTTTCCACGGTGGTGGCCATGTTGTCCTGTCCGATTACCCTGGTGGTAAGGCAGGCCCCAGTATCGGTGGTGTTGCTCTGCACGGCATCCGTATTGTACATTGCTCTGCGGCACAAAGAGAATTTTAAACGGTTGGCTAAGGGCACGGAAAGTAAATTTTCATTAAAAGGGAAAACCGTGCATTCTTAAAAATTTCCCTTGTGATTTTCGTTATGCTATTCATTGAAATCAAGTAATACTAAAAATGCATGATGGAACAGTTTGCAGTTTAATCGATGGTTCATAGCCTCTTGCTTCATAGGGCGGCAAAACGAATACCGAGAGAGCCGCTTTATTCATCAGCCGGAAAGAATAAATAAGGCGGTTAATTTCTTTTTGCGTTATTTTTGGCCACACAGTTATTGAAAATAGCTGTGTGGTTTTTTATTAAGAACTTATCTATGTGCCTACACCACCAGCCAATCACCAAAGGAAACTGTTTGCGTCATCGTTGCAGGACGAATTTAGCGATAGCAGAGAGGGAAAATCGATTGCAAAGGTTCCTGTTTCACGATGCACAAAAGCATTGACAAACCCGTTTTGGTATTATATGTTTATAACAAGCAACCGGATACGGTAGAAGGAAATTCTCGTTCGTCCGGTCAACTTAAAACAGGAGGAAAAGCATGGCACAATATAGTTACCAAGATTTGTTATCCCGCATGACGGATTTATCGGCGCTCTCTCTGCCGCCGGTAGGGGAGTGGAGCGGTTGTTTTTCTAGCCATGATCGTCGCTCCCGTTACTGCGAAGAAACGGGGTTGTATGAAGAGTGGGGCGCTAACGATGATGGCAGCGGTTATATCCGAAAGGAAGAGGAAGGGATCGTTGTTTTTGAGATGGACGGTCCCGGTGTAATCTGGCGTGTTTGGTCCGCCTTGGCATTGGATGGGCACATCCGAATTTATTTCGATCATGCTGAGAACCCGGCGATTGACATGCCCTTCCGGCTATTTTTTGAACGGTTTTGCCATTTAGATATCCCAATCAATTACCCAAACTTAACGCCGGTGCTTTCTCGCGGACGTAATCGGTTTATTCCCATTCCCTTTAACCGGCATTGCAAGATTGTGCTGCAAGAGGGTTGGGGCGCCTATTATCATTTTACATATACCAAGTTTCCACAAGGAACCGTTTTGCCGGAATATAACCAACAATTAGAAATAGAGGTCCAAGTTCCTTTGGCTGAGTTGGACAGAGCTTTTCAGCAGCGTGGTGAATTGGACTGCCGCAGACCGGCTTTTGAAACAGTGACTTTGCAGCCGGGTGAAGAAAAGACGGTATGGCAAGATAGTCAGGCCGGGCAGATTACCCGTTTGTTAGCCGATTTTGGAGCGCTGCCCGAGCAACACCGGTGTGAACTGATGCGCGGATTAGTACTGCAGCTGGAGTGGGACGGCGAGGGCGTGCCTTCGGTGCTTAGCCCGGTTGGCGACTTTTTCGGCACGGCGCCGGGGTATAGCTCGTTTCGGGCTTGGCCGCTGTCTATGCAAGCGGGTATCGGCGAAAGCCGCTGGGCAATGCCGTACTGCGCGGCCAAGCTTGTGCTGCGTAATGAAACCCCATATGAGGCGGCCTTACCCTTGGCAGTAGAAACCGAGGCCCTTACACAGGAGCAGGCCAAAGGCCGCATGCGTTTTCATGCCAAATGGCATAAAGATGATTATACAAATTTAAAACCAGGATCTTTTGCGCCGGGTGGTGATCGGTGGCCCGATTGGCCGATGCTACTTTGCAGAGGCAAAGGCCGTTTTTGCGGGGTGCACCTTTGCGTGAAAGACACTTGGCCGGTTCCCGCTCAGCCGCCAAAAGAGTGGTGGTACGGTCTAGGTGGAGAAAAAACCATAGATTGGTGGTGGGGCGAAGGAGACGAAAAATTCTTTGTTGATGGCGAGCACTTCCCCTCTACCTTTGGCACCGGTAGCGAAGACTATATAGGTTATGCATGGGCGGCTGAACCGCCGCACGTGGCGTTTGATAGTGCTTATGCCTGCCAAAGCCGGGTGCCGATAGACGGCAACGGCTACACTTCTGTGGCTCGGTTTCATATTTGCGACAGCATCCCGTTTTATCAAGGGTTTGAGGCATACATTGAAAAATATAAAGAAAACTTGTGGGGCGACGGCGGCCAGTGCCTATATGCGTGCACGGCCTATTGGTATCAAGTGCACGATGGAAGCCAATGGGATCCGTACCGGCAGTTAGACTCTGCCACGTTAACAATTGATTAAAGGGGAAGCATTTTATGTTAGCGATCGATTTAACGGGAAAAACAGCCCTTGTTACTGGGGCCACCGGGCAGCTGGGCCGCGTTATGGCTCGCACATTGGCGCAATGTGGGGCGAATGTAGCGGTGCATTACCACAGCAATTTTGAAATGGCGCAGAAGTTAGTAAAAGAATTGCAAGACGTTGGCGTGCAAAGCGTAAGTGTGCGCGCAGACGTAACGCAGTTGGAGCAGGTAATGGCTATGCGAGATGAAATCGCAAAGCAATTAGGGGATCCCGATATTATTGTCAACAATGCAGTGAGCCAATACCACTGGACTACCGTGTTGGAGCAGCCGGTGGAAGATTATGCAGATCAGTTTGGCAGCTGCGTTTTACAAAACGTTAATATGGCAAAGGCTTTCGCCCCTGCCATGATGAAAAAGCGTTGGGGGCGTATTATCGGCATCAACACAGAGTGTTCGATGCAAACCTTTGCAGGTCAATCGGCTTATGTGGCGGCCAAGCGGGGAATGGATGGGGTGCTGCGCGTGCTAGCGCAGGAAATTGGTCCTTATCAGGTTACGGTTAACCAGGTTGCCCCGGGTTGGACTATCAGCGATAGGGATAGGGAGAAGCACACCGAGCGGGACGAGGCTTATGAAAGTAAGGTTCCGCTGCGGCGGCGCGGGACTGATCAAGAGATCGCCAATGCGGTTGCTTTTTTGGCGTCGGATCTGGCTTCCAACATTACCGGCGTTTATCTGCCGGTATGCGGGGGCAATGTAATGCCGCGTATTTGAGCATAGAAAGGATATTACTATGAAACAGAACAAAGATCAAAATAAGTTTCGCCAACGGGCGGAAGAGCTGGTTTCAAAGATGACTTTGGAAGAGGCGGCGTCGCAGTTGCGTTACAATGCGCCTGCTATTGAGCGGCTGGGCATCCCGGCTTACAACTGGTGGAATGAAGCCTTGCACGGCGTAGCTCGTGCAGGCACTGCAACGGTTTTTCCTCAGGCTATCGCCATGGGAGCCTCTTTTGACGATGATCTGCTGCACGAGGTGGCGGATGTTATCGCCACAGAAGGCCGGGCTAAATACAATATGCAAACGGCCCGAGGCGATCGTGAAATTTACAAGGGGCTTACCTTTTGGTCGCCCAATATCAATATCTTTCGCGATCCCCGCTGGGGCAGGGGGCACGAAACTTACGGCGAGGATCCGTATTTGACCTCCCGCATGGGGGTTGCCTTTATTAAGGGGCTGCAAGGAGACGGCGAATATATGAAATCCGCCGCTTGCGCCAAACACTTTGCCGTGCACTCTGGCCCTGAAAGCATACGGCACGAGTTCAATGCCGAGGTAAGTCAAAAAGATTTGTACGAAACCTATCTGCCGGCTTTTGAAGCCGCGGTAAAAGAAGCCGGTGTAGAGGCTGTAATGGGGGCCTATAACCGTACCAACGGCGAACCCTGCTGCGGCAGCAAAACTTTGCTGCATGACATCCTACGCGGGGAATGGGGTTTTGAAGGCCATGTGGTTTCTGACTGCGGTGCTATCAGTGATTTTCATCTACATCATAAAGTGACCAAAACCGCTCCAGAGTCGGCGGCTCTTGCGCTGAAAAACGGTTGTGACGTTAACTGCGGCAATGTTTATCTGCACTTGTTGCAGGCCTATCAAGAAGGCTTAGTAACTGAGGAAGAAATCCGTCAAGCGGCGGTGCGCTTGTTTACCACGAGGATGAAACTGGGGATGTTTGATGAAGACTGCCCCTATGACAGCATCCCTTACGAGGAAAATGACAGCCCTGCCCACAATAAACTGGCACTGCACGCAGCAAGAAAGTCTTTGGTAATGCTAAAAAACAATGGGCTGCTGCCTTTGTGCCGTGAGAAAATTGCTACCCTTGGGGTGATAGGCCCAACTGCCGACAGCCGCGAGGTGCTCAAGGCCAATTATTGCGGCACAGCTTCGCAATATGTAACCACAATAGAGGGCTTGCGGATGCAGGCGCCACAAACACGTATTTTGTATTCTGAAGGGTGCCATCTGTTTAAAGAGACGTTGGAGGGCGCACCGGGCGATCGCTTATCTGAAGCGGCGGCTGTGGCCAGCGCCAGCGACGTGGTGGTTCTGTGCCTAGGGATAGACGCCAGCATGGAGGGAGAAGAAGGCGATGCCAACAATCTCTATGCTTCTGGCGATAAAACTGATTTGCAGTTGCCCGCCGTTCAGCAACAATTGCTAGAAACAGTAGCGGCCCAGGGTAAGCCAATAGTGGCGGTAGTAAACGGCGGCAGCGCGCTGGATTTAACCCGTGTGCATGAATTATGCGATGCGGTAGTTTATGCCTGGTACGGCGGCGCTTGGGGCGGTCTTGCCGTAGCGCAGGCCCTATTTGGAGATTTCAGCCCTGCTGGCCGGTTGCCTGTTACCTTTTATGCGCCTAGCAACCATCTGCCAGACTTTACCGATTACAGCATGAAGGGCAGAACCTACCGTTATTTGCAGGAAGCGCCCCTGTACCCCTTCGGCTATGGTCTGTCTTATACGCAGTTTGCCTACCACGCGCCGGTTATCTCTAAACAGAAAATACAGTCTGGAGAGGATTTGGAACTCTCAGTGGAAATTCAAAACACCGGCTCTGTTGATAGCGACGAAGTGGCGCAGTTGTATGTGCGTAAAACCGACGCTGGATCAGATCAGCCGAATTACAGCCTTTGCGGTTTTCGCCGTGTCAGTATTCCGGCTGGACAAAAGGTAGAATTGCGCCTAACCGTAAAGGCTGCCAGTCTGCAAACTGTGGATGAGCAAGGGCAGAAATCTATTTTGCCGGGAGAATACACTTTGTTTGTAGGCGGCCAACAACCAGATGCGCGCAGTGAGGAACTGACCGGTCAAAAATGCGCAATGGTGACCTTTTGTGTGTGCGAATGAGCGCTAGGCAAGATAGTAAGGAAAAAGAGTATCAGCCTTAATTTCTAATATTGTATTTCAAAGGCAGTGCCGAACCGGTTTCGTTGTTCTTACAACGTGCTTGTTTACCGGTTCGGCGCTGTTTTATAGGCGGTTATTTTTCTTCAAAGGGCGGTGAAAAAATGGGAATCATAGCTGAAAAAAACAAACAAAGCTGGAATACAGGCGCTGCGGCATATTCCGCGTTGCTCCATTCAGAAAAATATTTAGCCCCTATTTTAAAAGAGCCGGCAAAGGCCTTTCATCATTCTACCTGGAAATTGATTCAAAAATATGTTCCTGATTTGCGTGGTAAAAAAATTTGCATACCCTCCAGCGGCGATAATCACGCCGTATTTGCTTTTGCCATGTTGGGCGCAAAGGTAACTTCTTGCGATATTTCTGAAAACCAGCTTGCCAACGCTGAAAAGATCGCAAGGCGGTACGAGTGGGGGCAATCGATCGAGTTTATATGCGCCGACACGATGGTATTGGAAGGCATAGCTGATAATAGCTATGATTTTGTTTATACTTCAAATGGCGTTCATGTGTGGATAAACGATTTGCACGGTATGTACTATCATATCCATCGCATTTTGAAAAAAGAAGGCGTGTATATTATGTATGATATACATCCGTTTTTGCGTCCCTTTGACGACGACTTGAAAGTTAAAAAAACTTACGACAACACAGGGCCCTTTGAAGCAAATGGAGAGATTACCTTCGCGTGGCGTGTTATGGATATTATGAACGCCATTATAGATGCAAATTTGTGCATCTGCCACATGGAGGAGATGTTTGCTGAAAAAGACTACGACTGGCCCTTTTGGATATCGCAACAAGAAATTGAAAACGGCGTGAAAATAGCACCTGAAGAGGTAGACGCCATGCATGATTGGCGCAATAACCCTATCATGGCGCTGCCCAGCTGGATAAGCTTGGTAGCAAAAAAGTAAAAAATAGAGAGAATACGGTCAACAAATGCGCAAAGCGGCAGCTGGGTTAGAAGATCAGGCTGCCGCTTTTCTTATGTCAGCAATCATTAGATTTTTGATTGCGAGCAACGAAAATGATAAAGTATAATATATTTCGCAAAATAAAAAAGGATAAAAAAAGAGACATGATTTGCAGCCCTCTGGTAGAATGAAGTCACGACACACCATTCAGAAAGGAGACAGCAAACCATGTCCGAGAAAATTGTACAACTAAACGAGGCCGTAATCAAGAGTGAACTTAAAGAACTGGTTCGCGGCAG
>DVJE01000036.1 GCA_018716975.1 Candidatus Gallacutalibacter stercoravium | reverse complement strand
TCCTCTTCCAGCGTCCGGATTTCCGCGGCGACCGCGTCGTATTTTTTGTTGGCTTCTGTTTTCCGGATATACTCCTCCCGGACCTTTTTGCCGAGATATTTTTCTTTTAGCTGCCCGTCCTCATAATACTGGTAGTAGGCGTTGGGCCCATGGAAATATCCGGCCGCACAGGCGGCGCAGTTGGGACGGCTGCAGCGCACCAGCTTTGTGATCACCGTCCCTGTCAGTTCCGGATAGTGCTCCAGATGTTCCAGTTCTTCCTGCAGCAAGCATACGGTTGCTTTCCAGGCACTCGATCATGCTCCGTATATATGACATTTGAATCCCGCCTTTCTTTTTGTTGGGCATATTGTTTCAGCCGTTTTCATTTGTCAAGAAAAACGGCTCGGAAAGCAACCATTTCCACATCCCCGAACAAAAAAATAGGGCAGCATGGGGTTTCCATGCTGTCCTGCAGCTTTACAATATCGGTGTGCAGCCTTGCCGGGGCAACGACGTTTCCCGCTATGCACACCCTTTAAATACACTCTTTGATATACTCCGCATAACAGTCGGGGCATGCGCTGCCCATCTCCGGTTTGGCTCCAAGCTGGGTCAGGATATACCCAAACTCAAAGGCGTCCCGCCTGGCGGCGAACTCATAGTCGTTAAATTCGCAGCCGCCCATAGAACAGATATTCATGGAAACACACCATTTCCCCGTCTCCGGATTTTCATTGACCGGAAAACAGCACGCCTTAAAAAGTTCTTCGCCCTCCAGCTTTTCAAAATCTGTTTCTTTTGCCTGCAAAAGCAGCCGCTTTATTTTGTCAGTGCTTACTTCATGAGCCTTCCGATTTTTTCTTTGGAGTTCTTCCTGTTCCGACTGAAGCAGCTTGATTTTGCATTCCGCCTCGCTCAGTTCTTTTTGCAGTTCTTCGACCTCCTGAACCTGGCAAAGGCCAATCGGCCCAAGCCTCTTCAACCATATGCCGTTTTTCTCTTCTCTTTTTTTCTGATTCATACTCTCAACCCTTTCTACCCATACAATAAAATGTTCTTACACACAGTAATCCATCACATCGCACCGAAACAGGCAGTAGTCGGTACTCTGGTCGTTCATATGCCAAAGAATATCTGCTTTGGTCCGGTACCCTTCGATTTGCAGGACAATCCTCTCGGGGTCCCCGTTTTCATTCCTGGTTTTGTAGTACCAGTATCCGCTCTTCGTTTGATACACCTTACGGTTGCGCTTTTCACCCGGTAAACGCAGCGTCAGTTCCAGGTCTTCCTCCTCTTCATCGCCTCTTTCAGCGTGAACAAGCGGAAAAACAGAGGCATATCGCTCTCTTTCCCCTTTTTCTACGAAACCGCGTTTATCCGGAAGGCGAGGGCACCTTCCAGATAAAACCGAGAAGTCACGCCGGTTTCTTTGCGACTTCCCGTAATTTCGGCATTTCGCGGCAATCTCGCATTGGCCGCAGTCCACTTCTCTGTATAAAGGCGGAAAATAGGGGGTCTTACTCATCTTTCATCCTCTTTTCTTTCTGAGTTCTTTAGCCGCTGGATCTTCATATGTGCGCCTTTAATGGGATTCCACAACTTGTTCAATCTCCTCCTGCAAAAGAGCCCCTGCAACGAGAGCCAGCCTTCTGGCATAGGGCGTGCGGAGCTGTTCCAGGTCCAGCCCGTTGAAGCGCACCCTGTCGAGACCGTCGATATCCTTGCAGATCTCATAGAGCAGCTTTAAGTGTTCCGCCTCTTCCCGGGATATCCTGCTGTTTTTCCTAATCGCCTGATAGCCCGCTTCGTCCGGCAGGCTGTGGTAGCGGATGATAAATTGTGCCACTTCTCTTCCCCGGCGTCCGATCTGCAGTTCCGGAATGTCAATGTGCTCCTTGATGATGCGCCGGACCGACTTTGCGCCGTGGGCGTCATCCTTCTCGTCGTTCGTCCTGCCCAGATCATGGAGCAGCGCAAAGTATATCAGAATCTTTTTGTCCAGCAGATTCAGCGCCGGCTCGCCGTTATAGAAGTAGATCAACCCGAGCAGCAGCACACGCAGGATATGCTTTTTCCCGTGAAATTCAAACACGCTTTCCGACGGATACCCCAGTTCTGAAGCATACCGTCCATACCGGATCAGTTCCGGCAAGGTTGGCATCAGCATCCTGACCATCTCCTTTTGGCTCACCGGGATCAGATCCAGCGCCCGGATGTTCTCCACCGTGCGTGGCCGGACCAATATCTCATTTTCATTCTGGAACCCTTCGAAATAGGCGACCACTTTTTCCGGCGCCACTTCGCCTTCATACACTGCCTGCCCGGTGCCGCTGTGATTGGCAAACCATAGCGCGTTGATTCGGTTGGTGGACCAGGAAAACGCCTCTTCCGGCGGCACGGAAAGTGTCCCGTTTCCTCTGTATACCGTCACCTTCCCATTTTCGTTGACAGGCAGCCCTTTTACCTCCGGCGCTTGGCTGAACACATATTCCAGGACTTCTGGATTCCACTGGCCGTTGGCATAATCAATTTTCTTGTAAATGCCGCTCCAGATTTCAAAGACCCGCTCCGGCTCAATCTCTCGATACCGCTTCTGGAAATCCCAGATTTGAAGCGGCGCGGGCACTGCGATCAAGTAGTAGTTGGACCAGTCCCGCTCCTTTAAATATCGGGCTCTTTTCTGCGCCATGGTATAGGCCTTGAAAACCGGACCGCCGTCCGGAAGCAGCTTTGAGGTAAGCTCTACAACAAAATAGACCCCGCTCTCATAATCAGCATAGTAAATATTGCAGATGGTCCGCTGGAGATCCACAATGATTTTGCCGATGTCAACGCCTGCTGCCGCGCAGGCTTTTTGGGCTTCCGCAAATGTCAGACCGGGTTCCGCCACCTTGCAGAAATTCTCTTCGCTCAGAGGTTCCGGATTTTTCATGCTGCCACGGATTTGCTGGAGCAGTGATAGGTTATTCATCCGCCCGCTCCTCCTTTCTGAAACACAGCTTTTTTGCTACGCATTTGTATTCCTCCTTTTTTTGATTAAAATTGGCGAGCACAATATGGCAGCACGACACTTCTCTTTTCAAGAAAAAATCAAACCCGCTCCGCCGTCCAGAGCCTGCCTGTTCCTATCGGGAACCGCGGGCGGCTGCCATTTCTAAATGACTGGACTTTTTCAAACCGCCCGCTCCCCATTTTTTCATGATATTTCTTTCACTATGATAGATGACGGCTCATTTCGGAATGAAAGTCATAACAGATTTATTACAGTTCTTTTCAGATTTGTATAGCGCTCGTTTTCCAATGACAGTCGCTGTCTTTTCTTTTCGGAATGAGGGGGCCGCTTTCCCATGACAGTCATTGGTCAAAGGCAGCACTCTCCTTTCGGAATGACGGTCATCGGACTGTCATTTCGGAAGGAAAATCAGATTTGTTATGGATTTGCCGCGGATTTATCCGCCCACCTCTCGTTTCGGAATGAACGGGAGGACTTCTCATTTCGGAATGAAGATGGATGACTCTCATACCCGAAAGAAAATTAGATTTCTCTTAGATTTGTTTTAGATTTATCCCTCTTTTCGGAATGACAAAAGGCTCTCGTTTCGGAATGATTTGCCCACTCTCCCTTCGGAATGACCGGGGCCCCTTCCGACATGACTCCCTCTCTCCTATGACTGGCCCTGCTCCCTCATTTCGGAAGCAGGGGGGATTTTCCTCTTGTCATATCGGAGTGAGAATCATTTTTCCTGTCATTCCAAAAGGAATCTTTCAGGCAAAAAAGCCGCTGTTTTACCCCAGATTTCAATCCCCCACTTTTTGCCTGATTTTTTGAAGGAAAGACGGCCTTCCGAAACAGAAAAATCATCTCAAAAAAACTTCCGAAATCTTATCATTCCGGAACAAAAATCATCTCTTAGGTTTTGGGAGTAGAAAGTCATTCAGGACTGTAAATCATAGGTGCAGAACGATTTTTTTCGGGTTCCAACCCGCTTTTACCCTCTGGCTGACTTCTTTAATCCCCCTGCACCCCCTTTTTTGATAAAAATGTCTATCACGAATCCTAAAGGGGAAGCGTTTTTAAAATCGAAAATGCACAAGCAAAATCCACCCGGTTTGACCACAAAGTCCCTGCCGGAAATTTCTCCCGGGCGCTTTCCTCCCTGTTCCCCATAAAGGCAAAAGTGGGGTAATTCGTCCCACTTTTTACCCCACTTATTACCCCAGTTTTCACCCCACTTATTGCCCCACTTTTACTTTCGCTGCTGTCATAGAAAGCTAACTGCTCCGGCAAATCGCCGACGCATATTTCTTGAAATATTCCGCCTCCTGTCCTATTAGTCTGCCTGTAAACAGATTCAGAAATAAAGGAGGCGTTCAAATGAAATCTACCGTCATTCCCAAACAAAAACCTATTTCAAAAGAAAAGGTCAAAGAAGTTCTTGACATTATGGATGTCGCTCATGCTTTTTCAGGCGAGATCAATGAGCGTCCCCGTCAGCCCCTCATTCTTTGTCCATTTCACAACGACAGGCACCTGGGTTCCTGCCGGGTCTATCGTGATGCCAACACCTTTTACTGTGAGTCCTGCCAGACAGGCGGTGATGTGCTGAAGCTGGCATCCGGATATATGGAAATTCCGCTTTCTGATATGAATGAGCTGCTGGAAGCCATTGTCTCTACCTTCGGCATCTTTCGTGAAAGCGTGGAAGTGGACTCGAACAGAAGGCCATCTATCCACAAAAAAGACCTGCTTTCTGCGGAAGAGTACCAGCTTCTGAATGCAGGAAAAGAGTATTTTGAAATCCCGGTCGAATTTGATACCTTTGAATTTGAAGACGACTGTATCGAATACTGGCCGGTCCGGTATCAAAAAATCTATTTCCGGAATCTGGCGCTGAAGGACCCACAGGAGCACGACTGGGTAATCTGCGCGATCACACGGACCCGCTGGTTCGAATCCAAGAAATATATTGCCGAATGCTATCGGGACAACCGTATGGACCAATGCAGCTTCACGATAGAACTGGTAAAACTATGGGAAGATCTGCTGTACAAAGCTGTGCTGAACAAACGGACCTATCACGAAGAAATGGCAGCGAGAAAACGGGATTTAAAAGAGATGTTAGCCGAAGAAGGCATCTGGCCTATCGAGGAAAAAATACTGAAGGGCGCCTGACCTTTCAGTATTTTTCATTTTACCTGTATTGACATTTTATAAATTTTATGATATAATAAAAATATCAATACAGGAGGATATTTTTATGAAACGGTTCTTTAAATACATAATCTTACTGGCGCTTGCCTTTATCGGCATCTATAATCTGATCGGCTTCTTCGGACAGAGTTCCATGACGCCGCTGTATTTTGCCATGGAGGCATTCTGCCTGTTCGGAGTTCTTGCACTTCAACGTGAGGAAAGCGTATGCCAAAAATCGTAAGCCTTGCCGTCCACTGCCGGCAGATACACCGGGAGGACCTGCTTGCTGAATATGCTGCGGACAACCCGCTTTCCGCAGAAGAGATTGGGTATACATCCCGGAAAAATGTAACCTGGCGCTGTGCATACGGGCATACGGAAACGGAAAGCCCATATAACCGCCTGCGCAGGGGATACTGCAAAACCTGCGGCAAGAGACAGGAAGGTTCTTTTGCACAGAACCATCCGGAGGCAGCCAGACTCTGGTCAAAGAAAAATCCGATTTTACCCACTGAGATCAGCCCCGCTTATTCAAAGCCGGTTTTGTGGGAGTGCGATAAGGGACATATATGGAAACGCAGCATTGCGGCGCAGCTTCATGCGGCGGCTCCCTGCCCCTTCTGCAAAAAGGAAGCAAATGCGCTGTTCACACTCCATCCGGAACTGCTGGCAGAATGGGATACAAAACGGAATGGAAACATCGCCCCCTCCTCCGTCCGCTTTATGAGCAATGTGCAATACCATTGGATTTGTCCCAGGGGGCATTCTTTTACTGCCTCTCCTGCGGAACGGATCCGGCGGCATAAAGGCTGTCCTATCTGCAGTTCTTTCGGTATGCAGTATCCGGATGCGGCTGCGGAATGGCACCCAAGCAAAAACACCTTCACCCCTTATGAAGTATCCCCCTCGTCCACAAAAACGGCCTGGTTTATCTGCCAAAACTGCGGGACTGAATATCAAAGCGTCATACAGGACCGGGCCAGGCGCAAAAGACCTTACTGCCCATATTGTCCAAGGAAAAAATAAGGCGGCAGCGAACCGTACCATTCCGGTAGATTCGCTGCCGCCTTATTTCATGATCTCTTCTGCCTCGCAGTCAAGCCATACATATTGGCCGCTCTGGAGCACGATTTTCTTATACTCCACAATAAGCCCGTCCTTGACAACCGCATAGATGTTGTCTCTGATATGCTCGTAATTCTCCGGCACCACATAATCCTTCTCCCCATACGCCTCCAACGTCACAAATTCCGTATTGGGGTTTTTTATGACTTCCGGCACCTTGCTGCCACAACCGCTTAAGAGCAGCAGGAGAAGGAACAGGCACAGAAAACATCTCGCTCTTTTTTTTCGCATACCGCCGCCTCCTTTTCCGGAAAGCATAGCCATGCCGCAACCGTTTGTCAAGAAAACTCCGTAACGGGCTTTTCAGTATTGGCCTTACGCCGCTTCATATGTTAAACCTTTCTCTTTCGCCCACTGTTTTATAAAACTCTTTACCTTTGGCATCTGGTCTGCCGGCTTGTTGCATATCCCTCGCGCCTGTACAATTGCCTTGCCGCAGATTTCTACTGTGCAAAGGGGGGCCGCTTCTTCCTCCTTCCGCCGGATAAACGCAACGACACACTCTCCGTCAGACACCATCCGGCCATAGCTGCCGACACAGTGGTGCAGCATCCGTCCTTCCTCATACAGTTCCGTTACCTCATGAGGAACTACCACTTTAAATAGGTCGTTTTCCCATATACACCACTCATTCTCTGCCGCCCTTTCCCGGAACCGTTTTGCCACCAACTTGTCCTGTACCTGGGCTACTTTGCGGGACGCTTTATCATGCTCTCTTTTCAGCGAGTTGGGATAGACCACTGTATGGTCAGTCAAATCACATTCCAGTATTTTGAGCATCTGCAGGTAGTCTGCCCAGAGCTGGGCGCTCTCGTGTGGTGGACAGCACTGAGCATCATCGACCCGTTCCAGGTATTCCCGCATTTTCTTTACCGTCATATTGGGAATCCCCAGACGCAGAATCCTTGAAACATGACGTGTATGCGATCTGGAGGTAATCCACTCCACATCCCGGAACATAGCGTCCGGAGCCAGCTTAATAATCTGCATATAGTTTTCAAACTGTTTAAGCATGCAGCCACATGCCAGCAGATCCCGTACCTGTAATTTCCCCAGCTTTTTAAAAAGGTCGCTTGAAGACTTTTTCCTAAGAAAAGTCGGGATTTCTCCCGTGCTGGTGTAAATGATATCCTCCAGAAGGCTGTCAAATCCCATTTTGGAGAATATTTCAAGATAGGGAGTTTTCTGCATTGCATTAAAATAGTCCAAATTCAGGATATCATTCCGTCGGACATATTCTACAAATCCGGTCCGCTTCACCGCCTTGTTTTGGAGTATGACCGCTTTCTGCTCATCCGAACACACAAAGATATCTTTCTCTATTTTATAGCGGTGCAACATCATTTTGAACTGGCTAATCGGATTCCGGTCCTTGTTATACCAGTGTGCCTGTCCGTCCAACGTGATATACAGGTATGCCGTCTGACCGACCGTGGTTTCTTTATATACCTCGCACGATTTTCCTATCAAAAGAGGTTCTTTGGCACGGGCATTACAATACGCTTCATCTACTCGGAGCAGTAATGTACCATCTTCAAATTCCTGCGGGGTGAGCAAGTAATTTAAGCCAGGCAGCTAAAGGTGAGCATAATCACGGTTATCACAATACACACAATATTTGTCCACATATGAGCGTGACACACCCACCTCCGTTGAATATTTTCCACACTGCGTACACCAGAAATGATACCGGCGAAAAACTCCGTTCGAATCCACTTTCTCCTCTTTCTGGCTTATTTCATAATGAACCGTCGGCAATTCTTCCGAATAATTGATCAATCCTTCATCAAATTCCGGACACGCTACAATGGCAGTGCTCTCCTGCCGAAGATTCTTTTTCACACTGTTGAACAGCGAAGTTATCTCCATAGATCGGACCCTGCTTTGGGCATCCGCAAACGGAGTACCTTCCAATATGGAAGCGTCATATTCCCGGCATTCCATCATCCGCAAGCTGTAATAATGTTTTTCTTTTACACTCCGAATCCTCACCCAGTATGATGCCTCATTATTCTGATTGTCATCCAGACGTTCAAAAAACGCTATGTCGTTCCCCTGTACTACGATAGCTTCTGTTTCTTTCCGGCTCACTTGAACCCCATCTGTAATCGATTCTTGACACCTTATAACCGTATCCTTTATCACAAGAAAACCGTCAATCTTCTCCAGTGTACGGATTTTGGTTACATCGTCGGGGTAACGCCTCGCTATCCGCAATTTGCTGTTCCCGCAGTAAGGGCAGCGTGCGTCCTTGGTTTCATTTACGGAAAAAGGATGCTCACAGTTCAGGCAAAACAGCATCCCTTTGTTGGTAAATTCTTCATAGATCACCTTTCCATCTGTCTGCTGCTGTTTAATCTTATCCACCAGTTGCTGTGAGACCGGTGCCGACTTTGGCAGTATTTCCGTTAAGATCTTTTTTTCTTTTACCACTTTAATTCCTCCTTTATTTGTTGAAAAATTTACGGAGGAATTTATGGGATAACGGCCGCCCGGTTTCAAGAAAATCATCCGGGCGCAAAAAAGCAGGACAGCGCTTTGTATGATATTCTCCCTCTATGAGAGACAGTGGAATAAAACACTGTCAAGCATGGAGGAAGAATACCACCGTATCCGTCCTGCTTTTATCTCTATTCTTTTATGAATGTGAATAGGTGCTGATATCTGCTTTTTACCGCTTTGGGAAGCGCTGCACAACCCCCTTAACCTCATCCAGGATTTCCGCCAGACGCTCTCTGTCCATTCTTTGTACGGCGGTAATCTCCTTCCGCTCACCCTTGTCCACCTCACAGACAAAACAGACCCTCATCCAAAACTCATCCTCAACCTTCTCGGCTTCCATCCGCAGAAAGGGTTCCAAAAAGTCTGTCCTGAAATCCTGTATCTTGCCGTCTATCAGGCGGTTCAGTGCTTCCGCCGCTTCCTGTACCTCCCAGGTAAGCACACAGGGATCCTGAAACTCAGCGGTAAAATCCGGTTCCATATATCTCACGCTTACCGTGAGCCAGTTGGCGTCATAGTCCGTCGCTTCCCGCTTATCCGACACCCTGTCCGGAAACTGGTACCCCACAACCCGGATATCCATCGAACATCTGTCATCCTGTATCTTCATTTCGCGTCCTTTCTATTCAAACAGCGGCTTCTCCCCCATCTGAAACAGGTCTTCCACCTTCAGAAGCTTTAGGCGGACGTTCTGTTTCGCCAGTTCCTGTGCTCCTTCCGTATAGCCGCCTTTTGAGAAATATACATAGTATCGGTCTTTATAACCGGGGAGCAGGTTGTCCTTCCCCATCCAGTTCTCAATATCTGCTTTGGTGGCCGCTTCATTCCGCCACTTGCATTCTCCAACAATCAGCTTTTTCTCCGCCTTGTCCCCCATGACCAGGTCCAGATCTGTCTCTTCCCGCCTTACGCTGTCGTTTCCCCACCATCTGCCAAAGGACGTAGCAAGGAACGGCAGCTTCTGCTCCCTGTTCAGCCGCATCATATACTGCAGGCAGATCTGCTCAAAGGCCGGTTTCCCAATAAAGGAGGAAAGCGCTTCACCGAACACTTCTTTATCTGCCAGCAGGCCGCCGATGCCGGCGTCAATCTCTGCCTGGTTGTTAAAGACAAAACGGTACCAGAAACGATAGCAGAAATCGCTGACCTGATAAATACTTTTCCGGCTCTGGCTCTCATTTTCTCCGAAGGGCGTGATCCGCTCCAGGATTTTCATGTCCACCAGCACTTTTATATATCGGGACGCCTTGGTCTTCTCCTCCCCGGTTTTTAACACAATATCGTTCAACCGTGTGGCGCCGGCAGCCACCGAAGAAATGATGGAATTATAGACTGCCGGTTCCCGCAATTCCTGCTGGAGCAGCATAAACGGTTCACTGTACAGATAGCCGGAGCTCCGGAAGAAAAGCCGCTTAATATTCTCTTCAAAAGAAAGCTTTGGATTGACCTGGGCCAGATAATGGGGCGTCCCGCCTACACAGGCATACAGACGGATTTTATCTTCATCCGAAAACCCCCCCAGCATTTGCGCCGCATCCAGATAATCAAATCCCGTTAAACACAACTGCATGGTCCGGCGTCCGAACAACGGGCTTTTGCTTCCCAGGACACTGCGCTCCATAAATGCTACATGGCTGCCGCATAGAATCAGAAAAAGCTTGCTGTCCTTAAACTGGTGGTCGATGGCGTTTTGCAATATGGAGCGAAGGCCTTTATTTGCGTTGCAGGCATACGGGAATTCGTCAAACGCCAGGACAAACTGCTGTTCCTTCGCCTTGTCCGCAAGAAATTTGAAAGCAGAATCCCAGTCCCGGAACTCTATCCCCGAATCCCCCATCTTAAAAAATTCCAGCACCTTCTCCGTAAAATGGGAAAGGTTGAGCTTATCGTTCACTTCCTGCGCGGTAAAAAAAATAGCGGGTTTGTCCTCGATAAAACGAGAAATCAAATATGTCTTTCCTATCCTTCGCCTTCCATACAGGACAACACATTGAAAAGTTCCGCTGTCATAACCTTCCTGCAGTTCATTCAGTTCATTCTGTCTGCCAACAAACATAGGCGCCTCCTATTATTGAAAACAAAATTAGTCTATTCCTGTTTATTACTATTTTACCTCATCAGATGGTTTTAGTCAAGTCGTTCCTTTTTTCTTGACAAATCAAGCAGAACCTCCTATATTGCCTCAAATTTAAAACCAGGAGGTCTAATGACATGGTAAAAAACGGGTATATCCTCAATGTATCAACCAATAACATCGCTTCTTTTCTGGATAAGGTGCGGCTGGAGCTGAAGGACGTGATACGGGAACAGGTGCTGATGCAAACCGCAAAATCCACGGAATGGCTTTATGACATGAAATTCATTGAACAACGCAAATATGACGCCTCCATTCTGGATATGGCGCTTGCTATGACGGCACAGCGGATTTCCGGCGTTGCACTCGGCGCTTTCAAGGACTCTCTTTTTGACTTCCGCTCAACCCTTATCTTCGCAAAATCCGATCCGGACCATCAATTTCAATATGTGCTTCTCAATGCTGCCAACAACTTCATCCGGTACTACTTTGAGAATCTGGAAGAGGTCGTTCCCTTTAAGTTCAACCGTTTCCTGGACGAGGAAGCACCTGGACAGGAAGAGAACGAGGCGCACGGCATATTCTGGCACGAGTTGTTTGAGCACAGCAACTGGAATCTGAGCCTGGTCGGATACGCAGCACAGTTATCCGTCCAGCCGGATGTTACAACAATGGGTATCACTGCTGAAGAGCTAAAGAACTATTTCTCCGACCCGGAAATTCGGAGAATGGACTATGTAAAACGCACGATCATGATTCGCATGATAAAGGATCTTCTCGGCAGCACGCCGATTGAAAAAACTGACCCCTATCTGCTGATGGAATACTTTGAACGGGCTTCGCTTTATCTACAAAGCGAACAGGGGGAGGATGACTGTTTTCTACTGGATGAAAAAGTGAAGCCCGGCTTTTGTTCTATCGATACAGATGCTCTGACCTTGTCGTAACGCAAAAAATCGGGAAACCTACCAATATAAATGGGCTTCCCGATTTTTTTCATAAGACCGGTCTACAGCGCCAGGCTGCATCGGATGGCCCGGTCAATTTTCGCCAGTGTTTCCGGTTCCGTCACCTCCCCGATCTTGCCCTGCAGCAGTTCTATACCGATGGTCATCATCTGCTCGCACAACAAAGTAGAGCAGCGGGACAATCCACTGTCCGTGCCGATACGCACATGGGTAGGCAGCGCCTTTTTTGTCCTGCCTGTCATCGGTATGATAATCGTTGTGGAGGAATACCTGTTTCCCACATCGTTCTGGACGATAAGCACAGGGCGCCGGCCGCGTTGAACCGACGTGCCATTCACCGGCAGCTTCGCCATATAGATTTCATTTCGTCGCGGCTTAACAATATTTTTTCCCAAAACCTTTCCGCTCCTCTTTCTCTGCGTTTTTGAGAAAATAGCCGGGCGGGACCCGCTTGTCAAGAAATTTCAGATCTTCCTATTGACGAAATGCCAAATATGCGGTATAATTTAATTGTAATTACGATTATACTAATTTAGATTATAACAAATTTATGGAAGTTGATTTTATGAAAAAGCGAATTTACCTATTGATGCTTACTGCGCTGATCGGCCTTTCGTGCTGTGCCTGCGGCCAAGACGACACATTGCAGGCCGAGCTCTCTTCTCTTCCGGGAGTTTCTTTGCAATTGGAGAATATAGAGTCTCAACCGACCGAACAGGACGACAGCACATCTGCTGAGTCCAGCCAAGCGGCTGCTCCCACTTCTCAAGCGGAAGCAGAAACCTCCGCAGCCCCGGAGCGGCCAGCGCCTGCAGAGCCCAAAACGCCGTCTGCTTCATCCACCGGAACAGAGACAAAATCCAATCCCCCTGCTTCTGCTTCAACGCCAAGCAGCACATCTTCTGCAGCGGAACCGGAGCAGCCGACAGTTCCTCAGCCATCTTCCGAACCTGCCCCTTCGAAACAGCCGGAAACTCCCCCCGCATCAGAACCGGAAGAAACAGAGGAACCTTCTCAGCCGGAACAGCCCCAGCAGCCCAAGTCAGATTATGAATATCCGTTCAACATCGACCAGATCCGTATGGACTGTATTGCCATCGCCCAGGGGTATGGCCTCACGCTGGATACTTCCCTGAACAAGGGGAATTCCAGTTGGGCCAATCCGGTAACGGCTTCTCAGAATACGCAAAATGACCTTTTGAAAAGGCAGCTGCAAGAGTCCATCATGTATTACGCTGACGACGAGTACCGGGAAAGCATGGGACTTTCCCCACTCAACCTCACGATTTTTAATATCTACTGCGAACCGGCAGGAAACGGTGCTTACACCATCTATTTCCTTCGCTGACATCCTTTCGCTACATACAGAGAGGCCACACTGCGCAACAGCTACAGTGTGACCTCTCTTTTACTCTGCTTCTGAATTGAGTATCGGACTGCTTACTCTATCAAAATATTTCTCCATCCCCTGTACAGTCATCGCCCGGATAAACAGATTGACCCTTTGAAGCATCGGGAACAGGTGCTCTTCCTTCATGTAGACCTTGACGGAATCCTCATAATGCACACTTCCCTCTTCGGTTATCACTCCATTATTTCTGGTAATTACCGGCTTTCCCCAGCCGTTATTGATTTCAAAAATAAAGGGATAGTCCATATATCCGGCATAGGCCACCCGGATTGCCGTGACCGTTCTCTCCGCTTCATTGTCCGGATTGATGTATTTATCAAAGTTCAATATCTTGATCGCCTGGAATACCTCCCGTACTTTTGTCGCCGCCTCCTTCTCCTTCTTTGCGCCAGCAAGCAATTTTTCCATTTGCACCAGACCCGTAGAAAATGCGGAGGTATACCCGGACAAAAGCCGCTCAAAAGCTGCCGAGAGCTTTTCTCCTGCCTCTGCGAACACTTCATTCCTGCTGCACTGGAACTGCTCAATCAATTCCCGGATTTCTTTTGTTTCTTCCTGTGGAGGACTTGTATGTCTATACAGCTCGGACATCTTGGAAAAGACCGCAACCGATGTATCCCATCGTTTTTTCTCCGACGCAGAAACCTGCCGGATTCCCCTGATGGCTTCCGCCAGATTCATAAATTCTTCCGGAGATAGGTTATAAAAAACATCGATGGCTTTTTCGCCTGTCCCCTTTGAGTAATCCTTCATGTTGATACGGATCCTGGAGTTATGAAGATGCGGCCATGCCATAACCTCCTGCTCATAGCGCGTGTCATCTACAAATTCTATCAGGCCTTTTGCCGTTTTATAGGCGGCGACCTGCTTATAATAGGTTCCCATCTACATCACCTCATTCATCATTTCCCTTTCTGTGCCTGGTCTGCCTCAAAATCAAGCAGCGTAAACTGCTTATACGTCTGTCCGCGGTAATGATTTTCACTTGGATAACCATAGCCTGTCATCACCCCCGGCAGCTCCGTCTGAAGATACTTTTCCGCAAGAGAAAAACCTACCGCCTGATAGGAGTCGCAATAAAGCCTCAGATGCTTTTTATCCGTTCCCATAATCTCATAGCTTTTATTGTTTTTCGATTTAACGTGCAGCGTCATCTTGAATATAGGGCGCTCCACCCCTGTCCCGAACGGTTCCAGACAGTTCATCTCCTCGTACAATTCTTCTGTCAGATCCATCTCCGTTATTGCAATATCCCACTGTCTGACAGGCTGCATGTCCTCTTCCGTAAGGTAAGAAGCGTCTTCATTCAGCCTGGCTCGAAGTTCCTCCAGCATCGTTTCATCTGCAGAAATACTCATGCCGGCAGCCAGCTCGTGGCCGCCATAGTGCAGGAACAAATCCGAGCAGCGGTTCAATCCGTTTAAGAGATGATATGCCTTGATGGACCGTCCGCTGCCACACCAGATAACCTGGCCTGTTCCATCTGATTTTGGCGCAAAGACAATACACGGTCGATGATATTCCTCTTTCAGATCACCGGCAATCAGCCCAACCACTCCAGATGGCGCAAACGGCGCATATAGGACAAGAATCTTGTCCCCTGCAGCTATCCTTCTTTCCGCCTCCTGCTTCATCTGCTCATAGCATTCACGCTGGATTTTTTTCCGCTTTTCATTGGCTTCTATTACCTTTCCGGCAAGGAGGTCTGCGATTTCCTCATTGTTTTCCAACAACAGCAAAAGTGGCAACTCCGCGCCTTTTGCATACAGCCGCCCGGACGCATTGATACACGGCGCTATCCTGAAGGCGATATCCTCCGCCGTTATATAATCCATTGGCTTCCCATAGATGTACTTGACGCCATATCGTGCATACCAGCAGTTTCGCATATCCGCCAGGGCACGTTTGACAATCGCCCTATTTTCGCCTATCAATGGAGCAACGTCCGCAATCGTGCCGATAGCGGCCAAATCTACCAATGACATCCCATAATCATATTCGCTCACCTGGGTCAGCAGATAACAGGCTACCTTCCACGCAAGGCCGGCCCCCGTCAATTCTTGAAAAGGATAGGTCTCCCCGGGAATCCACAGGTCAATCATGGCATCCGGCTCCGGAAGGGTTTCTCCCGGCAAATGGTGGTCCAGCACAATGGATTTTTTCCCTTGCTTTTTTATCGCCTCAATCTCATGGACTGCCCGAATGCCGTTATCAATCGTGACAAACAATTCTGCACCCAATTCGAGCTGCTCATCTATCGCCTGCAGGGAAATCCCATACCCCTCCTCAATACGGTCGGGCAGTCGGACTACTACCTTGGCGCCGAGCCTTCTCAGTGCCAGGTACAATATGGCGGCCCCTGTGATGCCGTCGGCGTCGTAATCCCCAAAAATGCAAATCTTTTTCCCACTGTATATGTGGTCCCATATGAGGTCGGAAACGGCATCTATATTACGGATTTTCGCTGGGTCATGCACCGTTGTCGAGTGCAGAAACACTTCCGCATCCGCTTCCGATGCAATACCGGCTTTCCCCATGACAATAGCAGAGAGCGCAGGATATCCGGCTTCCATAAGCTGTTGTGCGCTGATGGGCATATTCGCTTTTTCCCACATGATGAATTCCTCCTGATATAAATCTTCATAGTACGTGCCAAATATGCAGGAAAGAGATTCATCTTGCAAGAAAAAAACACCCTAAAAGGGTAGCGATGTCAAATGCGCTCCAAAATAAAAGGACGCTCCCGTTGGAAGCGTCCCTTGAAATTTAAAACATGTTTTTATACGGCCTTTTTTAATTGTATATGTTTTTTCTCGCCCCACTCTTTCAGAAAGTCAATCAACGGTTTTTCAGTCACTTGGTTAACCAAACGATTGGACAGGCCACGAAGCTGGACCACACATTTATCGGTCGGATTCACCTCTATTGTGAAATAGGGTTTCTCCGGTTCCTGCGCCTTTCGTACAAAGAGTATGCAGGTCTGGCCCTGGATAATCCTATCTGAATAGGAGCCTACGCAGTGGCAAAGTTTTCGCCCTTCCTCAAAAAGGTCTTTCATGTTTTTCGGCGGCATCACCAGGTATCCGTCTGTCTTGTACGAAAAGAGTTTCCCATACCGTTCTGTTTCTTTCTGGAAAAATTCATCCTTCTTTTCGTCCATGACCAGCTTCTGCTTTGCCATTGCCCTGTCATGCTCCCGTTTCAGGCTGGAAGGATATTTTGCTTTATTATCCGTAAGGTCTACCTCAATCGTCTTGGCAGCTTTGAGATAGTCGCACCAATCGTTGATGGCCATGCTGGGTTCAAAACACTGGTTGATACGGACATTCTCCAGATATGCGCACATCCGCATAATGGTCATGGGCGTTTCTTGAAACACCCTTTCTATGCTGCCTATATCGATATTGTGCTGCACGATCCATTCGTAATCCTCCGGCCGCATATTGGGATCAAGGGCATACAGCCTTTGTAGGTCAATAAGCGTTCCTTTCCAGCCGCCATGAGCAATAAGCATTTTGGTAAAGTGTTCAGACAGCTTTAAGGCGTTGCAGACTTTCTGCTGGGTTAAATCCATACGCTGAAATTCATTCCTCTCACTCAGGTATTGCAGTTCTTCCGCAAGTGCCGACACAATCCCTCTTCTGCAGATTTGCTCCACAACAGGATATTTCTTTTCAAATCGAATGAAAGTGATTAATGAGTGAAGCTGTAAAGCGCCATAGCTCGTCCCTGGCGACTCCTGTTTTAAGTATTCCTGTAGTGCCGAATATTTTAGCAGCGGCATTTCCCCGATAAAGGACAATTCTTCTATCCTGTCTCTAAATTTCTGAGACTAATATTTTTCTTTTTCCACCCACACAGGATTTGTTGCATAGCCTTCGTTCACAAGAAAATGGATTTCTTCCCCTTTCTCTCCTCCAAATGTAAGGATACACCGGTATTCTTCCCTATCTTCTATAGAAACCTCCCATTCATCTCCGAAACTATATTGATAGCCAACTGTTCGAATAAAGAGTGTATTTTCTCCTTCCTGTGAAAGAAAGCATATTTTTCGGTTGAGCCCATGTAGACTTTTCTGGTACTGACTTCGACACCCGCAGTAGGGACAGACAACTTCTCCCCAATCATACCTTGCTTCATCACGGAAAACCCTGCCGCAGTTCATACACAGGCTTTCTCTTTTTTTCATTCCAGTTATCAGATCTTCATTGAGCACCTTTCCAACAATTTTCTGATATTCCCTGGGAGGTTCAGGAACCTTTTTAAAATGATACTGATTTAGGGTCTCCCCAGCCTTTCGCTCTCCTCTTGGAACATACGAATAACTGTCCTTTACGCTTCTGCCTTTTTCAAACTCATCCATCCATATGGATTCACTACAGTTATAGTCACCTCCCATAAACAGGCAATTTCTCATAAAGTTTTTTGCATTTTCTGAAACAATTGTCATTGGTCTATCCTGCATAAATACATTTTTCAGATATTTATTTGTCCGTTTACCCGCTGCGTTGTACAGGTATTTATCCCGTTCTGTTACAAAAGCCCTGTGTAAAAGCGACAGGTTGATCTCCTGCATCGTCATTTTTTGGTCCACCTTATAAACCAGATGGATTTCGTATTCTGCAAATATCATCCCCTGTTCTCCGTGTATAAGCGCAGTATCTGCATAAAAGATCTTGCTGGATTCAGTAACTCTGAATTCGGATATTTCATAAGAAATGCTTGACTTTTCAAATCTTTTCTCCTTCTGCAGAGGGATGCGGCCAAACATTTTCTTCTCACATTCCGGACATTTCTGGATAGTTCCATATGCAAGATAGCTTTTGTGCTCCGGCTTTTCCTCTTGCCATTCTTTTCCACAGTATGGACACCGCAAGATTTCTTCTACAACCTTATCATGCTTCAGCCCCGAAACAAGAATTTGTGGAAGCAGAATCCTGGTCTGTATCTGCTCTTTTACTACCCCTTCGTTTAACAACATCACAATGTCTTCGTTTGTTACCTTCTTAACCATTTTAACTCCTCCAATCAAATAAAAGATGTGTGGAGAAATTAGCCGTAAGAAGGCTTGATTTCAAGAAAAAAGCCACAGTCCTTACATCAGGTTCAGCCACTACAAAAAAGTGGGCAGAACAGCATTTGGCCTTCTGTCCACTTTTTCTATTGGCTCAACGATATGATTTTTACGCCTTATATACGATATGTTTCACGCCGCGTTTCGACGGCTTTCCGTCAGTTCTTCCAGCAATGCCGTATTACGCTTTAGCCCCTGTGTGTTTTGGATGGCGTATGCCAGCGCATTCTTATCCCCGATGAGAATCAGTTTCTGTCTTGCTCTGGTCACACCTGTATAGAGCAGATTCCTCATCAGCATAGTCGAATGATAACCGGTAATCGGGATAATCACAACAGGATATTCCGCCCCTTGGCTCTTATGGATTGTTATAGCATAGCAATGCTTTAACTGTTCCAGCTCTGCCCTCTTGTATTCCACAAGAGTTCCGTTAAAATCCACCAGAAGCTTTCCTGCTTTTTCCGATGCCTGTACTATGACACCCATGTCACCATTAAATACAGTCTTTTCATAGTTGTTGGATATCTGCATCACCCTGTCATTTCTGCGAAATCGGATTGTTCCACACCGAAGTTCATCCACAAAGCCAACCTGGGCATTTATTAGATTCTGAAGCTGCGCATTCATTTGGTCGGCCGACACCAGCGTTTTGACACGCATCGGTGAAAGGACCTGCACCATTTCACAATTTCTCCCCATGGCGGCATACTCTTCGAAAAATACTCTCTTGAGCTTCCATAGAAGTCTGCGGCACTCTTTATCCTCCGGTAAATCCGGCACCTCATAAAATTGGAAGTCCGAATGTCTGATATCCAAGGAAATGTCTCCTTGAATAATCTTGGCAGCGTTTTCAAGGATATGTCTCCTGGAGCCATGGCGAAATGACCGCTTCAGCCGGATGATTTGAAATAGGCCAGAAGCAATCAAATCTGCCAGCACCTCGCCAGGTCCAATAGACGGCAGCTGGTCGGTATCCCCTACAAAAAGCACCTGCGTCGTATCTCTGACCGCCTTCAAAAGCATTGCCGTTATATCAATATCCATCATGGAGGTTTCATCCAGGATCACATAGCCCGCTGCAATTGGATTGTCCTCACAGTGCATTTGAAAAGGTGCGTCTGGATGATACTCCAGCAGCTTATGGATTGTCTTTGCCTCTTGGCCGGTAGAATTGACCAATCTCTTGGCAGCCATACCAGTTGGCGCCGCCAGAGCGACTTCGGTTGTTTTTCTCTTCAATCTGATGTCCAGTTTGTGGAGCACGCCTATAATAGTCTTTAATGTACTGGTTTTTCCACAGCCAGGACCACCTGTTAGAATCGAGGTTTGCTGTTTTACGGCCATAAGCACGGCGGTCTCTTGCAGTGGTTCCGATTCAAAACCAAATTCCTTCTGAACTTCCTCAATATATTGAAGGATAACGGAATCCTCAACATCCGCATACGGGGATCTTATGTTCAACCGCCGCTTCAGTATTTCCGCTATCGCCCGTTCGTTCCGATAGCGCTCTACAGAATATACCCGGCCCTGGTCCACAACAATCCTTTCCTCTTTTGCCAGGCTTTCCGTATTTTCATCGATCAATGTTCTCGTAAATGAACCTGGGGCTCCGGCATTTTCTTTCAGGAATGCATTACACTCAGTCAAAAGCTGCCCAACAGGCAAATAGCAATGTCCCTTCCCGCCGGCGCGTTCTTTTAGAACATAGGAAAAAACCGCCTCTACCCTTCTGCTGTCTGTTCTCGGGAATCCCAAATCCATTCCTATTTTGTCGCAGATCTTAAAAGAGATCAGCCTTTCATGACATGGAAGATAAGGGTTGTTTTTGATCTTCGTCAGTGCCTCCCGTCCGAAAGTTTCCTGTATATGCAGCGCCTCCTGTTCACTCACTCCATAGGGAAGCAGGAACGCTTTCAGGTCGGCGTTTGCCCTGAGTTCTTTTAATTTTTCTCCTGCTCTTTTCATCTGCCCTTCTTTGGATTCCCACGGCTGCAGGCAGCTCGATCCCTCTTCCAGCAACTGTACGATCTCCAGTCCATAAAAGGAGACCATCTTTTGGGCTTTCTTCAGTCCGATCTCTTCAATGCCTCCGATGATTTCCGCCAGAAGCTGCGGTGTTTCAAATACGCAGACAGTACACCCCGTTACTTTCACCTGCCACGGCCAGAATCGTCCACTATCCCTGTGCTCCCATTCCCCGTCAATCTCCACCACATAACCGATATCTGCTTCTTTCATTACTCCTGCAGCTGATACGCTCGCAGGGAATTCGGGATTGATATATTTTTGTGGTACCTGCTGGGATATGTTGACTTCCAACACGAGAATCTTAAATCCACTTGGCTTTGAACAGAAAATACGGCTGACTACTCCTTTAATTCGCATGATAAAAGCCTCCTTACTAATTTACAGAATTGCTTCTATAAATTAGTGGGAGGCTCCTTATGTTTCAAGAAATTTCTACAGCAGGGCAGCAATGATTTCAGCGCCTTCTTCAGCTTCTTCCGCAATCTCGCCAAGCTCTGAAAGGTCAATGTCCGCTTCCGCACCGCTTTCTATCTCTGGCATTTCCTCTGGCAAATCGGAATCCATAACATCCGGGTCGATATCCATATCCAGATCAGCTGGTTCCTCCAGGTCTCCGAACTCTTCACGGTCACTTTCATATTGCATGGCATAATCGGCCATGTCCTGGGCGTCCGTATTCAGCATATCTTCAAACTCCTGGGGCTCCGGTATGTTATCTGTTTCCACTTCCACATCGGTAAAATTGTCTGTCTCCGTTTCCACATCAGGTTCCGCATCCAGTTCAAAGTCCTCCATGGAATCTTCCGGCTCTGCAACATCTGCGGCCCGGCCCGTTTCGATATCTTCGCTGTCGGCACTGCTATCCGGATATTCCGTCTCCGTATCCGGAATTTCTTCACCGATATCCTCTGACTCTACCGGATCTGCATTTTCGCCGTCCAAGGTATCGTAATCAAAATCATCGCTGTCCATATCATAAACTTCGATGTCCTCTGCATCAACAGGATCCTCTGCATCGCCTGTTTCTTCAACCTCTTCCGTATCAGTTTCGGAGGTTTCAGAATCTTCCTCTGCATCCTGTTCCTCGCCCTCAAGTTCATCCTCCACGGCATCGGAACGATCTCCCTGCTTTTTATCTTCTCCTTCATCTTCCGGATACTCTTCAAACCGATCCTCTGCTTCCTCCTCGGGCTCCGGGTCATCATCACGCCTGTCTTCCCTTCCCGGCTCCTCATCCTCTGGTTCCTCATCTTCGGGTTCTGGTGTTTCCTCTTGAGGGTTGTCATGTAGATTTTCTTCGTCAAAGAAGTTCTCTTCATCCAGACGGTCAGCCCCATCCTCTGACTCTGGCTCCCTATCCTGGTCGTTTTCTCCGGAATCCCTGTCCTCCCCTAAAAAATCTTCATCTTCTGCGTAATCGTCCGTTTCCGCCTCTGATTCCTGATCCGGTTCAGGCGGTTCTTCTGTATCCATTTCCACTTCCGGTTCCGGAAATTCTTCTGCCCCAGGGTCTTTGCTGTCGGCCGGCTGCTCCGGCTCCTGATTGAAATCTTCAAACTCAGGAATTTCCTGTTCTAATCCTTCCTCTTCGTCTGTTTCAATGGGGTCTTTCTGTTCCTCTTCCACGTCCTGTTCCGTCTCTGTATCCATATCCTGAAGACTGTCATGCTCCGGTTCTTTATCCGTCTCCTGTTCCATCTGCTCCTTATCGACCTCCAGATTTTCCAGATTCATTGCCGGGTCAGTATCTGGGGAGATTTCCATATCTTGCATATCCGGCTCCGGGCGTTCCCGGTCGGGACTTAACTCCGTATCCACAGGGTCCATTTCGTCGCTACGCAGGATATCTACCAAATCACGAAACGAATGGATATTGGCTGTGTCTGCCGGTGTAACGCCAACTGACCGGAGAAAGACATCTTCCAGAATGCTTTTTCTGGAGCTTCCCATCTCCAGCATTTTCCCCACGATTTCCCCTTTGGTTTTGCTTAATGCACTTTTATACTCTGCAGATGAAAGCTGCCCGGTACGCAGCCCCTCCCGCAGTCTTCCGATATCTCCAACTGTTTTTCCAAAGTCCGACATCATATCAATCGGCGACATTTTTGAAAAGGCACGCATATCTTCATTGCTGATATTATACTTTTCATAAATGCTGTTCTTAATCCAGTTCTCCACCGTACCCCTGCCAACGCTATGATACTCTGCCATATCTGGGCCTACATAGCCCGCTTCCGACTCTTCCTGACTGTCCGCCGTATGTTCTCTTTTTTCTTCGTCTGTTTCGTCCCCCTCATCAAGCGCCCGGTCAACCGTGTCCTTGTCAAAATCCTTTTCGAGGACATCACGTAGGACATCGTTTAAATTAGCCATTGCATCACTCCTTTTGTTTTTTGTGGAGTTTAAGGAATGGCCTTAAAAAAATCAAGAAAAAAGAGCCTTTTGCAATCACTCAAAAAGCTCCTCGTTCCATTTGGTCCAGTCTTCTGTTTTCCTCTTGGTTGCGTTTGTATTCTGACCGTTCTTCCTCATTCGCTATACGGACTGTCATCTTTCCGCAGTCCGGGCACTGCTGACACCCCTCTGCTTCCTCAAAAATATATCTGCATGAATTGCAGTAAAACAGCATTTTATCTCGCCTCCCGTTGTATCCCGCATTTTTTCAGCCATAATTCCAAATCCTCCTGATTGGCAGCCACATATCTGTCCGTTGCTTTCGAAAGGTCCAGTGAAGCAAGGATAGAATAAACTTTCCTAAGCTCAAGATTGATTACATGCTCCGGTGGCTGGCATGCCTCTTCATAGGCCTGTATCTGGGCATTTGTATATTCCTTCAGATTGGCGCTGAAGCAATAACAAAATGCGTGGCCTTTAATATCCGGATAAACAACCGCCGCCGTAAAACAATCGTCAGCGTCCTTGCGAACCCAGAAGTTTGGTATGATCTCCTGCCAGATGCCAACTTCATATTCAAAATAAAGAGAAGCAATTCGCTGCGCCTGCTCTTTTGTCAGCGGATCGCCTGCCATTGCGAACGACAAAAGCTGGATCATATCGTTTAGTTCGCCTGATTGATACATCTCTTTTGCCTTTGCTGCAATTTCGATGTCAGAACACCCTGCCTCTATCAGTTCCATCAGTTTTTTCATAAGGGGGACCTCTTTTTTCTGTTATTATATACCGCTATACTGCTTTTGTCAATGTTTCCGCGCTATTATCGCTCGATATTTTTTCATATTTTCTATTTTATCGATTAAATATATGCTATTATTCATTTTAATTAGTTGTTATTTGCTCTCATTTTTACTTTATTTACTTGACTTTTTGAATTCGTTATTTTATAATAGAGTTGCTCATATCATCGAAGGAGGCGATGCGATTGACCGACAAAGTTGATATGCGCGGCATTATCAACGAACTTCTCAGACAAGGAAGAATTGATGGTTTTATTCCTTTGGATGAACTCCAGCGGATTTGTAAGGAATACAGCCTCAGCACAGAAAAATTCGAAGAAGTTAAGTTGAAAATTCAAGCCGCCAATATTGACTTGGTCGAGTCCCATGAAAATGATGAATATGAACAAGACGATACGGATGCGGCAAAGTCAAGCCCACCAAAAGAAGAGAATGCATACGAGGCCGATTCTCTCCGGGCGTATTTCCACCAGATTGCCAAAATACCATTATTGACCCACGAACAGGTCTGTGAGCTATCCCTCAAAATGCGAGATGGGGACAGGCGTGCCAGAGACAAATTGGTCGAATCTAATCTCCGACTGGTAGTAAGTATCGCAAAACATTACCGCACTTTTGGACTCCCTTATCTTGACCTTATTCAGGAAGGCAACATGGGGCTTATTCGGGCTGTAGAAAAATTCGACCCAAACAGGGGCCTGCGTTTTTCTACTTATGCAACTTGGTGGATCAAGTTTACCATACGAAGAGCTCTCGCCGACCAGGGCAGGATGATTCGGATTCCCAATTACATCATCGCCAACATCTCAAAGATTTCCAGAATCCGGGCACAATTTTTTCAGGATAATGGTAGAGAGCCATCCTTGAAAGAATTGTCTGTCCTATCCCATATGCCGGAAGCAAAGGTGAAAGAGGTACTGTCAATTATCCAGGAACCTTTGGCTTTAGAAACCGTTGTTGACAGCGAACGTCAAACAACCATTATGGATTTTGTCGCTGACGATTCCCCTTCTAGCAACCCTTCCGACTCTTATTTTGATACTGTACGAATGAGAAAATTTGAGGAACTACTAACTTTATTAAATGAACGAGAAGCCATTATTATACGCATGAGATATGGGTTCGATACCGGAGAAAAAGCCACCTTAGAAACGGTCGGCAATGTCCTTGGAATTACCAGGGAGCGTGTCCGGCAGCTTGAAGCAAAAGCTATTTTAAAGCTGAGGCGTTCTGACCTATTTCAAGAGGTATCAAATTTATTTAAGCAATGAGTAACGGAGACGAATGGAAAGATTCGTCTCCGCTTTATTTTTACATATATGTCTCCCCTTAGTTCTTCAAATTATTTTTCATATCGTTCATATATAGGCGCTGTCGGCGGCAGCATTTTTCACGCCTCCGACAGCGCTATTTTCATGAAGTATTCTCTTGTCCCGCCCTTCCGGAAAAACTGGGGTAAAAGTACCCAATAGTAACGATTTTCCGGAAAGCACTAAAAAAAGAGGACCCATTTTGGGCCTTTTTCCAGAGATAAATTTCTTTGAAAACACCTCAAAAGTCCAGTGTTTATGCGGGTTTACAGGGTTTGGTGCCGACGTAACATCTCAGTAATATCCTGCTCCCGCACACCGCCGGCTTCAGCGCCAGCGTTGGGGTTAACCGGGTTATGCCCCTGATCGATGAATATTTTTATCGCCATATGCCATTCTCCTTTCTTTTTAGTATATGCGTCGCACCGTTTTAGGGGCACCTTTTAAGTTGTGGCTAGTCGCTAAAAAAGCCAACGGCTTCTTCTTTTTGCACTATTTTGTATAGCGCGACCAAGCCGCGTCGCATATGCTGTTAACGAACAGCCTTTTGCGGCGTAACGGCGGTTGGGCGCTCTATTTCACATAAAGGAGAAGATTTGCCATGAATATGAAGGTATATAATTGTAAAAATCCCGATGAAAACCCGCTCCCTTCGTGGTTATTAGCCTCCCCTCCCAAAGAGGAGCCACCTACAGAAGAGCAGGAGCAAGACGCCAGAGTGCGTAAATTTAAGTCTTGCCCAGACTCCTTCTTTCCCTCTTTTTGCCCGCCGGGCAAACCTAAAAAATAAAATGCAGGCAGCAAGGCACAACGGGCGCAGCGTCACCGCCCGCCGTGCCTTTTTGTTGCCCAATTTTTGCAATATACCGGCGGGAATTGACTTCTTTTGTATTCGGGATTTATAATACAACTGCTACTATTTTTAGAAAAGGTTGCGAAAAGCAAATGATTTATGGACAAGAATTGATAGACGAGCTTTATCAAAAAAGAATTTTGCCGAAAGATAAGCTGATAGCTTTGCTTCAGGCACAAAATCCCGAGTTGGATGCGTATCTCTTCTCTATCTCTCAGCGTATTGCAATAGAGCAGTTCGGCCGCCGGATTTACACCCGCGGCCTCATTGAATTTACCAACTACTGCAAAAACAACTGCTATTATTGCGGCATCCGGCGAGATAACCGCCACGTGCAAAGGTACCGGCTGACCACAGAACAAATTTTAAACTGCTGCCGCCAAGGTTACCAATTGGGCTTCCGCACTTTTGTGCTGCAGGGTGGCGAAGATCCCTATTTTACCGACCAGCGGATGGAGGAGATTATCCGACAAATAAAAGGAGAGTTTCCCGACTGCGCCCTTACCCTTTCGATCGGTGAAAAAAGCCGGGATTCCTATCAGCGCCTTTTTGACGCCGGAGCAAACCGTTACCTGCTGCGCCATGAAACCGCCAACGACGCCCATTATGCACAATTGCACCCGCCCGAGCTGTCGCTTGCCAACCGTAAGCGCTGCCTTTGGGATTTAAAAGCCATTGGTTATCAGGTTGGGTGCGGGTTTATGGTGGGTTCGCCGGGGCAAACGCCGGAAACTTTGGCCGAAGACCTATTGTTTATTCATGAGCTGGCCCCACAGATGATCGGCATCGGTCCCTTTTTACATCATCAGCAAACCCCCTTTGCCCAGCAGCCGGACGGCAGTATGGAATTAACCCTTTTCTTAATCGGTTTGCTTCGGCTCATGATTCCCAACGCCCTAATCCCCTCCACCACCGCGCTGGCTACTATTCATCCCCGTGGGCGCGAATTGGGCATCTTGGCCGGAGCCAATGTGGTAATGCCCAACCTTTCCCCTACCGATGTGCGCGCGCAATACACATTGTATGACAATAAAGCCTGCACCGGCGAGGAAGCCGCCGAGTCATGGGCGCAGCTGCAAAAGCAGATGCATAGCATTGGTTACTGTCTGGCGGTGGATAGAGGCGATTTTAAGCCCGAGGTGCACGGCACGCAGCAAAAATAGAAAAATTTTGTTTTACCCTATCTTTGTTCATAAAGATAGGGTAAAATTATGGGCAGAGAAAGCTCTGAATTTGCGCGGTTCCGTTTGGTTTTATTGCCGTTGCATCGGGACTACTGGAGGGAACGACTTGGCTGCATTTGTTCAATTTAAAGATGTAAAAAAGGTTTATCATATGGGTGAAGTCTCCATTGAAGCGCTTCATAACGTCAGCTTTGAAATCGAAAAGGGAGAAATATGCGTTATTGTGGGCGCTTCCGGCGCCGGAAAAACCACGATCCTTAATATTTTAGGGGGTATGGATACCCTCACCGAAGGGCATGTCGTTTTAGACGGCAAAGAGATTTCAAACTATAACCAAAAGCAACTTACGGCTTACCGCCGTTACGATATCGGTTTTGTTTTTCAGTTTTACAATCTGGTGCCTAACTTGACGGCGCTAGAAAATGTTGAGCTGGCTTCGCAAATTTGCCGAGATCCGTTGGATCCGATGACGGTGCTGCAAGAGGTTGGGCTCGCCGATCGGGCGGGCAATTTCCCCGCGCAGCTCTCTGGCGGCGAGCAACAACGGGTGGCCATTGCCCGGGCTTTGGCTAAAAATCCCAAACTGCTGCTTTGCGACGAGCCCACAGGCGCGTTGGATTACAACACCGGCAAAGCTGTGCTCAAATTGTTGCAGGATTCCTGCCGCCGCAGCGGCATGACGGTTGTCATTATTACCCATAACCACGCCCTTACCGCTATGGCGGATCGCGTGATTACTGTTAAAAACGGACGAATTGATTCCATGAGTAAAAACGCGGTGGTAACGCCGGTAGAAGAAATCGAATGGTAAAGGGGCAGCGCTATGCGTTCCGTATTGGGAAAAACAACCTTCCGCGAAATAAGGCATAGTTTAGGCCGCTATTTCGCCATATTAGCTATTGTAGCCTTGGGGGTGGGCTTTTTTGCCGGCCTGAAGGTTTCCCGTTCCGCTATGGTGCAAACCGGGGACGATTATTTAAATCAGCTGCATTTCTTTGATTATCGCCTAATCTCCACCCTGGGCTTTACCCAAGAGGACGTGGATGCTATAGCGCAAGGCGAGGGGATTTCGGATGCAGAGGGTGCGGTTTCACTAGACTTTTTATACACGCAAGAGGATGGCACCGAGGCCGTGTTAAAGGCGCATTCCATCACCGAGCAGGTCAACCAGCTAGAGCTGGTTACCGGGCGCATGCCGCAGAACGCCCAGGAATGCGTGGTGGATTCCCGCTTGTTCGGCGAAGACGCCGTTGGCAGCGTGATACAGGTTTCTGACAGCAATACCGAAGAAACAACCGATCAGTTTGCCTATCAAAGTTACACCATTACGGGAATTGTGCGTTCCCCCTATTATCTGAACTTTGAGCGCGGCAATACATCCATCGGCAACGGCACTGTATCCGGCTTTGTTTACTTACCGTATGAGGCTTTTGATTTAGATTACTATACCGAGATCTTTCTAACACTGGATCAAACCGGCTACTTGTTCAGCGATGAATATGACAATGCTGTAAAAGCTATGGAGGATACTGTTACCGAACTGTGCAACAACCGGGCCGACATTCGGTATGAAAAGATTGTATCCGACGCTACCCAAGAATTAGAAGACGGCTGGGCAGAGTATAACCAAAACAACGAGGAATTTCAAACGAAAAAGAAAGATGCACAGCAGCAGTTGGAAGACTCTTTGGCCCAACTGGAGGAAGGGCAGGCCGAGTTGGAGTCTCAGCGTACCCAGCTGGAAAATACAGAAAGCACTTTAAACGATTCTAGGCAGCAGTTAACAGCCGGGCAAGAGGAATTAAATACCCAACGCGAAGAATTTGAGCGCACCAGATCTGAAACATTAGCCCAGTTGGATACACAGCAGCAGTCGCTTACCGAACAGCTCAACCAAGTAAACGACGGCCTTGCGCAAATAGAGGCGGCCGGCCCGTTGCCGTCGCGAGATGAGCTTGTTTCTTCTCAAACGCAAATTGAAGCTGGATTAGACGAAATTGAACGCCAGCGGCAGGCTGCGCAGCAAGCCTATGAAGATGGCTTAGCGCAAATCGATGCAGCGCTACAGCCGTTGCAGGCCCAATTGGAAGAAGTAACCAACCAGCTAAACCAAATTGCCGGAACCGGGCAAACGGAGTTAGAGCAGCAGTTGCGGCAACTAAAAGCACAGTTAGAACAGGGGATTGCCGCTTTGCAGCAGCAGCGCACGGACGCACAGCAAAGCTATGAGGATGGCATCGCCCTGCTAGACGAACAACAGTCTATTTTAGAAGAACAGTTATCTTCTGTGCAAAGCGGTTTGCAAGCGTTGGATCAGCAAGATCAACTGCTTAGCGCCAAGGCGCAGTTGGAAGACGGCTTGCAACAGTTGGCCGACGGCCGCAACCAGGCTTTGGCCGAATTTGCCAGTGCGCAGCAGCAATTGGAGGGAGCCCAACAGCAGTTGGATGACGGGCTGGCTCAAGTAGAAGACGGCCTAGCCCAATTGGAAAGCGGCCGGCAGCAGTTGGAGCAGGCACAAATCGAGCTGGACGACGGCTGGACGGAATACCAAAACGCTAAGGCCGAGGCTGATCAAGAGTTTGCCGACGCGCAGCAGCAGTTGGACAGCGCTTTGTCGGATTTGAATGATGCGCAACAGGAAATAGACGATCTAGAACCGGCCACCACTTATGTGCTCAATCGTGATACCAATGTGGGCTATGTTTCTTTTAACAGTGATTCCAATATTGTGGATGGCATCGCTGCAGTGTTCCCCATTTTCTTCTTTCTAGTTGCGGCGTTGGTTTGTATTACCACCATGAACCGCATGGTAGACGAGCAGCGCACGCAGATCGGCGTATTGAAAGCGCTTGGTTACGGTAAAGCCGCCATCATGGGTAAATATATGACTTATTCCGGCAGCGCTGCGCTTATCGGTTGTATCGTAGGGTTTATGGCGGGCTCTTATCTGTTCCCCAAAGTTATTTGGATGGCCTACGGCATCATGTATGGGTTTGCAGAAATCCAATTCCTCTTTGATCTGCCTCTGGCCTTGATTTCTATCGCCGTTTCTTTGTTGTGCTCCATTGGCGCCACCTGGTTTTCTTGTTACCAGGAACTGTTCAACGTGCCGGCCGAGTTGATCCGGCCTAAAGCGCCTAAAAGCGGCAAACGAATTTTGTTGGAGCGGATTCCCTTGATCTGGGGGCACATGAAATTTTTGCACAAGGTTTCGGTGCGCAATATCTTCCGCTACAAAAAACGTTTTGTGATGATGCTATTGGGTATTAGCGGTTGCACCGCTCTTATTCTCACCGGGTTTGGCATTAAAGATTCCATTGCCGGAATTGCCAACCAGCAATTCGGTGAAATTCAACTTTATGATTGCTCGGTAACCTTTCAGGAGGAACAAAGCGAAACTGAGCTTACGGATTTTGCCAACCAGTGCGCCGATGCCATCGAAGGCTATCTGCCTGCATTTGAAGAATCGGTGGATGTAGACGCGGGAGGGGTTACCAAGTCTGTTAACTTGGTGGTACCCAGCGATCCCAGCCAGATCTCTTCTTATATCAGCGTGCACAATGGCAGCGGCGATATTTCCTTCCCACAGCAGGGCGAGGCCGTAATCAATGAAAAAATTGCCCAGCAGTTAGGGGTGCAGGTGGGCGATACAATCTCTGCGAGAGACAACGATATGCGTTCTCTTACTTTGACTGTCAGCGGTATCTGCGATAACTATGTATATAATTATTTATACGTCTCCCCCGATACATTAGCCGATCAGTGGGGCGAACAGCCGGAACCCAAAACCGTATATGTCAATCTGAATGAGTCGCGAGATCTTCACGAGGCGGCTGCCGAGCTGATGGCAGCAGACGGCGTCAGCAACGTTTCTATCAACGCCGATACCGCATCTCGTGTAGATAGCATGATGGTTAGCTTGAATTCGGTTATTGTGCTAATTATAACCTCTGCCGGTATGCTGGCTTTTATCGTGCTGTATAATCTAACCAATATTAACATTACCGAACGCGTGCGGGAAATTGCCACCATTAAAGTGCTGGGCTTTAACCAAAAAGAAACCGGCGCTTATGTCTTTCGCGAGAATTTGGTGCTCACCGCTATCGGCGCGCTGGTGGGGTTACCATTAGGGCGATGGTTACATGCCTTTGTTATGAATCAAATTCAAATCGATATGGTGTCTTTTGACATCCGAGTGGAACCAATGAGCTATATATTCTCTGTGGCGCTAACGTTTGCTTTTGCTTGCTTAGTGGCTGTTTTAATGTATTTTAAGCTGGATAAAATCAATATGGCGGAATCTCTCAAATCCGTTGATTAATCCTAAGAACAGATTCTCAAAAGAGCCGCCCGCACAGTTCAATAAGGACTGTGTGGGCGGCTCTTTCTATATAATTCAGTTAGGCAAAAAATATCCTTTTGTTTCGTCTACAACGAAATTAGAACCTCTACCCTAGCGTAAAAACAGCGCATCAATAATGATGTCACACAAAATGTAATCTATTGGGGTTCTCTTATTGAGATGCGCATTAACCACAGCAAAGCCCTGTGATAACGGCCCAGCTCGTCAAACCCGTGGCCGCCTTCGTTCCATTCCAGCGTAACGTTGTGTTCGCCCAGCTGCTGCGCCAATAGCTGGGCGGTTCGGCGAGTATTCTCCCCCACTTGTGCGAAAAAAGGATTGCGGCTTTTTGCTTCTTTTTTGCCCAAAGATAGGTACACCCGGCCGCTGGCATCCTTGGCGTTAACATGCTGTAAATAATCCAACCAACCATTATACCACAAAGAACCGGATAGGCTAGCCGCCATACCGAAATTCGCTTGCGTTAAAAAGCCATAAAGCGCCGCTAAGCCTCCCAGTGAATAGCCCATCACGGCCGTGTGTTGTGGCTGCGGCAGCAGAGGAAAGTTCTGTTCCAGCATGGGCTTTAGTTTTTGGGTTAGGTGAGCCAGCATAAAATCCGCCTTACCCAAAAACGCAGGCTGGCCGGCTTTTGGCGCCGGCGCCGGCCAAGGGGTGCAATCCGCATTCCAATCCTGCAAAGGCACATCCACCAGCGCAAAAGGTCGGCACTGCACGCCAAAAAGCGGCTCCATCCCTTCCATCAGCTTTACAATATCCTCCGGCTTTATTTGCCAGCTGAAACGATATACGGCCGGGCAGGCAGTTTCCTTTGCCTCTTGCGGCAAGTAAATCCAGCCCTGCCGCCCTTCATCCGCAAACGGGATCAATTCTCCCTTCATCCTTCTTCCTCCCCATCGTAGGTAGGCAAATCCGCACGGTAGGGTAGGTTTACCCATTTTAGGCACCCATCTTGTTTGTTCGCGAAAATCCGGTAGCCTTTTAATATATCGTTTAAGGGCGCACGGTGCGTAATAAGAAAATCCGTGCGCAACCGACCGGCGGCAATCAAATCCAACAAACGCGCACAATGCACTGCGTCTACACCGCCTGTTTTAAAAACAAGGTTTTTGCCGTACATAGAAGGCAGTGGGAGTATCTGATCGGTTTCATACATTGCCACCAGGGCCACCACCCCGTTGGGACGCGCAATACGCCAAGCGGTTTCAAAACTGCCTGTGCCGCCGGCCGCTTCCACCACCCCATCAGCGCCGCGGCCACCGGTATAGGCCAGTACTGCGGCTTCCACATCCTCCTGCTGTGGATGAATCGCTAATTGGCATAGCCCTTGCGCTTTTGCTAACGCCAAACGGCCGGCATCCATATCCACCGCAATCACCTTTGCGGCGCCAAAAAGTTGCGCACACTCCATAGCGCATAGCCCCACAGGCCCCGCGCCAATTACCGCCACCGTATCGCCCGGCTGGATCTCGCACAGTTCTGCGCCGAAATAGCCGCTGGATAAAATATCGCCTACAAACAAAGCGTCTTCATCCGATACGCCGTCGGGGATTTTGGTAAGGCCTTGCTCTGCATAAGGCACCCTCACATATTCTGCTTGGCAGCCGTCAATACGGCAACCAAGCTCCCATCCGCCCTTTTCACAGTTGTTGATATAGCCCCGGCGGCAAAACCAGCAATCCCCGCAAAAAGTGATGCAGTTAGCGGCAACCCGATCCCCGGCTGCTAAGCTTTTTACCTGTGAGCCCACCTGAACCACCTGGCCCACAAACTCGTGCCCTAAAGTTACCCCCGGTTTGGCACGGGGTACCGCCCCATGCAAAATGTGCAAATCGCTGGTGCAAATTGCCGATCGGGTTACCCGCACCAAAGCATCTTGCGGCGAATGTAACGCAGGCATCGGCCGATCGATTAGCCTAGCGGCCCCATTTTTATCGTAAACCAAAGCTTTCATTACATTTTCTCTCCTTATGTATAGAAAAAAGCCCCTAACAGGAGCTTTTTATCATTGGCGGCCTGCCGCCGTTATTCGTTTTCATCTAAAGGCAGACCGTTTTTTTCATAAAACCGTTGCTTCATCCCCCGCAGCTTGGTTTGGTAGCTGCCAAGGGCATAGCACATGGAATCCACCCGATCTTCTACTGTGGCCGTACCTATTTGCAGATCCCCTTTGAGTCCGGCTAAGTCGGCACGCAAAACCTCTATCTGCTGCAAAACGTCATCCAACACACAAACGGCATCCATCGCCTGCGCTTTGGCTTCCTCCACCAGGCGAAACGCTTCCGACTCTGCCTGCTGGCGCACCCGCTTTACAGAACCTTTCCACTCCTCATACTGGTGCATGTCTCGCTGTAAAAGTTCCAATCGTGCTTCTAACGTATGGCGGCGCTCAATTTCATCTGCAATCTCTCGCTGCAACGCGGCCATTGCCTCTTCTTGCTCCGCCAATTCCCGCTGTTTCATTTGTAAGGCGTCTTTTAACGCTGCGCACTCCTGTGCCAACTGTTGCTGCCCGTTTGTTTCCACCGCCTGACCGCCTTGCTTTTCATCCGTTTGCACCGGCGCCACCTCCCTCATTTTCTCAAGCATACAAGTACCTTCATTATAACAATCCCTTGCGGTAAAAACAACCATCGTCTTGTAAAATTATCCCTTTGTTAAAGCCGTGGCGGCGTAAGCGATTTTGACGACACCGGCCCTGATCGGTTAGCCTGCTGGGCTGTTGCATGGCTAAGTGCAGAAATTTTGGTAGAATAGCAGTTTTTTTCTACTTATCATGCAAGCAATCTAAAAATCAGTTATAATGGGCAAGGACATCCTTTTATCTTCTTAAAGACGGAGGCAGCAGTATGGCAAGCAATGCAGAAAAACGTTTGGTCGTTTTTGATCTAGACGGCACGCTTAACCGCACGGATCTTTTTTCGGTTCCCGCCATCCAACAGGTGCAACAGGAGCTGGGGTTCCCCCAATTGGATCCCGCCACCATTATCAGCAGCTATGGCGCCCCCTATGATGAGTTTATGGATATTAACTTCCCCGGCGGGGACGCTTCTACCGCAAAAGCTTATCAAGACAAAATTCCAGCAGCAGAAAAAAAATACCTGCATTTGGCCCGGGCCTATGACGGTATTCCTGAAATGTTGGATTGCCTGCACCAAAACGGTTGCTTAACAGCTGTTTGTTCCAACTCAAATTGGCGTTACATCTCCAGCGCATTGGGCGCTTTGCATCTTATGGAAAAGCTGGATTATATTCAGGAGCTGGAAAAGGGTATGAGCAATAAAGGGCAAAGCCTGCGCCGTTTATTGGAGAAATCCGGCATTCACAAGGCTGTTATGGTGGGCGACACATTGTATGACTATCAGGCGGCTATGGATAACCATCTTCCCTTTATTGGCTGCCGGTATGGCTTTCGCCCGCATGAAATGCAGGGGATTGCCCATGTAGTGGATTCTCCTTCTGAAATCGCCCCGCTGGCCCTTCGTCTATTGGGCGAGTAACATATTATAAAATGTCAAAATTCTAACTTTATAAACGGCAAGTGCACCGGCTTTCTTTCTACCCCAAACGGTTAGAAAGCGGCCGTTGCCCAAGCAAAGTGAACATAAAAAACGGTGTGGCGCAGTAGACCACACCGTTTTTTGCTTAAACGGAACCGCCTATGGATGCAACGAATCTTTAGGCCAGCGCCTTGCCCAAATCGGTGCAAGCCGTTTCGGCATCCGCATCCGGTGCTTCATTGCAAATCACAAAATCGCACGCCATCACGGCGCCGTCATTCTTGCAGGTTTCCTCCCAAGTGCGCATCCATTCGCCATCGCCCCAACCGTAAGAACCAAACAAGGCAATTTTTTTGCCTTTCAGCTTGGCTTCGCAATCAGAAAACATTGGTTCAAATTCGCTCTCTTCCAGCTGTTCCGCGCCCATAGAGGGGCAACCGAAAGCTATCGCGTCAAATTCATCCATTTTATCAGCGCTAAACTCCGCAGCGGTAAACACAGAAACTTCCGCACCCGCTTCTTTAGCGCCCTCCGCTACAAAATGGGCCATTGCCTCTGTGTTACCCGTACCGCTCCAATATACCACTGCTACTTTGCTCATGTGAAATAACCTCATTTCTAAAAATATCTATGTTAGGCCGCTACTGTAAGCTGCCGAACAGTCCTTCCTTGTTGCCAAAGCCGCGTATAAACTTCGCGGCATTTCTGAAAACGCGCAAACTTTTTTACCGCTTCACATTCATCACAGTATACCTTCCAGTTTCCTACGCACTTACAGTTTTTCCCACCATTTTGTATAAAACCCATTACATCCCCTAAAGGATAGCCTAAAAATAGGCCTATTTCGTGAGGAAAGGTTCCATCCATCTGTAATAACCGCTGCCGAAGTTTTTGTATTGCGTCCCCGATATCGGTGCTATGGTACCCATAAGCCGTTAAAAATTGATCTACGCCGGGCCGCCTTAAATCCTCTTGCAGCTGTGAAACGCGGTAAATATAAATTAGCTCTCTGCCCCTGCATGTGCCCAGCGTTAACAGGCGCAGACCTTTCTCTTTTAACTGCTGATTCCAATGCGCCAACTGGCATTGCAAATTCTCTTGCGCCGGGGTTTTGATGCAAAACAAGCTGGCGGTTTTCAGCGACGCTAAGGTAGGGGCGCAATGCTCAACTAGATACTTTTCCAACATAGGCTTCTCCTTAATTTGCCGCCAGCTGATATTCACTCAACGCCGCGCGCAAGGCCGTAGCGCTGCTGGTGTGCACTCTTGCTACTGGAATCCGATTCTTCTTCGCTTCTTGGGTAACGCTGAGCACCATTTTATGAGAAACGGTACTGATAAACAAAATCAGCAGATCCGGGCAACCCAATTTCTTTTTTAAAGAACCGTTTTCTTTGGTAAAGACTTTTGCTTTACATCCATGCTCTTTGCAAATACTCTCATACTGTGCGGCCATACGTTCATTGCCTCCTACGATTACAATACTCATATACATCTCCTTTCACTCTTTAGGGCTTATTGAATCACGGCACTATGGCGCCGCTGTTTCTTACCGGCAAATGACTGCACCACATAACGACGATAGACGAACAGGCCCTGGCTTAAAGCATTTGGCACTATATCAGAACATATTGGTAGGAAGGGCCAAATGTATAAATTAGTTATAACTAACCATGTGCGAAAAATAAAATTTACTTTTAGTTAGTTAAAACTAACTAATGACAGTTTACTATACTTTCCACATAAGATCAAGCGGTTTTTTTATTTTTCTCTATTTTTATGAAAATACTCTTCAACGGCATAAAACGCTCATTCTAAAAACAATGAAGAGCAACCGCCTAACCGCCGGGCCGTTCGCTAAAATATATTTCTGCTTTTATTCGGATATTTATTGGTATTTTCGCCCATACTTATAGCGGGAGGGATAGTTTTGCCATATTCAAATTTACACGATCTGATTTCCAACAGCCAAAGCAGCCGCGACTTTTTTCTTTCGCTCCCTATTGAAACACAATGCGAACTGCACCGCTACAACACCTTTGTGCATACGGCCGCACAGCTGCATACCGTAACCGGCGCGATAAAACAAAACCAGCGATTCCGCCTTCTTAGCAAATGGCATTCTCCCAACACATAGGATCTCACCCTCAAAAACAGCTAGCCCCGGCGCCAACTGATACGCCCTAGATTATCAAGGAGCCACATGCGACAAAAGTGCATGTGGCTCCTTAGCCGAGATCAAACTTTATAAAGCGGTGGATTCCTGCTCAAACCCGGATTTTTCTTTCAACTCTTCGCTTAATCCGCACCGGTATACATCATAAAAGTGATGGGTTGGGCCGCACCCCTTCCCCAATGCCAAGGAATGCCGTATCGCTGTGGTTACATAAGCTTTGCCACGCCGTACCGCCTCTTGCAAGGAATAGCCCAGCGCAAGATTGGACGCAATGGCCGAGGAGTAGGTGCATCCCGTGCCGTGCGTGTTTTTGGTGGGGATTCTTTCCGCCGTATATTCATAAAACTCTTTGCCGTCAAACAGCACGTCTACTGCATCCCCTTGCGCATGGCCGCCTTTTACCAACACAGCCTTAGGGCCCATTGCGCAGATCCTTTGTGCAGCCTCTCGCATTTCTTGCAAATTGGTTATTGTCATTCCCGCTATTTTTTCTGCTTCGGGAATATTGGGGGTTAACAAATCCGCATAAGGGGTTACCAGCGAAATCATGGTGTCTACCGAGTCGGGATCCATCAAAGGGCAGCCGTTTTTGGCATACATGACCGGATCGATGACCACATGGGAAGGCCGATATTTTTTCAAACCTTGGGCTACCGCTTTCATGCAGCCCGGCTGCGAAAGCATGCCTATTTTAACCGCATCCGTACCGATATCCTCATAAACAGCGTCTATCTGTTTTAATATCATATCTGGCGTTACATCTTGAATATCGATAACACGGCTGGTGTTTTCCGCCACCACCGAAACAATCACGCTCATGCCAAACACGCCGTGAGCCGAAAAAGTTTTTAAATCCGCCTGAATGCCGGCACCGCCGCTGCAATCAGAGCCTGCAATGGTTAATACCCGTTTCAACCGTTATTCACTCCTTTATATCGGTCATCATCCATTATTTTTCTGCCATAAATCCGCCGCTTGATCCAAGCGGCGGACAAAGCGATCGCTTAGCGCCATGATTTCTGCCTGATCCCCTTCGCTGGAGGGATCGGATACACCCACTACATAAAAACCCGCCTGTTTTGCCGTTTTGATGCAATATAACGCATCTTCAAAAATCACAATATCTTCCGGCGCGGCGCCCAAGCGCCCGGCGCAGGTGTTATACAGCAAAGGATCATCTTTGCCGCGGCCCACATCGTTGCACGAAAGCACAAATTCAAACAGATCCAAAACGCCCAGGCGCCGAAAAGCCAGCCGGGCGCTGGATGCATCGGTGGCGGTGGCCACGCACATTTTCACGCCTGCGCTGTGCAACATCTGTAAAAAAGGCAAAACGCCGGGCTTTAAGGGCACATGATAGCGGTACTGTTCGTCGGGTATCCCGTTTAGCTCCTCCATAATTTGCGCGATCGGCATACTCACACCCAGTTCGCCAACAAAGTAGCGGGCTGCTTGTTCTATGCTCATATCCCGCATCCGTTCGCCCAAATCCGCAGGCGCTATGTATCCATGCCGCTCAAGAAAAACATCGCCTACCGTATCCCATACCGGCATGGAATCAAGCAGCGTTCCATCCATATCAAAAATTGCGTAACGAAAGCTCATTTTACAATTCCCTCCGCCAATTGGTGCAGGTTGTGGGCCGCCGCCACAATATCCGGCTGGGCAAACAAAGCGGAAACCACCGCAACGCCGGCAATCCCACAGCAGGCCAGTTCTTTGACATTACACTCGTTAATACCACCAATGGCCACTGCCGGTATGGTTACGCTCTGGGTAATCTCACGCAGCATTTGCCGCGATAATGGTTTGGCGTCTGCCTTGGTGGTGGTGCCGAATACTGCACCCACGCCCAAATAGTTCGCCCCTTGGCTTTGCGCCAACTGGGCCTGCTGCACGCTTCTAGCCGATACCCCAATCACTTTGTCTGGGCCCAAAATACGCCGCGCTTCTTGAACGCTGCAATCCTCCTGGCCGATATGCACCCCGGCAGCATCCACTGCGCGGGCTATGGATACGGAATCATTAATGATTAACGGAACACCGTATGCGTCGGTTACCTGTTTTACCCGCCGCGCCAACTCCTCCAGCTGCTGCGGCGGCAAGTGTTTTTCTCGCAACTGCACGCACGTGGCGCCGCCGCTAACCGCTTGGCGCACCGCTTCTTCCAAAGTGCCGCCCTTTAGCCAGGAGGAATCGGTAACCGCATAAAGCAGCAAACTATCTCTATCGAACTTCAAGCTTAAGCCCCCTTTGTAAGGTATCCTCTCGCATTAGGCTGATAGCGTCTAACAAATGCAACCGGAAGCTGGCCGTACCGCCCTGTTGGCAATGTGTTTTGTAATACGCCTGCTCCCCGGCCAACCCCATGACGCCCGCAGCCGCTACAGCAGCCTCAAACAAACGCTGCGGTTGCGCCGCGCAATAAGCGCCTGTTAGGGCAGAGAGCATACAGCCGGATCCCGTAATACGAGATAACATTTCATGCCCATTATAAAGTAAACAGGCTTTGTCTCCATCGGTGATAAAGTCGGCCTTACCCGTCATCACCACAATTGCTTTGGTTCTTTGGGCAAGGGCACGCGCTTCATCCATGCGCAGGCGCATATCCGTCCACGCAGTATCTTGCACGCTTACGTCTACACCGCGTGAAGAAATATTCTCCCCCGCCAACACCCGCAATTCCGAAGCGTTGCCCCGCAACACGGAAATGGAAAGCTCCTGCAACAGCTGCCTGATAAGCGCTGTGCGGCTGCGCGACGATCCGGCGCCCACGGGATCCAGTACCACCGGGATACCTTTGCGGTTGGCGGCCCTGCCCGCTAGCCGCATAGCCTGCAGCGTATCCGTTCCCGGGTTGCCTGTGTTCAGCACCAAGGCATCAGCCAAACCGGCTACCTCTTCCACCTCGCGCACAGAAGACGCCATTACCACGCCGGCCCCCACAGACAACACCACGTTGGCGCAATCGTTCATCGTAATTTGGTTGGTAATCGCGTGCACCAACGGCGCGCGCGAACGGGTGCATCCTAGCACCGCTGCGATTTGTTGTAAATCCGGTTGCCAGGCCATTCTTTCTCACTTCCTTTCCCGGTCACTTCAACGAAGTAAAGACTGAATGACAGAAAACGCTTTTGTGCGTTTGAGCGCATAAAGAAAAACCACCGAAAGCACCGAGCCCCCCAGCGAACTAACGGCAAAGGGCAAAACATAGGCAAAAAGCGCCGCCTCTTGCCCCAACACCAACGTGGCCAGCGGGTAAGCCGCTAAAGCGCCTAACACACCTGTGCCGAAAACTTCACCTACAAAGGCCAAAGGCAACTTTTGTGTAAAACGGTAAAGCAATCCGCACAGTAGCGCCCCCACCATACTGCCGGGAAAAGCCAGCAAACTGCCGGTGCCGGTAAGCACCCGAATCAGCGAGGTAGCAAAGGCCATCCCCACACTATAGGCGGGCCCCAACAGCACACCCGCCAGCACATTCACCATGTGTTGCACCGGAAAGCATTTGGAAGCGCCTATCGGGATATAAAACGCTGAGCAAACCACCCCCAGCGCCACCAGTAATCCGGCGCATGCCAGCTTTTTTATTTGATGATTCACAACAAACAGTCCTTTCTTTTCCGCCCTATCGCTTTTAATAAACAAGGGTATACCCCAATTAGGGCATACCCAAACACATACAGCTTCTAGGTTGCGAAAAAGCAACAATCCTCCCTACGTTGGCATTACCCAAATCAGGTTATCGGGTCGAAGTGGCGGTAACTTCCTCTCAGCCTGTTATGCAAGCTCCCCGGTTTATTTTGTTGTAAAATCCGTTTGTATTATAACAGCGCTGCTGTTTCTTGTCAATCTATGAGCCGTAGATGTAGAAACAGGCTTTCGGAATTTGCAAGAACTGATGAAACGTTCAAAATCTATGGGCTTTTTCCCGTTAATTTATTGCGCCGCATGTATGGAAAGTAGTACAATAATCGTAATTGCCGCATATTCTCCTCCCATTACGAATTGAGAAAGAAGGCGAAAGCAAATGGCGTCACTCCAAAAATTACCGGGCGGCCTGCTCAGCTCTCTGGTGAAGGTCTTTCCCGATGCACCTCCTCCGGTACAAAACGATCTCATGTTGACTGCACTGCTGGGTGAAACCGTTTCTTTTCAAGCGGCCATTTTCGGCCAAGGCCAAAACCGGCGTGTGGTTCAAGTTGATGTTTCTTCCCCTATTGCGCACCTAGTGCGCGTTAGGCAAGTAGAAAATGTGCCTGCGGCCTACCCCGCACCCGTTAATCCAGACGAAAACTACCTGCGCACCCAGCCCGGATTGTACCCCGACTTGCTACGTCCTTTGTTGCGCGGGCAAGAGGTATATTTGGCGCCTGGGCAATGGAAAAGCGTGTGGATCGATGTAGAAATCTCTGCCGACGCGCCTGTGGGATGTTTTCCCATTACGGTATCTTTTACCGACGAAGAAGGCGCGGCGCTGGGTTCTTATACCGCCCAGATAGAAATTTTAAATGTTTTGCTGCCTGCGCAAGAGCTTATACACACCGAATGGTTTCATACCGATTGTTTGGCTGATTATTACCATGTGCCTGCTTTCTCAGAGGAGCACTGGGCAATTATTGAACAATTCTTGCGCGTTGCTGTAAAGCGCGGCGTCAACTCTATTCTCACTCCGGTGTTTACTCCGCCGTTGGATACCGCTGTTGGCGGGGAACGAACCACCGTGCAGCTGGTAGATATCTCTCTGTGTAACGGCGCCTATATCGTTGGCTTCGATAAGCTAAAGCGTTGGGTCAAGCTGTGCCGGTCGGTTGGGATCCGTTATTTTGAAATTTCTCATCTGTTCACCCAATGGGGCGCCCGCTGCGCGCCGAAAATTGTTTGCAATGTGGACGGGGTGGAAAAACGGATTTTCGGTTGGGATACGCCGGCCACAGGCGGCGCCTATGAGGCGTTTTTGCGGGCCTTTTTGCCAGCTTTAACCGAACAGCTTTGCGCCTTGGGCATTGAAAAAGAAACGTTTTTTCATATTTCAGACGAACCCTCTTTAGAGCATCTAGACAGTTACCTTGCCGCCAAACAAGTGGTGGCTCCGTATTTAGAAAGTTTTCCCATTATCGACGCCTTATCGAATTTTGATTTTTACGAGCAGGGCGTGGTGCAAAATCCGGTTCCGGCAACCGATCATATTGAACCCTTTTTGCAGCATCAGGTGCCTAATTTGTGGTGCTACTATTGCTGCGGCCAAACCCGCAATGTAAGCAACCGCTTTATCGCTATGCCTTCAGCGCGCAACCGCATATTGGGCGTACAGCTCTTTCTTTATCAAATCGCCGGCTTTTTGCACTGGGGCTTTAATTTTTACAATACCATGCAATCTTTGGAGCATATCAACCCCTATGAGGTTACAGACGGCGGTTTGGCTGTGCCGGCAGGCGATCCTTTTGTGGTTTACCCCGGCCCCGGCGGTATGCCGGAGGAATCCATCCGTTTGATGGTGTTTGACGAACTGTTGGCCGATTTGCGGGCATTCTCCCTGCTGGCTCAACGCAAGGGCCGCGCACACGTGATATCTTTAATTGAAAAGTTAGCCGGCGGGCCGGTAACCTTTTCTCAATACCCCCATTCTGATGAATTTATTTTGTCGCTGCGCGAACAAGTCAACCGCGAGCTGGCACAATGTGCGCAAGGCAACTAAACGCTACATGAAAGGATAGTCACCTTATGAGCAACGAAATGTTAAATCTCATACGCCAACGGCGCAGCATCCGCAACTACGAGGCGCGGCAGATCCCCGCTAGCGACCTTGACGCCATTTTAGAGGCGGGCTGTTACGCGCCCAGCGCCATGAACGAACAGCCTTGGCGTTTTACCGTAATACAGGATAGCGAAGTGCGCTCTTGGTTTTTGCAAACCTGCCGGCGGGCGCTGCACAAGGATGATGATTTTGATCCCTTCTATGGCGCGCCCACCATTGTACTGGTTAGTGCTAAAAAAGACGCCATTGCGCCCCAGTGCGACGCCAGTTTGGCGATGGAAAATATGTTTTTAGCCGCGGCTTCCTTGGGTATCGGCTCCTGCTGGATTCACTGCGTAAACGATGTGTTCGCCTCGCCGGAATGGGAAGCTCTGAAGCAGCGCCTGCATATTCCCGCAGATCACATCAGCGTTGGCTCCTGCATTTTGGGCTACAGCGCAGAAGGTTTGCCGGCGCCCAAGCCCCGCCAAGAGGGCGTAATTGTAAAGTTTTAGCGTCCTCTCGTTTGCCAATTTAGCTTCGCCCAGACGGCGGTTTAAAAGGCTTAACAACATCCGGCGCTAAAAGAGCCGGGTATAGAAAGGTTGTGCATTTATGCATAAAGATTTAATGGAAATTCCCCATAGAATGCGGGAATTAAGAGAGATTTTAGAAATCAGCCAGCTTGAAATGGCAGATCGGTTGGGCATCTCCTTAGATACCTATGTAAAGTATGAAAACGGTGAAGCCGATATCCCCATCAGCACCCTATATGACATTGCCGGTATTTTGCAGATTGATTTTACCGAGCTGATAACCGGCGAGGCCCCTAAAATGGACACATACTTTATCACCCGCAAGGGGCGCGCCCCCGGCATTGCGCGGTATGGTTATGCCTGCACTAGCCTAGCCCATAATTTCATCGGCCGCGAAATGCAGCCGCTGCTGATCAAGCTTTCCCCTTCCGATCCCGCTCAAGAGCCTGTAATGCACACCGGGCAGGAATTTAACTATGTTCTTTCCGGTCAAGTATGCGTTACCATAAACGGCAGGGACCATATTTTGTCTGAAGGGGATTGCATTTATTTTAACCCGCAGCTCCCCCATGGGCAGCGGGCGGTAGACGGCCCGGCCATGTTTTTAACCGTTATCAAAGAATAAGAGGGGATACGTCATGGATTATATACTGAAACGCTTTTGCCCAAACCTCGAATTTGACAGCTACGAGGATTTTTGCCGTAATTTTACCATCAACGTGCCGGAATGCTTTAATTTCGGCTACGATGTGGTAGATGAATGGGCCCGAGTCGAGCCGGACAAGCTAGCTTTGCTATGGACGGATGACGCCGCCAATATGCGCTCTTATACCTTTGCAGATGTCAGCCGCATCAGCAACCAGGCTGCTAATTTCTTTCAAAGCCACGGCATCAAAAAAGGCGACGTAGTGATGTTAATTTTAAAGCAGCGGCCCGAAGTCTGGTTTTCTATGGTGGGGTTGTGCAAACTGGGCGCTGTGTGTATTCCCGCTACTTATCAATTGACGCCTAAGGATATATCTTACCGCTGCAACGCCGCAGATGTAAAAATGATTGTCAGCGTGGCGGATGAAGAAATCGTGGGGCACATTATAAACGCGTTACCGGCCTGTAACCAACGCCCGATTGTGGCAACTTTGGGGCCGTGTTCTTATGCCGAACATGGATTTTTGAATTATAGCGATGAACTCTACCGCCAGGATATTCAGTGGCAGCGCCCCACCGGTAAGGACGCCACAACAAACGACGACTGCATGCTCATTTATTTTTCTTCCGGCACGACCGGTATGCCCAAAATGGTGTGGCACGACTTTACTTTCCCCTTAGGGCATATTACCACCGCCCGTTTTTGGCAGCATGTGCAAGAAAACACCGTGCACATGACCCAAAGCGATTCCGGCTGGGCAAAATTTGCTTGGGGCAAAATCTATGGGCAATGGATTTGCGGCGCCGCCATCGGCGCTTATGACACCGAAAAGTTCCACTCACACGATATGCTGGAGGCTATTTTGCGCCTGCACCCCACTACCTTTTGCGCCCCGGCCACAATCTATCGCTTTTTGATTAAAGAAGATCTGTCCGGGTACGACTTAAGCTTTATCAAACATGCGGGTGTAGCCGGCGAACCGTTGAACCCAGAAGTATATCATAAAATTAAAGAACTGACCGGCTTAGCTTTAAACGAGGGCTTTGGCCAAACCGAAACCCCGGTTCTGCTGGCAAACTACGGTTTCTTCCCGGTTCGGCCCGGTTCTATGGGCAAACCCAACCCCTGCTTTGATTTGGATTTGGTGGACGAAAACGGCGAATCCGTGGAAGACGGCGTGGTGGGCTCTATTGTCATCCGCAACGCAGGCACCCACGGCCCGGTGGGTATGTTCCGTGGATATTACCGCGACGAAGAGGTTACACGGCGCAGCTGGCATGACGGCATGTACAACACCGGCGATACCGCCTGGCGGGATGCCGACGGCTACTATTGGTTTGTAGGGCGCAATGACGACGTTATCAAATGTTCCGGCTATCGTATTGGGCCTTTTGAAGTGGAAAGCGCTCTTTTGGAGCACCCCAGCGTGTTGGAGTGCGCTGTTACCGCAGCCCCTGATCCGGTGCGTGGCCAAGTGGTAAAAGCAACGATTGTGTTAGCCCGGGGATTTGAAGCCAGCGAAGCGCTGAAAAAAGAGCTGCAAAACCATGTAAAACGGGTTACTGCCCCGTATAAATACCCTCGCATTGTGGAATTTGTAAGCGAGCTGCCCAAAACCATCAGCGGTAAGATTCAACGCAACGTTATCCGCAAGGCGGACGAGCGCCAATCTTAACTTTAGGTAGGTTACGGATTTAGCAACGGCTCTTAGGGTGGGCGCCGTTTCTCGTGTTAGATAGAAAAGGGATGTTTAAAATGAAATGGCTTCAGCCGCAAGAAAGAACATCCATATTATTATATATAAAGGCAATTAGGTGGTTGCATGCAAATAAACGAAAAACTTGAACAGGCCTTATACAACGTGCAAAAACCCGGCAGATATGTAGGCGGCGAAGTGAATGCCGTTATCAAAGATCCTTCCCAGGTGGACGTGCGTTTTGCTTTCTGCTTTCCCGATGTGTATGAAGTTGGCATGTCGCATCTGGGCATGAAAATACTTTACAGCCAATTCAACCAAGAGCCCTATCTTTGGTGTGAGCGGGTGTTCGCGCCCTGGCCCGACATGGAGGAACAGATGCGGCAAAATGGGATTACGCTTTATGGGCTGGAAAGCGGCGATTCCATTACCCATTTTGATTTTATCGGTTTTACGCTGCAATATGAGTTAAGCTATACCAACGTGCTTAACATGTTGGATTTGGCTGGCATTCCTCTGCGATCAGCAGATAGAAAGGGGCTTGGTCAAATCGTGGTTGCCGGCGGGCCTTGTGCTTGCAACCCGGAACCGCTTGCGGATTTTATCGACTTGTTTTTTATCGGCGAAGGCGAAGAGGTGGATATTGAGGTCATCGAGCTATATCGCACGATGCGCGCGCAAAATGCCAGCCGCGAAGAATTCTTACGTGCCGCTGCCCGTATTGAAGGTATCTATGTGCCCTCTTTATACCGGGTTTCTTACCATGACGATGGAACCATCGCCTCTTTTATGCCCCAAGACGGCGCGCCGCCGGTGGTAAAAAAGCGTTTTATCCGCAATTTGGATCAAATGTATTTCCCCGATAAATTCGTGGTTCCTTCCATCGAAATCGTACACGATCGGGCTGTAGCCGAAATTTTTCGCGGTTGCATCCGGGGATGCCGTTTTTGCCAAGCCGGTTTTTTATACCGCCCCACGCGGGAAAAATCGCCGCAGGTGATCGATCGCCAATGTCGAGCTTTGTGTGAGAATACGGGGTATGACGAAATTTCCCTGTCGTCTTTAAGTTCCAGCGATTATACCCAGCTGCCGCAGCTGCTCAATACCCTGCTGGATTGGACCGAGCAGGAAAAGGTAAGCGTTTCTTTGCCCTCTTTGCGGGTGGACGGCTTTTCGGACGAACTGGTAGAAAAGTTAAAAATGGTGCGGCGCAGCGGGCTAACCTTTGCCCCAGAGGCGGGCACCCAGCGTTTGCGGGATGTTATTAACAAAAATGTAACCGAAGAGGAGCTGCTGCAAACCTGCACCAACGCCTTTCGCGGGGGATGGACTACTGTAAAGCTTTACTTTATGATAGGGCTACCCACCGAAACTTTAGATGATGTGGCCGGCATTGCACGGTTAGGACAAAGCGTTGTAAACGCATATTACGCGAACCCCGATAAACCAAAGGGCAAATCGGTAAAAGTGACCGTGAGCGCTTCCTCCTTCGTCCCCAAGCCCTTTACCCCTTTTCAGTGGGAACCCCAGGATACCATTGAAACGCTGCATCAAAAGCAAAAGCATCTGTTGTCCAGTGTAACTACCAAAAAGATAACCTGTAACTGGCACGACGCCGACACCAGCTTTTTAGAGGCGGTGTTTGCCCGCGGGGATCGAAAACTGTGCCGTGTGCTGGAGGCTGCTCAACAGGCGGGCATTCGTTTCGACGGCTGGTCTGACTTCTTTGATTTGGCGCGCTGGCGCGAAATTTTTGCCCAGTGCGGTATTGATCCCGCTTTTTATGCCAATCGCCGCCGGGCATTTGACGAAATTTTGCCGTGGGATCACATCGACTACGGCGTAACCAAAGAATTTTTGCACCGGGAGTGCCAAAGAGCTTATCAGGCGCAAACCACGCCGAATTGCCGGCAAGCCTGCGCGCAGTGCGGCGTTGCTAGTTGGAAGGAGGGTGTGTGCTGTGAACGGCGAGAAAAATGCAGCCAATGAGATCACGGTTCAAAAGCCGGCAACAAAGCTGGCCCGGCTGTGGTTTCGTAAAGACGGTGTTGCCCGTTACATCTCTCATTTGGACCTAATGCGCTGTGTCTGGCGCGCCCTGCATCGAGCGAAAATCCCGATTTGGTATACAGAAGGCTTTAATCCCCGCCCCTTTATGACCTTTGCACTGCCGCTTTCTTTGGGGATTCGAGGCATGCAGGAATCGGTAGATGTTAAAATGACGGCTCAAATCGAGGAAAAGGCCCTGCTGCAGGGGTTAAACGCCGGATTACCGGAGGGTATTGTTTTTTACGCATATACCGATCCGGTTATGACCCCGGGTGATATCCGCTACGCTGATTTTTCGATAAAGCTGCGTTCTTCTGAAACACCCAGCGCTTTGGCTCAGAAGATTAGCTCCGCTCTGGAGCAACCGCAGCTGCTTATTGAAAAAAAGACCAAGGCTGGTAAAAAACAGATCGATATAAAAGAAGGGCTTATGCGGCACTCCATAGAGCCTCAAGAAGGCTTTATCAAGCTGCAATTACTGCTCACAGCGGGCAGCGTGCAAAACACCAACCCAAGCTTACTGTTGGAAGCCATACAGAACCAGTCACAGGCCGCCTTTACAGCGGACATTACCCGCCTGGGCTTATTGAACGCCGATATGCAACCCTTTGCTTAATCGCTCTCATTTATTTTTGATAAGCTACCGATGAAAAGGGCCCCTTTAAGGGGCCCTTTTTGCTTGGGCGAATGTTGTTGCAAAGGGGCGCTGTAGGATTTGCCCACAACACCCCTTGCATGTTACCAATCTTACTTAGCTTGCGCTTTTCATCTCTAAGCGCAATTTGTCTGAAATCATAGCGATAAACTCGCTGTTCGTTGGTTTGCCACGGCTATTGTGAATGGTATAACCAAAGTAGGAATTCAGAATATCCACGTCGCCGCGATCCCACGCTACCTCAATTGCATGCCGGATAGCGCGCTCCACTCTGGAAGAAGTGGTTTGATATTTTTTCGCCACATTGGGGTAAAGCCGCTTTGTGATTGCGTTAATAATATCCGGATCCTCCACCGACATCATGATGGAATCCCGCAAATAATGATAGCCTTTGATATGGGCAGGCACACCGATTTGGTGCAAAATTTCAGTCACTTCTATTTCTAAGTTACGCCCAGAAACAGACTGCGGCTTGCCCAATTTACGCGGTTGACTGGTTACTTCATACATTTGCATAATACGTTCGCACAAGTTACGAAGGGGAAACGGTTTAATCACAAAATAAGAAGCACCAGCATTCATCACTTCGCGCTCCAACACCGGGTTATCAAAGCTGGATAAGATTATAAACAAAGGCGCAGGCGATGAAGTGCTTTTCAATGTTGCATTCATAACGCCTATGCCGTCTAATTTGGGCATAAAAAGATCGAGCAAAACCACGTCGGGATTCTGCGCCTGAATCATCTCAAGAGCTTGCATACCGTCTTTGCCACAAAACAACGTATCAAAGCCAAAATCCTGCAATACTGCAAAATCCTCTTGCGTAAATTCGGCGCGATCTTCGGCGATCATAACTTTTAAACGTGTTTCCATGCTTTCTCCCCCAAATTTTTAATTTTGTTCTACAACAATTGATATATTACCATATATTGGAAAATTTGGCAATACCTCTCAGAAAAATTTGTTTATACTTGGGGAAGAATAAAATCAATGTCATGGAGTATTTAACATGCTAAGCTGCATCTTTTTGACCATTTCGCGCTATTTCACCGGAAGTTTTTAGCATATTTTCAGCAAATATGCCATATCCGCGCTCGGGTTCCTCTACAAAAACATGCGTAACGGCGCCTACCAATTTACCATTTTGTATAATGGGACTGCCGCTCATTCCCTGCACAATTCCACCGGTAGCTTCCAGCAATTCAGGGTCGGTGATGCGGATTACCATATTTTTCGTGGGGCTGTCGGCGTTATAATCAACGTGTTGAATCTCGATATCATAGCTTTTCGGCGTCGTACCGTCAATTGTGGTAAATATTTGCGCTGCGCCCTCTTGCACCTCTTGCTTCATTGCAACGGGGATCGCTTGGTTTTGAACCGGCGCTTGTTCCATAGAACCGTAAACGCCCGTTTCACCATTGGATAATAAAACGCCTATTGCCTCGTTATCACTAAAATATCCGCGCAATTCGCCAGGGGTGCCCTTAGTGCCTTTTGCTATGCCGTTTATGGTAGCCGGCACAATATCGCCGTTGAGCAGCGGCATCAATTCCCCGGTATCAATATCGCAAATGCCGTGCCCCAGCCCGGCAAACACCTGGTTTTGTGGATCATAAAAGGTCATAGTTCCAATGCCGGCGGAGCTATCCCGCACCCATAAGCCTGCTTTATATTGCTGATCCGCAGCCGCCTTCACAGGGGTAACTTGCGTTTGAAAGGTTACATTAGATCGCCTTACCTGCATGACAAGCGGTTGACCATCGCAACCTCCAACAGCTTGCGCTACTTCTTCATTGGAATTAACCGGCACTTCGTTTATGCTGAGTATGACGTCGCCGGTTTTTAAACCAGCGTCTTTCGCCGGATTGATAGTTCCTTCCTCAGTGCGCACATCGGCCATACCCACAACGACAACGCCTTCGGTAAAGATTTTAACGCCAAAGGGCATTCCACAGGGCACCACATAGGTTTCTGGCACAACATTTACGGTAACGCTTTTGATGGGGATCACATCCAACAGCATAACGTCGCATTGGTAATGCCCGCCGCTTTGTACCGCGGTGCTGGCGTCTGCCAACTGCCCGCTGCCTAACGCGCGTGTGCCCAAAGGCACAGCTGCATGAAGATCAAAGGTGTATCCGCTCTCTTTTGTCACTTGGTAATCTTCCGGTAGGTTTGATGCCAACATAGCGCCAAAAGCCAATAGTGCTGTGGCACAAACAGCCAACCCTGCCGACAGTCCTTTAAAAAATTTTTTCACAGAGCCTATCACCTCCTTTCTTGTGCCGCGATGTGCGGCACCCTAATACTCTTCCACATTGCTCAACAACTATTTTGGCACAATCTAGTTATTCATAACGTTTTTGGAACAATGCCGGCTGTTCATGGGCTTTAGCGTTCTCCTTTTGCTAATTTTACTTGTATTGGCTCGATTTCTTCTTTCCCAAAAAGGAAATTTTTGCATTTATAATATCGTTGCTTTAAAAGTTGATCTTGACTAAGCAACGCTCATTTACGGGTGTTGCTTTTTCAGGATCAACTTTTTGACAATTGTAAAGTTGCTGTTCTTTACTCGCTTCGCTCGATGCTTGAAGCTAAAGCTTTTTTACTCTCCCCAGCAGAGCTGGGGGTTCTTATATCGCTAAAGCATATAGCAGAAAATCAGGCGCAAGCAAATTTAGCTTGCGCCTGATTCATATGGCACGTTCATACATGAATTTCTTTAATAGGGTGCAAAAGATCCAGTTGCAAATCTTCTGGTTCTGTATTTTCAAGGCAAACATGGTTGATATAATTTAGATGTTCTTCTAAAAGCCCCCACATACATTCGCTCCCCTTGTTACCACTATTGCTCTGATACTTGGAGCTGTTTTGCACCCATTCACACAACAAGCCCCATTCCTCAAACGCGCCGAACGGTATCATATGGGCAGCGTATAAACCGCCCTCAAATCGCTTTTTTACAATAGGAGAAGGCACTTCCATATCATCGGGAATGGTAACCCACACCTCATACCCGTGATATCCGGATTCATCAACAGGATTGGGCGCATTAAAGCCATAATGCCTGATATCCGGCTTTGTTTTGTACAAGCCGGTATCCACCACAAATTTATCCATCACTTGATGGCAATGCATCTCGGGATCCTCCCCAACGTATTGATAAGCAGCAACTGTAGCCGGCGGTAAATAAACGATGCGCACATCCCTATCGGTTAACTTATCTAATTTTTTACTGGCCTGATTCAGTTCGCTCATTGTTTTTTCCTCCTTAAATCTTTTAGAAACCATTCGATCATCTACAAGTTCTAGCAGACTTTCATCATCCTGCAAAGTAAAATTTGCCGTATTTAGATGCAGCTTATGAATAAAAGCGTTTATGATCGTCCGAATTGTGGATAAAGCGTTTAACTCATCCTCAATTTCGGATAATTTTTTCTTTAATATCTCGAACGTTGTTTTTGCGCTGCCGCTTCTCAAAATTTCTTCAATTTGTTTAAGCGGTACCCTAAGTTTGCGCAAAACAATGATTTGTTGCAACCTAACAATGGCTTCTTCATCATAAGTGCGGTAAGCAAAATTCTCTTTTTTCTGCGGGGTAATCAGCCCAATCTGTTCGTAATAGCGGAGGGTACGCGTTGAAATATGGAACATCTGGGATACCCGGCTGATAGATAGTAATTCCATGGTGAACCTCCTTTCCATTTCAGTATATACGTTTACGTCGCGTTAAAGTCAAGCGGCAAATAGCTAAACTAGCCAAATAAAAATAAGGCGGTGATAGGCAAGAAAAACGCAAACCTATCACCGCTAGTAAATGATTTTAATTTATTTTTACAAAGCTTGGCCCATATAACTGCCTATCCATTTAGGCGGGGCAAGTTACCTGCTCTCACAACAGTTCACGGCGCAACTGGGCACCATCTTTGGCAGACAAATACGCAGGGGGAACATCCATCACTGTGCAGGCGCCAGTCGCCCCCATCTTCGCCATACGCACAATTGCACGGGCATAAGCCACCAGCACACTGGAGGTAAACTCCGGGTTGGAGGCCAGACGTAAAGAATACTCAATAATCTGTGAGGTCTTCTCCCCGTCGCCGGTTTTACCGCTGCGGATAACAAAACCGCCGTGCGGCATGGCGCTGTGATCCCGTTTCATTTCTTCTTCTGTAATAAAGGTAACGGTGGTGTCGTAATCGGCAAAATAGTTGGGCATATTTTTAATATCCGCCTCAATTTGAGCGCGATCCGCCCCCTCTTCTGCCACCACAAAGCATTCGCGGGTATGCTTTTGCCGGGTGGTTAACACGGGGTCTTCCCCGTTGCGCACACGATGCACAGCATCTTCAACCGGAACTGTGTACTGAATGGCATTTTTTACGCCAGGCACCCTGCGGATGGCGTCGGAATGCCCTTGGCTTACGCCTTTGCCCCAAAAAGTGTAAGTTTGCCCATTGGGCAACACTGCATCGCCATATAGGCGGTTGAGGGAAAATAGGCCGGGATCCCAGCCCACCGAAATGATAGAAAGATGACCGCTTTTTTGGGCAGCCTCATCCATAGCGGCAAAATATTCCGGGATTTTTGCATGGGTATCAAAGCTATCTACGGTATGAAAAGCCGCCGCATACATGGGGCCCTGCACCGCCAAATCGGTAGCCGAACCGCCGCAAAGGATCATCACATCAATATCTTGCTGCATGGCCAACGCCTCTTGCGCCGAATAGCAAGGCACACCCGGCGTAGCCAAAGTAATAGCAGCGGGATCTCTTCTGGAAAAAACTCCTACCAGCTTCATATCGGGATTTTGCCGCAAAGCAAGCTCAACCCCTTTGCCTAAATTGCCGTAGCCCATAATGCCTACTCGAATTTGATCACCCATCAATCAGTTCCTCCTTTTATCAACCATTGTGTTCACTTCTCATTCTCAAGCAGAAAAGCCGCCCATGCACCTGTGCATGAACGGCTTTTGAAGGGCACAAACCAGCCTTAAAAGCCTAACCCTACAATTATTCTTCCGCTTCTTCTGCAGAATGATGGTGACATTCGCATTCCTCGTCATCACAGTCGCAGAGGCTTTCAAAGTCAAATTCCAACGGCTTGCCGCAATTGGGGCAATCGATGGCACCTCTTAACAACACATCTTCCGACAGGCAAATGGTTTCATTGCAAGAAGGACAGGTTACTTCATAAAAAGTATCGTCATCTTCTTCGTCTTCGTCCTCTTCATAGAAGTCGTCTTCCAACGAAGAAAGATCCTCATCCACAGCGTCTAGCTGGTCGCCCAGATCGTGATACCCTTCCTCCAGATCCGAAACTGTCAGCGCCATATCGTCCAACAAGCCCATGATAGCTTGAATAGCCTTCGTTTCTTTGCTCTCGCCATCTAAGCCCAAGCCCTCAATTAAGCCCTTTACATAGGCGGCTTTTTCTGTAATGGTCATAACCCAAACCTCCCTTTCATCCTGTTCGCCGGTTACTGCCTTACGCACGCTCCATGTATTCGCCGGTGCGGGTATCAATGCGGATCATTTCACCCTCATCAATAAACAGCGGCACACGGATTTCTGCACCCGTCTCCAACGTAGCGGGTTTGGTAGCATTGGTAGCAGTATCGCCTTTAAAGCCGGGATCCGTTTTGGTCACTTGAAGTTCCACAAAGAAGGGCGGCTCCACGCCAAAAACGTTGCCCTTATAAGAAAGGATCTTGCATTCCATATTCTCTTTCACAAATTTGAAATTATCCCCTAATACACTCTTATTGATCGGGATCTGCTCATAAGTTTCCATATCCATGAAATAGTACAAATCCCCATCTTGATACAGATATTGCATATCCTTGCGCTCAATATAAGCAGTGGGGAACTTATCGTTGGGGTTAAAGGTTTTTTCGGTTACGCTGCCGGTGATCACGTTGCGGATCTTGGTGCGCACAAAAGCGGCGCCCTTGCCGGGTTTTACATGCTGAAATTCAATAATGGACACAACATTGCCATCCATTTCAAAGGTGACACCATTGCGAAAATCTCCTGCAGATATCATAAATAATCCTCCAAGTATTATTATTCTTTTCTTAGTTTATCGTAAAATGCCCATCATTTCAAGATATATTTTCCATAGGCTGATAAACTGCTTGAAAATTCTAAAACTTACGCGAAAAACAGCGCATGGCTTATCGCTTTTTATCAAAAAACAGGTTACAGTTCGATGAGTTCCTTGGGCTCGTTGGTTAAATCCTCGCACCCATCTTCCGTAATAGCCACCATATCTTCTATTCTCACGCCGAAACGATCCGGCAAATAGATGCCGGGCTCCACCGTCATCACCATGCCGGGGGCCAGCACGGTTTTCATGCCGATAGAAAAGCGGGGAGATTCGTGTATCTCCAACCCTACCGCGTGGCCGGTTCCATGCCCAAAATATCCCTCGTAGCCGGCATTATATATATAATCGCGCACAACCTTGTCTACATCGCCGCAAACAGCGCCCGGTTTTGCAGCGGCAATGCCCAGCTGCTGGGCTTGTAAAACAATGTTGTATACTTTGCGCTGTTCTTCACTTACATGCCCCAAAGCTACTGTGCGGGTCATATCGCTGTTATAGCCGTTCACCCGCGCGCCAATATCCATAGTGATAAAATCACCGCGGTGCACCTGGTTGTCATCCGGCACGCCATGGCACAACGATCCTTTGGCTCCGGCCACCACTATCAAATCAAATGCCACACCCTCGGCGCCACGGCGGCGCATCCCCATTTCAATCTGCAAGGCCAGTTCCCGCTCTGTTACGCCTTCTTGAATGAGGGGCAGCACCTGTTCAAAAGCCTCTTCTGTGATGCGCTGCGCTTCTTTGATGCAAGCAATCTCTTCCTGCGTTTTGTACATGCGCAGCTGCCAAAGCAAAGAGTCTAAGGTGCCGGTTTTCACGGCCTGTGCTCCCTGAGAAGCTAAAATCTGCTCCATCCAGGCGGCCTGGGCCAACGTCATGCCCTCGCTTTCAAACAAAACGCCGCGAATATGATGCTCTTTTATCAATTGCGCCAGCGTGTCCTCCACACGATGGAACATCACCACCTGACAGCCGGTCGCATTTTTAGACGCCGCCTCATAATACCGAAAATCCACCAAAAACCAGGCTTGCTCCCGCGTTACCAATACATAACCCGCAGAAGACGGAAAACCTGTAAGGTAACGCCGGTTGGCGCCAGAAACGATTAGCGCGCCGTCTACCGGCATACCGTTATCTTCCTGCGGCAGCAAAGCCTGCAGCCGCTGTGCCCTCGTTGACATAAAGCCATCATCCTTTCTCAATGTGTTATAGACGCGCCCCCATAATTACATGAGATCCTTTAGCGCCTCTAAGGCCAAAAAATAACTATTTTTGCCAAACCCCACAATTTGCCCTGCACACACCGCAGAAATCACCGACTGATGCCGGAATTCTTCCCGCGCGTGCACATTAGACATATGAACCTCTATAAAAGGGATGTGCACACAGGCGATTGCATCCCGCAGCGCATAACTGTAATGGGTTAACGCACCGGCGTTCAAAACAACACCGTCAAATTTCCCCCGCGCTTCATGGATTTTATCAATAAGAGCGCCCTCCCAATTGGACTGGAACAGTTCGCATTGATACCCCAATTGCTGGGCCTTTTGTTCGATCTGCTGGGCTATGCTTTCAGCGGTTTCTTCACCATAAATTCCCTTTTCACGAACGCCCACCATATTTAAATTAGGCCCCAGCAAAACCAACACCCTTTTTTTCACTCAACATCACCCTCCAATTTATCTTGCCCCAACCGGCCTGAAAAACGCCGGTAAGCCTCTTGCATCTGTAATGCATCCTCCGACTGGGTACCGGCGCTTTCACATATCACCACCGGTTCCATGCGCCGTTTGGCCAGCTGCAGCATAAGGGGCTCAAAATCCGGTCCAAAGGATTCATCCTCAAAGGTCAAATGCCTTACCTCACCGCCGGCCGAATAGGCAATCTTTGAAAAGTGGATGTGCATGCTTTTGAGCCGCTCCTGCCCCAAACGCTTGCCAATTTCATCCAAAACACCGGCAAAATCCGCCTCGCACTGCAATCCCCCCAGCGTTCTGGCGTTCAAATGGCCAAAATCCACACAAGGCAGCATCCTATCATCCAGCAAGCATAGTTTTATAACCTCTTCTAACGTGCCCAGCTGGCTTATCTTGCCCATCGTTTCGGGGCAAATGGCAATTTGCGTAAAGCCGTTTTCATCTAAAACCCGCCGCGCCTTTTGCAAGGTGGCGCAGGCCACCCGCAGCGCTTCTTCTCTACTTTGCCCGTTTAAGCCCCCTGGGTGCACCACAATCCGGTTTCCTCCAAGGCGAGAAACCGCCAAAGCGCTGTCTAAAATATACTGAACCGATTTTTCACGTTTTTCTTCTTCGCGCGATGCAAGCGAAATATAATATGGCGCATGCAGCGACATAACAATGCCCAATTCCCGGGCCCTGCTGCCTAAACGCTGAGCGGTAGCCTCGCCTATATTTACCCCTCTGCCTGCAGAGTATTCAAAAGCGTTTAAGCCCATCTGCGCTACAAAATCCAAATAATGCCATGTGGATTTCAACTTTAACTCTTTTGCCTTTCGGCACTGCCCCGCAGGGCCAAAACAGATTGCCATAAACTACCTCATTGATGCAAACCGCCGGGCGATTATCCTTGCCCAGCGGTTCGTTCGCGTTTTATCCGCCGTTTTGGCATGTTTTTAATCCGGTTTATTGACCGGCTTGATCTCCCGTTGCTTTCTGCGCCAGCCTGTGCAGCTTGCGGCGCACAGGCTTCTCTAACCAACGGCGAAAATGAAAACTGGCCGACCCTTCCACAGCGGCAGGCTCTAACAGAACAGATTGCATACCGTGCAGGTTGGCCCCCAAGATATCGGTATACACCTGATCCCCAATAACCACAATTTTATCAGGACTTTTGCGCACTAATTTTTTACGGGCATAAGGCAACCCCAAAGGAAAGGGCTTTTGCGCGAAACAAACATAGGGCAGGTCAAATTTCTTGGCAAAAGGCTCCACTCTACTTTTTAGGTTATTCGACATGATAATAATGGAAATGCCGTCTTGACGAACCATCTGCGTCCATTCCACCACACCCTCAAAGGGTTCTTGCGAGCCGTGAAAGGCCAAAGTATTATCCACATCCAAAAACACGGCTTCTGCCTTCATAGAGCGAAGCATATTTAAAGTAACGTCAGTTAACTTTTTACAGGAATACGTAGGCAAAAAAAGCGCCAACCGCAAATCCCTCCTAAAAAGTAAAAAGCGGGCATTGCTGCCCGCTTTTCATTTGAACTCAGGTTAGGCAGCACACTCAACCGCCTGCGCAGGCTTATTTAAACTTGCGCTTGCGAGCCGCCTCAGACTTCTTCTTGCGCTTAACCGAAGGCTTTTCATAAGCTTCTCTCTTACGAACCTCAGCAATTACCCCGGAACGGGCGCACTGCTTTTTAAACCTTCTAAGAGCGCTATCGAGGGACTCGTTCTCTTTGATTCTAATCTCAGCCATTTATCTTCCCTCCCTCCGCCATACGGCAGGGGTATTGTGTCATTACGATACAAAAAATATTATACAATGCCGCGCATCCGGTGTCAAGACTTAACTGTAGAAAAGACACGAAACTTACGGCTTAGCCACCAGATTGACCAACTTGCCGGGCACATAAATTTCTTTTAACACCCGTAAACCTTCCAGCGCCTTGGCCACATGCTCTTCTTGGCGGGCCGCCGCAATGGCAGCATCTTTATCTACATCGGCGGGCACCTGAATGCGGGCGCGCAGTTTGCCGTTTAATTGAACCGCCAACTCAACGGTATCCTCTTTACACTTTTCCGGATCATAAGCCGGCCACTGCTGGCAAGCCACCATGCCTTCGCCAAGGCCGTTGCTCTCCCACACTTCTTCGGTCATATGGGGCGCAAAGGGATTTAACAGGATGGTAAACACCCGCAGCTCACCGCGGGTGATGCTGCCGCTGTCATAGATATCGTTGATCAAGGCCATCAAAGCTGCAATCGCCGTATTAAACTTTAAGTTTTCCACATCCTCGCTGACCTTGCGGATAGCCTTATGCACGGCGCTTTCTAATGCCTCACGCACGCCTTCCTCTTGGGTAAGCATGGTTTGCAAGTTCCAATATCTATCCAAAAACCTGCGGCAACCGCGCAGGCTGTTGGTGCTCCAAGGCGCAGCCTTTTCAAAGTCACCCACGAACATTTCATACAGGCGGAGGGTATCGGCGCCGTATTCCTGTACAATCTCATCCGGGTTAACCACATTCCCCCGGGATTTGCTCATTTTTTCGCCGTTCTCGCCCAAAATCATGCCGTGACTGGTTCGTTTGGCGTAAGGCTCCGGCGTGGGAACCACACCGATATCATACAAGAACTTATGCCAAAAACGGCTGTAAAGCAAATGCAGCGTGGTGTGCTCCATGCCGCCGTTATACCAATCCACCTGCTTCCAATAATCCAGGGCGTCTTCACCCACCAAGGCTTTACCGTTGTGGGGATCCATATAACGCAAGTAATACCACGATGATCCCGCCCATTGCGGCATGGTATCGGTTTCACGCACAGCGGGGCCGCCGCAGTGCGGGCATGTGGTGTTCACCCAATCGGTCATATGGGCCAAAGGGGATTCGCCGTTGTCGGTAGGCTCGTAAGAAGATACCTCGGGCAAACGCAACGGAAGTTGCGATTCATCCAACGGCACATAGCCGCACTTTTCACAGTGCACAATGGGGATAGGCTCGCCCCAATAGCGCTGACGAGAAAAGACCCAGTCGCGCAACTTATAGTTTACCTTTTCATGACCAATGCCCTTTTCCGTAATATATTGCTTAATTTTTACTTTTGCCTCTTCTACGGTAAGGCCATTGAGAATGCCGGAATTGACCATCACGCCGGTTTCGCAGTCGGTAAAGGCTTCCTTTTCCACATTGCCGCCCTTCACCACTTCCACAATGGGCAAACCAAACTTTTTGGCAAATTCCCAGTCGCGGGTATCATGGGCAGGCACGGCCATAATAGCCCCCGTGCCGTAAGAAACCAACACGTAGTCAGAAATAAAGATGGGAATTTCCGCCCCGGTGAGGGGATTAACCGCACGCACGCCTTCCAACCGCACGCCGGTTTTTTCCTTAGCCACTTCGGTGCGCTCAAAATCCGACTTTCTGGCTGCCTGCTCCTGATAAGCGCGCACCTCATCCAAATTGCCAATAAGGCTGCTCCACTTTTCCAAATAGGGATGCTCGGGAGCGATAACCATATAAGTGGCGCCGTATAAAGTATCCGGGCGGGTGGTGTAAACCGTAAGCACGTCCCCCGCCGTGGTAGAAAAGTCTACCTCTGCGCCAGTAGAGCGCCCAATCCAGTTCTTTTGTTGGGCCTTGACCCGATCGGGGTAATCCACCAGCTCCAAATCATCAATCAAACGCTGAGCATACTGGGTAATTTTCAACATCCACTGAGATTTTACCTTATGCACCACTTCGCTGCCGCAGCGCTCGCAAACGCCGTTGACTACTTCCTCATTGGCCAACACGCATTTACAAGAGGTGCACCAGTTTACGGCCATCTCTTTCTTGTAAGCCAGCCCATGTTTAAACAGCTGCAAGAATATCCATTGCGTCCATTTATAATAATCGGGATCGGTGGTATTGATCTCTCGGCTCCAGTCAAAAGAAATGCCCAAGGACTGAATTTGCTGCTTAAAGCGGGCAATGTTCCTTTTGGTTACCTCGGCAGGATGCACATGATTTTTGATAGCATAGTTCTCGGTGGGTAAGCCAAAAGCATCCCACCCAATAGGATACAGCACATTATACCCCTGCTGGCGGCGCTTGCGCGCGATAACATCCAGCGCGGTGTAGGGGCGCGGATGGCCCACGTGCAACCCTTGGCCGGATGGATAAGGAAATTCGATTAGCGCATAATATTTGGGCTTATCCGAATTGTTTTCTGCGTGGAAAACCCCGGCTTCTTCCCACTTTTTTTGCCATTTTGCTTCTGTTGACGCATGATCGTACTTCAAGGTTCCTGCCTCCCATTTTCGTCTTGTTCGCCCTCTATCAATTGATTGACGTCGATTTGCTCGCCGTCTCTCCATAAGCGCTCTAAGTCATAAAAAGAGCGCGTCTCATTGCTAAAAACATGCACAATGACGTTGCCGTAATCCAACAACACCCAGTTGTTGCCATTGTGTCCCTCTATATTTTTGGGGGCAATATCCCGCTGCCTAAGCTGGAATTCCACCTCGTCCGCCAGGGCGCGCACATGGGTGGTGCTTGTGCCTGTGGCAATCACAAAATAATCGGCAAGAATAGAGATATCCCGAATGCCAATTACTTTCAGATCTTGTCCTTTTTTCCCGTCCAGCGCTTTGGCGCACCATGTGGCAATTTGCAGTGCCGTCGTCATTGATTGCAGTCACTTCACTTTCATTTGCATTACAATATCGTTATACGCCGCAAAGGTATCGGGGTGCACCGGCAGCTTTTCACCGGTTAGTTCCCCAATCGTAAAGGCAAGGCCCTCTACTATGGCCTTATCCATATTCTCATAGGCCAACCGGCGTAACCGCTGCACGCCGTCATATTCGCGGTCGGCCGAGATAAAGTCCGACAAAAAAACGATACGCTCCAACAAAGACATCTCCGCCCGGCCGGTTGTATGATACCGCACAGCAGATAGGATCTGCGCATCGTTGATACCAAGCTCATGTTCCAAATAGGCGGCTCCCGCCATGGCGTGCCACAGCTTGGGGGCTGATTTTTCCAAATCAGTAAGTATTATACCAAAGCGCTGAAAGATTTGCAACTGCTCTTGCTTTGCGGTATCTTTCATAATATCATGCAAAACGCCCGCCAACTGGGCTTTTTCTTCATCTGCGCCATATTGCCGCGCCAGCTTTACCGCCTCTTTCGCCACATTGAGGGAATGCTCATACCGGTAATCCCCCAGCAGCTTTCGAATCAGCTTTTTGCTTTGGGCAAACGTGAGGCATTGTTTTTCTTCCATCTGCAATCACTCCCTTTATTGGCTCATCAGCGTTAAAATAGTACCGTTTATCAGCCTGATTTCTTTTGATACAGCCCCTTGCTGTTCATGTATTCTTCCACGTTGGGCGGCACTAAGCCGGTTAAAGGCAAGCCCTGCGCCACTCTCGCGCGAATTTGCGTAGAGGAAATATCCACAAGAGGCAAGTCCACGATTCGGCAGCGCACACTATCGCCGAACCGGCGGGTAAGCGCCTGAGCGTGTTCGGTCAGCTTGTTATAACTGTCGTCATCCCGTGGCGCTGCGCACAAAACCGCAGAATGCACAATGGTTTCGGCGCGTTTCCAATCCTGCACCGTTAAAAACATATCGGCTCCCATAATCAAATACAATTCGTCGCCGGGGAACAGCTCTTTCAGCTGCTCTAAAGTATCTGCGGTATAGCTGGGGCCCTGCCGGCGCAGCTCCAAATCGCAAGCCTCCAGCGCTGGATAACCGGCGGCCGCCAACCGGCACATAGCCAACCGATCATCGGCGGATACGGCATCCACAAAACGTTTATGGGGCGGGATGTTCGCCGGCATCAAAAGCAGGCTATCCAGCTTTAACGCTTTCACAAATCCCAGCGCCATTTGGATATGGCCGTTATGGATGGGATTAAAAGTTCCACCCAGCATTGCTATTTTCTTCACGCCGCCTGCCCTCTTTCCCTATTGGTTCAGCCGTTATGCCTTTGGCAACTCAATAACCGGCTTTTCATCATTGCGGCGGTAAAGCACAAACTTGCCGCCAATCACCTGCACCACCTGCGCTTGGGCAGCCTGGGCGATTTGCTCGGCGGCCTCGCGGGCAGATAAAGGCGAAGTTTCTAAAACGCTGCCCTTGATAAGCTCTCGGGCCTTTAAGGCGTCGTCAGCCTGCTTTATAATTTCTGGGCTCATACCTCCCTTGCCCACCATAACGATAGACTGGATGGAATTTGCCAGTGAACGTAGATATGCCCTTTGCTTACTTGTCATTGCCCGTTTTCCTCCTCAATCACTTCTTCCTCTTTAGCCAGCAGCGGCTTCAGCCTGCTGTAAAGCAGGCGCATTGCTGCGCCGCGATGGCTGATGCGGTCCTTTTCCTGTGCGCTAAGCTGCGAAAAGGTTTTGCCGCTTTCCGTAACAAAAATCGGATCATATCCAAATCCCCCTTCGCCCCGCGGTGAAAAGGCGATGCTTCCCTCGCAAGAAGCGCTTGCCGTCACCTTGCGGCCATCCGGGAACACGCAGCACACCGCCGAAATAAAACGCGCCGAGCGCTTTTCTTGGGGAACATCCTTCATAGCGTTCAGCAGTTTGGCGATGCGATCCGCATCTGTGGCGTTTTCTCCGGCATAGCGGGCCGAGTAAACGCCGGGCGCACCGTCCAGCGCATCCACCACTAGGCCGGAATCATCGGCCACAGCGGGCAAATCCGCCAGCCGGCAAGCTGCAACAGCTTTGATATCGGCGTTTTCTTCAAAGGTGCTGCCCGTTTCTTCTACGCCCTCCATGCTGATCCCAGCCTGTTGCGCCGTTACTACGCTAATACCCAAAGGGCGCAAGATGCGCTCCATTTCGTCTCGCTTTTTTTGATTGTTGGTGGCCAAAACAAAAACCATTTCTTTCATCCTTTCGCAGCCGCGCGGCTATACACAAACGTCTATTCGCCGCCTTGCGCGGCATTATCTGTTTCAAACAAAGCCTTGGCGAATTCCTCGGGATCAAAGGGCTGCAAGTCGTCCACCTGTTCCCCTACGCCGATGAATTTGACGGGAACCTGCAGCTCCTCTCTTATCGCCAGCACCACGCCGCCGCGGGCGGTGCCGTCCAGCTTGGTGAGCACAATTCCCGTGATGCCCGCCGCATTTTTAAACTCCTTCACCTGGTTCACGGCGTTTTGCCCTGTGGTTGCATCCAGCACCAGCAAGATCTCTTTGTCGGCATCCGGCAATTCGCGGTTGATAATACGGCTGATTTTGGACAGCTCGTCCATCAAATTCTTTTTATTGTGCAGCCGGCCGGCAGTATCGCAAATAATCACATCTGCCCCACGGGCCTTAGCCGCCGCGATAGCGTCATACACCACAGCGGCGGGATCGGTTCCCTCGTCATGCTTAACAATATCCGCCTGCGCTCTCTGCGCCCAAATTTCCAACTGATCGATGGCGGCCGCCCGGAAGGTATCTGCCGCAGCCAAGATTACCTTTTTACCCTCGTTCTTCATGCGGGCGGCCAGCTTGCCGATGGTGGTGGTTTTACCCACGCCGTTTACCCCAATGACCAGCACAATAGAAGGCTTGGTGGTAAGCGTTAACTCTTGCCCGCCTTTTAGAAGATCGGCTACAATCTCGCCCAACAATTGATGCACTTGTTCGGGATCCTTCACTCCTTCAGCCTTTACCCGTTCGCGCAGCTGCGCGCATATTTTTTGCGCCGTGGGCATACCCACATCGCCCATGATGAGCAGCTCTTCTAGCTCTTCGAAAAGCTCTTCATCGATTTTGGTAAAGGATTTCAACATGGAATCGATCTGGCCTACAATACTTTCACGGGTTTTTTTTAGGCCTTCCTTAATTTTCCCAAAGATACCCAATTTTCACACACCTTCCGTCTCTCATACATAGATACCATATAGCAACTAGCAACGCAGAATTCCCAAACACTGTGCGCACTTGTAAAAAGGCTAAAGTATGCCGCTTTTTCATACACACATGCACAAAAGTAGTTTTCCTGTTAAAGCGAAACAAGCAACGCCCCGTGGGGACATGGGTATGACTTTACGCCTATTATAACATACAATGCCACACAAGCCAAAATGCACGCCGCATCGGATATGGAAAACGCAAGCCTTTGTTCATAGCAGCGGCCTACTCGATTTGCAAGCGGCGGGCCAGCTCAGCGGCGTGAAGCTCTAGCAGCTTTGAGATGCCCTCATCCTGCATGGTAACGCCGTAAAGCACATCGGCCTCTTCCATAGTGCCGCGGCGATGGGTGATAACAATAAACTGCGTATTGCTGTTCATCCGGCGCAAATAGGCCGCAAAGCGATCAACGTTAACGTCATCCAAAGCTGCCTCGATCTCATCCAGCACGCAAAATGGCGCGGGGTTCACCTTCATAATGGCGAAATATAACGCGATTGCCACCAGTGCCTTTTCACCGCCGGAAAGCAGCTCCAAATGGGTTACAATCTTTCCCGGAGGCTGCACGTCTATTTCGATGCCGGAGTTTAAAATATCGTCGGGCGCGCTCAAACGCAACCCGGCACGGCCGCCGCCAAATAATTCCCGAAAAGTTTCGCCAAAATTAGCGTTAATTTGCTGAAAACGCGACAAAAACAGTTCTCGCATTTGCTGGGTCAGGTCGCCAATCAACTTATTGAGCTCGCTACGGGAACGCTCCACGTCGTCTACTTGCCCTTTCATAAACGCATACCGGGCCGAAACTTCTTGGTATTCTTCAATTGCAGATACATTCACCGTGCCCAAAGCCTTTATTTTTAGTTTTAACTCGTTTAACTTTTTGCGTGCAGCAGGCAAATCCTCTATTTTTTCGCCAACCTCTTCCGCTTCCCGTCGGGTTAACTCATATTCTTCCCACAGGCGGCTGATAATTTCATCATATTCCTTTTGCAGCCCAACTTTGCGCTCTTCTAAGCGCGCAAGCTCGCGGCCGATGCGCTCCAGCTCGCCGGTTTTCTCTCGTTCCGCCTCTCGCAATTGCACGGTGCGCTGTTCCAGCTCCATGCGTTCACGGGTTAATTCTTCTATACGCGCGCGCTCTTGGGCCGCTTGCTGCTTTAACTGCTCTGCTCTTTCGCGCAAAGCGTCAATTTGAATTTGCAGTTCTTCGTTGCGGGCGGCAACTTTTTGCTTTTCCTCCTGATAAGCCTTTACACGCTGGCCCTGATCCGACTGCCGGCTGATAATATTGGCAATTTCGGCTTCGTGGGCGGCTATATCTTTTTCGGTGCCCACCGCCGCCAAGCGAAGCTGCTGCAAATGCTCCAGCAATTCCTCACGGCGGTCCACCAAATCTTCTCGACCGCCGGTTAGCGTGCGCATCTGCTCCTCCAATTGGGCCACTTGGCTAGAGAGCTCTTCTTGCTCCTGCTGCTTTTCCTGCACGGTTTTTTGCAGCTGCTCCTTGCGCCCGGCAAGTTCTTCTTCCTCCCGGCGCAGTGCTTCTAACTCCCGGCACAGCGAGGCAAGCTCACTTTCGGCGTTTTTGCACCCTGCGTCTAAACGAATGCAATCTTCTTGCGCAGACGCCAACTCACCCCGCGCGCCGCTTAACGCCGCTTCTGCGGCGGACGCCTCCGCCTCTGCCTGGCGCAGTTCGTTACGGGCGGCTAGGGCTTTGTCTTTTAATTGCTCCGCCTGCTTTTTCACCGCCTCAATTTCTGAAGCGCGGCTCAATAAACCGGCGTTCCGGTTAAGCGAACCGCCAGTTAACGAACCGCCGGCGTTAACCACCTGGCCATCCAAAGTAACCACCCGAAAACGGTAACGGAACCGGCGTGCAATGGCCACGGCGCTGTCTAAATCCTCGGCCACGGCAATGCGGCCCAACAGGGAATGAATCACCCCTTCATAACGGGGCTGATAATGGCAAAGTTCGCTGGCAACACCTACAAAGCCAAAGCAATCCTCTAGCCCCGGCTCGTTTAACACATTGCCCCGGATAGTGGAAAGCGGCAAAAAGGTGGCCCGCCCGCCGTCGCGCCGCTTTAAAAAGCCGATGGCCTGCTTGGCGTTTTCTTCGGTATCCACCACAATATTTTGCATAGCGCTGCCCAGCGCTGTTTCTAAAGCCACGGCGTAACGGCTTTCTACCTCAAATAGGCGGGAAACCGGCCCATGGATGCCGCTCAGCCCACCCCGGCGGTATTCTTTCATCACCAGCTTAACGCTGTGGGTAAAGCCCTCCAAATTGCGCTCCAGCTCTTCCAACAGGCGGGCGCGGCGAATACACTCCTCAGCGTCCAGGCTGAGCTTATCCGCTTTGGCTTTTAGCTCCTCCCTTTTTTGCCGGCGGGTGTTTAGGCGCATTTCATATCCCTTTTGGGTGTTGCGCAAGGAATCCGCCTGCTGCTGCGCCTCTTGCAACATCTGCCGGTAATCCTGTAGCGACTGCGTCAGTTCCTGCTCCCTTTGGCTTGACTGGGCGACTTTTTGCGTCACCGCTTGCTGGCGCGCCTCGATTTCTTGTATGGAAGATTGAGCGGTTACCTGCGCCACCTTTGCATCCGACAGCCGCAGGCTTACACCGGCCAACTCATCTGAAATCTTACCGCTGGCCCCTTCAAACTTGCCCATCTCACCGCGCAGATAATCCATCTCTTGCTGGCAATGATCAATTTCTTGCTGTTTGGCGGCCAGTGTTTGCTCCAAACTGCCGATTTCTTCCTTTTTGCTTTGAATTTCCTCGTCCATTTCGCGCGAGGAACGGCGGGCGGCCTCCATCTCTCCTTGCAGGCGCTGGATGGTTTCGTTGTTATGTAAAATGTCGTTTTCCAAAACCGAAGCCTGGCCCAGCTTGCCGGTTGCCTCTTCATCCAAGGCGGCGGCCTCGCGCCGGACGGCATCCACCCGGGCGGTATGGGAATTCATACGGGCAAAGATTTCTTCCGATTCCCGGCGGGATTGCTCCAGCGCCTGCTCTATGCCGTCATGTTGCGCCTGGGCAGTGGCTATTTTATCCTCTTGCTCCCGCAGTAAACGGCCGGATTGTTCCAGCGTGCGCAGCCAAAGGCCGATTTCTAACGATCGCTTTTCTTGCGCCAGCGTTAAATACTGCTTGGCCTTTTGCGCCTGCTGCTCCAAGGGCCCCACGCGGCTTTCCAGCTCGGCCAAGATATCCCGCAAACGCAGCAGGTTTTCTTCGGTTTGCGCCAAACGCCGCTCCGCCTCGCCCTTGCGGTAACGAAAACGTGAAATGCCGGCGGCTTCTTCAAAAATTTCGCGCCTATCCTCTGATCGGGAGGCCACAATGCTGTCTATCTTCCCTTGCCCTATAATGGAATAGCCGTCCCGCCCCAAGCCGGTATCCATAAACAGCTCATGGATATCCTTCAGGCGGACGGCTGCTTTGTTGATTAAATATTCGCTATCCCCAGAACGATAAAACCGGCGGGTCACAGCCAACGTGTCACCATCGAAAGGAAGCTTGCGATCGGAATTGTCTATGGTGAGGGTGGCCTCGGCAAACCCCAACGCCTTTCGGATAGGAGTGCCGCTGAAAATAACGTCCTCCATTTTGGAGCAGCGCAGGGTTTTGTTGGATTGCTCCCCCAAAACCCAGCGGATAGCATCACTGATATTACTTTTGCCGCTGCCGTTGGGCCCTACCACCGCGGTGATTCCATCGCCGAAAGTCAGCACGGTTTTATCTGGAAAAGTTTTAAAGCCCTGTATTTCCAAACTTTTTAACTGCACACGCTCACCTGCACATTTCCACTTTGATTTCCTGTTTTTTCAAGCTGGGATCGCCCATCACGCGCATCTGATACCCCAGCTGCGCCAGCTGGACGCAATTCATTTTTTTCTGCCCCACCATTTTGGATATATCCGTGGGATTCACATACAAAACACCTTTTCCTGGAGGATAACCGCGCAATAGCGCAGTGGCGTAAATCAGCATCCTGCGGCTTTCGCAAAGCTCGCGAAAAGCCGGATGCCACGGCCCATCCACTAGATTTTGGCGCAGCTGGGGCGTGTCGTGCAACCCCAGGCGGATAACGGGCACGCCATGAGCTTCAAACATCTCCAGCAGCCGGGTACACAGTTGCACAGCATCGCTGAGCGTTTGCGGCCGGTACCGGCCCTGTTCCAGCAAAAAAGCCAACCGGGTGCCCCGCATCACCAATGTGGGGTAAATACGCACTGTATCTGGTTGCAGGGCAAGCAGCGCCTTTGCCGTTTCTTCGTCCGATTGTTCAGTCGCGCCGTAAAGCCCCGTCATCATTTGCAGCCCCAGGCTGATGCCCGATTGGCGAATCAAATGCGACGCATTTACCACATCCTCCGCCGTATGTCCCCGCTCATTTTTCTGCAACACTGCATTATCCATGCTTTGCGCGCCCAGCTCAACGGCTGTAACGCCCCGGCTGCACAGCAGCTTCAATATTTCGGGCGAAATTGCATCCGGCCGGGTGGAAACCCGAATCCCCGCAAATTGCCCTTGCTTTACATAAGGGGCGGCGGCATCCAGCAGTTCCAGCATATAGCTTTGTTCTATCGCCGTAAAACTGCCGCCGAAAAAGGCTATCTCGGCCGAAGAAGCCGCGCCGCCCAAGTGGTGCAAAGCCTCGTCTGCCGCGGCTTTTACTTCAGCCGCACCCGGTTGTTCGGCATGGCCGGTGATGCTTTTTTGATCGCAAAAGCTGCACTGGTGCGGGCATCCGTTGTGCGGAATGAACAGCGCAACGTTTGCATGCTTGCCCCGGCTCAATAGCCCATCAGCTCCAGCGCTTCGCGGGCAGCCTGCTGCTCAGCCTCTTTTTTGCTTCGCCCGCCGCCTTTGCCGATAACATTGCTGTTTAAGTGCACTTCCACCACAAAATGCTTGTTGTGATCCGGCCCGCTTTCGCCGATAAGCACATATTCAAGCTTTTCTTCCGGGTTTTGCTGGATGATCTCCTGCAAAGACGTTTTATAATCCTTAAACGCCTTGGGCTTGGGGTTTTGAATTTCAGGTACCACAAAACGCAGCACAAAAGTGCGGGCGCATTCCATGCCTCCGTCTAAATAAATAGCGGCCAAGATGGCTTCAAAGGCATCCGCCAAAATTGAGGAACGCTCGCTGCCGCCGGAATGCTGCTCTCCGCGGCTAAGTTTAAGATACTTGCCCACTTCTAAAGCGCGCGAAAACCGGCATAGCGATTTTTCACAAACCAGCGCAGCCCGCAGCTTGGTGAGTTCCCCTTCGGGTTTTTCCGGGCAATCTTTAAATAAGTAATCCGATACAATGACGCTTAGCACCGAATCCCCCAAAAATTCCAGTCTTTCATTGCAGGCTATACCATTGTGAGACTCGTTGGCATAAGAGGAGTGGGTCAGCGCCGTGCTTAGCAGGGAAATATCATGAAAGGAATATTCCAGCTTTTTTTCCAGCTCATGCAAGCTGTTTCTTTCCTGTTCTTTTTCTATACTCATAAAGCTGTTCCTCCTTGTTCCGCCAGGGCAGCCACCGCCTTGGTGATTTCACCCACCACATCGCCCTGGGCATAAGCCGCAGTCAGGCGCAACGCATTTTTCACTGTTTTCGCTGTTGCGCTGCCGTGGGTTTTGAACACCGGTTTTGAGATGCCCATCACCGGTGCGCCGCCGTATTCATTGTAATCCATCTGTTTTTTCAGCTGCTTGATATCCGGCAAAATCAGCGCGGCGGCCAGTTTATTTTTTAGCCCCTTGGTTAATATCCCCTTTATCTTGCCCATTAAGGTTAAAGCCACACCCTCGTAAAGCTTTAGGATAACATTGCCGGTAAATCCATCGGCCACCACCACGTCGGCAGCGTCCATCGGAATATCCCGCGCCTCAATATTGCCGATAAAATGAACCGGACTATTTTTGAGCAATTCATAGGCCTCGTGCTGCAGCTCGCCGCCCTTGTGCGGCTCTACCCCTACATTTGCAAGGCCCACTCGGGGATTGGCAACATGCATCACCCGCTGCATATAAACCGACCCCATAATGCCAAACAGGCGCAGCATTTCGGGCCGGCATTCCACATTGGCGCCGCTATCTATCAACATAAAACAGCCTTCGTTTTTAGGCATCACCGGCGCAAAAGCCGCCCGGCGAATTCCCTTAATCCGTTTCACATAGGCTGTAGCGCCCACCACTAAGGCGCCGCTGTTGCCGCCGGACAAAAAGCCGTCGCCCTCGCCGGCCGCCAGGCGGCGCAACCCCTCGGCCATGGAACAATCTTTTTTTGCTTTTAAAATGTCGCCGGGGTCATCTTCCATTGTTATTACGCTGGGGGCATCGGCAATTTCCATACCTGCCAGAGATACACCGTTCTCCCGGGCCACCCGTTCGATCTCTTGGCGGTTGCCGGTGAGCAAAATGGTAAGACCCAGCTCCTCCACCGCCAGCGCACAGCCCTTAATAATTTCTAAAGGCGCATTATCCCCGCCAAAAGCGTCTACGATTATTCTCATTGCTCTAACCCGCTTTCCTTTATTTACAAAATGACGGCAACCGTTTTTCTGCCGCTTTATTCCTGCGCATCCAATACCTCTTGCAGTGCTTCCAACGCCCGGGCGGACAAAGCGGCATAACGTTCGCGCTTGTCCCTAATATGCTGCGCCAAGGGCGGTAATATGCCAAAATTCGCGCCCATAGGCTGAAAATCCCCAACGCCGCCTTGGCTTACATAACGGCTCAGCGCCCCCAGCATGGTAACCGGCGGCAAGCGAAAAGGTTCCGCTCGCCCCTGAAACCGCCGCGCTGCATTTCGGCCTGCCATGATGCCCGAAGCGGCCGACTCCATGTAACCTTCTACGCCGGTAAGCTGCCCGGCAAAAAACAGATCCGGCCGATCTCGTTTGCTAAAATCCTCATTTAATAGCTGGGGAGAATTCAAAAAAGTATTGCGGTGCATCACGCCGTAACGCATAAATTCGGCGTCGTGCAACGCAGGAATTAAACCAAACACTCGCTTTTGCTCGCCGAATTTCAGGTTGGTTTGAAAGCCCACCAGGTTATACAGCGTGCCCTCTTTGTTCTCGCGGCGCAGCTGCAGCACCGCCCACGGCCGGTGCCCCGTGCGGGGATCCCGCAGCCCCACAGGCTTCATAGGGCCAAAGCGCAACGTGTCCTGCCCACGGGAAGCCAACACCTCCACCGGCATACAGCCCTCATACACCTCCGGCGCCGCTGCGTCAAAATCATGCAAGGGCGCCCGCTCGGCATGCAACAACGCGCTGTAAAAGGTTTCATATTCTTCCTTATTCATGGGGCAGTTGATGTAGTCGTCCTCCCCTCTGCCGTAACGGGAGGCGGTGAAAGCAAAAGCTTGATCAATGCTTTGCGCCGTAATGATAGGCGCCGCTGCGTCAAAAAAATGCAAAGAACCGCCGCACAGCTTCTCAATTTTTTGAGCCAATGCGTCGCTGGTTAGTGGGCCTGTGGCCACCACCGTCACCCCTTGCTGCGGTAGATCAACCACTTCTTCCCGATGCAGGGTAATAAGAGGATGCCCTTGTATCGCATCGGTTACCAAGCTTGAAAACTTCTCTCTATCCACCGCCAGGGCGCCGCCCGCCGGCACAGCGCATTGCGCAGCGCAGCGAACCAACAGCGACCCCAGGCGCCGCATTTCTTCTTTTAACAGCCCGGCGGCGCTTTCCAGCCGCATGGCTTTTAGAGAATTGGAGCAAACCAGCTCCGCCAACCCGGCGCTTTTGTGGGCCGGAGAAAAAGAAACGGGTTTTTGTTCGTACAAATCCACCGGTACCCCGGCACCGGCAAGTTGCCAAGCTGCTTCACAACCAGCTAGCCCCGCTCCAATTACAGTTACACTTTCTTTTTTCATTCTGCTTTCTCTTCCGCTTTTTCAAAATTGCAGCCTTCGGTTATGCAATACAGCTTGGGATTTTTGCCTTTTTTGCGCAGCAGGGTTTTGCCGCAGCGCGGGCACTTTTCTTTTACCGGCTCATCCCAAGACACAAAGTCGCATTCTGGATAACGCTCGCACCCATAGAATACGCGGCCCTTTTTGCTCTTTTTTACCACAACCTTGCCGCCGCATTTGGGGCACTCAGCCCCGTTTTCTTGCACAAGCTTTTTTACATTTTTACATTCGGGGTAACCGGGGCAGGCGATAAACTTGCCGTAGCGGCCGGTTTTTATCACCATACGGCGGCCGCACTTCTCGCAAATGATATCGGTTTCATCCTCTTTCAGCTGGATTTTGACCCCTTGCATATCTGTTTTAGCCTTTTGCAATGTTTTATCAAAATCATCGTAAAAGCTGTGCAGTGTGCTAACCCAATCATTTTTACCCTCTTCAATATGATCTAAGTCATTTTCCATTTGGGCAGTAAATTTCAAATTAACAATTTTAGGAAAGCGCTCTTTCATCAACCGGGTGGTCACCTCGCCCAACTCTGTGGGTTTAAGCGCTTTGCCCTCGCGCACCACATACTCCCGCCCGGTGATGGTGGTGATAGTGGCGGCATAAGTGGAGGGCCGGCCTATCCCATACTCCTCCAACGCTTTAATCAGCGAAGCCTCGGTATAGCGCGGCGGCGGCTGGGTAAAGTGCTGGTGCGGCGCGATCTCTTTGGCTTTTACCGCCATTCCTTTTTCCAAAGGCGGCAGGGCGATTTCATTTTCTTGCGCTTCGTCTTTTCCTTCTTCATATAGCACCGTAAAGCCGTCAAAGGTTACCGTATAGCCCGACGCCTTAAAAACATAGCCGTTGCCGGTGATATCCGCCTTGGTGGTGCTTTGCAGGCAGTTGGCCATCTGGCAGGCAATAAAACGCTCCCAAATCAGCTTATATAGCTTATATTGATCCGATGTAAGGCTATCCTTCACTTGATCGGGTGACAAAGAGGGAACCGTAGGCCGGATGGCCTCATGCCCATCCTGCGCGTTAGCGCGAGATTTAAAATGTCTGGGTTCGGGCGGCAGATATTTTTCGCCCCAGCGGGAGCGAATATATTCGCCCGCATCGCGGATAGCGTCTTCCGAAAGGCGCAGCGAATCGGTTCTCATATAGGTAATCAAACCCATGGCGCCCATATCGCCCACTTCAACGCCTTCATAAAGTTCTTGAGCCGCCTTCATGGTGCGGCGAGCCTGGAACCCCAGCTTGCGAGAAGCTTCCTGTTGCAGGGTAGAGGTGATAAAGGGCGGCGCGGGCGCTTTTTTGCGCGTCCCCTTTTTGAGCGCGGTAACCGAAAAACTGGCGCCTTCTAAAGCGGCCATGATCTCTTCGGCCTGCTGCTGCGTGGTTATCTGTATCTTACCTTTTTCGTCGCCGTAAAAAGCTGCGGGGAACTGTTTGCGGCTGCCTTGGGGAATAAATTTTGCGTCAATCGACCAATATTCCTCGGGCACAAAGTTGCGGATCTCTTCCTCTCTATCCACCACAATGCGCACAGCCACCGACTGCACCCGCCCAGCCGACAAGCCGCGGCGGATTTTTTGCGACAAAAAGGGGCTAAGCTTATACCCCACCAGGCGATCCAAAATGCGCCGGGCCTGCTGGGCGTTCACCAAATCAATATCGATAGCGCGCGGGGCGTTCATCCCGTTTTCCACGCCTGTTTTGGTAATCTCGTTAAAGGTAACGCGGTTGTGCTTTTCTAGCGGCAACCCCAGCAGATAGGCTAAGTGCCACGAAATAGCCTCTCCCTCCCGATCCGGGTCGGTGGCTAGATAGACGCTGTCGCTCTTTTCAGCCAGCTTTTCCAGCTCCTGGGCCAGCTTTTCTTTGCCCTTAATGATTTCATATTTGGGCTTAAAATCGTGTTTTACATCCACACTCAGACGCTTTTCCGGCAAATCCCGGATATGGCCCATGGAAGCCACCACCTCATAGCCCGGCCCCAAATACTTTTTGATGGTCTTGGCCTTGGCTGGCGATTCCACTATGACTAAGTTCGACATGCATCCATCACCTTTATCCTCTCAGGCACCAGGCATCGCTCTGCCTGCGCACTTACTTATACTTTTTGATACCGTTTGCCAGGCAAGGCGTTTACCAACCCGGCAAGCTCCAGCTCGGTTAGCGCCCCCATCATCGCCTGGGGAGCAAGATCCACCCGCAGCGCCAGATCTGCCAGCTGAACCGGCGTTTTTTCTAACGCATGATAAACTGTTTTTCCTGCGTCCGAAAGCGCCAAAGTTGCCGCAGCGGTAGCCGTTAGGGTTTCTCCTCCGGCTATAGACGGCGCTGCTTCCATGGCCTGCTGATTATTATCTTGCACGGAAAGCCTACGCGGGTAACGCAACAGATATTCCGCTAATATATCCTCCGGTTTGGTAACCGCCGTAGCGCCCGCTTTAATCAAATTATTGGTGCCGTCGGACACACTGCTATTTACATTCCCCGGCACTGCAAAAACATCGCGGTTTTGTTCCAACGCCAGGTTAGCTGTAATCAACGAACCGCTGCGCTCGCCTGCCTCTACCACCAGGGTGCCCAAAGCAAGGCCGGAAATGAGCCGGTTGCGCACGGGAAAACTGTAACGGGTGGGCGGCGTATCCGGCGGATATTCCGAAACCAGCGCGCCAGATATGGCTATCGTTTCCCGCAAAGAGGCGTTTTCATACAAATAACCGTAATTGATACCGCACCCCAGCACCGCCACCGTAACACCGCCGGCCTGCAAAGCCCCCCGATGCGCCGCGCCGTCTACTCCCAATGCACCGCCGCTTACAATAACCACACCGGCTTTTGCCAGCTGGCAGGCAAATTGAAAGGCCACATCCAGCCCATAAGGCGTTGCAGACCGGGTGCCCACAATGGCCAAAGAAACCGCCTGTTCCCAATTGGGCATGCTGCCCTTTACATATAACACTGCGGGCGGATTGGGCAGCTGCAACAGCTGCTGCGGATAAGAGGGAGTTTGCGGCGTAACAATCTCTTGCCCCAGATTTTTGCACCGGAGCACCACGCGCTGCGCCTCTTCTAAGGTATTCTTTTCCAACCGAGAAAGCTCTTTATTGGTAAATAGGCCGCTCAAACGCCATTGTTGTATGCCGGCGTGATAAAAGGCTTGCGCATCATGAAATAGTGAAAGGATGTCGTTTAATTTATGGCTGGCATAGCCCAGCCCCTGCTGAAGCCAGACCCAATATGCCTCCTGCTGCATCCTTTACACTCCCCCTTGCGCTTTTATCCCCGGCGCATCATTTCCCACATTAATATAGCTGCCGCCGTGGCAGCGTTTAACGATTCCGCCCGGCCCAGCATGGGAATGGTCACTCTTGCAGCGCACGCAGCCACAGCCGTCTCTGTTAGCCCGTTGCCCTCATTGCCCACAGCCACCACCGTTTTCGGGCCGAACTGCGCAGCCGTTACCGGCACGGCATCCGCCGCCGGCACCGCCGCATAGGTGCAAAAACCCTCTTGGCCCATTCGCCGCAATGCGGCGGGGAACTCCTCTTCCTCTTTTATAAATAAGCGGAACACAGCCCCCATGCTGCCGCGCAGCACCTTAGGGCTATACCGATCGCAACAGCCGCGAGAAAGCAGCACACCGTCAATCCCCAATGCTTCGGCTGTGCGCAGTGTTGTTCCCAAATTGGCGGGATCCTGAATATTTTCCAGCGCCAAATAGCGCCCGTTCTTTTTTATTGTACCCGCCCCGCCTATTTTGTCAAGCATTTTGCAAAGGCAGGCAATTCCTTGGGGCGTTTCGGTATCCGCTAAGGTGGCCATAATTTTTTCATCCACCTCTACCGATTTGGCAGCCGCTTCACGCAGGGTTTCTACCGCTTCTGGGTACCTATCGCTCCCCCGGCGCGTATACAAAAGCAACTCAATGGGGGTGCCGCTTCGCACAGCGTCTAAACATAAACGGGCCCCTTCCACAAAGAAGCACTCTTCCGCCCTGCGGTGCTTAGAGGAGGTAGCCAGTTTAACAGCGCGCTTGATCAAAGGATTCTCTCTACTGGTGATTTTATCCAATCTCTCATCCTTCCTTTAAAACCGGGCATCATATATCCAATGATTTTATCAGCTTCTACCGTCTTGTCAAGCAAAGCAATGCATGAATTATGAAAAGAAAGAAACGCCGTTCCAGCCTGCGCCAAAACAGCGTTCCTTTTCATCAATCTTTTTAGCGGCCGCAGCCGGGCAAGTAAGGCGCCTCTGTTAGGCGCAAATTTGTGCAGCCGTATGGGATGAGGGTAACCTCAACCGGCCCGCTGATGGGCGTAGTATCCTGGGGCACCGCCTCACAAACACCATTGATAAGCTTCCAGGGGATTTCCACCATGGTGGCCTTTAGGCTAACGGGAGCCCCGTCGGGCGAGAAAGGATAATCCCCCACGGGCGCCTCCTGCCGCTGAAACTTATCGTTGACAAAGGCATAGTTCCACTTAGATTTGGGGAAGATCTCGTAGTCGCAGTAGGGGAATTTACGCTCCACCCCATCGCGGGTGTATTCCAGCTTTTTCCACTCTTCTTCCACTTTCACCGAGAAGAGCAGCGGCCCCCGATCCACGCACACCATACCACTGGGGCGCTGGGTAAGCGTTTCTGCAAAGCAAAGCTGCACCGTTACCTCTTGTTCCCCTTGCCAGGTGCTATCCAAGCGATAAAACGTGCCGGGCTGGGCCTCTTTACCGTTTACCTGGGCACTGGTGGCAAAACCAGGAATACGAATATCCAGCGTAAAAGGTACCGCCTGCTCCGTTTTCACCCGAACGGTTAAACTATCGCGGAAGGGATAAAGCGTATCTACCTCTATCTGAACCGGCACGCCTTGTATCTCGTCGTGCACAACCGCAGGCGCCAGAGCCGTTACCGCAACGCCTGTATCGGTTTTCATCAGGGTAGATAAAGCAAATTTAGGCCAGCCCTGGTTGAAATTGGCCGTGCAGCAGCCGAAATTCGGCTCCAAGCCAAACAGGTTGGACTCTTCTGAATTGGTAAAGAAGGGCTGCTTACCCTTGGGGAAGATGCAGCACTGCACCTGGTTTGTCATCTGATCGTATTGATGGGTCCACATATCCGGGCTAATGGTGGCGGGCAAGGCGTTAAAGGCCAAGCGCTCCAAAATATCCCCCCAATAGCTATCCCCAGTGATGGAAAGTAAATGCTCATAGGAATACATCGCTTCCACCACCGAGCAGCACTCGCTACCCTGGATGGGCGCTGTGCCCGAAAGGCACTCATCACCGGTAAAATGCCCGGTTGCCATGCCGTGATCCCTTTGCAGAATGCCCAGCGCTTTTTTTGCAAAAGCATTGGCATCGCCGCCGTATATCCGTGTCATCAGCGCACGGGATTTCAACATCATCGCCGTATTCACCACATGGGACAAAAAGCCCCATCGGCCAAATTCCTGAGGTTTTTCATAGGGCCAATGTTCGTATAGCTTTTCAAAATCGCAACCCTGGGCATCCAGCTGGCCGGCCAGATACAACATCCAATCCTCGGGGCGGCGCTCATAAAGCCAAAACAGTGGAATGAGGCACTCATACCAGCGGGCGGAAGCCCAGTCGAACAGGGTGTGCGCTTCCACATGACGGCACAGCTGTTTCAGCGCGCGGTATACTGCGTCCTCAATCCTTTCGTCGCCAGAGCATTCATAATAAACCACCAGCACCTTGCAGATAAGGAACAACGCCCACATATCGTAGCGGCCGCGCTCCGATTCTTCGCAGGGGCAAATCCAGCCGTCCTCCTGCTGCCCGGCTAAAATGGCGTCGATATAGGTTTTGGCACGGCGTTTCATATCCTCGTCGTCCAGCAGCCAGGCCAACGGAATAAAACCATCCAGCCAATAGGGCACCCGCTCCCAACCGTCACAGTCGCCGCCGATCCACTTGCTGTCTTTTACATCGCGCCACATTTTGTCGAGATTACCGCTAAGCCCGTCCGCTTGAATGCGCAGCTGGCGTTTTAGCCAACCGGAGGGCTTTAGTTCCTTTGCGGTATAGGGCTTAAATTTTAAGGGGGTCAATTGATTTTTCATAGCCGTTTCCATAGCCGTCCTCCTTGCTCGAATGCTTACGCAGTCAGTATATAGCAAGCCGGATCACGATGTCAACAAAAAGCTGCCTTTTCACCATACTTTTCATCATCATAAAAAGTATATCACCCAAAAAGAAGATGCGATAAAAACAGGGCCGCCTGCCTTCAACCAGCAGACGGCATCTGTTACAACATTACAAACGGCGGTTTCGCAAGTGCTTAACACATTATCACAGCGCCTGACACACCAAATCTCCCATCTGTGCACAGGTAACACGGTTCGTGCCCGGCGTGTAAATATCCGGCGTGCGGTTATCTTTCAGCACCGCCCCAACCGCTCGCTCAATATCCTCTGCTGCCTCTTTCTGATCGAAAGAATAACGCAGCATCATCGCCACCGACAAAATAGTGGCTAAGGGGTTGGCTATGCCCTGGCCCGCAATATCGGGGGCCGAACCATGAATAGGCTCATACAAGCCGAACTTACCCTCTGCCAGGCTGGCAGAAGCCAGCATACCGATGGAGCCGCTGATCATCGAGGCTTCATCCGAGAGAATGTCGCCAAACATATTAGAGGTTACTATTACATCAAACTGTTTGGGATTGCGCACCAACTGCATGGCGCAGTTATCTACATATAAATGGTTAAGCTCCACTTCAGGGTATTCCTTAGCAACACGCACCACTGTTTCACGCCACAGGCGGGAGGATTCTAAAACGTTTGCCTTGTCTACGCTGCATAAGCGCTTGCTGCGCTTCATGGCCAACTCAAAAGCAACGCGGGCAATCCGTTCGATCTCCGGCACGGTATACAGCTCCGTATCGTAAGCAGCCGGCACACCGTTTTTCTCGCAGCGGCCACGCTCGCCAAAATAAATGCCGCCGGTCAGCTCACGCACCACCATAATATCCATTGCTTCCCCAATAATCTCTTCTTTTAGCGGAGAAGAAGCCCGAAGCGGCTCGAAAATAACCGCGGGGCGCAAATTTGCAAACAGGCCCAACGCGCCGCGAATACCTAGAAGCCCCGCTTCCGGCCGGTTGGAACCCGGCTGGTTATCCCACTTGGGCCCGCCAACGGCGCCCAACAAAACCGCATCGGCGCTTTTACACTTATCTACTGTTTCCTGCGGCAGCGGCACGCCTGTTTTATCAATGGCGATACCGCCCAAATCCGCCTCTTCGTAACGAACACAAAAGTGGTGCTTTTGCGCCGCCCGATTTAATACTTTGACCGCTTCATTTACAATTTCGGGGCCTATTCCATCGCCTTTAAGCAAAGTGATACGATATTCCTTCATAGAAAACCGTCCTTTCTACATTCGTTGTTACTAGCGTACAACAGAAGATAGATAAAAGAATGTTAATTGTTTTACAATTAGCTGTTTGAGTCCTCGCTGTGCTCTTCTGTGTGGTATGCACGTTCCGCCGCCTCGCGGGCAATATTTAAAATAGGTTCGCTGTGTTGCGCGGCTTTTGCGTTTTTACCTTGGGGCAAAGTAGCATAGGCCTCGGCCACCATATCGCGCATCCATAGTCCGGGAATAATGCGCAAAGAATAGCCGCAGGCGCTGTCTACCATCCAATCAAAGGAACTGGCGCGGGGCAAAGCGTATGCCGCCATCAGCGTCATAATAACCCCGCCATGGGTTACCACAACCGCCTGGGTTTGGCCCGAACGCAACATTCCTTCTACCAATTTTTCAAACGCAGAGCAAACGCGGTAAGCAAATTCCTTGCCGCTCTCTCCGCCAGGGGGGCTTATTTGCTGCCCGTTTTCCAGCCACTGGGCAAACAACTCATCGTTTTGCAGCTCCTGCGCCGTTTTGCCCTCCCACTGCCCAAAATTGCACTCCGCCAAGCCGGGTACCAGCTGCGGTTCTACCTGCGGATACAGTAGCTTCATGGTCTGCACACAACGTTGCAAAGGGCTGCTGTAAAAAACCGCCGCGCCCGGATAGCGATACCGCTTATCATACTGCTTTAATTGCTCAATTCCTTCCTGTGAAAGAGGCACATCTGTGGATCCAATATACCTGCCCTGTAAGTTTGCCTGAGTCATACCGTGTCGGATTAAATGTATTTGGTAAGATTTCATGAATTTTACTCCTTTTCTCCAGCGTTTTGCCGGTATTCCTTACTTTACATAGGGTTTTAGCGGAATTTTACTTTACGAATCGTTGATATCCGATCTTTTTCGTGATAAAATAGCTTCCATCGACAGTTTCCCATTAGCTAACGGGGGTTGCAAGGAATGAATAATAATTTCCCGCGGATTATTACACTACTCAGGAAAGAAAAAGGATTAAGCCAAAAACAGGTTGCGGCCGATTTACAGATATCGCAAGCGCTTTTATCCCACTATGAAAAGGGGATTCGCGAATGCGGCCTGGATTTTGTGGTAAAGGTAGCCGACTATTACGGCGTGTCTTGCGATTATTTATTAGGGCGAACGCCCGATCGCAACGGCGCCACCTTAACCGTGGAAGACCTGCCGGAGCCGGATGCCGCCGGTAAAGACAACACTTACCGGGGTAGCTTGTTGCCCACCTTAAACAAAAAATTGATTGCCAACTCCCTCAATGTGGTGTTCGACATTTTGCAAAAAGACGGGAACAAAGGGCTCACGACTGAAGTCTCGGCATATTTAATGCTTTCTGTTTATAAGATGTTGCGCACCCTTTATTCTGCTAATCCCAAAAATCCACAAGGGATGTTTGCTGCTCCAACTACCACCCAACAGGGTCTTTCCAGCGCGGCGCAGATAATAGCCGAAACCAATGCGGCCTGTTTAGCCAGCGGCAACCGTTTAGGAAAGCAAGAGGGCCTTTCTCCAGAGGAAGCTCCTTATTTGACACCGGAATTGATATCTGAGCAATATCCATTGTTTGCCACGTCTTTATACAATCTGGTGCAAAATGCTGAAAACCGTATGGGCTTTCGGCATCCATCAAAATAGACGCCTGATCTGGCGGCTTGATATTCTAAATATTTTTAAAAACGGAGGGAAGTTTTTCTTCCCTCCGTTTTTTTACCGGTTTTAGTTGGTATTGGCCCCCGGCTCCTTGCCCCGGCTGACCAAAATAGTAACAGAGCTGCCCGCCTCTAATGTTTGGCCAGACTGATAATCCCGATACCCAATAACAGAGCCTGCCGCTACGGTATCGCTGTATTGCTCTTCTTGCACAGGCACCAACCCGGCATTGGTAATCTGTTCTGCCGCTGCTACCAGGGTAAGGCCATCTACATAGGGCAACGTTCTCATCTTGCTGCCTTTGCTTACGACAACGGCTATAGAGCTGCCTTTTTGAATGGGAGCGCTGCCAAAAGCCGGAACCTGCGAAATAATATTGCCCTCTTCTATGGTGTCGCTAAATTCTTCCGAAGATACCAACACTTCGTAATTGCCCTCTTGCGCTGCTTTTTGCGCAATCTCTTCATAATTCACATCGGTTAAATCAGGCACTTCTATCCTATCATCCGCCAAACTGCTTACATCGCTAAGCGTCGAGGCGCTTTCGCTAGACACCAGCCCGCTAACCGACGACTCGTCTTGCAGGTCGCTGGCATTTTGCCCCGAGTTTGCATTCAACTGCCACAGCAGGGCTATAAGTGTAAACACCACCAAGCAAACCACACAAGCCAATATCGTCCATGCATAACCCGGCAACCCCTGTTTCTTTTGCTGCTGGGCGCGCTTTTTCTCTTCTGCCGGGTTGCGGGGGGGCGCATTAACCTCTTGGTGCACCATTGTAACCGAAGGCGCGGCCGATAATTCCTCCCGTAGGCGCTCAAAAGTGGGCGTGCGCTTATCTGGCAACACCTGCAAACCATTGGCCAAAGCCGTAACCACATGGGCAGGGATCTCTTTTAAGATGGTGGTTGGGATCATCAACCGTCCGTCCACACGGCGCTTGAGAGCGCTTTGCGGCAAAGTGCCCGTTAGAGCAAAAAACAGCGAAGCGGTAAAGCCGTATACATCGGTGCTCTCTTGCGTGGGATAATCCATAATATATTGCTCTAACGCCGAACAGCCGTTGTAAAACTCCGGCGTCAAATCAGTGTCGGCCAGACGAACCTGCCGGATGGAAAACCCCTGCAGCCGCATACGGCCGGAGCGTAAAATAACCAACGTATCTGGGCTGATGCCCAAATGCTGCACACCGCCTGCATGCAAAGCGCTCAAACTAGACAATACCGGCATAAACAAGGGCCGCGCCGTATTCCACGGCACCATTCCCCCACTGCGCTGCACAAACTCCCGTAGGGTAATACTTTCAGCATAATCCGATACCGTATACGCCGTGTTGTTCTCTTCAAAAATATCGAATATGGGAGTAATGGCCGAAAGCTGACGCATTCTTGCAACCGAGCGGAAATAATTTAAAAACTCGGTTTTGTATTCGCGGAATACCACTTCGCAACCAGGGATTATTTTTACCTGGTTGCCCTGTTCCTCCCGCGCCGCCATATTATCCGGCAGGAATTCCCGGATATAGACCGGAGCCTCTGCCATCAGGTCATACCCCAAATAGCCAATGCCCTCGCCGTTGCTGTCTAACTTTCTACCCGTAACATACCTACCCTGCAAAATTGTTTTTAACGGGAGGCAAAGCGGCGGCTGCGCCTGCGTAGAATCAAACCCACAGTGAGGGCAGATAGCTTGCCCGCCGTTATCTTGCATGCAGCCCATGCATAAGTTATCAATATCGCTCATACATTCAACCCTCATTACCTGAAATCCGCCCCAGTACAGGCGCACATATAACATTTATTGGAAAACTCAGGCTCTAGTATAACACACTCGGCCTAACAAGATCAAGTTTTACGGGCTTTAACTATTAACCGCCAACACTCAGCAAATAAAGATTAGCGAAAATATTGATACAGCTGGCATTTGATCATACCGTTATACAGCTTTCGCCGTTTATCGGCAGCCCGGCCAAACCATTGCTCAAATTCTTCGTCTGGGCTGATTATGGAATAGCTCCATCCCTTTTGCGGGGTAAACAGCTTACCCATAGTTTGATATAACTCCTGCGCTTGCCGCACGTCCAACAAGCGCTCGCCGTACGGAGGGTTGCATACTACTGTTCCCCGTTGGGACTCTTGCACAAAGTTTTCAAGCGGCCGCTTTTCCACCGTAAGACGAGAGGCCACCCCCGCCTTTTGAGCGTTTTGCATGGTCAAATCCAATGCCGCTTGATCGATATCGTACCCTTGCGCAGCAAAAGCTGCGTCGTGATTTATCAAATCCTGGGCCCGCTGGCGCTCCTGCCGCCACACCGCCGCGGGGGAAACGGCCCAACGTTCCGCCGCGAAACGCCGCCTTAACCCCGGCGCTATATTCATAGCCAATAAAGCGCCTTCAATTAAAATTGTACCGGATCCGCAGCATGGATCAATCAGCTGGGTATCGGCCCTAACACGGGCCAAATTTGCCATAACGGCCGCCAACGTTTCTTTAATCGGCGCCAAAGACGCTTGGGCGCGATACCCTCTTTTATGCAGGCCCGGGCCGGACGTATCCAACATGAGTTCAGCCTTATCCTTCATCAAAAAAAACTGAATCTGATGAACGGGGCCTGTCTCTTCAAACCACGGCAACCGATAGGCTTGCTTTAAACGTTCCACCACTGCTTTTTTGATAATGGATTGACAATCTGGGATACTAAACAGCTTAGAATTAATAGAGCGCCCCTTAACTGGAAAGGCGTCTGCCTTGCCAATCCACGCTTCCCACGGTAAGGCGCGCACTCCCTCAAACAATTCTTCAAAGCTGCGTGCCGGAAAGCTCCCCAGCTGTATCAGCACCCGCTCTGCATACCGGCAGCACAAATTTGCGCGCGCCAGCATATCCAAACCGCCGGTAAAATACACTCTTCCGTTAACAGCCTCTACCTGCTCCGCTCCCATTTCTCTTAGTTCGCGGGCTACCAATCCTTCAACGCCCAATAGACATGGGCAAACAAATTTTGCTTGCATATCGGCTCCTTTTAACCCGAAAAAGGGGCGGTAGCCCTTATGTACGGCTGCCGCCCTTTTTATTGATTTATGCTGGAATAGCCGCCATAACTCCCGCTAGTCAGCGTCCGGCTCCAACAAGCCGTAGTTGCCGTCCCGCCGGACATACACTACATTGATCTCATTGGTATCCACATTGCGGAACATATAAAACTGATGCCCCACCATGTTCATCTCTAATATGGCTTCTTCTACTGCCAAAGGTTTTACCGGGAAGCGCTTGGTACGCACCACCTGATATACTTCTTCCTCCGGCTCCGCCCCTTCGTCTGCGGCCAGAAACTCATTTAACGCTCCTGAGCGAAGCTTCTTCTCTAGCCTACATTTATTCTTTCGAATCTGCCCGCCCAATACGTCAACAACCGCATCCAAAGCTTCGTTCATTTCTTTTGCCGAACTTTCCGCACGGTAAACCATGCCTCCGTTGCGGATAGTTACCTCCACCGTTTGGTGGTTACGTTCCACCGTTACCGTCACTTTGGCGTCGGCATTTTCATCAAACATGCGGTTAAACTTAGACAGCTTTTTTTCCACGCGCTCCTTGAAATTATCCCGTAACGTAACCTTTCTGCCAATCATGGTAATTTTCATACAGCGCTCCTTTCTTCCGCCGATCCCATAATCAAGCGGGTAACCCGGCCTTCGGCGGACAGGCACGATACCTCCGCTTGAAGAAAGGCTATGCTATCTTGCAATGATAGCGTAGCAGCATCTATTACCTTTCTTAGCGCTATTATACCACGTTTCACAAAAAAATGGAAGGTAGACAGAAAAATTAAATCTATTTTTACGATTTGTTTATATTACCCGGTTGCCGTTGCACACCACCATCCACGGCTTGGCGGGCAGCTGCAAGGGATCTTCGTCAAACACCGAAAAATCAGCGTCTTTGCCCGGGCGCAACGAACCTACGCGGTGGTCAATCCCGCAAATACGCGCAGGGTTTATGGTGATAGCCCGCAGCGCTTCTTGCGGATCCATCCCCTCGCGCACCGCCAACGCGGCGCACACCGGCAGATATTGCAAAGGGATCACCGGATGATCGGTAATAATTGCCGTGCAGACGCCCGCTTTTGCCAAACTGCCCGGATTGGCCGGCGTTAGGTTGTGAAGTTCGGGCTTACTACGGTCGCACAGAAAGGGGCCTGTTAACACACCCGCGCCTTCTTGCGCTAATTCGTCGGCAATTAAATGCCCCTCTGTGCCGTGCACGATAACATAATGAATGTCAAATTCTTTCGCAATGCGTATTGCGGTAAAAATATCGTCGGCCCGATGGGCGTGAAAGTGGGCGGGAATTTCTTTGCGCAGCACCGGCAACAATGCCTCGCACTTTGCGTCGTATTCCGGCAAATCAACCTCTTCGTCCTCCGGTGCATGTTCCGCCTTTTCTTTATCGAGCAAGTAACGCTTTGCTTTTTGCAACTGTTCTCGGATAAGGGCCGCCGTGGCCATACGGGTAACCGGCATTTGATTTTTGCCGTGATAAACGTTTTTGGGATTCTCGCCCATGGCAAACTTCATGGCCACGGGAGCCTGCACCAGCATTTTATCAATCCGGCGCCCAGCTGTCTTAATCGCCGCCATCTGCCCCGCAATGGGATTAGCGCTGCCGGGGCCGGTAATAACTGTAGTAACCCCCGCCGCCAACGCCTCGCCAAAACAGCGATCCATGGGATTAACGGCGTCTATAGCGCGCAAATGAGGCGTTACGGGATCCGTATCCTCGTTGCCGTCGTCCCCTTCAAAGGTAAGGGAATCTTCGAACATTCCCAAATGGGTGTGCGCATCTACAAAGCCGGGATAAACCGCCCGCCCCTGCACATCTATCGTTTCGTCATCCCATTGGGGCGCTTGCTCCATCGGCCCCAGTGCCTGTATCACCGAACCTTGGGTCTGCAAAAAGCCATCGGGAATAACGTCGCCTTCCATTGTGTAAAGTTTTGCATGTATAAGCAGCATTTTATCATCCTCCAAATTGCAAACAAAAAAGGCAATCGCCGCGAAAACACGGAATCGCCTTCTACTCCATTTATTAACGGCTATTTCTGGCCCCGGCGGGAAAATCCCCCGCGCTTAGCTTCCGTCACTCTTTTTAAATCCGACATCTTTTCATCGCTGGCCTGCTTAAATTTTGACATCATGTCTTCAAAGCTAGCCGGCTCGCTGCTACGGCGATTGGCCTGCCATTCAAAATTGCCCGGCCTACCAGGACGGGAAGAACGCGCCGCCGTATTGCCTCCCGCCGGACGAGGCGGCGGATCAATGGCCTTTTTCATCGAGAGGCTAACCTTGCCGTCTTCACCAATACTCAAAATTTTGACCTTGACTGTTTGGTTCTCGGTTACGTAATCGCGAATCTCTTTTACAAAGGTAGGCGCTACCTCAGAAATATGAACCATGCCGGTTTTCCCACCGGGCAGCTCCACAAAAGCGCCAAACTTTGTAATACCGGTAACCTTGCCCTCCAGAACCATTCCTACCTCAAGCTGCATAAAGTAACAACTTCCTCCTTAAAATTTGAAATCCTATCGGATCAATTCCCCGCCATATTAATAAAAACGCGCTCACCAGGGTGAGATAAGTCTAAACTCTCTCGCGCCACACGTTCAATATACTCTGAATTTTCGCCCTCACCGGCTTCAACAATGCGCTGCATATCTTCATTCGTGATGGCTTGCACCTTAATTTGTTGCTGTAGCGATTCCAGCTCGCGGGTTTTTGCATTAATTTGAATCTGCTGATCCACGAGCGCCACCACAACATAGGCGATAAAAGCCAACACAGCCAGCCTTAAAAACAGATGCCTATGCTTTTTTCTTTTGGGCTGTTTGACTTCTTTCACCGTAGCGCCTCCTTTTCTGAACATCCACTCTGCCACTATGCCGGAACCTTTGCTCTTTTCTATGCGTATCAGTGTATATATTTGGATTATACACTACATGCTTCCTTTGTTTCAAGATACTTTTTGGTTTCTTACTACTTTTTTTCTGATTTTTTGCGTTTCTCGTTTGGTTTATCCACTTTTTGAGCGGCGCCGTTATCCGCCGGGCGAACTTTTTGATGAAAGCCAGCAGTGGAACCGTTATATGCTTTCGGCAAAATTTTCGCGCTTTGCGCACGGCAAGCACCACCCAATGCATCAGGCGGGCCGTTAGCAGCCCCAGCGTTAAGCGGTATAGGCACCAACCGGCGGCTTCTCCTGCCAGAATATAAAAACGCACGGTGCCGCCATTGGCCGCAAAGGTAAATAAAAAAGTGGCAATCCCGCACAGGGATAAATAGAGTGTGTCTTCAATAAAAAGCTGTTTACGTTCTGCTCCTGTAAAAAGCCGCAACAACCGGAACGCATCATAAAAGGCGCCCAGTGCAATTCCCAGCAAAACCGCGCAGCCAAATATTTGCGTTTGGCTCCAAGCAAGCGCTTCCATTGTATCACCTTATCGAAATAGCTTAGATAGCAAGCCGCCGCTGGAAGAACGATTTTCTGAATAAGTTAAGGAGATAATCTCTCCCTCTATGGTGAGATCTCCCGTTTCCACATTCAGCTTGCTGATGTGCAGCCCGTTGCCCCGGATAGAAAGTTCGCCTAAATCTGTGTATGCAGTAACCGATTGCTCATCAAAGCTATCCACGTCTGATACTCCGGTGGCGGTTAACAGCTTTCGGTTCTCCATAATAATGCTATGCGGCATTTTCGTGCTTTTTTTCTCGTCGGCCATTGTTACCTCCTTAAGCCTTTCCTACGGGCACGGCCCAAGCCCCAAAACCGCAGACTTGCGGCCACGCACCGTAAAAAGCCCCTTACCAAGCCATAGTATAAAGTATGGCTTGGTAAGGGGCTATATGACTAAATCGGCCGCACGGCTCACATTTTACTTTACCGGCCGTTACTCCACCACGCGATACATATCCGACGCATTTCCCTTAGTGGCATATTCATTTACCGACACAATTTCCGCCTTAATGGGGCGGCTGCCCATTTGTATTTCCAACAGATCGCCGGGCTTTACTTCATAAGAAGCCCGCGCAGGCTTACCGTTTACCAACACCCGTCCTGCGTCACACGCCTCGTTGGCTACTGTACGCCTTTTTATGATACGGGAAACCTTTAAATATTTATCCAAACGCAAATTGGCTCCTCCTCAAAACAAAAACCGGCTTCACAAAGAAGCCGGCTAACAATATTTTAGTTGCTTACTTTTCAACAGCGCTCTTAAAGGCCTTGCCGACTTTAAAAGCAGGCACCTTAGAGGCAGGGATAGTAATGGGGGAATTGGTGCGGGGATCGCGACCCTGACGCTCGCTGCGGTTACGGACTTCAAAAGTACCAAAGCCGACAATTTGAACTTTCTCTTCCTTCGCAACAGTTTCTACAATAGCGTCTATTACCGCATTAACCGCTTTTTCAGCATCCTTTTTGGAAAGCTCCGCTTTTTCGGCAACAGCCATAATCAATTCCGTCTTGTTCATGTTTATACCTCCGTTATTTTATCCTGTCTTCTTATATCCACAACCACGGCGCAACGCCGCAGGCTGAAGAACAAAACTATAGGCAAAAAAGAACAGTGCCATTTGTTTTATTTTTCTTGTTGAGAAAAATCTTCAATAAAACCATCTGTTGCGGCAGACAACGCCTGTTCTGCGTCCAGCTTTTTCACCCGAGCCACATCGCAAACAGCCAGCAACAACCGGCCTAGTTCCTCTTCGCCAAAGTCTTCGGTAGATTCTAACTCGTCTAACTTCTCGCGCACCAGAGACAACGCCTGCCCAGTACCTTTGGCCCCTACGCCCGACTTTGCAGCCTTACCGCATACCTTTACGGCGCGCATCAATGCGGGCAAGGATTTTGACACGCTTAACAGCACTTCTGTTTGTGACCTTTGCTGTTTTGTGCGCATCTTAATCGCATCCCAATTTTGCAGAACTTGCTCGCTCGTGTCGGCTGTAACCGAGCTAAACACATGCGGATGGCGCACAATCAATTTTTTGCAAATTCCATCCACTACATTCGCAAAGCTGAACCTGCCCTGCTCTTCTTCCATTTGCGCATGAAAAACCACCTGCAGCAGAACATCGCCCAACTCTTCCTCTAACAAAACGGCGTTGTCGGTATCTATGGCCTCTACTGCTTCGTAGGTTTCTTCAATTAAGTTACTGCGAATACTTTTATGCGTCTGCTCCCTATCCCACGGGCAACCCTCATCAGAGCGCAGCAATCGCATAATTTCAAGCAAATCATCAATTCCATATTGATCTTTTCGTTCAAAAAGCACGGCAACCAACATCCTTCTCTTATCAGAAGCCAAAAGATATTTTCATTCTACTCGATCCACTTATGTTTTTCAAGTATTTTTGCAATTTTTTGTCCTTTCGGCAAACGGAGGATATCCCCCTTGGTGACCGCTTTAAGTGCCAACAAAGAAATAAAATAAACCAATACAGCCATAGCGATGGCACACAATGTTGCCACTTTTCCCGGCATAAAACGAATAAACAAAAGATGCGATAAATAAGCGGCCAGGGCACAAAACACGCCCGAAAGCAGCGGCTTAATAAAGATTGAGACAAAGTTTGGCCGAATCCTGGTCTGCTTGCATAAGCAATAAAGCGCCATTGCAGTAATAAACACATAACAAACCAAGGAACCCATGCCGGCGCCCTGAATATTAATTTGCGGAATGCCCACCAGCACATAATTGAACACAACTTTCATAATAACCCCCACCGTCAACAACTTAACGGGGAGATCCACACGGCCAACCGCTTGCAACATACTGCATAACGGGGTACTGGTGGCCGTAAAAATAGCCGCAATTCCCAAAATGACCAAAACATCGGCGGCCACATTAATTTCTTGCTCGCTTTTACCGCCAAACAACAGGCTAATAATAGGATGCGCCAAAACCGCCATTCCCATTCCCGACGGAATTGTAATCAACGTGGTAATGCGAATAACCGATTCTATACTATGCTTAATTTTTTTGCGGTTTCCTTCGGTCCACGCTGCGGTAACCGACGGCAAAGCGCTGATGCCGAACATTTGCGTTACAGCCGGAATAAGCATTACCACTGTAGAGGCTAGCCCAAAACAACCATACAAAGTTGTATTCATATTACGGTTAGCGGCAATATCGCTTTCTAGAAATAGTCCCGGATAAAAGGAAGGTAAAAATCCCGGATCGCTCACCATAATATCATACAAACGGTTCTGTACCAGCAGCGTATCCACCAGGCTAGAAATATTCACCACCAGCGAACTCATCGCAATCGGAACCGCGGTGCGAATCAAAATTTTTAACAACACCCGAGAGGATCTGGTGCGGGGGGAATCCATCAATTCGCGGCGTGTAATGCCATCCCCATACTTTTTATAGTAATGGAAGATATACACAAACCCAAAAACAGACCCCAATGTAATGCCGGCAATCGCTCCTGCGGCCCCTAGAGCCGACAGCGTATATTGTGCATCCGCCTCAGAAGCAAACTGCATGCCAAAAATGGTTTGGCTATTTTGATATTCCCACGAGCCGTAAGCCGTTACTGCGTAAGAGGCCGATAGGCCGATAGCCAACTTGCACAGCGCCTCTATAATCTCTGAAACCGCCGTTGGCACCATATTGCGCAAGCCTTCATAATACCCACGGTAGCTAGCCATTAAACAGGCAAAGAAAATCATGGGAGCCAACGCCAGCGTGGGATACACAGCGCCGGGGGTATTCATCATCGCTGGGATGACGAAAGCGCCTCCTATCATGAGCAAAAAGCCCACGACACCTGTGATGGTAAAGATAGGAACCGAAATGCGGTGGATCTGCCGCACATCCCGAAAGCGTTGACGCGCCATATTTTCCGACACCATGCGCGAAATGGCAATGGGGAGCCCTGCCGTAGCCAAGGTATATAGGGGATTATACAGTTCATACGCAGCATTAAAGCAGGCAAAGCCGGTAATATCCAAAACATTACCGATTACCATTTTAAACAGCATGCCGATTAATTTAACAATCGCCATACTAATTGTAAGCACTAAGGCGCCTTGGATAAAGCTTTGGCCCCTTTTCTTGTCGGCTTGAGCAGCCATTGCAACACTTCCTATTCTGACCAATCCAAATGGCACAGGTATTTCCAGAATAAACCTCGCTTCATTATATTACCCGATATCGTGGCATATGTACAGCGCCCTCGAAAGAAAAGCGCCGCATACCAGCTTAAAATTTACAATTTATTCTAATTTTTGCACCCGTGTGTTACACTCCGGCTAGCGAAAAGTGTATAAAGCACCACGGATAAGTTGCATGTCCAGTTCAACCAATAAGTCGTAATTACGGCCTGTGCAAATGGGTTCTATATTATTTTAATTCAAAATCCCGATACATTAAACTGGGCTGGATGCCGGTATTATTTTGATATTTTCCGCTGTGGTAGGGCTCATAATCCCCTTGCAGGGTATGGTAGTAAATTTGGCACACCTGCGCACCAGGATAAATGCGCACCGGCTGAATACAAAAGATCTCCAACGTCCAAAAACCGGCAAAACCCACATCGCCAAAGCCGGCGGTTATATGCACAAAAAGGCCCAGGCGGCCTGTAGAAGAGCGCCCCTCCAACATCGGGGCAAAGCCCTCGGTCTTGGTATACTCCACTGTGCGGCCCAAATAAAGGCGGTTGGGCTGCAACACCAATCCCTCCTCTGGTATACGGATCCGGCGGGTAGCATTGGGCCGCTTCATATCCAAAACGTCTTCTTCGTAAACCAGCAATTCATCATGAAGCCTCAGGTTATAGCTGTTGGGATTCAACTGCTTTTCATCAAAAGGCTCTATGATAATTTCGTCACCCAAACGGCGCAAAATCTCCTTACCAGAAAGGATCATAGCTTTTCCTCCTTTGAAGATTCTTCCTCCTCTTTGGATTCCGGCGGATCCTGCCAAGAACAAAAGGCAAAATAAAAGCCGGGAATGCACAATGCGCAAACGATCATCGCAACCATAACGCTGGTGCTTACCAGCTCAACCGCGCAAAAGGCGATGGCAATGAAGATTCCCACAATTCCAATAAACACTAAGGCAAGGCCAACTTTTCCATCTTGATTCACAACAGGTACCTCCTTTGGCTTTCTATAAAAATAGGATATCATTTTTCCCAAAACTCGTCCATAGCATCAGCAATGGCGGCAAATTGCTCCAGCGTGAGCTGCTCGGCACGTAACCCTGCCGATACATTCGCCCGGCTCAATATACCACCGGCTTGTTCTTTCGCCAACCCTAAGCCCGAAGACAGGGCGTTTAGCAAGGTTTTACGCCTTTGGGCAAAAGCCGCGTGCACGGCCTGAAAGAACAACTTTTCTTGCCGCACAGCCACGGCGGGCGTTTGCCTAATATTTAACTGAATAACTGCGGAATCCACGTGAGGCGCCGGATAAAAACTCCCGCGGGATACCTGAAACAGGCGCACCGGCTCTGCATAGTAGCGAACCGCCAACGTTACGGCGCCTGCTTGCCGGGTGCCCGGCTGGGCGCACAGCCGTTCAGCCGCTTCTTTTTGCACCATAACTGTGATGGCCTTGATGGGCAACCTCTCTTCTAATAGCCGCATAATCACCGGCGAGGTGATGTAATAAGGGAGGTTTGCGCAAACATACACATCCATCTTGCCAAACTCTTTTTTTATAATACCTGCCAAGTCAGCTTTCATAACGTCTTGATTAATCACCGTTACATTAGAATAATCGTGCAGCGTTTCTTCCAATACCGGCAACAAGCGTTTATCCAACTCAACCGCCACTACTTTGCCGGCCCGTTGCGCTAACTCACAGGTTAACACGCCGATGCCCGGGCCGATTTCTAGCACACCTGCATCCGGAGCCGCACCGCCCATTTGCGCCATACGCGGGCATACAGAAGGATTGATTAAAAAGTTTTGGCCCATCGCCTTTGAAAAGGTAAAATGATGGCGGGATAGAATCTCTTGTATGGTACGAATATCTGATAAAGCGCCCATATTTCCTCCCATTTTCTTAAAAAAGTCGCCTTATTTGTTTTTATCATTATGAAGCAAAATTCAACAAAACACAACAAAAATATGTCTGTAACACAGCTTACTAAAATGCGGACTGTATCATAAACACAGCCCGCATTTTTATTTGCAGTTGAATGAATCATTCTGCTTTTTCAACTTGCGTTTTATTGTCGCTTATTGCTTTTTCTGCATCTGCTTCAGAAGGAGCAGGCACCGGTAATGCCTTTTTTCGCACGAACAAGCCCTCATACTTTAGCTTAAATTGAACGCGCCCCAAAAAAGTATCTTGGCAGCAGCCACAGGTAAACTGCGCCCGAAAGGCCTTGTTGTGCAGCTCCCATTCGGTCTTTTGTATGGCGCGCACACCACAACGCCGGCATACAAACCACATATCCCATGGATGAATGCGAGGATGGTTTATGTCGCAAAGGATAACGGTTTTAAAGCCCATTTTATCATAAAAGGCAGAGATGCCGGCATCCTGCACCAGTGAAGCCCACAACGTTTCATCCATCCCGGCGTGACGCAAACACGCTAGCGCCAACAAGCTATCGTCTAAAGCACGATGGTGCTCCATCCCTTCTTGCGCAATGCCAAGCAAAGCCGCCGCCGTACCCAGCCCCATCTGCTTACCCGTATCGTAGTTCATACGCTTTTGGCAATAATCTTGTAAATCAAGATATTGGGTCAGCCAGGGAATCCGATCGCTGCCTGTATAATAGCGCTGATTTTCCATCAAAGCTAAAATATCAGAAGTGCCCCAGGTTAGCACCGTGCTATCCCCTACAAACTTCTGAAACTGGCGCATGGCACGCAGAAAAAACGCGCCGCTATCCAGTTCTTCCTGCGAAATATTGGTCAGGCTTTGCACCTTGCTGCTTAATTTTTTTCCAATTTGCGGGCGCACCACCAAGGTGAAGGTATCTTCCAAAGTCAAATCATCCGCCACGCGGACGGCGCCGATTTCTATAATTTCGTTGATGAACCCGTTGAGCCGACGGCAATAGGTGCCATTCCACTCTAAATCCAATATCACGTATCCCAACCGGCCCAAACGCCCCCATTCCTTTATTTTAAGCTAAACTGCATCAGCCGCCACGGCTGGCCTTTTTCATCCGCTGTTCTTTATTTAAGATCATCTTGCGCAGGCGTATGCTCTTGGGGGTAACTTCCACAAGTTCGTCATCCGCAATAAATTCCAACGACTGCTCTAAGCTCAAGATACTGGGCGGCGTCAGCTTCAGCGCTTCATCCGATCCGGCAGCACGGGTATTGGTGACGTGTTTCTTTTTGCAAACATTCACCACAATATCCTCTGCCTTGGGGCTGGCTCCCACAATCATTCCTTCATACACATTGGTGCCCGGCCCGATAAACAGGCGGCCTCTATCTTGCGCGCCCCACAGGCCATAGCCGGTGGCTTCGCCGGTTTCATGGGCAATTAAAGACCCTTGGGAGCGCTGTTGGATGTCGCCTTTATAGGGCTCGTAGCAATCAAAAATGTTATTCATAATGCCGTTGCCGTTGGTATCCGTCAAAAATTCCGACCGGTACCCCATCAGCCCACGGGCGGGGATGCGGAATTCCAGATGGGTGGTGCCGCTGTCGCGGGTGCCCATATTAACCAGCTCGGCCTTGCGGGAACCCAGCTTCTCCATAACGGCGCCCACATAGTTATCAGGCACCTCGATCATCAGCAATTCAATCGGTTCGCAAAGCTTGCCGTCAATGGTTTTATAAATTACCTGCGGGCGCGACACCTGAAATTCATAGTTCTGCCGGCGCATGGTTTCAATCAAGATAGACAGGTGCAACTCGCCGCGGCCGGAAACCTTAAAGGTATCGGAGGATTCCGTTTCCTCCACACGCATGGCCACATTGGTTTCCACCTCTTTAAACAGGCGATCCCGTATATTGCGGGAGGTAACATATTTGCCCTCCCGGCCGGCAAAGGGGCTGTCGTTTACCATAAACAGCATAGAAACCGTGGGCTCGTCTATTTTTACAAAAGGCAACGGCTCGGGGCACTCCGGCGAGCAGGCTGTTTCACCGATATTCAGATCGGTAACGCCCGACACCGCCACCAGGTCGCCCAGGCTAGCGGACTCCACCTCTACCCGTTTTAACCCCTCAAATTGATAAAGTTTTGTAACGCGCACGTTGCGCTGCCCGCCGTCGTTATGGCACAGCACCACGTTTTGCCCGGTTTTTACGCTGCCCCGTTCCACACGGCCGATACCGATACGCCCCACATAATCGTCATAATCCACATTCGAAAAGAGGATTTGCAACGGGCCGTTCATATCCCCGGTGGGGGCGGGGATCTCTTTGAGAATTGTTTCGAACAACGGCTGCATATCCTTTCCAGGCACATCTGGATCCAAGGTGGCGTAGCCGTCCCGCCCAGAAGCGTATACCACCGGGAATTCCAGCTGATCCTCGTCGGCGCCCAGTTCAATAAACAAATCCAGCACCTCGTCCACCACTTCGCGGGGGCGTGCGCCCGGCCTATCTATTTTATTTACTACAACTACAGGTTTTTTGCCCAAACCCAAAGCCTTTTTTAGCACAAAGCGGGTCTGGGGCATGCATCCTTCAAAGGCATCCACCAGTAGCAAAACGCCGTCCACCATCATCAAAATGCGTTCTACTTCTCCGCCGAAGTCGGCATGGCCGGGTGTATCCACAATATTGATCTTCGTCCCCCGGTACATAACGGCGGTATTTTTTGACAATATGGTAATACCCCGCTCCCGCTCCAAATCATTGGAATCCATCACACGCTCAGCCACTGTTTCATTGGCGCGAAAAATCCCGCTTTGACGCAACATTTGATCCACCAATGTGGTTTTGCCGTGATCGACGTGGGCGATAATGGCAATATTTCTCAAATCTTCTCTGGTATCCATACCGATTCACTCTTCCTTCATAGACACGATTTTGCTGCTTTATTCGCTTTGATTTGTGCATAAAAAAACGCCGTTCCCCACGACGTCTTTCCCTTTCGCCTAGCTTTGTTACCGGCTGCATCACAGACAGAACATATAACGGCATACCGGCGTGAAGCACATAAAAATAACGCCTTTTTATTATAACATAAACTAAAATCCGGGATCAATTCCCATTTTCGCCCAAATTCGCCATGTATAGAAACACACTTTCGTGCACACTGGGAGCAAAATTTTACCATAGCTGCCGCTTTCATGCAACTCGCCCTTACAAAGCTCGTTTAAACAGTTAAAATCTTTAGCCCCTTAACAATCGCGTTATATTCTGTGCAGCAAGCCCCGTGCTTTCTAATTTGCCACAGGAACGACTCCTCCCGTTCCGGGCACCATATTGTCCAAGCATATGCTCACGCACAGGCTGGGGATTTCCCACTGAGGCAACTCGATGTTGACCTCATAGCAATCTCCCCACTCGCCCCAACGCTTACAGTGAGAAAAAACCAAGCTTCCATCCACTTGAACAAAATCAAAATTTTGTTGGAGTAAATCGCCGCGAAAACGCCAATCCACCCCGCTTAGATGCAAAATGGGCGTAGCGCCCGCCACCGGTAAGCTTTGGGTTAAAAAAATACTTTTGCTTCTTCCTGTAACCGAGATGGCATACCGCACCGCCAACAAAAGATTGGTCTGCCGGATTTTCGCCTTGGTTTGTTCCAAAGCATCCTCCAAAAAAAGCAAGCTGCCCGCCGTGGTAAAACGGCCGGTTACCCGGTAGCTTTCTTTGCCCTGTTCGTCCAAAATCACGAAGCGCGAGCTTCCCTCTTCCACGCTTTGCTTCACGTATCGTTTCATCCCGCACTTCCTTTCCGCGTCCTTTTCGCACGCTATTCCAATATAGTTATTCCACAAGGCAAGTCAGTCATTCATCTAAGGAGGATCTTGACTCTCATCCGTGAGGAGGCTCTTTGTCATTTTACAAAACAGCGGCCGCCTTCAGAATGCTCTATCCGTAAGGCGGCCGCCCATAGCCATTGCTTATTAAAATTCCGCTGTGCCCGTAGTGCGCGGGAAGGGCAGCACGTCACGAATGTTGGGGATACCGGTAAGATACATAATCAAACGTTCAAAGCCTAAACCGTACCCGGCGTGCTTGGTTGAACCGTAGCGGCGCAAATCCAAATACCACCAATAATCCTCTTCGTTCAGGCCCAGCTCTTTCATGCGCTGCTGCAGCAAATCCAACCGCTCTTCGCGCTGGCTGCCGCCGATGATCTCGCCGATGCCGGGCACCAGCATATCCATAGCGGCCACGGTTTTTCCGTCGTCGTTTTGCCGCATATAGAACGACTTGATCTCTTTGGGATAATCCGTAACAAATACCGGTTTTTGAAACACCTGTTCCGTTAGGAACTTTTCATGCTCTGTTTGCAGATCTGAACCCCAAGACACCTTGTAATCAAACTGATCGTTGTGCTTGGCCAGCAGATCAATGGCTTCGGTATAAGTGATCTTGGCAAAATCGGATTCCACCAAGCTGTTAAGCCGCTCTAACAAGCCTTTATCAAAGAAGTTGTTGAAAAATTCCATATCCGACGGGCACGTATCCAGCACATAGCGGATCACAGATTTCATCATATCTCGCGCCAGATCCATGTCATCCTGCAAATCGGCAAAAGCGATCTCCGGTTCGATCATCCAAAATTCGGCGGCATGACGCTGCGTATAGGATTTCTCCGCCCGGAAAGTGGGGCCAAAGGTATAAACCTTACCAAAGGCCATCGCCATGCACTCGGCTTCCAGCTGGCCAGACACGGTAAGCGACGTGTGCTTGCCAAAAAAGTCCTGCGAAAAGTCCACCTTACCGTCCGGCGTGCGGGGCAGCGCATCCAAATCCATAGCGGTGGCGGTAAACATTTCTCCGGCGCCTTCGCAATCGCTGCCGGTTAAAATGGGCGTATGGGCATAGATAAAGCCCCTCTCATGAAAGAACTTATGAATGCCAAAGGCCGCTGCAGAACGCACGCGGAATGCTGCCGAAAAGGTGTTGGTGCGCGGACGTAAATGAGCGATGGTGCGCAGATATTCCATGGTGTGGCGTTTTTTCTGCAAAGGATATTCCGGCAAAGAAGCGCCTTCCACCTGCACAGAAGCCGCATGCACCTCAAAAGGCTGTTTCGCCTGGGGGGTAAGCACCAGCGTGCCCTGCACCACAACGGCGGCGCCCACATTCAGCTTGCTCACTTCTTTATAATTATCCAGCTTACCGTCTTCAAATACAACCTGTAGGCCGTCAAAGCAGCTGCCGTCATTAAGCTGCATAAACCCCAAGGCTTTGGAATCCCGAATGGTTCTGACCCAGCCGCACACTGTAACGGACTGGCCGCCGAACTGTTCGGGCCGCTGGTAAAGCTGCGCAATTTCAGTTCTCTGCATAATAACCTTCCCTCCCTACAACGGCACATTCGCGTGTTGCCGCAACTGCCGCTGTTTTTCATTTTCTTCCGTAAGCGGTTTTGCTCTTATTTTACCGCATTGTGCACACAGGCGCAAGCGTTTGCTATATAAAAGGATGCGCGCCCGGCGCTTTTCTCGTAAAAATGCCCTTTTCACTATATGATATTCCAAGTTTTGCAAAAAAAATTATTTTTTCCTCTTGATTTTTCCGAATAAGTTCGATATACTAATTAGGCGTCATGAATATGGTTGATTTGACCGTTTGGAGAGTTGTCCGAGTGGCCGAAGGAGCATGATTGGAAATCATGTGTACGTGATTCGCGTACCTAGGGTTCAAATCCCTAACTCTCCGCCAAAGACAAGCGCCGGTTTTGTTAGTTATTCTATCAAAAGCGGCGCTTTATTTTTGTTGAAAAAGGGGGAAAACAGAGTGCGGCTGTTTCATGTTAGCGAGGAACCCGACATCCAAGTGTTTTATCCGCGCCTGCCCAAGCGCAAAGATTTGGATCAATCTATCGGGCTTGTTTGGGCGCTGGACGAGGCGAGACTGCCTAATTTTTTAACCCCCAGGGATTGCCCGCGCGTTGCCTACTATGCTGGAAGTCAAACAACAGACGCCGATAGAAAAAGGTTTTTCTCATCCTCCGGCGCCGCTCATGCGGTTGTAATTGAAAACAAGTGGATTCCCGCTATGCTAAACACCACGTTGCATCTATACGAATTTCACACGGAAGACTTTGTATTGCAAGACAGCGCCGCCGGGTATTATGTGGCAACAACAACCCAAATCCCCAAGAAAAAACATGTGCTAAACAACGCGTTCGGCGCCTTGCTAAAGCGAAACGTAGAAATACGTATCATAGATAATCTGTGGGATATTGCAGACGATGTAAAAGCCTCTACGCTCAATTGGTCTTTGTGCCGGATGGCAAACGCCGCGCCGCGGGCTTGACTCGGTGTTAGGAATCCACTTTGAAGTATCAGAAAGGGAACGGCTATGCGCAACAACCAAGAATTTGATTTATGGGCGGATGGGTACGATGCCAGCGTAAATTTAAGCAACGCCAGCGGCTCATATCCTTTTGCCGGGTATCAGGAGGTTTTGGACCGCATCTATGAAATTGTGCGCAAAGCGTGCGGAAAACAAATTTTAGATATCGGCTTTGGCACAGCGGTTCTCACCGCCAAATTGTATCAAGACGGATATACCATCACCGGGATTGATTTTTCTAAACGGATGATCGAAATCGCGCAGCAAAAAATGCCCGGCGCCCGCCTTATTCAATACGATTTTTGCCAAGGACTGCCAAACTGCCTTTCAAGCACCCTGTTTGATGCTATCATTTGCACCTATGCCATTCATCACCTTACAGACGAGCAGAAAATCTGTTTTCTGAAAACGCTTTGCCGTTATTTGACCCCGGGCGGAAAGATCCTAGTGGGCGACGTTTCCTTTTCCACACGCGCCGAACTGGAGGCTTGTAAAAAATCCAGCGGAGATGCGTGGGACGACGAAGAATTTTATTTTGTAGCCGATGAAATTTGCGCCGCCTTCCCTTTTGCAAAATACGAAAAAATATCTCACTGCGCAGGAGTGTTGCTGCTGGAGAACACTGCGCCTACCGGCCGCTTTAGAACAGAGTAAAGATATATTGCCAGATTGCTTTTTGCATAAACAGCCGCATCATTCTCCCTTAGCTCTCACAAAATCCACCGCACCCTCTTGCAATTTGGGCGCCTTTGGGGTAAGATGGAACAAAATCAAATAGACAACAGCTGTGATAAGAACCAGTAAGCGTTTGGAAATGCCAGAGAGAAGACGGTTGGTGCGAGTCTTTATGGAAAAACGCCCAACCCCTCTTTGAGCCGTTAGCGTAAGAATGCGGCTTTGGCCCATTGATAAGCTTAACCGGGTTCTCCCGTTACAGAGTGCCGGTATGATGGTACCGGTGAGTGCGGATATCATCCGAAATTAGGTGGCACCGCGGACAGAATTTGTTCGCCCTAAACTTGGCTAAGGCCGGTTTAGGGCGTTTTTATTTGCGTAAAAGCGGGGTTTGCTTTCACAGCCGTTTTACCACAAAAGAAAGAAGGGAACCAAAAGATGAAGATGAGCCATTTAATTGGGGAACGTTTCAAAGAGCGCCCCGCCGACTGCGTTATTGACAGCCACGCCCTTATGGTGCGGGGCGGCTATATGAAATATGTAGCCAACGGGATCTACGCCTCCTATCCTCCGCTGCGCAGAATCACCCGCAAGATCGAACAAATTATACGGGAAGAGATGGACGCCTTAGGCGGCCAAGAGGTATCGATGCCCGTTGTGTTGCCCGCATCCTATTGGCAACAATCAGGGCGTTACGACACGGTGGGAGATGAATTGCTGCGTTTTTTCGATCGCAACGAGGCTTCTCTTGTGTTGGGAATGACCCATGAAGAGGCGGCTGTTGAGCTGGTGCGTGAATACGGCGGCAGCTATGCAAAATATCCCTTCTTCATTTATCAGATCCAAACCAAATTCCGAGATGAACGCCGGCCGAGAGGCGGATTGATTCGAGTGCGGGAATTTACCATGAAAGACGGATATTCGTTTCACACCTCTCAAGCGGATCTGGAACAGTTTTATGACGCATGCCTAAAAGCCTACCACCGCATTTTTCAGCGGGTCGGGCTGCCGGAGGTGGTTTCGGTAGCATCCGATTCCGGCATGATGGGCGGCGATATCAGCCATGAGTTTATGCTGCTTACCCCCGTCGGCGAGGATTCCATCGCCATATGCGAATCCTGCGGCTACCGCGCCAACGTAGAAACCGCTCCCTGTGTCGCCATCCCCACCGCTCAAGCCGCACCGGCCCCTTTGCAAGCCGTGCCCACACCGGGCATGCACACTATAGAAGAGGTGTGTTCTTTTTTGCAGGTTCCACAAAGCCAAACCTGCAAGGCCGTTGCCTATCAGCAAGAAGGCGACGGCGGGCTTGTTGTGGTTTTTCTGCGCGGGGATTTAGAGGTAAACGAATCCAAATTAACCGGCTATCTCGGCTGCGGCATTCGCCCTGCGGCGTTAACGGAAAGCAGCGGCCTGTGCGCCGGCTTCATCGGGCCTTACCGGCTACAAGCCGATTGCACGGTGCTGTATGACGCGTCTTTGCAAAACGCCGTCAACCTGGTGTGCGGCGGCAATCAAAGCGATATGCATTATACAGGCTTATCCTTTGAACGCGATATAGGCCCTGTTACTTTTCACGATTTCGCCAAGGCTACAGAGGGCGGCATTTGCCCCCACTGCGGCCAGGCCGGGCTGCATATCCGCCGCGGTATCGAAGTTGGCAATATTTTTCAGTTGGGTGATAAATATACCCGCGCCATGCAGATGCAGTATGTTGACGCACAGGGCGAAAGCCACTATCCGCTGATGGGCTGCTACGGTATTGGAGTAGGCCGTTTGGCGGCCTCTGTGTGCGAAGCCCATCACGACGAAAACGGGCCCATCTGGCCTGTATCCATCGCCCCTTGGCAGGTGCATTTATGCGCCGTTCGGGCCGCGAAAGAAGAGGTTGCAAACCTGGCGGACAGTTTGTATCACAACATGCAAAAAGCAGGCATTGAGGTTTTGTATGACGACAGACCTGTTAGCGCAGGCGTTATGTTTGCCGACGCCGATTTGATCGGCGTACCGCTGCGGGTGGTGGTCAGCCCCCGCGGTTGCAAGGAAGGCACCGTTGAACTGGCCGCCAGAGACAAAAGCTTTTGCTCCCGTGTAGAAATCAGCGGCGCGATGGACGAAATTCAACGCTTATTGGAAAGCATGCGCGCAGGCTGCGCCGCGCAATAAAGACAAGCCGCTTCTTAAAGTTGACGGTAATATAGCACTATGTCCTCATAGCTCCCGTCTTTTAGACGAAAACCGCCGGGGATGCAGCCCAGCTGGTGAAATCCCTTCTTTTGATACAAATGCCGGGCCGGCGCGTTGGTGGCCACTACTGCGTTAAACTGCATAATGCGAAAGCCCAGCTGCGCCGCCTTTGCAAGGCAATGATCCACCAGCATACCGCCGATATGCCTGCCGCTGTACTCCTTGCGCACCGCAAAAGATGCATTGGCGATGTGCCCGCACCGCCCCACATTGTTGGGATGCAGGATGTAAAGGCCAACCACTTGCTCGCCATCCAAGGCCACGCCAGTGAAGGACTGCTCTTGAAAGAACGCCGCCCCTTCCTCGCAGCTGAGCGGTTGCTCTTGTGGAAACGCCACGCCGTCTTCCACCACTTGATTCCACACCGCGCAGGCACCCGGCGCGTATTCCTCTGTAAAAGGCCGTATTACCACCGTTGTATTTTTGATGTTCGCCGTATTATTTTGCATTTTTTGCACATCCTATCTGTTTTTATCAAATTCAAAGCGGGTAAAGGAGTAGGGCTGAATCGCCCTATCCTTTCCGCTTATTTTCTTTATGCCTCTTGTTCTTTACCATAGTCTAGCGTAAAATAAGCTTATCAACAATCCGCCGGCTGAAAACATTGTAGCCGTCCTGTGAACAGTAGTTATCAGAATCAAAAAGCGTGGTGTAAGATTTGAACGACAAAAATGATTTTGCAAAAGGGAGCGTAGCCAAAAATATTTTAAACTTAGCCCTGCCCATGACGCTGGCACAGCTGATTAATTTATTATATAACATTGTGGATCGCATTTACATAGGGCATCTTCCCAATGCTTCCACTTTGGCGCTTACCGGCTTGGGACTTACCTTTCCGGTAATTACCATTTTAACCGCTTTCACCAACCTATTCTCAACAGGCGGCGCGCCGCTTTGTTCCATTGCGCGCGGCGAAGGAGATTTAAAACGGGCCGAGCGGATTATGGGTAACTCCTTTACGCTACTGGTAGCCGCCGGCGCGGTGTTGATGGTTGTTTTCTTTTTCATCAAAAAACCCTTACTCTATCTTTTCGGCGCCAGCGACAGCACCTTCCCTTATGCCGACGACTATTTAACCGTTTATTTGTGCGGCACGCTGTTTGTTATGATAGGCCTGGGCATGAACAGCTTTATCAACGCCCAAGGCTTTGCACGCATTGGCATGGGAACCGTGCTGCTGGGAGCCGTTGCCAATATTATTTTAGATCCTATTTTTATTTTCGTTTTTCAAATGGGTGTGCGCGGGGCCGCTATCGCCACCGTTATCTCGCAATTTCTTTCGGCAGCTTGGGTGATGCGGTTTCTTACCAGCAAAAAAGCTATCTTTCGGCTCAAAAAGAGCAGCATGCGGCTGGATATTTCGCTTACTAAGCGCATCACCGGGCTGGGGCTTTCCGGCTTTATTATGGCTATTACCAATGGATTGGTGCAAATTGTTTGTAACGCAACGTTGCAACTGTATGGCGGCGATTTGTATGTGGGGATTATGACGGTTATCAACTCGGTGCGTGAAGTGCTCTCTATGCCGGTAACCGGCATAACCAACGGGGCGCAACCTGTGCTGGGGTATAATTATGGAGCGCGTCAATACGCGCGGGTGCGCCAAGGCATTAAATTTACCTCCATCGTATGTATTGTTTACACAACAGTAGCATGGTTTATCTTGATGATGGTGCCGGCCGGTTTTATCCATATGTTTAACAGCGAGCCCAGTTTGATTGAGGCCGGCGTGCCTGCGCTGAATCTTTACTTTTTTGGATTTTTTATGATGTCGCTGCAATTTGCCGGGCAATCGGTATTCGTAGCGTTGGGCAAATCCAAATTTGCTGTGTTTTTCTCGTTGTTTCGCAAGGTTATCATCGTCGTCCCCCTTACCCTGCTGCTGCCGCGGCTGTTCAATCTGGGAGTAAACGGCGTATATCTGGCCGAGCCTATCTCAAACTTTATTGGCGGGGCCGCTTGCTTTATCACCATGATGTGCACCGTTTGGCCGATGCTAAAACGAGAAGAGCATGCGTTAGAAAATACGCCGCGTACCTAACCCTTTTGCAACCAGCTACAAATTACCACATAAAAGGAGCTACCCGGGCTTGCGCCTGCTGGGGTAGCTCCTTTATTTTACCGTAATTTTTCTTTATTTCAAGAACCCGTCGATGATGCAGGCTTCTGCCTCCGCCTCGGTGAGCCCCAAGGTCATCAGCTTAACAATCTGCTCGCCGGCTATTTTGCCGATGGCGGCTTCATGAATCAAAGCGGCGTCCACATGGTTGGCGGTAATTTCCGGCACCGCGCTGACCACGCCTTTATCCATAATAATAGCATCGCACTCCGAATGGCCGTTGCACCGGGTGTTGCCGTTGATGCGGGAACGGAACAATTGATGCGACTGCCCACGCGCCACAGAACGGGAAATCAGGTTGCAGCCGGAATCCTCGCCGTTCATATCCACTTCAAAAGAGGTTTCGGCAAACTGGCTTTCGTGGGTCATGATCTTTTCTTTAATCACCAGCTTTGCCCTGGCCTGTAAGATGGCCTTAGATAACCTCTTGGTGGAATCTACCCCTTTTATTTGGGTGGTTTCCATCTCCATATAGCTATCTTCACCGGCCTCTACATAGGTCTGCGGGTTGATAATCCGACCGCCCCGGCCTTCGCCGATACCGATATGTTTTTCTAAATACAGAACCTTGCTATTCTTGCCCAAAAAGAAACGGTGGATGCCGTTGTGCTGGGATTCCCCGTCCCCTTCGGTACATACGCCGCACCCCGCCACAATCGTTACGTCGGCGTCTTCTCCAATATAAAAATCATTGTAAACCAAGTCGTCTACGCCGCTGTGGGTCACCAGCGCAGGAATATAAACCTTTTCTCCTTTTGTGCCGGGCTGCACAACAATATCAATCCCCGGCTTATCCTGCTTAGATGTGATTTGAACGTTCTTAGAAGAATGCCGGGCGGCGCAGCCGCTATCTTCTCGAATATTGTAGGCCCCAGCGTTTTCCTCCCCGGACCAGTCTGATATCATTTTTAACAATTGCTTCGTAATCGATTTCATATAGCTCCCTCCTTCTTCGGGCAATAACCACAACCGGAAGCATCCTGCAATAAGCCGGGCAACACTTCATCCTTGGGCCCGCTGGCTGTAACTTGTCCGTCGGCCAGAACAATGATTTTGTCTGCAATATTCAAAATGCGCTCTTGATGCGAAATTATCACAATAGAACCTTGTATTTCATCGTGCATCTTACTGAATACATCAATTAAGTTTTTAAAGCTCCAAAGATCAATGCCCGCTTCCGGCTCGTCAAATATGGTAAGCTCCGCCTTTCGTGCAATTGTCATAGCGATTTCAATCCGCTTAATTTCACCGCCCGAAAGGCTGGCGTTGATCTCTCTATCAATATAGTCGTTGGCGCAAAGGCCCACTGCCGAAAGATAGGCGCACGCTTTTGCGTGTGTTATCTCTTCTCCAGCCGCCAGGCGGATAAGATCCCGCACAGTAAGGCCCTTAAAGCGCACCGGCTGTTGAAAAGCAAAACCAATGCCCAATTTGGCCCGCTGGGTGATATCCATATCGGTAATATCCTGCCCCTTAAAGAATACCTGCCCCGAACTTGGTTTTTGAATGCCCGCTATTACCCGGGCAATTGTGGATTTTCCCCCGCCGTTAGGGCCGGTTATTACCACAAACTTTCCATCCTCAACCGTAAGGCTGATGTTCTTTAAAATCTCTTTGCTCCCTTCTACATCAAGGGAGATATTGCGCAATTCCAACATAAAACTACCCTTGCCTTTCTCTATGTCCATTACTCTTTGGTAAAGCAGTTTAACGTCAACGTATCTGCCGCGTGGGTCATGCAAACCACCAGGGATACCGTCTATTTTGGACGCAACCACAAGATAGCGGGTGAATCGCCAGTGATTTGTTAACATACCGAGGCAGAAATCATATTGTCAAAAAAACTACAAATTAATTATAAGCGTCTTACTAGGCTATGTCAACATAAGGAAAAGAAAAAAGAACCAGTTCCCTTTTTCATGCACGAAAAGCATAATAACAAGAACCTATCTGTATAAATTTCTGTGTTATAGATCGAAAAATTGAAACATAAACCTTTGGCTCATTCCTGGTAAAGTAGTATAAGCCAGTCAAAATAGGAATATACGCTATGATATATTTGCTGCTGCATTCATGATTTATTTACAGGCAGCATATACGGCGGTCAAAATCACCCGATATACTAAGAATTTACCGGGCTACTTCAAAACTACCGATGCAAGAAAAGATATAATGTTTAGAAAGGAAAACGGATAGATGATAATGAACTGGCTACAAAAAATGATGTATGGCCGATACGGTACTGATCAGCTCAACATCGCTCTATTAATTTTTAGCATGCTGCTTACCCTTGTGATCCAGCTGATAGGTATTCCCTGGCTTTCTCTACTGCCGTTATGCTTACTTATCATCTGCTTTGTGCGCATGTTCTCGCGCAATATTCCCCGGCGGTATCAGGAAAACAACCAATTTTTAAAGCTATGGAACCCCGTGAAAAGCTGGTTTTCTTTACAGCGGCGCAAATGGAAGGATAGAAAAACCCACCGTTATTACAAATGCCCCAAGTGTTCCCGTATTCTGCGGGTACCCAAAGGGAAGGGGAAAATTTGTATTACCTGCCCGGGATGTAGAACCGAAATCATCCGCAAAACATAACAAATATTTTCCTTGAACCGAAGGTCTTATCAAAAAGATGGTAGTTGCTTTTCTTACAGCAAGATAAAAAATCTCAGATAAGATAGACCGAGCAGACGGAAATTCCGCCTGCTCGGTTATTTTATACAATACTTGTCACACTAAGGGCAATATAAAAAATTGGGGGCGAAGAACAAAACATACAATCAAAAACAATACCGGTTATCTACCTAAAAATCTTGCCAAGCACCTAACAACTGTTCTCTGGTGATTCTTTAACAAAACGAGATTTTAAAATTGGTTTTTCAAGTTTATGACCCTATCTACCTCGCAAATTTTTAGATAAATAGAGAACCAAATCATCGTCGTTTTTACAATCAGCATATTGTTCACAGATTTTGTCGCCATACCAAACGCCGGTGCCGTCGGGAACATAACCTCGTTTTATATACATTCGCTGCGCGCTCCCATATCCGCTGTGCAAACCAACTCCCAAATAAACAACATCGGCATATTTCACGGATATTTGCTCAGCTATATCCATTAATTTGCTTCCTATCCCATTTCTGCGATATTTTTCTAATACGCCAAAATCAACAATTTCTGGGTAACCCTGATTACCAAATGCACCCCATTTTGAATTAGGATACACATTGATATATCCTGCGATATTCCCTTTATATTCGGCAACCAGTGATATGGATTTTCCATCCACTTGGTGTTGCAACCTCATTTGGTATTTTTCTATTTTCGCTTGATATCCTTGCGCAATTTCTTCGTCCGTGATCCCCTGAGCATCGCTTGGCCGCAAATCGCGTATTAATATTTGATTATCACAATAATAAACCATACGATTCTCCTAATCCCGTTGCACGCTACCAAAATATTCCATCACTACACTTTGATAAATCTCGCCCAGCTGTTCACATACCGCTTCTTCAGAAAAGCGGCGGCGGCAATCTTGCCGGATCCATTTACAGTCATAATCCTGGTAATTATCTTTCATCTGCCTCATTGCGTCTGTTAAGGCTTTCACATCCTCCACCGGCACCAACAGGCCGTTTTTATCATTGAGAATGCCTTCAGCCGCCTCGGTGCGGGTCATGATAACCGGCCGGCCGGTTGCCAATGCCTCCACCGCTACAACGCCAAAAGTTTCTAAACGGCTGGCCAAAACAAAAGCATGGCTTTGCCGTAGGCTGGCCAGCACCTGTTCCCGACTTACCGTGCCGTGAAAGGTTACCGCGTCTGAAATATTCAAGTTTTGCGCAAGCTGCTTGAGTGTATTCTCTTCTTCTCCTCCGCCGCAAATATGCAGCAGCGCTTGCGGATCCTCCCGCCTGATGACGGCGAAGGCGCGCAACAGCAAATCCATCCCCTTGCGCTGTTGCAAATAGCCGACGGAGATATAACGAAAGTTACCACCGGCCGGTTCCTCCATTGGGGCGTCTAAAAAGGCGCCGCAAACCATGTTGGGTACTACGGTGATTTCTTTGCCGTAATATGGGGCAAGCCGCCCTTTGAGCCCTTCGCTCACCGCTATCACGCGAGAAGCGCCCGCAAATGCCCGGCGGGCCAGATGACGGTTGTAACGGCTGAGATCATTGCGGATAAAAGCGCTGGAATGCTCTGTTATCACATAGGGAATGTGATAACGCCGGGAAAAATAGCGGGCATACCGCCCTGCGGAAAAAGAATGCACATGAATCATATCCGGCTTATCTTTTGCAAAAAATTTTGCAAAAACCCGTGCCAGCAGCCAAAAATGCAACAAACGGTTCACGCGCAATCTGCACGGCTTATAATGCACATAAAAGGTGGCAACCCCTTGGTCGTTTCGTTTTTCTAAGTAAGTTTTATCCACAGCATCGGCATAAGCAAACAGTAGGCTAACCCGATGGCCTGCCCGCGCCAAAGCCTGCGCCTGTTCCCGAAAAAACGATCCGGATTGCGGCATATCCTTGGTTGCATACCAGGATGGCATAACAAGAATGTGCATTGGTTCACCTTCTTTACTGTTCTGTTATCTATATGAAGCGCTTTTGTGCCGAAAACGGCGGAATATATCTCGCAGCAGGCTCACTGCAAACCGGAACAAATAGGCCGCCTCGTTGCGGAATATCCAAACCAGCAGCGCCAAAAGCACAACAAAGCAAATATATTTCAGCCAAACAATCGAAAAAAACAGCCAGTTACACACCGCAGCAAGAGCAATCAAAAGCACTGCCGAAAAGGTCTTGCCGTAACTGGTAATACACTTGTAATACCGCTCCCCCAATATCGTTTTTACCACCAGCATCACCACTGCCGAAACAGCCGCCGCTATCGCTGCGCCAACTACGCCCAGATAAGGCAACAGCCACAGGCACAACAGCAAGTTAACCGCTGTGTTTGCAACAAAGGTAACCACATTCAAATAGCTCTTTTTTGAAAGGTTAATGCCCAATCCGGTGGTTTCTGCAATGGTATAACAAATAGGCGAAAGCAAAAGAAATGGAAAAAATTCTTTACTGGCCCGAAAATCGCCGCCAATGAGTAAATAGATAATATCCTGGGCCAACACCAGCAACAACCCAAAGGCCACCATAGCAAAGGTAATCAACTCGTGCATCCGGCGGAGTTTTTGGCCATTGTTTTGATAGTTTTCATAAACGAAGGGAGTCCAATAGGTATTAAAACCAGACTGCAAAACGTTGATAACACTGGCCACCCCCACAGCGTTTGTGTAAATGCCGATGGCCGAGTAGCTGACAAACGCTTTTAGCAGCAACGACGCTAAAGAATTATTCAGCCAAGAAAGCAAGCTAACCGGCACCAACGGCAGGCCAAAGCGGAACAAAGTGCCCATCACCTGCCGGCTGCAATCCACCTGACGGGTAAAATTATCCCGAAATTGAACCATCAAAAATACCATAGTCACAACAAAGTAACCCAACGTCATTACAATAATGGCGCTTTGGTGGGTTGGGCTCCAAATGGCCACCCCAATATACAACAACTTGCCCACAACTGCTTGCAGGGTGGTTTGCACCGAATAGAGCACCACCTTTTTTTCCATGCGCGCCGAAACATTTAAAAAACGAAACAGCAAATTGGCAAACAAGCCCACAATCAAGCAAGCTGTAATAATAACATTGGGCGCTCCCGAGATGGCACTGGAAACCTGATCGCTGGCAAAACCGATCCCCACAGACAAAACCAGCGCAAAGGCGCAGGCCGCCGAAATGCAAATGGTAAACACGCCTTTGCGCGTATTTTTGCCGGGCGGTTCGTTGTAAAAACGGATATAGGATTGATCCAACCCCAAATAAGCCAGACTCAAAAACATGGTGAGGTAGGTATTGCTAAAAAGGTTAATTTTGCCTACTTCTTCGGCTTGAAACAACCAGGTAGAAATTGGCCCTGATAAAAAACTAAGGCCGAAGCTAACCCAGGTAGCGATGGAAAAACCAACCATTTTAGAGAAAAAGTCCCGTGCAAAATTTTTAGGCGGTGCTTCGCCTGCCATAGCCATCCTCCCTTTTCACTTCTTACGTGCTGCCAAACACCAAATTTATCTTTCAGGATACGAAGTCAAATTTTAGCAATCAGCCATATTATTTTAGCATGAATCGGCCGCTATGGCAACGACAGCCGCCGCAGCGTTAACCCGATGCGCACCTGCGCCGGCTTTTATGCATAAAATGATAATCGAACAGATTAAAAGGAGGCGTTTGTTTTGCCTACTATTATGTATACGGTACGCCCCGGCGACACTTTATGGAACATCGCCAAAAGGTACAACACCACGGTAAACGACATTGCACGGTACAACGGCATAGCCAACCCCGATGAATTAGAGGTTGGCCAAATGCTGCGCATCTTTGTTCCAGAAGAACCCAGCATGCCCGAAGTACCCGAATGGTATGTTACAAGAGAAGGCGATTCCCTCTATTCTATCGCTAAGCGGTTCGGCACCACAGTAGATGAGCTGGTGGCGTTGAACAACATTCGTAATCCAGATCTCATTTTGCCGCGCCGGGCGCTTCGCATCCGCCCATAAGCAAACCCGGCTGCAAAAAAGCGGAATGCGGTGAGAAAACTGCCGCCTTCCGCTTTTTTATGCTTTTGCTGTTTTAACTGCCAACGCTGCCAAAAGATCGCGTTAACCGCCCAAAGAAGCAAACCAATTTTTAATGCTCTCAAAAATTTCCACCGCTTTAAAACGAAGCTCAAAACGAGGGGCGTCCTGCACAATTTCCATTTCGCCGGGGGTTAAAACATCGCTCAGTTCTTCTTGCTCCTCTGCGGCAGGTAGGCACATGGGCGGAAACATGACGCACCACCAATTTTTTCCCTGAGCCGCACCGATTTTTACCTGCACCGCATCATATCTTCCTGCGGGCAAAGTAACAGAGTCGTATTCCCGCGTATTAAAATAAGTATTCACCAGCTCCACTGTAACAGGATAATCGTACCCTTCGTCCCAAACCTCCTGTTGGGCGGCGGATTGCAAAAGATCCAAGTGTTCGCGAATACAGGCCTCCGCCTCCTGTAAAGAAGCCGTTTCCTCCAGCAAATCACCGGAACAGGCCAACACCTTATCGCGCACCTGTAATTTCAGCGCCTGATCCTCCTGAGAATCCGAATTGGCCAAAACATGCAAGCGCAACACGCGGTTGCTGATATCCTCACACTGGCCGGAAAAACCGGTTATCGTTAGCAACATGGATAGAATGAGGGATAAAAGAAGCGCTTTCTCAATGGTTTTCCATTTCATCGGCTGCACCGTCCTTTCAATGCACCCGAAGTATGGACGGCTTTTGCTGCTATTATACGGGCTAAAATAAAAAAACAAACGGCAAATTCCCTTAATAGCAGAATTTCTTTCGTTAAGCCTTTATCAAACCTTGCAAATAACAGGATACTGGGATTATTGCTTTATGATTTCTAAAATGGACTGAAAGGCATCGATATCAAAAGCGGCGATATTCTCATCGTCAGGAAGATGCTCCACATTCAGCCAAGTCACATCCAATCCTACGGCGGCCGCACCCTGAATATCGGTTACATAATCATTCCCTACATAAAGAATATCCGTCCGGCTGATGCCCGGATGATCCGATAAAATTTCGCCAATTGCTATTTGAAAAAAGGCGGCACTCGGTTTTCTAATACCGTAGTCAGCGCTTACGTAAACTTTTTTGAAATATTGCAAAATATCAAAGCTTTTCAATAGCTTTCGATTGGCCGCACCTGTAAAAATACTGTTAGACAAGATATACATAGATACGCCTTGTTGATGCAGCTCGTTTAGCGTATACCGCACCTCATCTGTAAGTGCAACCTGCTGTATTCGATTCATCACAATATATTCCAACTTTTGAAACGACTGCGGCTTTTTTACACCGAACTTTTCAAAATATAGCGCAACTTCATCTTGCATAAGGCATACTTCGGTAAAGTCCCTTTTTCGCTTCTCATACAAAGGCAAAAAGGTTGCGGCATAATCCGTCATCTCCTTGAAAGAGCAACTGTTTTCAAAAAAGGCCCGATGCAGATAGGCAATACCTTTATCAAAGCGAAAGGATACCTCATGAAGCACGGTATCATATAAATCAAATAGCACAACCTTTTTCATTGGCCACCCCTATTGCTCCCCGGCCTGTCGCGTTATAGCGTTTATTGACACGGTGCATTCCTCTAAATACGCACGTATCCGCTTGGAACCCGCCGGCATAAAGCCAGAAAAGAAGGTGTATTGCTGCCTAAGCAGTTTTCAAAACCGCAAAAACCCGGTTATTTCGCTATGCAATATTCTGCTGCCTGCTTATACGCTCCTTATACGCTCATATTAGAGAGTCTTTTTACCCAAAACAAGTTAGTTTTCATCAGATAACACCACCAGGGCTGGGCCTTGATGAACCGTTATGCGCACCAAATCGGAAACCGCCCGATTGCTTACTCCGCGGGGCTCGACGCTTACCAGGCTTTCTTTGCACAAGGGATATTGCAGCCCTTCATAGCTCAGCAGGCAGGAGGGTGCACCAAAAGGGAACACCGACACCAAGCGGCCGTTCATTCCCCGCAACTCTAAAATGCCCTGCTGCACTACGGTGGCGCGGTTACTTTCATCCGCCAGCCAGTTTTCCATTCCCTGCCGGGCCAAAAAATCCAAAGCGCATAGGTTGGCTATCGTGTGATCCATCCGCCCCCCTGTGGCGCCCAGCAACAAAAAGCGTTTCCACCCCCGGGTGATTCCCTCTTTAATGCCCGCCATCATATCGGTATCGTCTTTGCATACCGGCAGGGTAATCGTCTCCGCCGGCCGGCACGCAGGTTGTTCCATGGAATCAAAGTCCCCAATGAGCAAATCGGGGCGAATTCCCATCCGTTGCGCTGTGCGCAACCCTCCATCGGCACAAATGATATAGTCATCCTGCCGTATATACGATTTTATTTTATCCGGCATCAATACCGGCGCAGCGCCCAATACAACACAGCGCCCTGTTAATTCTTGTGCTCCCATTCTTTCCAATCCTTTACTTCATCATACATCGCCACATAGCTGCGGTGACGCGACTCACTGATCTCACCACGCTGCACCGCTTCCAGCACAGCGCAGCCTTTTTCACGCAAATGGGCACAGGAGGAAAAACGGCATTTGCCGATATAGGGGGCAAATTCCGTAAAACAATCTGCCAGCTCCTCCTTGCGGATTTGCCCACAACGTTCTAAATCTAAAAGGGAAAAACCCGGCGTATCGGCAACATAACCCCCTTGCTCCAAAGCAAAAAGCTCAACCTTACGCGTGGTATGCCGGCCACGGCCCAACTTTTTGCTGATATCCCCCGTTTCTAATCTCAGTTGAGGTACCACACAATTGAGCAGAGAAGACTTACCCACCCCGGAATTGCCGGTAAACACAGTAATTCCGCCTTGTAGGAGCTGACGGACAGCATCCACCCCCTCCCCTGTCACACTGGAAAAGGGAATAACGCAAAACCCCGCTTGTTGATATACATGAAACCACCAGGCGCCGTCTTGCAGATCCACCTTAGAAAAGACTACAATCGGGCGAATATGATTTTTAACCGCCAGCGCCAACATTTTGTCAATTACCAATGCGTTGGGCTGCGGATCGCACAAAGAGGTTACCACCACCAGCTGATCCACATTGGCCACCGGTGGACGTACCAACTCGTTCTTTCGGGGCAGGATTTCTACAATGGTGTGGGTTTCTTTTCCATCGGTCAAAATTTTCACCCGATCGCCCGGCAATGGTTTTTTATTATCTTTGCGAAATAATCCGCGCGCCGTACAAACCAGAAGGGCGCCGGCGGTTCCCACATGGTAAGAACCGCCGACCCCCTTTAATATAATACCTTCTTTGCTATCTTTTATATTTTGCTGTTGTTCTATTGCCATAGCATTACTCCCCGGCGGGCTCGGTTTCTGTGCCGCCCTCGCTACTAACAGGGGTTTCGCTGCTGGATTCTACCGGTTGCGAACTAGTTGCCGGAGGTGTAACCGAAGAAGACGATGAAGAAGGCGTCTCCGACACAACTGGCGGTGTCAGCACAAAATTCGGGTTGCGGTTGGGCCCAGAGATTTTGCCGTCTTGATCAAAGTCAACATAATAAGTGGCAAACTCCATGTTATCCAGCGTTACCCGCACTTCTTTGGTTCCGCTGGAGCCTTTCACCGTTACCTCGCGATAGCCGCCCACCGCATTGGGCACCAAATTTTCATCCTGCACCAGCTCGCCATCTACCCGCACTTGGAAGTTGACTTCAAAGTCGGCAGGCGGGAGCTCAATATGAACTTCTACCGAAACTTCATCGCGTTGCCCGGTGCTAACCACCAGCTTAACAGCCGATCCCTTGCTCACTTGGGTGGTGGGAAGCGGATCCATCGACAAAACCTGATTGGCAGGCTCCGCGCTGTTTTGCCGCTCAACATTGGGATCCACCGTAAGGCCTTGCGCCTCCAATGTCTTTATAGCGTCATCCAGCGACATTCCAATAACAGAAGTAACCGACACCTTTTCTTCCGCCGGCCCTCTGCTCACCAACACAATAACCTGCGAACCTATCTCCACGGATTCCCCAGGCGCCGGTGTTGTGCTCTTTACATAACCGGCTGCGGTATCGTCGGCATAAACCTGCTGTACTTCCGGCTCCAATTCGGCAGCCGTCAACATATCAATCGCTTCTTGTTCCGTGCGGCCTACCACATCGGGAACATCCACCGTGCCGCCGACGCTGTTATCTACTATGGTTAAAGTGATCTGCGTATCGGCTTTATACCGCTTGCTGGAACTTTCTGGGTTCTGATCGACAATATAACCGTCTTCCTTCGTGGCATCCCGCGTTCTTTCCACAGTGAAGTGCAGATCGGGGTACTCTTCTAACACATCCTCATACATTTTACCAATAAAATTGGGTATGGTAATGTCTCCCTGCTCCTCACCGCCTTGGCAAGATTGGAACAAGAATATCATGCCGATTACCAACGCAAACAGCACCACCGCTATTCCAACACCGCCGATAATATTCAGCGCCGGGGAACGCTTGGTTTTGGCCGCTTCCTGTTCTTCATAGTCGTAATCGTCGCCGTAGTTCGGCTCCGGAAGCGGCGCTTTGGCGCGGTTGATTGCATCAGCATACTTGGTGGGATTATCGTCAATAAAATATTTGTAAGCAAAACGAATGCTGGGATTGCGGCGGAACTGCTCAATATCGTTGAGCATAGCGGCCGCCGAAGGATAACGCTGGGTAGGGCTTTTCTGCATTGCCTTCAGGGTAATTTCTTCCAACCCTTCGGGAATATCGGGATTAATTTGGCGCGGCGGGCGGGGATCGGACTGCAACTGCATAATGGCCACCGAAACGGCGTTATCTGCCTCAAAAGGCAGTTGGCCCGTGGTCATTTCATACAGCATCACGCCCACCGAATAAATATCCGCCTTTTGGTCGGTAATATCCCCTCTTGCCTGTTCGGGCGCAATGTAGTGCACCGATCCAATGGCCTTATCGGTCATGGTGCGTGTTTCATTTTTTGCAAAACGAGCAATGCCAAAATCGGTTACTTTAATTGTGCCGTCTTGCAATAACATAATATTTTGGGGCTTAATATCCCGGTGAATAATCCCCTTTTCATGAGCATGCTGAAGCGCACGAAGAATTTGCACCGTAAAGTGCACCGCTTCTTTCCATTTAATGACGTGCTGCTGCTCCAAATATTCCTTTAGCGTAATACCGTCGATATACTCCATAACGATATATTGGATTTTATCGCCAAAGCTCACATCGTATACTTTGACGATATTGGGATGAGACAACACAGCAATAGCCTTGGACTCATTTTTAAACCGGCGGATAAAATCGTCGTTGCCTAAAAATTCCTCTTTTAAGATCTTAATCGCCACCATGCGATCGTCGATCGTATCATATGCGCGGTATACCATGGCCATACCGCCTACACCCAGCAGCTCTTGAATTTCGTAGCGCCCGTCCAAACGCTTCCCTACGTATCTATCCATGTGCTTCACTCCCGTCATTTCTTTACGCGCTGATGACCGCTACCGTAATGTTGTCATACCCACCGGCGTCATTCGCCAGCGACACCAACCGGTCAAGCAAGCTGTCTGTTTCTAACTCATAAGCCAAGCGCCGCATGGTTTCCGGTTCAACACAATTGGAAAGGCCGTCGGAACAAAGCAAAAGTTTTCCATCCGGCGGCAAAGCGCATACGTCATAATCAGCCTCCACATAAGGCTCCACACCCACCACACGGGTGATAATATTCTTGCGAGGATGGTTTTTTGCCTGTTGCTCTGTAATCTCGCCCTTCTTTACCATTTCCTGCACAATAGAATGATCAGTGGTAAGCTGGGTCACCTCATTGGGGGTAAGCAGGTAAACACGGCTGTCGCCCACATGCACAATATAGGCTTTTTCCCCTCGCACCAAAGCGGCTGCCACTGTTGTGCCCATCCCCGACAGCGCCTCATCTTCTAACGCCTTTTCGTAAACACGCACATTGGCCTGCCCTACCGCATGCAACAACAGAGCCTGCACCATTTGATCGGGCATATCCTCCGAAAAGCCGCTGTTTAACTCCTGTTGCAAAACAGACACCGCTGTTTTACTGGCAATATCTCCGCCATTGGCACCCCCCATACCGTCGCAAACGGCTGCCCAAACGGCGCCGCCCGGCAGTTCCCCGCCGGAATAAGCGTCTTGATTGGATCGTCGTACCATGCCGATATCAGTTTTCCCCATTACTTTCAACAGAAACTCCTCCATCTTGCAACCGCCGGCGCCTCAATTGGCCACACGAGGCGTCAATATCGGACCCTAAAGTCCGCCTTACCGTGACGGTAATGCCTTTTTGTTCCAGGATACGGGAAAATTGTCGTAGGCGAATGCCTCCGCTTTTATGAAAACCCGTGCTTTCTACTTCGTTTACCGGAATTAAATTAACATGACACAGCATGCCGCGTAACTTTCCGGCCAACTCTTGCGCACAGGAATCGCTGTCGTTTACCCCTGCTATCATCGCATATTCAAATGATATGCGCCTGCCCGTTACCGAAGCATAATGCCGGCAAGCGCGCAACAGCTCCTCCATCGGCCAACGGCGGCTAATCGGCATCGTTCGTTGCCGTATTTGATCATTGGGGGCATGAAGTGAAACCGATAGCGTTAACTGTAGCTTTTTTTCCGCCAAATCGTATATTTTATCTACCAGCCCACAGGTAGAAAGCGAAATGTGCCGCATACCGATATTCATCCCATCCGCAGAGGAAACCAACTCTAAAAAACGCAAAACGTTTTCATAATTGTCCAACGGTTCCCCCATGCCCATCAGCACAATATTAGAGATGCGCACCCCTCTATCCTGCTGAGCGGCCTGCACCTGGGCCAACATTTCAGACGGAGCCAAATCGCGAAAGAAGCCGCCCAGGCCCGTTGCACAAAAGGCGCAACCCATTTTGCACCCCACTTGGGTGGAAATACAGATGGAATATCCATGGTGATACTGCATTAAAACAGACTCCACACATTCCCCATCCGCAAAGCGGAACAAATACTTTACCGTATTATCATAAACGGAAACCTGCCTTTTTTCAATAAAAGCTACAGGAATGTAATATTTTTGATCCAAAAGGCTGCGCAACGGTTTAGACACATCGGTCATCTGCTCAAAGGAAGTTACCCCACGGTGCACCCATCGGTACACCTGGCGCGCCTTATAAGTTGGCTGATCCAGCAAAGCAAAGTCTTGCTTTAGCTCCTCCAGCGTTTTGGATTTTATATCGATTTTTTCTATATCCTGCGCTGGGCACATGCGCTTTATCACCTCTTGCGGCGAAAGGCTGAAATAAAGAAGCCGTCCGTCCCATGAATATGTGGCATAAGGGTAAGCTGATTCTCCGGTTCCCACTCGTTGCGCGTTACCCAAGCGGGTAATTGCAGCTGCTGTGGAGCAAAATCTGGATGCTGCTGCAAAAATTTTTGTGCTTGCAGATTATTTTCCGCCGGATTCAGGGTGCAGGTTGAGTAAACCAACACACCGTCTACCTTTAACAACTTGGCCGATTCACAAAGTATACGGTACTGCAAAGCCGGTAAACTGTCAAGCATTTCCTGCGCTTTTGACCGGATCTCGGGCTTTCTGCGCAAAATTCCCAGCCCAGAACAGGGCACATCGCACAAAACTCTATCAAAATCCGAAAGAGGGGTTTGTGGGCAAGAAGCATCTCGCACCGCCGCTTGTATTATGCTCAGCCCTAAGCGTTCGGCTCCCTTGCGAATAACCTCTACACGAGAAGGATGGCAGTCAAACGCCGATAAACAGCCCTGATTTTTCATCTCTTCTGCTAAAGTAAAAGATTTTCCGCCGGGTGCTGCGCACACATCGGCCACCCGCTGCCCCGGTTTTACCTGTAAGGCTTGGCAGCACAGCTGCGATGCCAAATCCTGCACATGAAACCATCCTTGCCGAAAAGCGCGCAAACGCTCTACCGATCCGGTCGGCTGCAGCGCAGCAGCCCAGGGCATTCCTTCCACCACAGGCCGCGCCTCCGTTTTATAAAGCGCCAGTTCTTGTTGCAATTGCTCCACGCCATTTACACGCAAGGGATTTAACCTTACAGTTAATGGAGGACGGCCAACCAGCGCTTCCATCAGCGCCTGGGCCGTATCATCGCCATAAGCCTTGCGCCACAAAGACACCAACCATTCCGGGCAAGCGTATTGTACGCCAAGCCGGGCAGTTTCACTCATTCCCTCTGGAAAGGGCGGAACAACAGCGCCATCGCGCAAAAAAGAACGCAGCACACCGTTGATAAAACCAGCCGCTCTTTCCTGCCGGCTGGCGCGGGCCAGCTTTACCGACTCGTTCACCGCCGCGGAGTGCGGGATCTTGTCCATATACAACAACTGATATAGCCCTATGCGCAAAATATCCCGAACCTGAGGAGAAAGTTTTTTTAAAGGGATCGACGAGTAGTGGGAGATGACATAGTCCAATGTCATCTCCCGTTCTAGTACCCCATAAAACAGGGCTGAGGCCAGCGCAGTCTCACGCGCATCCATCTGTGCGCCGGAAAGAGCACCGTCCAGCACTAGGTTGGAATATCCTCCGTCCATGTGCACGCGCAGCAAAGCACGCAAAGCCACCATTCTAGCCTGCGCGCGCGTTGTTTTCTGTGTTTTTCTTTCATCCTGTTTCAAGGTGCCTCTTCCTTTTTCTTAGCTTGGTGTTACCGCTGCCGGCGGTTGCCGAAAATAAGCAGTAAACGCAGCAACGACCACAACGCAGTAAAGGTTGCGGCTAAATAAGTCATAGCTGCTGCCCGCAGCACCCGCTGCGCCCCTTCCAGTTCTTCGCCGTATAAGGCGCCGGAATCCCGCAGCGCAGCAACGGCCCGGGCGCTGGCATTCAATTCCACAGGTAGTGTTACCAGCGAAAACAACACCGAAAAGCTATAAAGAATAATCCCGGCCAAAATGAGCGCCCGGTATTGAAAGAAATATCCAATGAGCAGCACGGGCATAGAAAGGTTAGAGCCTATCTGCGTAACCGGCACCAAGGCGGCCCGCCAGCGAATCGGCGCATAATGGGCTGCATACTGTGCGGCATGGCCCGCTTCGTGGGCGGCTACCCCAACAGCTGCTACCGAGTCTACATAGCACACCGGGTCTGATAAACGTATAACATTGGTGCGCGGATCATAATGATCGTTCAGTTTGCCCGCCACCGGTTCGATTACCACGCCGGTTACCCCGTAAAACGACAGCACCCGGGCAGCCGCCTCTCTTCCGTTTAGCCCTCTTATATTGCGTATGCCGGAATATTTATGAAAGGTAGACTGCACACTTGCCTGCGCCAGCATGGATATCACCAAGGCCGGCAACATAAACAGCAGATAGGAAAAATATCCCATATTTTTGCCCCGCTTTCGTCTATTGTTTTTCTTCCCCCAAGCGAGAATGCAACTTTACCGGATGACCCCGCAAAAAATCTTGGGCGGGCATACGCTTTTTGCCCTCATACTGAACCTCTTGCAGTTGCAAAGCTCTTTGGTCGCCACACGCCACCACAAAAGGATCCAAGCTAAGCACCTCGCCGGGCGCACCGGAACCTTGTGCCAATGTGGCCCGGTGTATTTTCAGCTGTTTTCCCTCTAACACCGTGCTGGCGCCAGGCCAGGGGTTAAGGCCTCTGACTAGATTATGGACTGCATCGGCCGGTTTATTCCAATCTATGGGAGAAAGAGATTTCTGCAACATCGGAGCATAGCAAGAAAGGCTATCCTCTTGTTTTGTGCGAACCGCCGTACCCGCTTGTATCTTTTCTAAGGTGCGCACCAGCAACTTGGCGCCCAACGGCGCAAGGCGCTCTTGCAGCTCGCCGGCGGTTTCTTCCGCGCCGATTTCCGTTTGCTCGCTTTCCAACATATCCCCGGTATCTAAACCTTCATCCATCATCATCGTGGTAACGCCGGTAATTTTCTCCCCGTTGAGCACGCTCCACTGTATGGGGGCTGCCCCACGGTATTTGGGCAGCAACGAAGCGTGTACATTTACGCAGCCCTTAGGCGGCAACTGCAAAATATCCGGCGGCAGAAGCTTACCGTAGGCCACAACGACAATAATTTCCGGCTGAAGCTGCTCCAATTGCGCCAACGCTTCACCATCGCGCATTTTCTGCGGTTGAAACACTGGAATATTTTTTGTAATGGCATATTCCTTTACAGGCGGCGCTATCAGATGATAGCCGCGGCCTTTGGGTTTATCCGGCTGCGTAAACACTCCGCATACTTCATGCCCCGCTTCTACCAAGGCCTGCAGGCAAGGCACGGCAAAAGCCGGCGTGCCCATAAAAACAATCCGCATAAACGCTTCCTCCTTTGTGCGTCGAAGACGATTTCGGCTTATTCCTCCGCTGCGCCTTCCTGTTCTTCCTCCGGATCCACCATACGCACTGTGCGCTGCTTAAACAGGATCCCATCCAAATGATCCAGCTCATGGCATAAAGCGCGGGCCAGCAGACCTTCTCCGCTCACTGTAAAGGTGTTTCCCTTTCTATCCTGAGCTTGTACTGTAACAGACATAGGCCGTTTTGTTACGCCGTATTCACCGGGGCACGAGAGACAACCCTCCACAGCCTCCTGCTCTCCCTCTTGTGCAATAATCGTAGGATTAACCAATTCAATGGGACCTTCCCCCACATTAATCACAACAAACCGCCGCAAGATTCCCACCTGTGGAGCCGCTAGGCCAACGCCGTTTTCCGTTGCCGCCAAAGTCTCCACCAGGTCGTCCATCATTTGTTCCAGCCGGCCATCAAATTTTTCTACGGGCCGGCATTTTTTATTGAGAATATCGTCGCCTTCTAAAACAATGGTTCTTAGTGCCACAGTCAACACGCTCCTTTATTTGTCTAAGCAAATCTTATTTTTATAATATCATATCCGGGTTAAAATCGGCAAATGCCTTAACCTCGGCAAATTCTCGTTTTTTACCATAGTCTACCAGCAAACGGGCCAACATTTGGCGCAAGGGTTTGCTGTTGCGGCATTTTATAATAAGCCGGTAGCGAAATTTATTGCTCACCTTTGCAACAGCTGCGCTGCTGGGCCCCATTACCCGCAAGGGCAAACCGGCGTATTCTGTGCCGGCCAGCTGGGTAAACATTTGAAAAAACGCCCGCGCTGCGGCCGCTGTCTTCTTTTCATCGCTGCCCACAAAGCCAATCACACACAAATCAGCAAAAGGCGGATACAGCATGGCGCGCCGCAGCTGTATTTCGGCGGCAAAAAAACCCTCGTAATCTTGGGCGGCTGCCAAGCGTATAATGGGGTTTTCTGGCGTAAAGGTTTGAATCACTGCCCGGCCTAGTTGATCGCCCCGGCCGGAACGCCCCACCACTTGGGTTAACAAATCAAACGCTCTTTCGTAGCTGCGAAAATCTTCATTATACAGCGCCTGATCCACCGACAGCACCCCCACCAAAGTGACCCGTGGAAAATTCAGACCCTTTGCCACCATTTGCGTGCCTATCATAATATCATATTTCCCTTGCCCAAACTGGCTAAGCTTTTCTTCATAGGCATAGCGTGACATGGTTACGTCGGTATCCATACGCAAAATGCGTGCTTGCGGCAGCAGGCTTTCTAGTTCTTCTTCCGCTTTCTGGGTGCCGCTGCCGGCATAACGCAGCTGTTCTTCGTGGCAATGCGGGCATTCCTCTGCAAACGGGATGGAGTAACCGCAATAATGGCACATTAGCCTGCCGTTGGCCGCATGGTAGGTCATAGAGATGCTGCAATTGGGGCACGTGAGCACTTCGCCACAGGCCCGGCAAGAAACAAAGGTGTGGTACCCACGACGGTTTAACAGCAAAATAGATTGACAGCCTTTTTCCAGGTTTTCCCGCAGGGCGGCTAATAGAATATCTCCAAAAGAACCGGTGTTCCCTTCTGCAAGATCCTCATTTCGATCGGCGACGATTACCTCTGGCAATTGCGCGGCGCCATAGCGGTGCAGTAGCTTATATAAGGAGTAGCGCCCGCTAAGCGCCGCCTGGTAGCTTTCTACCGAAGGGGTAGCCGAGGCCAACAGCAGCAGCCCGCCATGCGCATGGCAACGGTATTTCGCTACATCTCTTGCATGGTACCGGGGGGATGACTCAGATTTATAGGTGTATTCCTGTTCTTCGTCCATCACGATGAGCCCCACATCTGACAAAGGGGCGAATACTGCCGATCGCGTTCCCACCGCAATACACGCTTGGCCGTTTCTAACCCGCTTCCATTCATCCAGCCGTTCCCCCAACGACAAAGCGCTGTGAAAAACCGCTACCTTATCGCCATATCGCTCACGGAATAAGGCTATCATCTGCGGAGTCAGTGAAATTTCTGGCACCATCATGATAACGCCGCGCCCTTGGCTGCTAACCTCGTCAATCAGCCGCAAAAACACCGACGTTTTTCCACTGCCCGTTACACCATAGAGCAAAGCAACTCCACTCTCTTTGGTTGCATACTGGCGGCATATGGCTTCATATGCAGTTTGCTGCTCACGCGTTAGGCAAACATCACCTAGGCGAGCCGCTTCTTGCGATGAAAAACCCAATGTAGGTTGCCGGTAAGTTTCCTCTTCAAAATATTCCGCCAAGCCTTTTTTAACCAACGCCTCTACCACCGAAACGGTAACCCCTGTATAATAGCAGGCCTCTTTTACCGAAACTTGTCCCACGCTGCAAATAAGCTGATAAACCTCGCTCTGCTTGGCCGATAGCTTGGGCAGAGTCTGCCCTTCCTCGCGCACAACCGGGCGCAACATGCGCACCGTGGCGTCTTTCACCCTGCGCACAGCGCTCTCTTCCTGCAACAGCCACCCGGCACGCACCATTTGGGCCAAAATATCCGACTCGGCGGCGATCCCCAAGGCTGTTGCCAACTGATCTGCCTGTACCGGGCGACCCAATTGCGCAATATAATCAAATATTCTCTTTTGTTCCTCTTGCAGCGCTTGCCTTTGTTCTAGGGTAAGGGCCGCCGCCCGGTATACAGGCACCACTCGATAGTGAAGCCCCAAAGGCAGCATACAGCCCACTGCCTCGGCAAAGGTGCAGAAAAAGCGCTCTTTCATCCAGCAAGCCAAGCGCAGCATCTCTTCGGTGAGTAGGGGGTGTTCATCCAGCACAGCATAAAGCGGCTTTAGCTTTTCTATATTCTCACCTGTATTGGAGCAAACAGAAAAAACAATACCCTGCCGCCGCCTGTTACCCCCACCAAAAGGCACCAGCACGCGGCATCCGGGTAGCGCCGCGTGCTGGATGGATTCTGGAACCAGGTAATCATATAGCTTATCAAAGTGATAGGCGGCGCCATCTACAGCAACCTGCGCGATGAACTGCGCGCCCTCTTTTGAACGCTGCGCCACTTAATCCTCCCGATCCGACTCGTGCACAATAAACTGATGCTGGGCAAACTCATCAATGGCAAGGTTCACCGGTTTTTCCAGTAAAATATCCCCCTCCAGCTCCGCCTTGCTTGCAATCTCCCGCGCACGCTTGGCTACAGCAATCACCATTGCATATTTACTATGGTTGCCATAAAAGCTATCTGGTATCGTAGGACTACGCATTTTCCAAAACCTCCTGTATCATATGGCTTCTTCTGGCGGATTTCATTTTTTCTGCCAAAAGGATTGCCTTAATTTCTTGCACACATTCAGCTAAATCATCGTTAATAACAATATAATCGTAATGAACCGCCTGCAGTATTTCTTGCTTTGCCGTTTCTAACCGCTGGCACACCACATCTTCCTCTTCGGTATTGCGGCGGCGAAGCCTGTCGGCCAACACCTTAAGCGACGGCGGCAAAATAAAAATGCTCACCGCATTGGGGCAGCTTTGCCGGATTTGCTGGCCGCCCTGCACCTCAATTTCTAATATAACATCTCTGCCCTTTTTTTGCCATTCTTCTACCGGACCACGGGGGGTGCCATAATAATGGCCGCAGTATTCAGCATGCTCCAACATATCGTTTTTAGAAAGCATCTGTATAAACTCAGCCTTAGAAAGGAAGAAATAATCCTTCCCATCTTCTTCTCCCTCTCGGGGAGCGCGTGTGGTAGCAGAAATAGACAGCATCACATTCTGATCCAACCGCAGCAGTTCCCGCAGCACCGTATCCTTTCCCGCCCCAGAAGGGCCGGAAAGCACCACCAAAAGCCCTTCCTGATTAGGCATCGCCATCCAATTCTTCCTCCTCTATATCATCGTCGCGATCATTCAAACGATTGGCAACCGTTTCGGGTTGCACGGCAGAAAGAATGACGTGATCGCTGTCGGTTACAATCACAGCACGCGTGCGCCGACCATATGTGGCGTCGATCAAGGTACCCCGCTCCTTGGCGTCTTGCATGATCCGTTTGATGGGGGCTGATTCTGGGCTGACAATGGCCACCAGCCGGTTGGCCGATACCATATTCCCAAAGCCGATATTGATCAGTTTCATATTAAACCTCCTACGCAGCGGCTGCGCGTTTATTCAATATTTTGAATCTGTTCCCTTATCTTTTCCAGTTCCGCTTTGACTTCTACCACAATATGGGCAATTTGCGCGTCTTGCGCCTTTGAACCTATGGTGTTAATCTCACGGTTCATTTCCTGCACCAAAAAATCCAGTTTTCGGCCAACCGGCTCGTTCGCCTGCAGCATCCATTCCATCTGCTTAAAATGGCTGCGCAGCCGCACTGTTTCTTCATCTACCGCCACTTTATCGGCAAAAATAGCAGCTTCGGTAATCAGACGTTGCTCATCCAGCTGCAAATCCGCCGTCATCTCGCGCAAGCGCTGCTGTAACTTTATTTTATACTCTTCCACCGTCTGAGGCGAACGCTGCTCAATTTGCTGCACCAAATCAAGAATGGTGCGAGCCCTGCCTTCTACATCCTCGCAAAGCCGCGCCCCTTCCCTTTGCCTCATGGCTAACAGCCCTTCCAACGCCGCATCGGTTACTTGGCGCACACTTTCCCATATCGCATCTTCATCTTCAGGTACGCGATGCACTGAAAAAATATCGCTGTAACGTGCAACTGTTGATATGGACAAATCATCGCGCAATTGATACAAGCGCCCTAGCTCTTGTAAAGCGGCCACATAGCCAGAAGCCAAAGGATGGTTAACCTGCACCTGCACGCCGCTGTCTTCTAACGTTTCAATGGAAATATACAAATCCACCTTGCCACGCGACAGCTTGCCTTGCATATACCCTCTGAGCCGGTCATCTAAAAAGCCATAGCCGCGCGGGAGCCGGGAGGACAACTCAAAATACCGGTGGTTTACCGACTTCATCTCAACCGTTATGCTGTGCCCGCCGACTGTTGCCTCCGCGCGCCCATACCCGGTCATGCTGTTCACCATATTCCATCATCTCAATTCCAACGTAAGATAATGATATCCACCCTATATTTTAACAGGATTCTCACATTCTTGTCAACCTTATTCCCGGTAACAAACTTCACGTAATTTTTCAAATGCAACATGCCTGCCACATGCAAACAGATAAAATAATAGATAACGTTCCATACGGCTCCTGCACCGGTTAAAATAGCGTTCGCCCTTAGCAAGGCACTTATGCGCGCTTGTTTTCATATTGACTTTGACTAACCGGCAGCTTAATATATGATTAGATTCGTAATTTGACATTGGAGGGATTAGATGAAAATTACGCCTGCTGAAGGAATGAATGATTATCTGCCAAATGAAACGGAGCTGCGTGATCATCTGATCGATAGAATCGTAGCCACCTACAAAGCCAGCGGATTTATGAAGATCACGACCCCTATGGTAGAAAGCATAGCAAATTTGGATAACAGCGACGGAGGCGACAACCTAAAGTTGATTTTCCGCATTTTAAAGCGCGGAAAAAAGCTGGAGGATGAATTGCATTCCGGCAATTTGCAGAATATTTGTGATTTGGGGTTGCGTTACGACTTAACGCTCCCCTTGGCCAGATATTATGCCAACAACAAAAATGCGCTGCCAACCCCTTTTAAGTGCATTCAGATCGATCGGGTATATCGAGCTGAACGGCCGCAAAGAGGGCGTTCCCGTGAATTTGTGCAATGCGATATCGACATTATCGGCAGCGAAAGCACCAACTGCGAAGTTGAGCTGATTTCTGTTACAGCGCAAGCGTTATTAAACATTGGTCTGAAAGATTTTACGATTCGAATAAACGATAGAGAAATATTAAAGGGCATTATCCAATACGCCGGGTTTGGCGAAGAAGACGTCAATTCTATTTGTATCAGCATCGATAAAGCTGATAAAATTGGGGTTAACGGTGTAAACGCAGAATTAATTGATAAAGGCTACCCGGCAGAAAATGTCAATAAATTATTGGATCTTTTATTTACACAGGAATTAGACATTACGCAATTAGAGCAATATGGTTTAGGGGAACCGGCCGCCCGGCTATTTACCATTTTAAATCAATCCAAAGCGATAGCCGGCGAGCAATATCATTTACGGTTTGATATCACTTTAGTAAGAGGGCAAGGCTATTATACCGGCACTGTGTTTGAAATTGATTGCCCTGCTTTCGGTGGAACGATTGCGGGCGGCGGGCGTTACGATCACCTAATCGAGCGATTTACAGGGGATTGTGTACCTGCGGTTGGCTTTTCCATTGGTTTTGAACGTATTTATTCCATTTTATGTAACGATCTAAATTTGAAGAAGGCTTTTGTGCCCAAAATTGCGCTCCTTTATGATGAGGGAGAATTTGTAGACGCGATTTTATATGCCAATACATTGCGGCCCAAATATAGTGTTACTCTTGTTCAGAAAAAGAAAAAAGTGGGCAAACATCTCTCTCAACTTGAGCAGCAGGGATTTGAGCATGCTATTTTTATGGACGATACGTCTGTGTGGAAGAAACTGGGCAATGCCAATGCAGAAAAGCACTAAAGTTCCTGGGCAAAAGTCAGGCAAAACTTAAAAAACAAAAAGCGAACTTTGGTTGCCCGTTCTCTTTTTCTGTTTGAGGCCATTACCGTTAAGAGGCCCCGGCGTTTTGCCGGGGCCTCTTTCATGCCAAAAAGACGCGAATGCAGTAAGCATTCGCGTCTTTTACCTAACAAATTCTTTAAAAAACCGGCAGGTGCCGGCAACCCTTAAACCGGATGAACCTGGTTTTCCTCATCGGCATGCTTGCCATCTACGCCATATTTCTTATTGCGGCGCTCTTTAAAGAAATCCAAAGCAGGCTTGGGGAACTGCGCATAAGAAAGCACATCTTCCTCTTGCTCGATCCACTCCGGAATCTCTGCGCGCAGCTTATCCAGCTCCGGCTCTAACAAGTCGGCCGGGCGCACATCGATGGCCGGCTCGTCGCCGATGATCTTCTTGCGGAACTCAGGATCAATGGGCATGGGGGTAGTGCCGTATTTGCCGGCTACCAAACCCTTAAATTCATTGGTGCACATCTTGTAGCGTTCGCCGGTAATCACGTTAAACACAGCCTGCGTACCCACAATTTGCGAAGTGGGAGTTACCAACGGCGGATAACCGGAATCCTCACGCACACGCGGCACTTCATTGAGCACCTCTTCCAGCTGATCCTCTCTGCCGGCCTGCTTCAACTGAGACAGCAAGTTCGACAACATGCCGCCGGGCACCTGATAAATCAGCGCATTGGGATCCACTTCCAACATCTTGGGATCCAGCAAACCGCTTTCCAAATACTTCTTGCGCAGTGTGTCGAAGTAATCACGGATCTCTTTGAGCTGAAGCAAATCCAAACCCGTGTCATATTCCGTGCCCTTTAAAGCAGCCACCATAGACTCAGTGGGTGTATGAGAGGTGCCGTTAGCCAAGGGAGACATAGCCGTATCGATCATGTCGGCCCCCGCTTCAATACCCTTGAGCAAGCACATAGAAGCCAAGCCGGAAGTATAATGGGTGTGCAGCTGAATCGGGATGCTAACAGCAGATTTAAGAGTTTTTACCAAAGATTCCGTCTCATAGGGCGTTAACAGCGCGGCCATGTCCTTGATGCAGATGGAATCGGCTCCCTCTTCCTCAATTCTCTTGGCATATTCGGCGTAGTATTCATTGGTGAACACAGGGCCGGTGGTGTAAGAAATAGCCACCTGTACATGGGCTTTTTCTTTCTTTGCGGCACGAATGGCCACCTGTAGGTTCTTAATATCATTCAAAGCATCAAAAATGCGGATAATATCAATACCATTTGCAACCGAGCGCTGCACAAAATATTCCACCACATCGTCGGCATAATGGCGGTAACCCAGCATATTCTGGCCTCTGAACAGCATCTGCAACTTCGTATTGGGGCACTTATCACGCAGTATACGCAGCCGCTGCCAAGGATCCTCGTGCAAAAAACGCAGGCAGGAGTCAAAAGTAGCACCGCCCCAGCACTCCAAAGAATAGAAGCCAATCTTGTCCATTTTCTCCAAAATCGGCAGCATTTCTTCTGTTGACATGCGGGTGGCAATCAAAGACTGATGTGCATCGCGCAGCACGGTTTCAGTAATTTTAATTTGCTTTGCCATTCTATAACCCCCTTACTGGAGGGAAACAAGCGGCGAACCGGAGTTCACGCTATCGCCCTTATTCACGTTAATAGCAACAACCACGGCATCATGCGGCGCCATAATTTCATTTTCCATCTTCATTGCTTCCAGCACAACCAGCACGTCGCCCTTGGCAACCTTTTGGCCTACCTCAACGTCTACCGATACGATGGTGCCGGGCATGGGGCACTTAATCACTTCTGCATCAGCGGGCACAGCAGCCGGCGCGGCCGGTGCCGGAGCTGCCGCAGCAGGGGCGGGAGCCGGAGCTGCCGCAGGAGCTGCGGGGGCAGCAGGTGCAGCAACAGGCGCCGGGGCAGCGGCGGGCGCTGCTTGCGGCGCAGGAACAGCAGATGCGCCAACCTCTTCTACTTGAACGTCATACACAGTACCATTCACGGTAATTTTAAGATTTTTCATTCTTTATCCTCCTGACATAAGTTAGAAAATAAACGCCTTTTCCGGCCGCCGCAATAATTAAAGCTGAATGTTGGCATGTTTCTTAGGCAGGCGGCTTACTCTCTTGCCCGCCATCATGTCTAACAAAGCAAAGAGTTTGGCGCGCGTATCTTCCGGCGCAACTACATCTTCAATAAAGCCACCGGCCGCCGCCGCCAAAGGAGACGCCTCGGTTTCTTTATATTCAGCAATCAGCTTTTCGCGATCCGTAACCGGATCGGCAGACCCCTTGAGCTTATCGCCCCACAAAAACGCTACTGCTGTTTTAGGAGCCAAAGCAGAAACAGAAGCCTGAGGCCATGCAATGGTAACATCCGCGTTGGCGCCTCTTCCAGCCACAGCTGTATACAAGGGGCCGTGCGCTTCGCCAGTAATCACAGTGATTTTTACTGTGGTAGCCTCTGCATAGGCATTGGTCAACTTGGCCGCTTCTTTCAAAGAAGCAAAGCCTTCGCTATCTACAAAGGTAAGAACCGGCAGGGCAAAAGCATCGCAAAAACGCACCGTGCGGGCAGCCTTAGCGCAGGACTCCTCATCAATAAGGCCCTTAAACGCCACAACGCCAACCGTATCGCCGCTCATTCTGGCCAAGCCTACCAAAGCCGAAGCGCCGTAGTTCTTTTGCAGCTCAACAAAGCTGCCGGCATCCACCACCGACAAAATTGCATCCTCGCCCTGCTCCTCTGGAGCATACTCCGCATCGGCCACAGGAGCAACCGACAAATTGTTAGAGGGCAGCATGGTAATGAGCCGCTTCGCCTGGGCAATTGCTTCTTCTTCTGTGGGAACCACAATATGCGCCATGCCGCTCTTTTCGGCACGCTCGGCACTGCCATCTGCACCGTTGGTTTCAATTTCCAGCTCCCCATCGGCAGACATCACAACCAAATCGGCGCTTACTGCCAGCAGAGCACTCGTACCAAGGCAGGGACCTAATACCACAGAGATTTGGGGAACAACGCCCGACAGGTTGTTGCAGTTCAGCAACAGCTCGCCGTAAGCGGCCAACATCTCATTGCCTTCCTGCAAACGCGCGCCCTTTGAATCATACAGCCCAACAACAGGCGCGCCAGTTTTAACAGCCAGGTCATACACCTTGCGGATCTTTGCCGCCTGTGCTTTCGACATGGCGCCCCCGGCGATATCGCTATTTTGCGAAAAAGCATACACCGGGCACCCTTCTACTGTGCCAAAGCCCGCCAGAGCTTCGGTATAATCCTCCCCCGACTTTGCCAAACCATCAATTTCAACAAAAGAACCTTCATCAAAAAGAAGCTGAAGGCGGCTATAAGCCTTGCTGCTTGCAACCGCATCCTTCGCTTTTTTCAGCAACGCAAGCTTGCTGTCTACACTCATTCTTGTTCCTCCATTCCTCGGCTATCGCGTTCGAGACATCGGTATACCAATAGCAAATCAAAGATTATTATAGTGCATTGTGATTGAAATAACAAGCACTCAAAAGGAAAGATTAACAATTTTTACATTTATGGATTAATTGCGACACGTCAATCCCCATTTTCTCGTGATATTGCTGAAAGCCCATTTGCCGCAGCATGAGAAACAGCGGGCGGCAGCGAGTTTCTATGTAGAAAACCGAACGGTTCAGCGCATAAGAAGCCGCCGAACGGATGAGCAAATCTGCTATTTCTTGATCCGCCGTATCCAAATCATTGTAGTTGGGCGAACCGGTTAGAGCAAACCCCAGCAAGCGCAGCCGGTCTTGCAGCCTGTCCACCACCACATAGCCCAATTCCTCTTGGCCATCCTTCGCCATAAGAACCGCCGCCTCTTCGCCACGATTGTCATAACCGCAGGATTGATAGGCCTGCTCTAAAAGCGGGGATGAAATAGTTTCTTCTTTTACCGGCATAACCGTTAACATTGATAAGCCTCCTTATATATCAATCACTTTTTCACTTGCCCGGGCGATGCCGTGCTGCGCCGGGCAGCCGGCCTCCCCCGCCGTTGGGGCTTTGCTTGAACACCGGGATACAACCGGGCCAATTCCTCTTGGGTAAGCTCCCGCCATTGACCCTGCGCCAGCATTCCCAAGCGAAGGCTGCCGATCGCTGTGCGCTTCAAGCGCGCCACCTCCAAACCCAGCTGCTCGCACATCTTTCGTATCTGGCGGTTGCGTCCTTCGTGCAAAACGATTTCCAACACTACGCGCCCCGGCTCTTTTTGCAACACCTTAACCCCTGCCGGGGCCGTCATGCGGCCGTCCAGCTCCATGCCCACACTCATCATTGCCAATTGCTCTTCGGTAACCGAAGGGCGCACAGTAACACGGTAGGTTTTGGGAATATGCTTAGACGGGTGAATCACCGCATTGGCAAAATCGCCGTCGTTCGTCATGAGTAGCAATCCTTCCGAATCCTTATCCAGCCTGCCGACCGGATACAGCCGGGCCGGAATATCCTGCACAAGTTCGGCCACACATTTGCGCCCTCGTTCGTCGCTCATCGTGGTTACAAATCCCCTAGGCTTGTACAACATAACATAGTAATGCTGCATAGCAGGCTGCACATCGCGGCCCTGAACGGTTACCCGATCCCTATTGGGATCCACCTTATCCCCTAAATGGGCGACGGCGCCGTTAACCAACACCGCGCCCTGTTCAATAAGATCTTCGGCCTTTCTGCGGGAAGCGACCCCGCAGTCCGCCAACATCTTTTGCAGTCTAATCTTTTTTTCGTTATCCAAAATATCCCCTCTTGTTTTACCAGCGCCTTGCAAACGCCTGCCCATTTTTACCTATCCGCCAAACAAGCCGCTAAAAAAATCACAAATCTTTTGCCAGAACCCTTTTTCCACCTGTAACGCCTCTGCATTACCCGCCGATTGCAAACTGGTAAAGGCAATGAGCTCTCCGTTTAAATAATAATCCACACGGCCCAGCGCCTGGCCTTCGCGCACCGGGGCATACACAAAGCGCGGCAGTTCTATGCGCCGTTCCACTTTGCCGGCATCCTCTTTTGCCACCACTGCTTGAGCCGCCGGCCCGCCCACTACATTAATCTCTTGTACATTGCCCCCCACCACCGGCACGGTGAGCACTGTGGAACTATCGTCAAACAGCAGCGCCTGCACCTGAGAAAAACCATAATCCAACATCAACTGGTGATCGTTCCAATCATTGGGGGCATTTAAGGTAACGGCGATCAACCGTACACCGTCTCGCTCCGCGCAAGACACCAAACACCTGCCGGACTTTTTGGTAAAACCTGTTTTTACACCAATACACCCACTGTATAAACTAAGAAGCCGGTTATGGTTATGCAGATGATAGGTTTGTGCCGGCTCAATAAAATCCACCGTCATATTTTTTTGCGAGGTGATTGCGGCGAAATCAGCGTTTTCCATAGCGTAAGCCGCTAGTAGGGCCATATCATAGGCGGTGGAATAGTGTTGCTCAGCATCTAAGCCGGAAGGCGTGACGAAATTGGTATTTTCCATACCAATTTGCGCAGCCTTGTCATTCATCCGCTGGGCAAATGCTTCTTGTGAGCCCGAAATTGCCAGTGCCGCCGCGTTTGCTGCATCGTTGCCTGAACTAAGCAGCATACCTTTTGCCAGCGTATCTAAGGTCACTACATTGCCCGCGCGCAACCCCATGGAAGAACCCTCTACCGCCACCATCTCCTGCGTAATAGTAACCTGGCGGTTCTCTACTTGCGCTTCTTCCAAAGTAATAAGCGCCGTCATAATTTTTGTGGTGCTGGCCATAGAAAGGCGCTCTTCAGAATTTTTACTGTAAAGCACCTCTCCGTTATCTGCACATAGCACCACTGCTGCTTTTGCCGATACCGAAGGGGCGTCCTGCGCCTTTACTGTAAGCCGCCCGGGACAAACCGCGGCCAACAGCAGGACCAAAACCATAGCCAAAGCTTTTTTCAGCACATCCCACACCCCCGCTTTTCCTCTTTCAAATGCCGTCATGCTATCCTATGAAGCCTAACAGAAAAATAGTCGTACATCGGGCAAAGGAAGCAGAAATTGCAGGGGCACAGCAAAAACACCGGTTTTATTTTGTTGTTTCGGTATTATCTGAGGCTTTATTCTTCCCACTGGATTTATCGGAAGACTTTTTAAACAAAGCGCTAATTTTATCCACTACCTCCGGCAGCATGCCTGCCAAACGATCTTGCGTATCGCGAAAAGGTTCTACTTGCAGCAGCCGGGCTTCGCCGTTGGAAATAGCTAAAAAAGCCACCGGGGTAATGGTGATCCCCGCGCCGCCGCCGCCACCAAACAGATCCTTTTGCGGGTTTTTGCTGGGAAAATCGGAGCCGCCCGCAGCGAACCCATAGGTCACTTTACACACAGGCAATATGGTTGTGCCATCCTGGGTAGTAATTGGATTGCCTATCATAGTATTTACGTCTACCATCTGGCGAATTTTTTCTATGGTTTTATCCATCATACCTTCAATTGGATGTTCACTCATGGCTTTCCTCTTTCTCCGAACGGCAACAAACGTGCCGCCGGTTTTATTTTTGCTTTTACAAATAAGTTCTTATCAAAAGCTTGCATTACGGCAAGCCGGGTAAGCAAACCTGTAAACAAAAAACTGCGCCCTTGGCTCATTATTTTCTCTTGCGCCTATCAACTAGATTGAGCCGCTTCTTTTCGTTTTTGCGCAACCACGCTGCCGATATACCGCAGCGCAAAGCTCACGCCGGCCGTTAAAACAAATAAAGGCCGAATTTTTAATTTTGCCATCAAGCGTGCATGGCCCTGCTGTGCGTCGAAATCGGCAGTAACCGAAATATCATGATTTTTGCAGCCGGTAATAGCCGCCAGCGCACCCATCGCCGTATAAACCACAGAGCAAGCATAGCCGTAACGCAGCGCAGTTTGCGCCGCATCTTCTTCTGCCACCACTATTTTAAGCTCCAATTGGTAAAGCAAAATATGACTTAGCAACTTTTTTACCGGCCCAGCGGCCGCCTGTGTAAAACGGCGCAACAGTTCCAGTAACCCACCCGGCCCCTTTTGCCGCCAAAGCTCTTTTAAAGCCGAAGATTTGTTGGAATTTTGTTGTTGCGGTTGCTCCTGCTGCTGAACAGGCTCCTCCCCTTCGGCTACCTCGCGCGGAAAAGTAAAATGCAAAAAAAGCCACCGCAACTGCACAGAAAGGGAATTTTCGTAGCCGATTTTTACATGCGCCGGGCATAAAAGGAGCGCAACAAGCAGCACCAAGACGCCGCCTATGATCCAAACAGCCAGCATTCCCTCCCTCCTTTCCGCCAGGAACCCCGGGTTATGCGGGCGGCTGCTCTTGCGAACTTTCCTCTTTTTTAGGCAGCGGAGGTAAATCGTCTAGCGAGGAAAGGCCAAAGCAGCGTAAAAAATTGGCCGTAGTGCCGTACAGCAGCGGCCTGCCCGGCAACTCCAAACGGCCCTTTTCTTCAATCAGTTGCTTAGAAGTTAAGCTGGTGAGTACGCCGGAGCAATCCACCCCACGGATTTGTTCCACAAAGGCTTTGGTAACCGGCTGGTTATAAGCCACAATCGCCAATACCTCCATAGCGGCCGGCGACAATGGAACATTACGGCGCATATCCATCACCGCACGCACTACCGGGCCGTACTCCGTTCTGGTACAAAGCTGAAAGGAATCCTCCATACGCACTAAGCAAATCCCGCTTTCTTGCTCATCCAGCTGCTGCCCTAATCTTTCCGCCAGTTTAATAACCGTCGGCTTATCAATATCCAAAGCCTCCGCCATGCGCTGCGCGTCTACCGGCTCCCCACTGGCAAATAAAACAGCCTCTATTGCCGATTGGAGCTTTTTGATTTCCATCTACTTTCCCCTTCCAACAGCTTTAGTGTTTCGCCATCCTCCTCTATACGCACCCGTTTACCCTTAACCAACTCTAAAACGGCCAAGAAAGTGGCCACCATCTCGGAGCGTTGACGGCTGTGCGCAATTAATTCGGTATAGCTAGCCTGCCCTTTTTTCCACAACAACCGCAACACATGCAAAATACGGGACGCCACTGAAACAATTTTGCGGGAAACAATGCTTGAAAACGCTTCCGGCGAAGGAGGAAGCCTGCGCCGTTCTCGCCCGGCAGCGTTCAGATAGGCGGTGTAAAGCTCCTGGGGCCTATGCGAACGCTTGTAAGTTGCATCAAACGCAATTTCGTCCGGCTGGCGCACAATACCATCAGGGCAATATAGATGCGACAGCGCAAGGGCCGCCTCTTTACAATCCTGATATTCAAGCAACTGGCCGGATAGCTCCTGTTTTAGCGCCTCCGCTTCTTCATGCTTTGGCAAAAGGGACACCGACTTAATATAAACCAGCCGCGCGGCCATTTCTAAAAATTCGCTGGCCACGTCCAGATCCTGCTCTTGCATGGTTCCAATATGTTCCATATACTGATCCAGCAAAACAGTTATCTGGATATCTGTAATATCCAGCTTATTTTTGCGGATGAGATACAGCAGCAAATCCAACGGGCCTTCAAACACCGGCAGCTTATAGGATATCTTTTCCATAAACCTCCCAAATATTGCACAGCCGCTCCAACTTATAGAAAAAGCTGAAACGGCCAAGCGGCCAAACGCATCACAAAGGTAAACAAATAGCTCTCAATATAGTTAAGCGGCCGACTTAGAATACCGGTGAACAACAGCACAAAAACACCCAGCATAATGTAGGTTTCATACTGATAAAACTTATATAAAATGCGATCCGGCAAAAACGCCCCCAAAATCTTGGAACCATCCAGGGGAGGCAAGGGGATCAGGTTAAACACAGCCAAGCCTATATTGATAGAAACAAACTGGATGAAAAACACACTCACCCAACCAAAAACCTGCTGGCTCATAGAACCGGAAGCCAATAAAACCACCTGATACAGCAGCGCCCCCACGAAAGCGGCCAACAAATTAGAAACAGGGCCTGCCAAAGCGGTTATCGCCATGCCCGCCTTTGGATTTTTAAAATTGCGCGGATTAATGGGAACAGGCTTTGCCCAACCAAAGCCAAACAGCAGTAAGGCCACTGCGCCGAAAGGATCGATATGGCTTAACGGGTTTAAGGTCAACCTGCCGCTAAAGCGGGCCGTGGTATCGCCCAGTTTGCTTGCCACCCAGCCGTGGGCGCATTCATGCAAAGGCAAAACCAAAAAGATGATCATCAACATAGACAAGATGGTCATAATCACGCCTGGAATGGTCATTGAGGGCTGTAAAAACCACATGAAAACTTCACTCCTTTTCCCTGGTTAGTATTATAATGCCTGGCCCAATAAATTACAAGAGGGCCTATAGCCAGCGTTTTTTCAAAAAAGAAGGGAACGCTTATGGAAAAATCACTTGCAATTCATCAAAATATCTGATATCATGTTAATGTTAACGTTATTGTATTCTGCACTAAAGGAGGTGCAACACATGGCAAAGTGTGAATATTGTGGCAAGGACGTTGCCTTCGGCATTCAGGTTTCGCATTCCCATCGTCGTTCCAACCGTACTTGGAAGCCCAACGTTAAAAGAGTAAAGGCTGTTGTGAACGGTACGCCGAAGCGTGTATACGCCTGCACCCGTTGCTTGCGTTCTGGTAAGGTCAGCCGGGCGGTCTAACACGTCAACTGCATAAAAGCAAAGGAACCGGATTCGGTTCCTTTTTGTTTTGTCTTATAAACGTATTCTTCTCGCCTCTATAGGGCAGCAAACCCCCGCAGCCGGAATCGTATCGGTTGCGGGGGTTTTTGATTAGGCATTTTTGTTATGTTTTTTGGGTGTTATTTTCTTTTCAGTGCCGTTTAAAATCCGTTTGATGTTTTCGCGATGTTTTACAACAATTACTACACCAACAATAAAAGAGATTGCCGTTACAATAACAACATAGTGCAGCGTAAATTCACTGGTGGGCAGGGCGCGGTTGGGCCGGTAATCGATAAAATAAGTAACCAAAAAGGTGCACACTGGATACAAAGCCGCCGCTATAATCGAACTTAACGAAATAATTCTGCTGCATACAAACACCAACGCAAAAACCGCCAGCACCAGCAGGAAAACCCGCCAATCGATCAGCAGTATCATAGCAGCTGTGGTCAGCACACCTTTGCCGCCCTTAAAGCCAAAATAGCATGGGAAAATATGCCCCATCAAGCAACAGAAACCCGCTAAATAGGTGCCATACTGCGTTACTTCATAGGGCGCTATCTGTGCAAGGCTGAAGCTCTGAAAAATCAGCCGGCCGATTAAAACCGCAACCACGCCTTTACCGAAATCGCCCACCAAAGTCAAAATAGCGGGCAAGATACCGACCGAACGAAGCACATTGGTAAAGCCGGCATTTCCGCTGCCCATTTTGCGAATATCCGTTTTTTCAAACTTTTTGGTAAATAAAATAGAAAAACTAATGCTGCCCAGCAAATAAGAAATAACCGCCGTTAGCAATATCTGCAAGCCATAGCTGCGAAAAAAATCGAGAATAGAATCCACAGACGCCGCTCCTTTCCGACTATTTATCCCCGCGTTCCCGCACCAAGAAACGAACCGGAGTGCCCTCAAGCCCAAACGTTTCACGGATGCGATTTTCTAAATAACGTTGATAAGAAAAATGAAATAAATCAGCCGAATTCACAAAACAAACAAACGTGGGGGGCTTCGTAGAAGCCTGCGTCATATAAAAGATCTTCAACCTCCGTCCTTTGTCGGTGGGCGGCTGCAACCTGGCAGTGGCTTGCGCTAAAACATCGTTGAGTGTGCCGGTTGTAATGCGCATGGCGTTATTATTGGCCACTTTTTTAATAGTGGCAAACAAAGAATCAACCCGTTGGCCGGTTTTAGCAGAAATAAAAAGCATCGGCGCATAAGGCATAAAAGAAAAATCTATGTCCAGCTTTTTACGGAACTCTTGCATGGTTTTATCATCTTTTTGCACCGCATCCCATTTGTTTACGGCAATGATGCAGCCCTTACCCGCTTCGTGGGCCAAACCGGCCACCTTAGAATCCTGCTCGGTGAACCCTTGTGTGGCATCTATCATAATAACGCATACATCCGCCCGTTCAATCGCCATTTTGGCCCGCAAAATGCTATATTTTTCTATTGCGTCGTCAATGCGGCTTTTTCTGCGCAGTCCAGCAGTATCGATAAAGATAAAAGAACCATGCTCATTTTGAAGCCGGGTATCGATGGCATCTCTGGTGGTGCCGGCAATATCTGAAACAATGCAACGTTCTTCTCCAATAATCCGGTTTATCAGTGAGGATTTTCCGCTGTTGGGCTTGCCTATAACAGCCACACGTATTATCTCACCGTCGTCCTCCTCTTCTTCTTCCGGGGGGAAAAATTGAGAAACCGCGTCCAGCAAATCGCCTGTACCATGTCCGTGAACCGAAGAAATCTGTATTGGATCCCCCAGGCCCAAATTATAAAATTCATAAAATTCCGCCGGGGCCTCGCCAATGCTATCGCACTTATTGACACAAAGCACAACCGGCCGGCCGCTCTTTTGCAGCATATCAGCCACATCTTTATCAGTTGCCACCACGCCGGTTCTCACATCGGTTACCAGAATAATCACGTCGGCTGTGTCAATTGCCAAATTGGCCTGGCGGCGCATTTGAGAAAGGATGATATCTTTGGATTGCGGCTCAATGCCGCCGGTATCCACCAAAGTAAAGCTTCTGCCGTTCCATTGGCATTCGCCATAAATCCTATCGCGCGTTACCCCCGGCGTATCATCTACGATGGAAAGCCGCTGTCCGATAAGCTTGTTAAACAACGTGGATTTTCCCACATTGGGGCGGCCAACAATCGCCACCACAGGTTTCGCCATACTTCATCATCCCTTTCTTCCTTCACTACCCTAGGCACACACTATGCACGCCCCAGCATCGCATGCAGCAACGCATCTCCGTCATTATCCACTGGCACCACTGTTACAGCAAGCGCTTGGCTCAATTCCTCTACTGTCACATCGTCTAAAAATACGTCGCCTTCTTGGCGCAACATGACCGACGGAATTAAAAGGGCATCCCCCAAATCTCGTCCTTTTAGTTGATCAATTAAATCTCTTCCTGTTATAAGGCCGGCCACCGTAATATTTTCGCCAAAGAAGTTATTTTGAATGGCAACCACCTCGCCGGTTAACCAGGCAAAACGCTTTTTTGCATCCTGCAAAAAAGTTTGTAAAAACGGAAAGGCCGCCACACCGGTGGCCATTGTGATCCGTCTGCTTGCGCAACCGTTATTATCTTGCTCCAACGCCGCCTGATCCAATGCGGCATAAAATTCCTCACGCAAGAGAGCCACCAACCCAACCCCATTTTCCAGCTGAGCAAACTCTTCATAATATTCCGCCTGGGGGATTTTTCGCCCTGCCTTTAAATAGAATTCATCGGCGGCATAAACCATGCGGCTGCCATGCTTTTCTTGGCAAAGCACAGCAAAGTTTTCTATCAAATCAATAACAGCGCCTGCTTCTTCCGGCGTATAGGGCCGTAATGGATACAACCCTTGACGATACTTGGTTAACCCCACCGGCACCACGGCTATGCAGCCTACCGCTGGAGCCAACTGCTCTAAGTCCTGCAAGGTGCGCTGTAATTCTTCGCCATCGTTAATACCTGGGCAAAGCACCAGTTGGCAGTTCATTTGAATACCCGCCTGGGCAAAACGCTCCATAATTTGCAATGCTTCCCCAGCAAATCGGTTATTCATCATGCGCACCCGCAACTCTGGATTGGTTGTGTGCACCGAAATATTGATCGGGCTAATATGCATGTGAATAATTCTTTCAATTTCGTGTTCGGACAAATTAGTTAAAGTTACATAGTTACCAAACAAAAAAGACAGGCGAGAATCATCGTCTTTAAAATAAAGCGTGTCGCGCAGCCCGGGCGGCATTTGATCAATAAAACAAAAGATGCAGTTATTGCGGCACCTGTGTTGTTCATCCATTAAATAAGAAGAAAACTCCAACCCGATTTCGTCATATTCAGGCTTACGCAACTTTACCTCGCGCTGTTTACCATCCGGCCCCTGTATGGATAAACAAAGGACTCGATCGATTTCATAAAAGCGATAATCCAATACGTCCATAATTTCGTGGCCATTAATGGCCAGCAGGATATCGCCCGCCTGGATATGGTGCCGCTCAGCACTGCTCCCCTTTTTTACACCTTGAATTTTAACTGCCATAGCAGAACCTCCAGCACTTGATAAACAACGGATGCCCAACACACTTTTTTACCGGATAGCGTATCCCAGGGGCTGACAATCAGCACAATGGAAACCGCCATATTTTTCATACCATCCGGCATACCGCCCAGCCTTTGTGGATAAGAAAGCGAAAAAAATAGAGAAGGATTCCTCCTCCTCTACTTTTCGGGTAAGCATCGGACGAGTTTACGCGTCCTTTTTTACAACTTCCCTGCCCTTGTAGTAGCCGCAGCTGCTGCAAACCCTATGAGGCATTTTATATTCGCCGCACTGAGGGCATTTGGTCAAGACAGGAACACTCAGCTTCCAAACATTGGAACGCCTTTTATCTCTTCTCGCCTTGGATACTTTTCTCTTAGGTACTATCGCCATTGTCAGCACCTCCTCGCAATTTGAAACTAATCTATCAGTTGTTGCAGAACCTCAAAACGAGGATCCACCTGACGTGTGGAACAATTACAGGAACCTTCATTCAAGTTTTTACCGCACTGGGGACACAAGCCCTTGCAATCAGGCTTACACAAATATTTTGTGGGGAGTTCTAACAAAATATCCTCCCGCACCAAATCGTCTAGCTCTAATTCATCGTTGTGCACCAGAATAAACACATCGTCTGCATCATCGCTATTGCGCGTTTGCACCAACACATGCGTAAACGTATAATCCGGATGCAAAACCAAATCCTTTGCGCAACGATCGCAGGGATGGCAAAAAGTAAAAACCGTATGCAAATCCAAATGCACTACACCAGCCCGGTTATAAACAACCGCCTGTACCTGCACCGGAGAGACGAAGGGATTCAAGCCGTCCAGCTCAATTTCAGAAAAATCCAACTGACCATCTACCGTCAGCTCGGCTCCCTCTACTGCAAAAATATCTTTTAATGAAAGAAGCATAAATTCACCTCAGTGCCATACTTAAATATTATATCGTTGAATAACTGCTTTGTCAAGCGCCAGCCCCTGTAATCTTCCCTTTTTTGTGTAGAAGTACACGGCGGGCAGAGAAGTAAAAAGATGAACATAAAAGCCTTAATCGATGAAACTGGGTTATTCCTATACCAGCTTTACGAAAAAGAATATCATCTACCTCACAGCCAGTATAGCACAGACGTAAGGCACCGGCAATCCCTTAAAATACACGAAATATCTTACGTGTTTTCCTGTGAACCCATCTGAATGGATGGATATTTGCTCAATGAAAAATATCGTATTCCCAAGGCCGCGTAAACAGGAAGAAGAAAAAACTCATCAAAAAACAAGATATCCAAAGCCATCCATGGCACAACAACGCCTATGCCCATTAGTACAGCAGATTTCCAGTTGATATCCGATATCGCCATACCGGCGACGACATCTTTAATTGTAAAAAATACCCAGCACAATATAAGAGGGAAACCAAATACACCAAATTGAAAAATGCCTTGAATCAGTGTATTGTGAGACGCTCGACCATTCAGTGTAACATCTGTATATCCTTCTCCTAATATCGTTAACCATGCATTGTGCGAAAATTCATCTAAATAACCAAGCCACAAGTCTGTTCGTCCAGTTGTAAGTTCGGCAAGGTTTGATGCAGAAGCAAATCGACTGTCGACAATCTGTAATAAATCCTGGAACACAGTTGATGACAGAACGATCGCACCCACGCATTATAAACGCATTTTTGCAACCAATAATTTTATCTTGTCCTTTGCACTGAGTTTGGGGCTGCAACAATAACGAAAAGCCTTTTTGTTTACCACCTGACTCCATGGATATTTGCGCAATGCTTTTCGTTCCCTCGGTGTATTGCACTGCTTTCGCAAGCCAAAATAAACGGAAAGATAGTTTTTTAAATAATAGACACACAACATTTCCAGACTACGGCGGTCAACCATATTCCACTGCTGCATGTACTGATAGAGCAAAGAAAACATGTCATTCTCAATCCGCTGCGCAGCCGCACTTAAGGTGATTCGGTGCATCGTACTCTCGATGCGATAATTGTATAGGTATAGTTGGCTCGGAATATAAAAAATGCTTTTTGCAATGGAAAATTGAATGTAACTATCAGCTTATTGCCCTCTATTTCGGCAGACTTCATTGTAAAATACTCATTTGCCAAACGTAGATCAGATGTGTCGACCGTAAAGCCATCAGGAATAGTGATTGCGACGGTGACGGTAGTCAAAGGACTAATACGCTCTGCTAACTGAAGAAGGAAGTCCCAAGCGGTTCGTCCTTCCTGATCGCCGCCCGGAAGCATATACAACAATCCGGTGAGCTTTTCAGGAATCTCTACCTTAGACATATCCATGGCAAAGGTATAGGATACCTCTCCGGTGTCATCCGGATCGTTGAGGTGTCTATCAGTGCAATCCATTCTCCCCTTGCAATCTCGATCCCCTGATTTCGCGTTCTAGCAACGCCCAAATTATATTGGTTGCGATAAAAGAATATTCGGGGATCGTCGGCCTCAAAAGCCAATGCAATCTCGGCTGTATGATCGGTGGATCCATCGTCAAAAATCAACAATTCCCAATTGGAATATGTTTGTGCAACTACCGATCGAATTGCTTCGGCTATGTACTTTTCTGAATTGTAGCAAGGCATAATTACAGAAACCAAAGGCTGCGTGCTCTTCGAATCGTCCAAATTTCTCATTCCTATCTACTGCAAAAGGCATTTACTGCATTTTTGCACTTTATCCAATCTTGATAATTTGCACCTGTCGTATGTATGTCGCTGCCAAGATAAGCCACATACCCATTTTCAATCCAAGAAAAGTACCTTTTTCTTTTAAAAGGTTTTAATAGACAATCAACATTTAACTGAAGCGATATTCCCTCTCGGATTAACAACTCGATATTCTCAGCAGGATACCGTTCTGCATGCGCGATTACGGGCCGAATATCTTCCCTATCATTTAAGTGGTATATCGTAGCCCATATGGAGGATGGCCATTTATAAAACGGCATTTCTATTAAGAGTTCATTTGTGCCTTCTAAGCACAGGCTATATAATTCATCCATGTTCTCAATTGCATCACAGATTAAAACCTCTGCACCGAGTAATATCTGAGGATCACTCTTCACAAGATAAGGGCTCAATTTTTCATATGAAAGTTGCCGCCTAAGCAAAAAAGAGTGCGTGGTATCCCTATTGGGATAAAAATGTGGTGTTGCACAGATTGTTTTTATGCCGGCTGCTTTTGCCATTGCGATCTGCTTTTGCGACGTTTCCAGGCTATCGCTCCCGTGATCACAACCGGGCAAAATATGCGCATGATAGTCTAAGGTAAAATCAATTGCCGCCCTATTCCGTTCTTTGCGTCTGATAATACTCACTATACTCATCACCGTGATTGGATTTATATCGGTATGAAGATTTCAGGGATTTCATATTCAGATTATTTAACACCACACCGCACAGATTACCGCCTGCATGGTGTACTGCTTCAATAGCGGCATTTAACTCGTCAGACGTGGTACTTCCGGATTTTGCCACTATTACTACGCCATCTACAAAAGTCGAAATAATCTGCGCATCAGCCACAGTATTAATTGGGGGTGTATCCAAAATGACATAGTCGTAACGCTCTGAACAATATTCAACAAATTGTTTCATTCTGTCCGAAGAAAGTAATTCTGAAGGGTTGGGCGGTATCGTGCCAGTACAGGCGATTGACAATGGCAAATCGTTCACTTTAATAAGTTCAAGCGGACAGATTCTTGCCAAGTAATCGCACAATCCAGTGGTGTATGGAATCCTCCAAATCCGATGCTGCACCGGTTTTCGCAAGTCTGTATCAACCAGCAACGTCTCTTTGCCCAACATTGCAAAGCTAATTGCAGTGTTGGCCGAAGTTAAGCTTTTCCCCTCCTGCGGTTTGGGGCTGGTAAATGCAAAAACTTTACAAGGCCTCTCCTTATCCGCTGTTACACAAAACCTCAAATTGGTTCGCAATTTCACATATGCTTCCCGCACTGCAAACGGTGTTTCATCGTTAATGAGCGGCCTGCTGGCTGCTATTTTGTTCGCTGTAGTCTCCCGTTTTCTGATCTTCTTTTTTATCATTGAGGATTACACCTCCATTCGTTAAGCTCCAGTTAAAGTGCTTATTTTCTGTCATATCAATTTCTGGAATCTCCCCTAAAATGATAACGTTCGCCGCTTTCTCAATATCCTCGGGCAAATAAACCGTTGTATCAGAAAACATCTTTAATATGATTACAATCGCGCTCAAAACTGCCCCTATAACACAGCCTATCACTGTACTGAACAATGTTCTCGGCGCTGATTTTTCCAGCGCAACCTCTGGTCGATCCACAACCTCTAAACTGCCAGCCTTTGTAATACGTTCAATCTCTGTTGGAGCTACCTGAACGAAAGAATCGGCCACCTCACAGGCAAATGCCGCATCATTTGATGAAACAATTACTTCAAGAAGCTGCGTATTGGGCACAACCGAAATCTTCACCATTTCACTAAGATTTTTTCTCGTAAGATTAACATCGCTGCCCAAATCCAGCAACACCGCATCTAGCACCGAATTACTTCCCAGAATTTGCGTATAAGTCTCAGCTAAGCTTTCAGCTGCTTGCAAATCATTTTGATTGACTGAGCCGGAATTTAAGGTGCTATCTGAACGGTTGTATACATAAAAGCTTACACGTGATTCATATGTTGGTGTAACACAAAAAGTTACCACAAGATATACGACTAGGCCCAAAATAATACCACTAAACAAAATCCAATAAAATTTTCTAAGTAAAAGTTTGATAACATCCCACAATACAATTTCTCGTTTATCCCTTGTATAAAGCGCTGTTTTGTTATCGTTCATAATCAATAGACGTCCTCCACTGCATATCTTTTCGCCACAACATGCTAAAGACATTTTGTGATTTTTGGTGTGATAATAGAAACTAGTTTTAGCAGCACATTTTGTATCCATTTCAAGGGCTCTTCTTTTTCGTTACCATAGCCCGCCATCAACGGGCGCAATAATGAAATGGATTTTTATCATTGACCGCCGTTTGTATTTGTTTTTTCTAGCAAATGCAAAAAGGCGTATTCCGCCCATTATAAAATGGGTAGAATACGCCTTTAAAAGCTATATAAAATTTAGAGATTAACTGAAAAAGGGCAGAGTTATACCTTGCT